>JAJFGG010000050.1 GCA_021776235.1 Alphaproteobacteria bacterium | reverse complement strand
CCTAGCGAGGGCACCATCAACAGTTACACCTACAAAGGCGCCGGTGTCGACATTGATGCAGGGGACCGCCTGGTCGATGCCATCAAGCCGCTGGCCGCGTCAACCCGGCGTCCCGGCGCCGATGCCGCCCTGGGCGGTTTTTCCGGTCTGTTCGACCTGCGGGCGGCGGGATATCACGATCCCCTGCTGCTGGCCGCTACCGATGGCGTTGGCACCAAGTTGAAAGTGGCCATTGCCGCCGATTGTCATGACCTGGTGGGTATCGATCTGGTGGCCATGTGCGTCAATGACCTGATCGTACAAGGCGCCGAACCACTGCTGTTTCTGGATTATTATGCCACCGGCAAACTTTCGGTGGCGGCGGGCACTGCCATTGTCACCGGCATTGCCGAAGGCTGCCGACAGGCCGGCTGTGCCCTGATCGGCGGTGAAACGGCTGAAATGCCCGGTCTGTACCAGGACGGCGATTATGATCTTGCCGGCTTTGCCGTTGGTGCGGTGGAACGGGACGGCCTGCTGGATACCGCCGCCATAACGCCCGGTGATCTGCTGTTGGGCCTGGCCTCAAGCGGTCTGCACGCGAACGGCTTTTCACTGGTCCGCCGGCTGATCGATGATGCCGGCCTCGACTACGGGGAACCTGCTCCGTTTGCCCCGGATATCAGCCTGGGCGAGGCCTTGCTGCGGCCGACCAGGATCTACGTACCGTCCTGTCTGAAAGCTATTCGCGCCGGATTGGTCAAGGGATTGAGCCATATTACCGGCGGCGGCCTGATCGAGAACCCGCCGCGGGTTTTACCCGAGAGTACCCTTGCCTGCATCGACGGCGGTGCCTGGCCAGTGCCGCCCTTGTTCAAATGGCTGGCCCGATTGGGCGGCATTGAAGCCCTGGAAATGGCCCGTACCTTCAATTGCGGTATTGGCATGATCGCCGTTGTTTCAGCCAAACACGCAGCAGACGCGACGGCGCTGTTTCAGGCAGCGGGCGAAACCGTCTGGCCCGTCGGTGTGGTCACGCCGGGTGACGGCCCCGCCCGGGTCGAATTGAGCGGCTTGGAATTTTGAGATGGCCGGGTACAAGATCGCCATTCTGATTTCCGGGCGTGGCAGCAACATGGCAGCGTTGATCCAGGCCTGTCAGGCCGACGGCTTCCCGGCGGAGGTGGCGCTGGTCTTATCCAACCGGCCGGATGCCCCCGGCCTTGCCATCGCGAAGGCGGCGGGCATTCCTACCGAAGTTATTGAACATGGCGGCTTCGAAAACCGCGAAGCTTTTGATGCCGCCATGACCGATGTGTTGGCCGCGGCCGGTGTGCGCCTGATCTGCATGGCCGGCTTCATGCGCCTGCTTAGCGAAGAATTCTGTCAACGCTGGCGCGACAGCCTAATCAATATCCACCCTTCCCTGCTGCCCGCTTTCAAAGGTCTGCACGTACATGAAAGGATGCTGGACGCCGGCGTCCGGATCGCCGGCTGCACCGTCCATTACGTCCGACCGGCCATGGACGAAGGTCCCATTCTGGTTCAGGCCGCCGTGCCCATCGCCGCGGACGATACGCCGGACAGTCTGGCGGCGCGAATTCTGCAACAGGAACATCGGATCTATCCTCTGGCCGTCCGCCTGATCGCGGAGGGGCGGGCGAGGCCGGCCGGCGGCATGGTCGCCATAGACAATTACAGTTTGCCACGGCAATGGCTGATTAATCCGCCGTTGGAATGATTACTGTCCACCGGAATTTCAGCCGCAGACCGCGGCCTCATGATCTTGTTACTTTGCGGTGCCAGAAAATGACGGCAAAATCTGCCATGACCTCACGCAACCCATTATCCCGCCGCGCCGTGCCGGTGCTGATTTCCGGTCTGGTTCTGCTGCCCCTGGTCGCTTCACTGCTAATGCGGTCGACAGACCCAGCCTTGGCGGCGGATTGGCGCACCGCCCGCAACGACAGCTCCCACCAGGCGCCGGACCCCGCGACGACGCCCCAGGCCGTTTTACAGGTTTATGCGGCCCGCACCTTCGGCTGGCGCGGCGCCCTTGGGGTGCATACCTGGTTCGCGGTGAAACCCCCTGATGCTGACCATTATCTGCGCCTTGAAGTGATCGGCTGGGGGGTCAGGTCCGGCTGGCCGGCGGTACGGATCAGCCGCCACACGCCCGACGCCTATTGGTTCGGCAATCGGCCAAAAATTTTGCTGCAACGGCGTGGGCAGGCGGCCGAAGCCTTGATCACGCAGGTGCTTCAGGCCGCAAAGGAATACCCCTACCCGGATAGCTATCGGGTCTGGCCGGGCCCGAACAGCAATACCTTTACCGCCTTTGTCGCGCGTCAGGTGCCGGGACTGGGGCTGGAATTGCCGGCTACCGCGGTCGGCAAGGATTATCTCACGGGCGGCGCCCTGACCGCCGATGCGCCCAGCGGCACGGGCAAACAGGTTTCCCTTTATGGCCTGGCCGGCTTGACCCTGGCCGCAGAAGAAGGGATAGAACTGAATATTCTGGGCCTGGTCTTTGGCCTGGATTTGTCACCACCTGCGCTGAAGTTGCCGGGTATCGGTCGCCTGGGCCTGGGAATGTGATAAACTGGCTGCATGACAAAGCGACAGATTATCCATCTGACGGACTATAAAAGCCCCTTCGCCTATCTGGCCAAGGATCCGACCTATGAGTTGGAGGATGAATTCGACGTGGAGGTGGAATGGCGTCACTTCACGTTGGATATTCCGTCCTTTCTCGGCGCGGTGGAAACGCGCAGCGAAACGGAATGGCGCAAAGTGCGTTATGCCTACATGGACATGCGGCGCTGGGCCAACAAACGGGGCCTGACCGTACGCGGCCCGCGCCGGATCTATGATTCATCCCCCGCCGCCATCGGCATGCAGTACGCCCAGGCGCAGGATGTCTTTCGCCCCTATAACGACCGCATATTCAAGCGCTTCTGGAACCACGAGTTGGAGGTCGATGATGCCGCCGCCATTACGGACGTGTTGGCCGAAGTCGGCGCTGACGTGACCGGCTTCGCCGATTACCTGCAAGGTGAAGGCCGCAGGCAGCACGACGCCTTGCGCCGCGAGACCGAAAAACTGGGCGTCTTCGGTGTACCCAGTTTCGTCCTGGACGGCGAGATATTCTGGGGTTACGACCGCATGGAATTGTTACGCGAACGGTTGCGCGAAGGATGAGAACATGAAGCTTGCCTCATTGAAAGCGGGCCGCGACGGCCAACTACTTGTCGTCAGCAACGATCTTGACCGCGCCGTGGCGAGCCCGGAGATCGCCGCCAACCTGCAGGATGCCCTGGACGACTGGCAGAACCTGGCGCCGCGATTGGCGGAATTGGCCGAAACCCTGGCCGCCGGCACGGCCAGAGGCGCCTTCGATCTGGACCCGGTCGATCTGGCCTCGCCCCTGCCCCGAGCCTATCAATGGGCTGACGGCAGCGCCTATGTCAATCATGTGGAACTTGTACGCCGGGCCCGTGGCGCCGAAATGCCGGCCAGCTTCTGGACCGATCCATTGATGTACCAGGGCGGTTCCGACAGCTTTATCGGTCCCTATGATCCGATTGCCGTGGCCTCGGCGGACTGGGGCATTGATTTCGAGGCCGAGGTCGCCGTCCTCGTCGACGATGTGCCCATGGGCGTAGGCGTGGCAGAGGCTGGCCAGCACATCCAGCTTTTGATGCTGGTCAATGATGTGTCCCTGCGCGGTCTGATACCCGGCGAACTGGAAAAAGGTTTCGGCTTTTTCCATGGCAAACCGTCCACCGCCTTCTCACCGGTCGCCGTGACGCCGGACGAACTGGGCCAGGCCTGGGACGGCGGCCGGCTGCATCTGCCCTTGTACTGCGATCTGAATGGCCAGCCCTTTGGCCGCGCCAATGCCGGCATCGACATGACCTTCGATTTTCCCACTTTGATCGCGCATGCCGCGAAATCACGTCCCCTGGGCGCCGGCACCATCATTGGCTCGGGCACGGTTTCCAATAAACAGGATACCGGGCATGGTTCCGCCCTGGCCGAGGGCGGGGTCGGCTATTCCTGTATCGCAGAACTGCGGATGCTCGAAACCATCAATGATGGCGCGCCCAAGACGCCCTTTATGACGTTCGGCGATCATATTCACATCGAGATGCCGGATGCCGAGGGCAACACCATATTCGGGGCCATCGATCAGGAAGTCGTACGCTACGACGGACCCTGATTGCAAAGATTCGTTTCATGGCCCGGTGGTAACGGGCCAGACTCTCGGAAACATTTCACAGTCCATTGCGTCGCCAGGCTTCAGGCCGTGACCTTCAATGGGCGGCGAGATCTGCCCAATCCTTGTGGCATAGCGCGCATCCTCGCCCAGCCAGCGGGTCGCATAGGCCCGCCGCCGGCCCTGGACCGATAGGTTGCCCGGCGCGCCGTGGACTGTCAGACCGTGGAAAAATATGCAATCGCCCAATGCCAAATCCCAGGATAACAGTTCATGCTGCTCACGCTGCGCATCGAAATCCGGGATGGTTTCAAATCGGGGATCTTGAACCTGTAGGTCCGGATTGCCGGATTTGAAGAATTGCGGTGCGAACCAGCGGCCCCAGCGGTGGGAGCCGGCGACATACTCCACACAGACATTCCTGGGCACTGGGTCCAGAGGTAGCCAGATGGAACCAACCATCCCGCCGTCAACGGGATAATAGGGTTGGTCATGATGCCAGGGCGTCTTCTCGGCAGTGCCCGGTTCCTTTACCAACAAATGGTCGTGGTAATAGTTGATCGAAGCGGCGCCCATCATGCGGGCCGCAATGGCCCCACCAGGGCCTTCGAAGGCAAAATGCCGGGCCCCTTCCCAACGCTGCCATAACTGAAAATCGACGAAGAATTCGCCGGCGTCCCCCGGCGGCGTATTGTAACGCACCATGGGGCCCGGCGCGGCCTTGTCCGCCTCCACCGCCTCTGCCAGCAATTCGATCCAATCAAGATCGAACAGCCCCTTCAACAGCACGGCGCCATCGCGCGCGAAGTCAGCGACTTCCTGGTCGTCTATGGCCCGCAGGGGTTCGCGGTGCAACATGCCATTCGGCCCTGCCTAGCCGACGATCTCGGTTGCCGCGAACCAATAGGCGATTTCTTCCGCGGCCGTTTCCGGCGCATCGGAGCCATGCACCGAATTAGCCTCGATACTTTCCGCGAAATCCTTGCGGATGGTGCCTTCCGCCGCCTCCGCCGGATTGGTGGCGCCCATCACGTCCCGGTTTTTGGCGATGGCGTCTTCGCCTTCCAGGATCTGAACCACCACCGGGCCAGAGGTCATGAAGGCGCACAGGTCACCGAAGAACGGCCGTTCCTTGTGCACGGCATAAAAGCCCTCGGCCTGCGCCCGGGTCATCCAAAGCCGCTTTGAGGCAATGATGCGCAAGCCGGCGGCTTCCAGGCGGGCGGCAATCTGACCGGTCAGGTTACGCCGGGTCGCGTCGGGTTTGATTATCGAGAAGGTACGTTGGATGCCCATGGCTAAGAAGTTTCCCTGTCCTGAAACGAGTAAAAAAGAAAAATGCGGGCGGTTTATATCGGCTTCGCCTCTGCCCCGCAACCGTGCTAGATACCCCCCATGCTGCACATCAATGATCTAACATACCGCATCGGCGGGCGGGATATTCTGAACAACGCATCGGCCCACATACCGGCCGGCCACAAGGTCGGCGTGGTTGGCCGCAACGGGGCTGGCAAAAGTACCCTGCTGAACTTGATCCTGGGCAATATTTCCGGCGATGGCGGCAGTATTCGCTGCGCCCGCCGGGCCCGCATGGGGATGGTGGCGCAGGAGGCGCCGGGCGGCCCGCAAACCCTGATAGACAATGTGCTGGAGGCGGATACCGAGCGCGCGGCCCTATTGGCCGAGGCCGAGCACGCCAGCGAACCGGAGCGCATTGGCGAAATTCACCAACGGCTGCTGGATATCGATGCTCATTCGGCCCCGTCCCGCGCTGCCGCCATTTTGGCCGGCCTGGGCTTTGACGAAGCGGCCCAGGGGCGCCCGCTGTCGTCGTTCTCGGGCGGCTGGCGCATGCGGGTGGCGCTGGCCGCGGTGCTGTTCGCCGCGCCGGATTTGTTGCTGCTGGACGAGCCAACCAACTATCTCGATCTCGAAGGCACCTTGTGGCTGGAAGACTATCTGCGCCGTTACCCCCACACGGTGCTGCTGGTCAGCCATGACCGGGACCTGTTGAACAATGCCGTTACCGCCATACTGCATGTAGACCAGGGTGTTTTGACCTTGTACCGCGGCGGCTACGATACTTTCGAGGCAACCCGGCGCGAACGGCAGGAACAACAGGAACGCCTGCGTCTGCGCCAGGACGCCGCACGCAAGCATATGCAGGCCTTTGTCGACCGGTTTCGCTATCAGGCCAACAAGGCGCGACAGGCGCAAAGCCGCCTGAAGGCGCTGGCCCGCATGCAGCCCATCGCCGAGGCAGCGGTTGATCCATCGGTCAATTTTCGCTTTCCCGAACCGGATGAATTGCGTTCACCCATTGTCAGCCTGGACCGGGCGGCGGCGGGTTATGAAGCCGGAGTGCCGATCCTGTCGGGGCTGGATCTGCGTATTGATGGCAAGGACCGGATCGCATTGTTGGGCCGCAACGGCAACGGCAAATCCACCCTGGCGAAACTGATCGAAGGGCGCCTGGCGCCCATGGCGGGTGATATCCGGCGCAGCGGCAAGCTGCGCATCGGATTTTTCGCCCAGCATCTGATCGAGGATTTGCAGCCCCAGGACAGCCCTGTCGCCCATTTGCAGCGCCTCTTGCCCGATCTGAAAGAGGCCGCCCTGCGGGCCCGGCTGGGCACCTTTGGCCTGATCCAGGACAAGGCGGAGACGGCAGTGCAACATTTGTCGGGCGGCGAACGGGCCCGCCTGGTTCTGGCCCTGATCACCGCCAAGGCGCCGCATCTGTTGATCCTGGACGAACCGACCAACCATCTGGACGTGGACGCCCGCCAGGCCCTGGTGCAGGCCCTGAACGACTTTTCCGGCGCCGTCCTGTTGATCAGCCATGACCGTCATTTGCTGGAACTGACCACGGACCGGTTATGGCTGGTCGCTGACGGCCAGGTTAGGCCCTGGGAAGGCGACATTGATGACTATCGCCGCATGTCCCTGCGTACAGAGGCTTCCAAGGACGGCAATCAAGGATCGGAAAAAGACCGCCGCGCCGCCCGCCGCGCCAATGCTCAGGCCCGCCAGCGTCTCGCTCCCCTGCGTAAGATCGTCAAGGAAGCGGAAAAAAACATGTCCAAACTGCAAGCGGAACAGCAGCGTATCGCCCATGCCCTGGCCGATCCCGCCCTGTATCAGGAGGCTCCGGAAAAGTTGGCCGGCCTGAACCTGCAACGCTCACAAATGGAAAAAGCTATTGCCGAGGCCGAAACGGCCTGGATGACGGCAGAAGAGGCGCTTGAAGCAGCGAAATTGTAGCCTGCGGCGACCCCTGTTTATGATCTATCCAAGGCATCCGATGACGTCGTTCGCCGTGACCTCGAACAACGGCGCTGTCAGTCCCCAACGGGCTTGCTCCACTGTCATTTCAAGAGTGGTATGACGGGGGCGGGCCGCGGCGGGAAGGTTCGCAGCCTCGCATGATATTGGTTGGATCAATTCCGGATCGCGGTCCATTCCAGCCACCAGAATACGTGCCAGATCCACGTAAGAGTGATCCGCGGCGCCGGTGCAGTGATAGATGCCCGCCGCCCGTTCGTCGGCGATATGCGCTGCGATCCGCGCCACCATGGCGACCCTCACCGGCGCCAGGTACAAATCATGGAAGGGTGTGATGGGTTGCCCTGCATCAAGATCCCTGGCCCAGCCGGTCAATAAGTCCAGACCGGGTTCCAACACCTTGCTTAGGCGCAAGACGGCGCCCTGATCGCCCAGGGCCAGGACGCCGGCTTCGGCGACCGCCTTCTGTTCGCCGTAGGCACAGGCCGGGCACGGTTCGTCATGGCGGCGGCGCATGGGAATTGTGCCGTCAAAGACCTTGTCGCTGGACAGCAACAGGACATGACTGCCCTGCCCGGCCAAATCTCGGGCGACACTCAAGGTGCCGTCGACGTTGATGCGCCGGGTCGACTCTGGTTGAGACTCGCAATCGCCAATGCGGGCAATGGCGGCGGCGAGGATAACGAAATCCGCGGCCGGAAGATCCTGGCTCGGGGCCGACAGATCCAAATAGGGATGCACCGCGTCAACGTGGTCCCGGCGCCGGGTCGTTGCCTGAACTCGCCAGCCCTGCGCAGAAAAGTACTCGAACATGGCGGCACCGATCATACTGTCGCCGCCGACGATCAGCGCGCCGTTCGCGCTAGAACCGCTGCTTACCACAGCATAGCGCCAGATAATAATGAGCCATGGGCCAATAACCCGTGTGCACGACCTCGTCATTCATGGAAAATACAAAGACGTTGTCAAAGAATTGCGCCATCAGGGCCTTTAGATCGGACCCGTGCTTGCAGTTTATGTGGCCGATCTTGCTTTGCGGCGAGGCGTATTCCTGGCTTTCCAGGGATGGCATGCCAACGATCAGCACACCATCTTTGTTGAGGGAGGCGACAATGTTGTGGAGAAAGGTTTGTTCCTCCGCCGCCGGAATATGTTCCAATACGTCGAGGCTGTAAGCGGCATCGAAGATGCCCGGATACGGGCCCGACAGCATGTCATGGGTCGCCGCCGTCAGGGGCCAATCAGGATGCATGCGCAGTTTAATATCGGCGATGAACACCGGATCGATGTCCAACACCGTCAATTCGCCGGTTTCCTGCTGCACCACGCGGCTGCCGAAGGCGTCGCCACAGCCAACCTCCACCACCCGGCGCTTGCCTGACAGCATTTTGCCGACGAATTTGTAACGGGAGAGCAAGATGGCCAGGCGGCGTGGGTCGTCACGCCAAACCTGATTGGTCATGACGCCCAGGTTATCAATGCCTGATTCTTCCGCCGCCCGCAGGCAGTCCTCGTATTGTGCTTCCTTGGTCCGTGCCATGTTTCTACCTGGGTACCTGCCTTTTTAGTTTCGCCTATTCGAAAGTGATATAGCCATAGTCGCCATCGTAACCGGCCTGTTGGAAGGTGAATTCCCATTCCGCCGGCATCATGAACGCGCGGCAGGTAAGCTGCCAATAAAGCAGGTTCGCCTTCTCGCGCTCGTTGCGATAACTCTCGATCGTGATGTGCTTTGAGCCCCGGCCAACCCGCTGCATTTCCTGCAATGAAGGGTAAAGTTCAAAGTTAAAAAGATTATGAAAGGTATTGATTGAATATACGAAATCGAATTCGTTATCGTCGTACGGCAGATCCTTGCAATTGCCAAGCGTGAGGTTCGGCCGAACCTCTTCCTTGGCGTTTTCGATGCCGTATTCCGAGATATCGATGCCGCTAAGCCGGGCGCCTTTCAAGGCCTGGCTGAATTCATAGAGCAGAAAGCCCTTGCCGCAGCCAATATCGAGAATTCTGGCGCCCGGCTGCAGGTCGTAATGGGCCACCATGGCATCCGCCACCACCCGCCAGCGGCCATCATAATGATACCCGCCGAAGCCATAACGCCGGTCGCCGTCCCAATAATCCTGGCCGAATTGGCCGGCCACTTCGGCGCATTCAGCCTTGTCATGCTCCACCACCCGCTGAACATAGTCACGTTTGGTTGATTTATGCACGGCGCCTACGAAATCCACATAAGCCATGATGCCCTAATACCCCGCCTGGGATGATGCTGCGTGACGATCCACCATGAAGATGTCTTCCAGGCGGGCGGCATCCTCCGGCCCCCGGATCGCCATATTTTCCAAGGCGCCGTGCAAATCACCACCCGAATCGAAAATCCGTTGGTACAGGGCAAGGCGCCGTTCCGCCCGGGCCGGCAACATGAACAGGGAAAAACAGACAATCCCTTCAATGTGGTCCAGTTCACCCAGCACCGTGTCCAGGTTCATATAGCAGGCATCCATGGCGTATTCCGTGGCGCTGAGCAGATAATGCAGGTCATTGCGCTGGGCATAGTCGCGAACCACCAGGTTTTGCACATGCTGCGGCCATTCCTGCCCGCGAACGGGACGGGAGGCGATATAGCCGCGATGCCCCCGGCGGTTATTCAACAAAACCTCCCGGCAATGCATGGCTCATGCCGACACGGCTGGCGGGGCGAACCGTGATGGGTTCGAAAAATTCGCCCAGACGCTTGCCGGCATAGGGAGAAAACAGCCCCTTGAAGCGGCAATTCATGGTCCAACGGGTGCCGCCCTCGCGGTTGATACGATTGCCATGCATCAAATTCTGGTTGAACAACAGGACGTTGCCGTAGGGAACGTCCAACCAGAACAAATCATCCTCAATCGCCGCGAACAGATCATCCGTATCGCCGCCGTCGAAGTCTCCCATGCGCGCTTCCACCGTCCTGCCCTTGTCGGGCGGCAGCAGAAACATAGTCTTGGTATTGAAACAATCCACCAGGGGCAGCCAGACAACGACTTCAAATGGCGAGTCGCCATCCCAGACATCGGCATGCACCGCCAACAGCGAAGAGTCGTCACCGGGCATCTGGATGGACAGGTTCAAACGCCGCTGCATGGCCAGTTCGTTGCCGACGATGGTCTCGAGCAAGGGCCGGGCCAGTTCGAAATAGACTTGCCGGGCCCAGGGCAGGTTATTAACCCCGTTGATCACCGCCATCCGCAGGGCATTCAGCGCCGTGGCCTTGACCTGACTATGAATATCGTCCAGCAAGGCGCCCGGATCGTCCGGTTTGCCCAGCCCCAGATGCTGGGCGGCCGTCTCGGCCAGGGCCCCGCGCAGGTTATGCAACGCCCCTAAATCCGCGACGGGCGCAACGACATAGCCATGTTCAAGGAATTGCGCCCCCAACGCGGCCTCGTCCGCGCGCAGAAAGCCGTTCACCTGTGGCAATTCCAGGTTCATGCCACCTGTTTCCCGGCGCCGGATAAAGTGTCACGAATCCGCTGGGCTATTTGCGGCCCCTGAAGGCCGTAGTATTCCAACAATTCGTCCTGGGTGCCGTATTTGTCGGCGAACCTGTCCGGAATGCCCAGACGCAGCAGACGGCTTGCCGATGCCGGCGCCTGATCGAACAGCAGATCACCCACCGCGCTTCCCAAACCGCCGACCAAGGTGTGTTCTTCCACCGTCACCAGCAGATCCACCTGGTCCAGACTGGACAAAATGGCGGCTTCATCCAGGGGCTTGACCGTATGCATATGCAGGACGCCGCATTCGATGCCCTCGTCCGCCAGCTCGTTCGCCGCATGCAGGGCCCGGGTGGAGGTGATGCCGGTGCCGATAATCAATACCTTGCCCGGCTGCCGCAGCGTGATGGCGCGGCCCATGGTGAAACCATGGGCGGGGTCGGAGACAACCTCGTCGCCGCCCTTGGCCAGACGGATATAACAGGGCCCCTCCAGGTCCAGGGTCTGGGGCACCAGGCGCGCCATCTCGTCCTTGTCGCAGGGTGCGAACACGGTCATCCGGGGCAAGGCGCGCAGGATCGCCAGATCCTCGATCGCCAGATGCGTCGGACCCAAGGGGGCATAGACCAGACCGCCGCCATTGGCGATCAGCTTCACGGGCAGATTATGCAGACACAGATCCACAGCCAACTGCTCGTAACAGCGCCGGGTGATGAAGGTGGCAATGGTGTTGACATAGGGAATATAGCCCTCCATGGCCAGGCCGGCGGCCATGCCGATCAAATTCTGCTCCGAGACCCCTTCCATAAAGAAACGGTCTGGCATTTCATCGCGGAATTGATCCAGGGTGCCGGCCCCCAGGTCAGAACCGATAAAGACCACTCGTTCATCCTGCTTGGCCAGTTCGTAGACTACGTCGAGACAGGTTTTGCGCATGCTCAGTCCCCTATGGCCTGCAGAACGCCGGCTATTTCCGCGGCGCTCATGTTGGATTTGTGGTGCCAGGCGGGGTCGCCCTCGGCGTGCGCCACGCCCCGGCCCTTGATGGTATGGGCGATCACCGCATTGGGCCGCCCGGTGGCAAAGGGAAGCGTGGAAAATGTCCGTTGCAGGCCTTCCACGTCATGGCCATCGACATTCCGGACGGCGAAACCAAAGCTTTCCCATTTTGACGTCAGCGGCTCCAGGTCCTGGACAACCTCTGTGCGCTGGTAGGATTGCAGCTTGTTGTAATCGACAATGATCGTGAAGTTGTCGAGCTTGTGCTTGCCGGCCGTCATGGCCGCCTCCCAGACCGAGCCTTCGTTGATTTCACCGTCGCCGGTAACGACAAAGATGCGGTGCGCCGCGCCCTTCAACTTGGCCGCCACCGCCATGCCGACACCTATTGACGGGCCATGTCCCAGGGCCCCGGTCGAGGCTTCCACGCCGGGAACTTTTCCGGCATCAGGATGTCCGCCCAGAATGCCGTCAAAGCGGCAAAACCGGTCAAGCTCACCCTTGGAGAAGTAGCCGTGGTCGGCCAGAATTGCATATTGCGCCAGGCAGCCATGGCCCTTGGACAGCAGAAAACGGTCCCGGTCCTGCCAATTATGCTTTTCGGGATTATGCGCCATGATATCGTCATACAGGACGCGTACGATTTCGATAGCCGACAAGGCCGAGCCCAGATGGCCCCGGCCACCACCCACCAGGCCGCGTACGACCAGACGGCGCAGATCCCGCGAGCGGCGGTCCAGCGCCAGCGGCTCGTATATGGCATGCGCCTCACGCTCCAATGCGGCTAGATTAATCATCATCAAAAACCTCTGTGTTGGCGTCATCAATGCGATGCAGCATGGCCGTTGCCTTGGCCAGTTGATTGTTCAGGGCAAATTCCCGGTCTTGGTGGGCGCCGGCGTAGTCGCGGCGCTGCCACCGTTCGGGCAAGAATTCATTCAGCAGGATGAGACACCAGCGCAGGGTATAGAGGGGAAACAGCGCCCGCAGTCGGAGATCGAAGCCACGGTCGCCGCCAAAGGCCGCCACCGCGCCCCGGCGAAAACGGCGGCGCATTTCCACATCCAGGCTCATTCCAGGATGAAGGAGAAAATCCGCCACCAGCTTCACCGGATCATCCCAGCCAAAATATTCGAAATCGACAAAGACCAGGCGGCCGTCAGACCGGCGAATGGCGTTGTGAAAGCCGAAGTCCGAGGGCGACAGGGTCAAGGCAATCGGCGCCAGGGGCTCGGAGAAATTCATGTTCTGGTCCTGGTAACCCAGCATGGCCTGATCGCAGTGTCGTTCGCAGACCGGCGCAAAACTATCGATCAGGAACGGGCGCAGGCGCCGGTCGTCAATCGACAACAGGCGATCCAGACGTGTATCTATTTGCCGCACCACCTCGGCGCCGGACAGGCAGGCTTCCGATGCCAGGGAAAGTGCCGCTGCCTCGGGCTGTTGTGCCAGGCGGTATAGGTCAAGTACGAAACACAGGGCTTCGAACAGATCACGGGGGGTCGGCTGGCCCACGGCGTCGCCATCGACCCAGCCAAACAGGGCGCAATGGCGGGCCGGATCACGGGCCACGGCGCGGGGCACCTGATGCTCCAACCCCTGCGCGCCGAGGAATGACAGGCCGCCAAACTCCGCTCCCAGGCGATCGCGGTCGTCGCCGGGCCGTTGCAAATATGTTTTCAGGGCGTAATGCCGGCCGTCCGCCGCCTCGACTCGGTACAGCCGGTTGTTGCCGCCACCCCGTTGCCGGCTGACCTGGCGCACCGGATTGCCCAGCAAAGCGGTAGCCGCCGCCTCGGCCGCCTCGGGCGTATCAATACTAATGCCCGGGGCCAAATACATGCCCTCCAATTTCATCCCAATGGCGGCAGCGCAGCAGATCGGCACCCAGGCCCGGATCTTTGGCCGCCGGATCGCGGCCATGCGGGTCGTACAGGACCGCGCGGACAAAACTGGGAAAGCCGGGTTCGGCGAAAACCTCTTCCAGATCGTCGATGAACCATTGGCAGTTCAATTGGCTGATCCTGGCGACCTTGGCCGCGCGGGTATCCTCGAAATGGATATCATCGCGGCATAATTTCAGGCCCGTGACGTCGAAAAAGCCGTGCTCTTCCATCCATGCCGTCGCCGCCCGGCGCAAATCCGCGCCGTCGGAGGCAAAATTGGCATGCCGGGTCTTGTGTGAGACGACGGATACCGAAATGCCGGTTTGAGCGCAGGTCCGGATGAAACGTGCGACGCCATCCTGCAATTCGGCGTCCCCCATGCGGCTGCCATAGGCGGTTGCCTGCAGACGCCGCCAGGTCAGTTCGCCTTCGGGCCGTTGGCGCAAGGCATCGCGCAGGTCACGTTTGCCCACCGGCGCCCGTTGAAATAATCCGCGCTCCTCCGCCAAGGTGGCGAACAAGCCATCATAACCTGCAATCGTGTTATCGAAATCGATGCCGATACGCATACCCTGACGTCCTGACTATCCGAGTGATAGATGGGACTGATTAAGGGTGAAAATGGTTAACATTGCCCTACGCCTTTGGTCTTTCAGGGCGATCCGGGGGCCGGCTTTCGGGCCGCACAAGGCGCTTCCTGACAATTCCGGACCGGATAACGGCAAGCGGCGGCCCTATTGTAGCTGGATGTCCTGCATCAGCTTGACGTTGTAATATCTGGCATCCGTCATGGGATTTGGCACTTTGCCCGCGTTGAATGCCGCCGTCAGGCTGGCCACCGCATCATCGATGCTGTGCCGGGGGGTAAAGCCCAGTTCCCGCTGCATCTTGGCCGAAGAGACGTGGTAGGAACGGTTATCGTCGGTCGGCGTGGTGACGATATCCACCTTGTCGCCGACATTGCGGCGCACCATTTCGGCAATTTGACTGACCGTATGGTTCTCGTAACCGGCGTTGAACACCTTGCCGTCTATCATCTCGTCGGGATACTGCAGGCATTGGACGTATAGGTCGGTCATATCCTCGACGTTGATGTTGGGCCGTTTCTGCGCCCCGCCGAAAACCGTGATTTTGTTGTTGTTGATGGCATGATTGGTCAGAATGTTGACGGTCAGGTCCAGGCGCAGGCGCGGGGCATAGCCGCAGACCGTGGCCGGACGCAGGGTCAGGGTGACAAAACCCGGTTCGCGCTCGCGCTCCAAAACCTCTTCGCACATGGCCTTGAACTTTGAATAGTCCGTCAGGGGCTCCAGGGACAGCTCCTCGGTTACGTTGTCCGTGCTCTTGATGCCGTAAACCGAGGATGAGGAGGCGTAGATAAAGCGCCGCACGCCCGCGTCCTTGGCGGCCCGGACCAGCGGCTGGAAACAATCAAAATTGATGGAGCGGCCCAGATCCGGGTTCAATTCGAAACTTGGATCGTTGGAGATGCAGGCCAGATGGATCACCGCATCGGCGTTTTCAACGGCCTTGGCCACCGCCTTCGGGTCACGGATATCGCCGCGAACGCAACGCAGGTTGGCATGCTCGCCGACACCGTTGAAGACCTCCATGCCATAGATGAACAAGTCCAACACGGTCACCTTGTGACCTGCGGCCAGTAGTTTTGGGATCAGGCATGATCCCACGTAGCCGCCGCCGCCCGTCACCATGACATTCATTGTATTGTTACCCTCGTTCATGCCACGCCCCTCTTTTGCACCGGTTCGCCGGCGGGCGGCGTATCGGAGCGGTTCCAAAGACCCGTCCGCGCCGACCACCCCATGAAGATATCCAGCAAGGCGTGGATCAAGCCGCCGTGCACCACTTCGACAAAGCCATATTCGCCGGACGGGACAAATAGATTGTAATCCCCCAACTGGCGCAGCTTGTTGTCCGCGCCAAGGCCCGACAGGGTCAGCACGCCACAGCCCTTGGCGCGGGCTGCCTGTACTGCCTTGACGATATTTTCCGAGTTGCCGGAAGAGGATATTGCGATCAGAAGGTCAGTCTCGGCGGCAAAATATTCGATCTGCTTGGCAAAGACCTGATCATAGCCTTCGTCGTTACTCAGCGCCGTCAGCGCTGCCGCGTCATTGAAGGCCAGGGCCGGAACCTTGCCGTTCTTGGAGAAATCCAAAGCCATGTGCGAGGCAATGGAAGCCGAGGCGCCATTGCCCACGAACAACAATTTGCCGTCGCCGTCCCGCATCCGGGCAAAATGCCCGATCATAATGGGGAATAGATCCGCCATGGCCATTTCGGCCGCCTTGCCGTCCGTAACCACGGTCTGTTCCGGCAACCGGGCGAGCTCGGTGAAATAGTCTTCGACCCGCGCCTGCATGGCGGCCACGCGATTTTTTGTCATTGTTTCATCCATTATTTCAATAATGCCGTCAGGAATTTCATCAGCGGCACCCGTTGTACGGACTGCCGATGGCCGACGATGCCGACCTTCATGGCGCCCACCGCATTACCGATCAGGCCGACCAGTTCCATGGGCACATTCGATTGCACCAACGGCGCGGTAACCGACAGGAAGGCATCGCCCGCGCCCACCGTGTCCACCACCTGGCGGGTAAAGGCGGGCACCTTGCCCAGACCGTTCTTGCTGTCGAATGTGATGCAGCCGTTCTGCCCATGGGTCACGATGATCTGGTCGCAATCGATCAGTTCCCGCAATGGCCCCTGCACAAGATCGCTGATGTCGGAAAAACGGTCCCGCACCGCCAATCGGGCCTCGGGCGCGTCGATGCAGACATAATCCGCGCGGGCGTATTTGTTGACCATGTTGTAGCCGTGATTGGCACTGTTGCTTTGTGCATTGACGGCCAGAAAGCGGGAGCGGCGAATAATCTGGTCAACGGACCGCGGTGTCAGCATGCCGTGGCCAAAATCATTCACGATGACCAGATCCACATCCGCTGCCCGCTCGGCAATCAGGCTGCAGACCTCGTCTTCCTTGCGGCCCGTCAGGGGGGTATCGTCAAAATGATAGACTTCGAACAGCTTTCGCAGGTGACCGGGATCCACGAAGCGGCATTTGCGGATCGTCGGGACCCCCGGCAGGCGCACGAAATGCACGTTTACGTTCTGCACCGCGGTTTCAAGGATCAGATCCTCGTATGAATCCTCTTCGCCGATACAGGTAATGACGTCCACCTGGTCGACAAACGAGGCAACATGATTGGCCGAGGCAATGACGCCGCCGGCGAAGACCTCACGGCCCTCATAGCGCGAGGCTATAATATTCTCCTTGGCCGATTTGCCCATGGGCGCGGCATACTGATACTCGTCGATGATCGCTTCGCCGATCATCAGAACCTTGTGATTCTGAATGCCTTCCAGGGCCGTGACGACCTGGCTTGCGACATCGTTGTCACGCAGATTGCTTAGATAGTCATTGACTTCGGAATCATAGACATTCAGATGGCGGTTGATCAGGGCCGACGAAGAATCCGTAATATCATCGGTGAACACGATGCGGCCGTTGAAGCTTTCCACCAGCTCCCGCTCGCGCCGAATACCACCCGTGATATCCTCGGCTTCATTGGCATAGTCCTGACCTTTGATGAAGACCGACGGGCGGATAAAGCGCAGCACGCCCTCGGCCGTGGACCAGTTGGAAATGCCGACCCCATCCACGCAACGCAGCGCGGCAACCATTTCGGCCCGGGTCAGTTCGGGAAAAACCGGGCGTCCCGGCCCCTTGTTGACATAGCGGTCGGCGGTCAGGGTAACGATCAAAAGGTCGCCCTCGGCACGCGCCGCTTCCAGGTGACGGACATGGCCCATGTGCAAAAGATCGAACACGCCATGCGCCAGGACCACCTGGCCGCCGGCGGCCCGGGTCGCATCCGCCATGCGGGCCAGTTCTTCGATGTTATGAATTTTGTCGCGCGCGGTGGCTGGCGAACCGGCGCCGCCTGGTTGAATGTTCAGGTATTCAATAGTCATACGCGCCATCCCGGCCGATGAACCGTTAAAATTCAATGCACGGCGGGTCGGGTTCCGCGCCGAATTGTGCAAGTGTCCATCGTCGCGGTTAATACATCGTAAAACTCAACGGCTTTATCCACCGCGCGGGTCTGCGCATTAACCATTGCCATTCATCCCCCGTTAACCGGTTCAATGGCAAACTGCCAGATCAAGTGAATCCATTTCGGGTTCACCCGCCCGGCCGGCCAGCCCGGCCAGGCGGATTATTGACGGAGAAGCCAGCAGCGCTGAGCGGTACATGGCCATCAATCCAACAGCCAACAGTCAATTCCAGGTGGCGACGTTCGATAACAACGTCCTTGGCGCCTACTACTCCAGCGGCGTCTCACTGGGCTTGTCCGGTCATGCCGCGAAGATACAAGAGGAACTGCTGAACGGTTCCTTCGCCAAGGTGGACCCTGCCGTCATCCCGCCCTGGACCCTGCCGCAATCCAATCCTTACGACGAGATACTGCAACGCATCTTTTCCACCGGTCCATTGATCGATCTCGAGGATCCGAAGGTCAACAACACGGCCGGCGACGATCAGTTCAAGAACCTGTTCGGACTATTCAACGGCCTGACAAAGCTGCGTGAAATGGCGACCTATGCGGAATCCGATTCCGGCGCCACCAGCCGCGCCACCATACTGCAGCAGCGCTTTGACGGTTATCTGGCCGAGGCCAAGAGCTTCGTCGAAGGCCTGCAGTTTGAAGACACCACCCTGCTCTACGGATTGCAGCAAAGCAGCATCACCAGTTCCCTGAGCTTTCCCAAGGATCCCACATACACCACCCTGTTTCATACAGGCGCCAGCCTGACAGAGGTCCGCACGGATGCCATCAGCGGACTGGTCGGCAACGAAACCTTTGACATCACCGTGGTCAATTCCGTTGGCACAACGGTCGTCAACATCGACCTATCGGCGGTCAGCGGCACCCTGAATGTGGATAACGTCGCCGACTACATCAATACGCAGTTGTCCGGCGCCGGTGTCACCTCGACCATCCAGGCTGAACGCCACAGCGAAACCTCGTACGGCCTGAAACTGAACTTGAACAGCACGGAAACCGTGACCCTTGGCAATGCCTCCGATCAGACACCCGGCCTTTATATTGCCGGCACCCGCAGCGTCGGCGACTATGCCTCGGGCTATGTGCAGAAGGTCGACGACCTGGGCAATACCAGCCCCAATGATGCCTTCCGATCGGATACCGACACGGCCGAAGCCGACAGCGCCAGCGCCATTGCGGTCGACAGCCAGGGCAATGTCTATTCGGTCGGCTCCACCGCCGGCGATCTGGGCGGCCTTGCCAACCAGGCGGAAAACGATGCCTATTTGCGCAAATACGATGTTTCCGGCGAACTGGTCTGGTCGCGTCTGCTGGGCGCCACCGAGGACGCCTCCGGCTTTGCGGTCGCCGTTGACGTCAATGACGAGATCGTCATCGCGGGCAGCGCGCGGGGTGTATTGACCGAGACCGCCTATGGCGGCAACTACGACAGCTTCGTGACCAAGTTCGACAGTACCGGGGCCGAACAATGGACCCGTCAGGCCGCGCCCTATGCCAACGACAGCGCCCTGGCCTTGACGACGGATGCCAGCGGCAACGTCTTCGTGGCAGGCCAGACAGCATCTGAAATCAGCACCGGGATGACCCATGCGGGCGGCACCGATGCCTATTTGACCAAACTGGACAGCAGCGGCACC
The DNA here is from genome assembly GCA_021776235.1 of Alphaproteobacteria bacterium. GTDB lineage: Bacteria > Pseudomonadota > Alphaproteobacteria. The sequence goes on along the minus strand of JAJFGG010000050.1, from coordinate 47,127 downwards.
CATGTCTGGGACAAGCAGTTCGGCGGTACCGGCAACGACCGCGCCACGGCCGTCGCGGTGGACGGATCGGGCAATATCTATGTCGCTGGCGAAAAGGACGGCAACGCCATCCTGCGCCGCTATGTTGACAGTGACGTCTCGCAAACGCCGGATTGGGAGGTCGACCTGGGCGCCCTGAACAGCGACGGCGCGGTCAGTGGCATCGCCGTGGGCAGCAGCGGCAACGTCTATCTCTCGGGCCAGACCAGCAACGCGGCCCTGTCGGGCAGTATCGTCAACGCCCATTCCGGCGGCACCGACGGTTTCGTCAGCCAGATTATCGATTCCGGGGCCTCCGCCGCGGTTGGATTTACCACCTATGTGGGCAGCGCCAGCACCGATACCCTGGGCGGCATCGCCGTCAAGGCAGCTGCCGGCGCCGACGAAATCTATGTCACCGGCGCCACGACAGGCGCCGTTGACGGCGGCGCCGCGGCCAGCGCGCAAGACGCCTTCGTCATGAAACTGGATAACACCGGGACGGAAGTCTGGGCCCATCAGGATCACAGCGCCGTCAGTCAAAGCGGCAATGCCATCGCCTATGACGCCACGGCCACGTCCGTGATCAGCCGCCTTGGCCTGACCACCGGTGATATGCCGGAAGAACCGGGAACGGAAGTGTTGAGCCTGACCACCGCGCGGCCGGGGCAGTACTTCTCCATCCGGGTCGACGGCGGCGCGACCAAACGCATTGAAATCGAAACCGATGACAGCCTGGGTTTACTGGCCGTCAAGATCAATAACGCCATGGGTCAATATGGCAGCAGCACGCTGGAGCGCGGCTCGGTCGACTCGGCCCTGAAGATCGAGGCCAAGAATGGCGCGGTGGTGGAGATCATCGCCGGGCCCGAGGGTTCCGACGCCCTTGCCTCTCTCGGCCTGACCGAGGCCGTGCTGTATGCGGAACCCGCCGGCCTGGACGATGAAGAAACCGATGTGGCCGAGGCCAAGATCTTCGAACTGGGCATGGCCGGAGATATCTCCCTGTCCACAACCAGGGGCGCGGCGGACGCCGGTGTCCTGATCGACAATGCCCTGCGCGAGGTGCGCAAGATGTTCCGCTTTATCGCCGTCGGTCCCGAGGATGACCCCCTAAGCGCCTTGAACAACAGCATCAAGCCGGCCGACGCCGAACGCCTGGCCCAGTTGCAGGGCGCCCTTTCGGCCATTAGCGGCGTCGCCTCTTCGATGAACCTGACCAATCAAATGCGCCTGAACGGCCAGGGCGGCGGCAGCACCGCCAACATGCTCAACATCGTCACATAGAACACCGTCCGAATGGGTTGCCGCATCCAGACGGCAAATCTTCCCGCGCCAACGAAGACCGCCGGAGCTTGCTATTCCAGGGGTGACCGACGCGGCCGCGGCGGGTAGTCTGCATCAGCATTCGGGGAGGTCTGCTGGTGAGTGAAACAATTGCCATTCCGCTCTGGCTGGCGGCGCTGGTGCTGCTGCTGGCGGCCTGGTCCGTGCTCGACCGGTTTCTGCTTCCCGGCGCGCGCTGGTTCCTGCGCCGGCGCGTCAACCGGGTGGTGGCGGAGATCAACACCAGGCTCGACCTGAAAATCCAATCCTTCAAGCTGACCCAGCGCAAGGTCCTGATCGACCGGCTGATCTATGACCCCGAGATCATGGCGGCGGTGGCGGTGCAAAGCGCGGCCGACAACATTCCCCGCGAAGTGCTGATGGCCGACGTGGCCCGCTATGCCCGCGAGATCGTGCCGGCCTTCAATGCCTATATATACTTTCGCTTCGGCGCCTGGGCGGCCCGGCGCATCGCCGAATGGCTGTACCGGGTCCGCCTGGGCTATTCCGACGAGGCCGGACTGGCCGCGGTGGACCCCGAGACCAGCGTCGTCTTTGTCATGAACCACCGCTCCAACATGGATTACGTGCTGGTCGCCTACCTGGCGGCGGCGCGCACGGCGCTTAGTTACGCAGTGGGCGAATGGGCCCGCATCTGGCCGTTGCAGACCTTGATCCGTTCCCTTGGCGCCTATTTCGTCAGACGGGATTCAGGTGATGCCCTGTACCGCCTGGTTCTGGAGCGCTATGTGGGCATGGCGACCGCGGCCGGCGTCGTCCAGGCGGTCTATCCCGAAGGCGGTTTAAGCCGCAATGGACGCCTGCGCCCGCCCCGGCTGGGTCTGCTGAATTACATGCTGAAGGCGCTGGAGACGGACGGCGCCAAGGATGTGGTCTTTATCCCGGTCGGCATCAACTATGACAGGGTGTTCGAAGACCGGACGCTTGTCCGTTCGTTGGAGGCGGGCGCCGAACGGCGCTCGGCCGGCTTTGCCCTGAAAAAGACCTTCGGCTTTATCGGCCATAACTTCGCCCTGATGGCCAGGGGCAAGTGGTACCGTTTCGGTTACGCCTGCGTCAATTTCGGCCCGCCTGTCTCGGCCCGGGCCTGGATGGCGGCACAGGCGTCGTCGGACGAGCAGGGCCGGCGCGCCCACGTCGAAGCCCTAGGCCAGCACCTGATGGACAAGGTTGGGGAGATCGTACCCGTCTTGCCGGTGTCATTGATGGCGACCGTTTTCACCCGGCAGGGCGATCAGGCCATCAGCGAATTGGACCTCAAGGTCGCGGCCCATGCCCTGAAAAGCCGGCTGGAGGCGAAGAGCGCGCAGATCTATGTGCCCCACGCGGACGCCGATTATGCCCTGACGGTAGGTCTTCGCATGCTGACCCTGCGCCACCTGGTGGAGGAAAAGGACGGCCTTTATTGCGTGAAACCGGGCGAATTGCCCATGCTGCAATATTACGCCAACGCCATTGCGCATTATTTCGAAGTCGAGGCGCCCGCGGCGTGAGCGAACCCGTCGTATTGCTGCATGGCCTGGGGCGGAGGTGCAGCAGCATGACCCGCCTGCAACGGAGCCTTGATGACCTGGGCTTCGCCGCCCAGTGCTGGTCTTATCCCAGCCGCCGCCGCCGTCTGGCCGGCCACATCGAGGCCTTTCGCCATTGGCTTCGGGAGCAGGCCTTCGACGGCCCGGTGCATTTCGTCGGGCATTCCCTGGGCGGCATAATCATCCGCGGCGCCCTGGCGGCGGAGCCGCCGGTCAGGCTCGGGCGCATCGTCATGATCGCCACACCCAACCAGGGCGCGGGCGTGGTCTCGCGCTTTGGCGCCTGGCCGTTCTCCCAGGCCATCTTCGGCCTGCCCCTGCAGGATCTGGCGGAACATTCCCCGGCCCTGCTGGCCCTTGGCGTGCCCGATGCCGAAATCGGCATTATCGCCGGCCAACGGCATTTCCACCCCCTTCACTTCATCTCCTATGTGAACCTGTTTTTTGGCGCGGGACAGGCCCATGACGGCACCGTCGAACTTGCCAACACCCGCCTCGACGGCGCCGCGGACAGCATCGTCATTGATGCCCACCACACCTTCATCTGCGATCATGACCAGGTGATCCAGCAGACCGGGGCCTTTTTGCGCCACGGCCGGTTCCGCCGTTAGCGGCCTTATATTGGCCGTTGCCGCCGGCATTTACCGGGACCGGGGATGTTGCTAGCATCGTGGCATCGGAAAACGGCGGGATATTCCAGGCAAAAGGGGATCGGACAATGAAGGACGGAATGCGTTTTGTTGACTGTGACATGCACATTATGGAGCCCGTGGATCTGTTCGACCGCTACCTGGACCGGGCCTTCCGCGACCGGGTGAGCCTGCCCATGGGGGCGGACGGCAAGCGGACCCGCGGCATGATCGTCGTCGACGGTCAACCGACGACCTTCGACCTTGAAACCCAGCAGCACCGCAAACCGCACCATGGTCTCAGGAAAGCCGACACCTCGCAGCCGTTGTCCGGCTCGCGGATTGCCGAGGGCGGGCGCCTGGATTTCGCCATCGAGCGCGGCTACGACGGCGAAGCGCAGATCATGGGCATGGAGCTGGAGGGCATTGACATCGCGGTGCTGTTTCCGACCATGGGGTTGAGCCTGTTGGCCCGGGACGGCATGGACCCGCGGCTTTCCCTGGCCCTGGCCCAGGCCTACAACAACTGGGTGCACGAATTCTGCCAGCACAGTCCCGACCAGTTGAAGTTCGCGGCCATGCTGCCGCCGCACGATGTCAACCTGGCCTGCGCCGAACTGGTGCGCTGCGTCACCGAGCTTGGCGCCGTCGGCTCATTCGTGCGACCGAACAGCGTCAATGGCCATTTCTGGCATTCCAATTACTGGAACCCCCTGCTGGCCCTGCACGAGGAACTCGACGTCACCCTTGGTCTGCACGAGGGCACCGGCGCGGCCTATTCGCACATGAACGTTCTCTATGGCGAGAACCGCTTCTACCGCCATGTTGCCAGCCACTGGATCGAGATGCAGCAGGCCTTGATCGCCATGCTGATCGGCGGCGTCTTCGAATTCTATCCAAAGCTCAGGGTCGGCTTCCTGGAAGCACAGAATTCGTGGGTGCCGGGCATATTGACCCGCATAGAATGGGACTATCCGCAATACCGGGATTCCCACGCGCCCTATCTATCCCTCACGCCCAGGGAATACTTCCAGCGCAACTGCTGGGCCGCGGTGGAAGGCAGCGAGCCGGAAATCGAGGCGACCGCCGGCCTGATCGGCGCCGAGCGCATGTGCATATCCACCGACTACCCGCATTTCGATTCGAACTTTCCCAACGTGGCCAACAATCTGCTGGCCAACGTCAGCCGGGAAACCGCCGAGAGCATATTCATGGGCGGGGCCCATTTGTACAATTTCGACGAGGCGCATTTCGCCAAGGCGGCCCGGGCCGCCGAGAAGAACCGCGCCGCCGCCGCGGAGTAGGCCGGGCCAAGCTGGCGCACCGGGATCTGACCCTATGCTTTCTGTGACCCTATGTTTTCACGGGGCAAATCTGCCAGCTCTGAATTTTGCAACGAAGTTGCGGTACGCTCGGCCGGAAAACTCACCGTGACCGTGGTGCCGACACCGACTGCGCTTCGTAGCTCCAGGACGCCGTCGTGCAACTCGATCAGCGCCTTGGTCAGTGGCAGCCCCAGGCCGGTGCCCTCATATCGGCGGTTTAAAGCCGCGTCGACCTGGCCGAACTGTGACAACGCCTTCGGGATATCGTTGGGCGCGATACCGATGCCCGTATCCCTGACCTGGATGGTATGACCCTTGTCTGCCCGGCACCAGGCGGTAAGCGTCACGGCGCCGCCTGGAGCGGTGAATTTGACTGCGTTAGAGAGTAGGTTGAGCAGCACCTGCTTCAGTTTGCGTGCGTCAGCGCGTAGTGTCGGAAGATCGTCGGGAAGGTCAAGCTCAAGCTTGATTGCGCCGCGCTCGGCATCGCGCGCCACCAAGTTAAGAGCGGCGTGAAACATCGCTTCGATGTCGACCTCTTCGTCATTCAGTTCGGCTGAACCGGACTCGATCTTGGCCAAGTCCAGAATGTCGTTGATCAGGCCAAGCAGGTGTTGCCCCGATGTATTGATATCGTTGGCATAGTCGCGATATTGGGCGCTGCCGACCGACCCGAATGTCTCGTCCTTGATAACCTCGGAAAAGCCGATGATCGCGTTCAGAGGGGTGCGGAGTTCATGGCTCATGGTAGCAAGAAATTCTGATTTTGCCCGGCTTGCCTGCTCGGCGGCGTTCTTCATCACGACCAGGTCGGCCAGCATTTTCTCGCGCCGGCCAAGCTCTTCCTGAAGCTGCAACTGCGACCGGAACTGGCGGTTCTGCAGGCTCTCGAATTCCTTAATGAGCAAGCCGATTTCGTTCTCACTGGACCAGCCGACAGAGACCGGCACGTCATCGCTGGCACCCTTGATCGCCGCGACCAATCGGTTCAGGGGTATGGCGACAATTGAATGGATAGAGGCATAAACGGCCAAGACAATGACGATAAACAGCACGGCAAAGATCAGGGCATAGAAACGTCGTCGTTGCTGCAAACCTTCCACAATGTGCCGTTCTGTCGCGACCGTCTGCAATTCGCCAAGCGGCCGAACGGCGGCGCCGTCAAAGATCGTGATGTCGTGGCTTGACCTGAATAGCTGGTACTTCGAGGACTGAAACTTCCCGAATTTGTAGAGGGCATTTCCGTCCTGTCCATAGATCGCGACACCCACAATGATGGGGTTGGACAAGATACCGGTCAGGGACAGCGTGATCGCCTCCTCGTTATCGTCGATGATGTATTGAGGTACAATGATCGCCTGGCTTTGTGTGATACGCTTTTGGCGGTCGATTAAATCGTTGCGTTTCTCTTCGTATTCAATCTTGTCAAATAGATAAAATGAAGAAAACAGTATTGTGAATACAGAGGTGCATAAAAAAAACAACACCCTTGCAAATATACGATTCCGAAATTTATGAAAAATTGATGACAATTCGAGTCATTTTTCTTCTTAAGCCCATCAATTTGTGATGGATTTCCAAGCTTTATCGGCCATTTTGATATAGATTTGTTTTCTCTTCTGCCATACGGACATCGTGCCCCCGCTGATCATCAGATAAAGCTTGCCATCCACGATATCCCAGACTTCCGGATCGACATCCGATTTGCCGCCATGTACCACGCCATAGGCACAATAACCGCCGTATTGCGGAACGTACTTGTCCGGATCGCCAAGGAACCGGTCGCGGTTCTCTTGCGAGGCAAAGGCATATTTCGCGCCTTTGTATTCCGCCCTGTGTTCCGAATTGCCGCGACGGGGTTGACCTTCCGTGAAGTAGGCAACCGGGTCGTAATGATCGATTGAGTATCCCTTCGCATCGACATTGATATGTTTTGGCGCTTCCGTGGCATTTACCATATCGACAGCCCCCAGAACGAGCAAAAGCGCGGCAAAAAGGCAAGCGCACAGGAGGGGCACGTCTCGAAACCAGGTCAAGATCTTGGAAGCTCTGCGTTGTGCCATGATGCCCTCGTTGTTTCATCTGTAGGCAAGCCAGATTACCTGGACTCTTGTTAGGAAAGTGTTAAGGCAAGTTCCTGGCCGGCACGGCGGGCGACGAACAGCGGGTGGCTAATTTGGCACGCCGCAATGACCCGCCTGCATTCGGCCTTAATTGTGGTACTGACAAGCACCCCCGGACGTGACGTTGCAATGTCCGCCATCGTCAAGGTGGTTGCCGGACCCTTGCCGTGGCGATGCGGCTGCCATTGGCTCGGGCGGCAGGTGTCGGACAAGCCGCAGATGAGGAAATCGGTGTGGTTTAGTCTGGCTGCTAGGGTTGGTGGCTGAGCGTGTGGTTGGCACATGCATCGCCGAAGGCCTGGTCGGAAGGCCAAGACCTAACCCTAAAAGTGGCTAAAAGTGGGGACCTAAAAGTGGGGACAGTTTATTGTTAATCGGTTTCTGCGGCCTTCCTCGGCCGCCCCATCGGCAGGGCCGTGAGGCGCCGGCCAAACATTTCCTGCCAGGCGGCAACAAACCCTGTCGCCGGTTGCCCCGCTGGGTAAGGTGATGGGACAAGACCGGGAGAACAATTCGCGCCTGTCGTGCCATCCCATAAACCTAGGTCAAAAGTTCCCAAGCCCAAGGCCCAAGGACTATAGTATAATGTTCCCCTTCTTCGTTCCCGTTGTCGTACTTTCTCACGCAGCGCAACAAGCCGATTGTGCCTTGCCCGTCCCGCAGCATGTTGCGGATTTCGTTGTTTCAACTATCCCGCAAGATGGTACAGCATTATCATTCAGCCAGTGCTGCGCCGGCTTGCAGGCGGCGCTGATGGCGACCAGTGTAATGATGGTACGGCCATCGGCGTAAGCGACGGAACCGGCTTCCAGTTTGTTCAGAGCGGCATTCTCCGGTGCAAACTCAAAGTAGAGTTTGCCGGTTTTCAAGGCAGGGATCGCCGCCATGGACGTTTCGGCGATGCCGGCGAATTTGCCTGTGTCCAGGTAGGATCCCGCAGCTTGCGCAGGGCCGTCCAGCAACTGGACCACCGTCTCCATTGTTCTGTCACGGTTGCGCCCGCAGTCGATCGCGTCGATGGTAACGGCCTTCAATTCCGTAACATGATAATCAGCAGAGATTTCCCTTCCGTCATAGACGAAGACAAGCTCGTTTTCCGGACGCTCCGCCAGGACGGCAAGCATAGTTTCCAGGGTTGCCAGAGGGGCATTCGTTGCGAGGGGAATGTTCATGGTGTATACCTTAGGTTATTTCAATATTTCAATAGGTATTGAATTATGAACGAAAGTCAAGCCCTTGATGCGCTGAGCGCGCTGTCACAGGAAACGCGTCTTAGAATTGTGCGGTATCTGGTCCAGTGTGGATCGGACGGCGCGTTTGCCGGCGATGTCGGCGAAGCACTCGGCGCGGCCTCGTCGCGGCTCTCATTCCATCTCGCGGCATTGGAGCATGCCGGGCTGGTCAGCTCGGAGCGGATATCCAGGCATATAAGATACCGCGCCGAGTTCCCCCAGCTTGGCGCGGTGATTGCCTATCTCCTCCATGATTGCTGCGATGGCCATCCGGACATTGCCGCGTGCTGCCAGTGACCGGGACCCGGAGTTCCAAGCACGGGCCACCCAAAAGGCTTGGCGTCGGATCTTGAATAGTAAATTCATAGCTTCGGGTGCCGTTACGCCGCCGTAAGACCACGCATCTTCGACAGGTGATGTATTTCTGCCTGCATTCCGTACTTGATTGCAGACACAGGTGACGGTTTCAGAGATACTTCGGTTCCGGCGCGGCGCCATGGACCAGGGTGGGGGACAAAATGTTCGAGACTATACTTGTTGCAACCGACGGCTCGGATCATGGCACAAAAGCCGTCCATGCCGCGGCCGATCTTGCCGTGAAATACGAGGCCAAGCTTGTCATCGGCCATGTCCTGTTGCATGGCGAACCGCCGTCCGCGTTTCGCCGGATGACTGAAATTGAACACCTTGTCCGGGAACCGTCGGTTCAGAAACCCGACACCAAAAACATTCAAGGCGGTTTGATCGCCTTTGCCAGCCGGGCTGAGCAAAACAGAGTTTCCCACGATGTCATGGAGGCGCTTGCCAGCCGGATAATTGATCACGCGGTCGGCATCGCCAATGACAAGGGCGCCAAGGATGTCATTACCAGATTTGCCGAAGGCGACGCCGCCAACCGAATTCTGAAAATGGTGGAAAGTACAAAGGCCGATCTGATCGTTATCGGCACGCGTGGCTATGGGCCTCTTAAAGCGCTGCTTATGGGCAGCGTCTCCCAAAAGGTCAATCAACTGGCGGAATGCGCCTGCATGACAGTCAAATAATCAGGCACGGTGCGATCCAGAAGCCGCCCTATTAGTGGCTCTCAAACAACGGGCCGTGCCCGGTGAACTGATCCGCAATGCCGTTGGCGCGCAGGGCGTGCCAGTAGGTTGCGGCATTGATCGCGATGACCGGTTTGCCCAATCGCGCTTCCATTTCCTGGGCCAGGGCGACCATTGAAAGATTGGTGCCGACCTGAACGATGGCGTCGATGTCATCGCCGTCCATCGCCAGCAGATGCTGCCGCAAGGTGTCGGGTTGAACTTCCGCGATGGCGATGGGGCTGTTACATCGCAGGCCCACGAACCTGGCGACGGTGAAGCCGCAATCTTCGAAAAACCGGGTTACGTTCACATCGGAAATGGGCATGTAGGGTGAGATCACGGCGATCCGTTTGGCGCCCGATAGATTGAGCGCCGCCTCGCAGGCAAAGGATCCCGCCGATACGGGCACGCCCGCATGCTGGGAAAGATCGGCCATGCGTTTTTCCGAAGCGTCCCTGCCGTCCCAGAACATCAGGGCGGACATGCCCATGATCAAATAATCGGGAGCAAAGGTCTTGCAGCGGTCGACGGTGGCATACAATTCGCCACCAATGGCATCAACCAGAGCCAGGAAATCCTCATCATTGTGAACCGCCATGTTGGGCACATAGATGCGGCCAAAATGGTTGGTCACGCCCGCGGGCCGCCAGGCTTCCATGTCCGGCTGCACGATGGTGTTGGTGGAGGGGGCGACGACCGCGAACTTGCAGCGCCAGCCCAAGGCATCCTGTGACATATCCGCTCCTTTAGTTAGGTGTATCCTGCTTGAAGCCAATTCCGGCAAATAGCAACAGCATCATTCCTCAAAATCCGATGGCAGGCCTATCTATATTTTGCGGTGCGGCTCTTGCGCCGGCCGTGGGCATGGGAGCTGTATGACGCCACCGTACCCGGACCGCCGGGCTAGATTTTTCAGGCGGTGTATCACCTTGCCGGGTTTCGCCTGGCCCGGACCATCCTGAAATTCGCCTAACGAAAACTCCGGGGCGGGGGGATGGGCGCGGCAGGGTTGGCGTTGCGGGGGTGGCCCGTGCGGCGGCGGCGGGCGAAGGCCGGGTTGTGCGGGTCCAGGCCGGGGTCTTCGCGCAGGCTGTCCAGATCCCCCGACAGATCGCTCAGTTCCTCGGCCAGCAGGTGGATCACCATGCCCTCGCGCTCGACCCGGCCCTTCGCCGCCAGCAGGCGGGCGGACAGGACAACCCGGCGGAAGCGCTCGAAGATCGGCGGGCGGACGATGATGTTGGCGACGGCGCCCTCATCCTCGATGGTGATGAAGATCACCCCCTTGGCGGTGCCCGGCCGTTGCCGCACCAGAACCAGGCCGGCCACCGTCACCCGGGCGCCATGGGACAGGTTCAACAGGGCCTCGTTCTCGATGATCCGCCGCGCCGCCAGGGCCGGCCGCAACAGGCGCAGGGGATGATCCTTCAGGGACAGGCGCAGGTTGCCGTAATCCTGCACCACCTGTTCGCCGATGGGCATGTCGGGCAGGGCGACGGCGGCCTCTGTGGGCGCATGGGCGCTGGGCGGGCGGATCTGCGCGGCGGCGAACAGGGGCAGTTCCGGCTGGTTGAGGCGTTTCAGGGCCCACAGGGCGGCCCGGCGGTCCAGCCCGGTGGAACGCCAGGCATCGCCATTGGCCAGTTTTTCCAATTCGCCCGCGCCCAGACCGGTGCGCCGCCACAGATCCTCCGGCCCCGCATAGCCCCTGCCCCGTGCCTCTACCAGGATCTCCGCCGCCGCCGCCGGGAAATGCCTGATCTGCCGCAGGCCGAGGCGCAGAGCTGGATGCCGGGCCGGATGCCGGGCCGGGTGCGGGGCCGGATGCCTGGCCAAGTGACTGACGGGGCTATCGGCCTCGAGCGTGCAATCCCAGTCCGAATGGTTGATATCGACGGGGCGCACCTCGGCCCCATGTTCGCGGGCGTCGCGCACGATCTGGGCCGGGGCGTAGAAGCCCATGGGCTGGCTGTTCAACAGGGCGCAGGCAAAGACGGCCGGGTAATGCCGTTTCAGCCAGGCGGAGACATAGACCAGCAGGGCGAACGAGGCCGCGTGGCTTTCCGGAAAGCCGTATTCGCCAAAGCCCTCGATCTGCTTGAAACAACGTTCGGCGAAGTCCCTGTCGTAGCCGCGCGCGGCCATGCCCTCGATCATCTTGTGGCGGAAGGTGTGGATGGTGCCCGTATGGCGGAAGGTGGCCATGGCGCGGCGCAGGCGGTCGGCCTCGGACGGGGTGAAGCCGGCGGCGACGATGGCAATGCGCATGGCCTGCTCCTGAAACAGGGGAATGCCCAGGGTCTTGCCCAGGACCGCCTCCAGATCCCGGGAGGGGAAATCCACCCGTTCCTTGCCGGCCCGGCGGCGCAGATAGGGGTGCACCATGTCGCCCTGAATGGGCCCGGGCCGGACGATCGCCACCTCGATCACCAGATCAGAGAAATTGCGCGGCCGCAGGCGCGGCAGCATGGTCATCTGGGCCCGGCTTTCAACCTGGAAGACGCCAATGGAATCGGCCCGGCAGAGCATGTCGTAAACCGCTTCGTCCTCGGCCGGCACGCTGGCCAGGCTCAGTTTCCGGCCGTAATGCTTTTCGATCAGGTCAAAGCTCTTGCGAATGCAGGTCAGCATGCCCAGGGACAACAGATCGATCTTCAAGATGCCCAGGGCGTCCAGATCGTTCTTGTCCCATTCGATCACCGTGCGCCCGGCCATGGCCGCGTTGGTGATCGGCACCACCTCCGATAGCGGGCCGCGGGTGATGACGAAGCCGCCCACGTGCTGGGACAGATGGCGGGGAAAGCCGGCCAGTTCGCGCGCCAGGCGGATCGCCATGGCCACGGTGGGATCGTCCGGGTTGAGGCCGATTTCGCGCACCTTGTCGCCTTCGACCTGATCGCCGCCCCAGCCCCAGACATTGCCGGCCAGGGCGCCGACCGCATCCAGGGACAGGCCCAGGGCCTTGCCGACCTCGCGGATCGCGCTTTTGGCCCGATAGGTAATCACCGTGGCGGTCATGCCGGCGCGGTCGCGGCCGTATTTTTCATAGACGTACTGGATCACCTCTTCGCGCCGCTCGTGCTCGAAATCCACATCGATATCGGGCGGCTCGTCACGCTCGGCCGAAATAAAGCGTTCGAACAAAAGATCCAGGCGCGAGGGATCCACCGCCGTGATGCCCAGGCAATAGCAAACGGCGGAATTGGCGGCCGAGCCCCGGCCCTGGCAGAGAATGCCCCGCTCCCTGGCAAAGCGGACGATATCGTGCACGGTCAGGAAATAGGGCGCGTAATCCAGTTCGCCGACCAGGGCCAGTTCGTGGCGCAGCAGTTCCTGCACGCCGGGCTCGATGCTATCGCCATAACGTTCGTGCGCGCCGCGCCAGGTCAAATGTTCCAGTTCCTGTTGCGCGCTGCGGCCCCGGGGCACCGGTTCGGCGGGGTATTCGTAACGCAACTCGTCCAGGGAGAAATGACAGCGTTCGGCCACTTCCACCGTGCGGGCCACGGCCTCGGGATGGTCGGCGAACAGCCGGCCCATCTCGGCCCCGCCCTTCAGGTGCCGCTCGGCATTGGCCTCGAGATGAAAGCCGGCCCCGGCCAGGGTGCAGTGTTCCCGGATGCAGACCAGCACATCCTGCAGGGGCCGCCGGCCGGGGCTGTGATAATGCACATCGTTGGTCGCCAGCAGGGGCGTTTGCGCCGCCTCGGCCAGGCCGGCCAGGCGGACCAGGCGGCGGCGGTCATCGCCGGAATAGAGATAATGACCGGCCAGGTAACAGCGTCCCGGCCAGCGTTGGCCCAGTTCGCCAAGCTGCCCGGCAAAGGCGGCGTCCGGTTCATTTGGCGCCAGGGCGACGAAAATCTGCCCCTGGGCGTGGGCGAAAACATCCCCCAGGGTAAGCCAGCATTGCCCTTTCGGGGCCCGGCGCCGGCCCACGGTCAAAAGTTGCGACAGCCGGCCATAGGCAGCCCGGTCGGTGGGAAAACAGAGCAGGCTGAGGCCCCCTTCTCTGTCCGGGCCGGGCCCTGGAGCGACCGCCTGCTGCAGGTCCAGCCGGGCCCCGACCAGCAGGCGGATGCCGGCGTCTTTCGCCGCCTTGTGGGCCCGGACCACCCCGGCCAGGCTGTTGCGGTCGGTTATGGCAATGGCCGACAGGCCCAAGGCGGCGGCGGTAATGGCCAGTTCATCCGGATGGGAGCCGCCGCGCAGAAAGCTGAAATTGGAGGTCACCTGCAGTTCGGCATAAGTCATGGCCAGATCTGGCCATCGCTTGCCGTCATTCCCGCGCAGGCGGGAATCCATGCCTGAGGCATAGAGACAGCCGCCCGGAGGTAGCGGGCAGGACGCAGGGCGGGATGCTCTGCAGCGCTGATCACGCGCATGCTCTCAGGCATGGGCCCCCGCTTTCGCGAGGGCGACTGTGTGATGAATATACCTGCGTAGTCATTTTAGCCCCGCCTCAGGCAAAAAAGCCATGCAGGTACCACGCGGGCGGAGACGGCCCGCCCGCCCCGCCATACAGGCCCCGGCGGTACAGCCAGTAACGCTGTCCCCGGCTGTCCTCGATACGGTAATAATCGCGGGTTTCCCCGGCTAAATCAGCCGGGGCGGCGGTTTCGGCCTGCATGTCATGCCACCATTCCGGCGCGATGCGTTCGGGGCCGTCGCCGCGCTGCACCCGGTGGGCGATGCCGCGCCAGCGAAACAGCACCGGCGGGCCGTCGGGCACCTCGGCCACCGCCTCGATCGGTTCCGGGCGCGGCAGCAGATGCACCGGGCGCCGGGCCATGTGGCGCCAGGGCGCCGTCGTTTCCACGCCGGGCCCTGCCCCGGCTGCCGGCGTCAGGGGCGGCACCAGGCGGACGGCGCGCTCCGGCAGATGGCTTTGCACGGATGCGAAACGGGCAACATTGGCGGCGCCCAGGCGGTTGCCCAGGCGGTCCAGCAGGGGCGCCAGATCTGCCCCGGGGCCGGCCCCGGGTCCGTCCCCGGAGCAGATCTGGGCGGCGGCGCCATCCAGGCTGTCCTGCCCGGCCGGCAGGGGGTCGCTTTGCCCGGCCATGAGGAGCATCAGATCGGCGCCGAAATTGGCCTCCAGGCTGGGCAGGTGTTCGGCCAGCAGGCGCAACAGATGGGCCGGGTCCCGGCTGGCCCGGTTCAGGCCCGCGGCGATCCGCTGCACCGTGCCGTCGGCCAGATACAGGCGCAGCTCCAGGCGCCGGGCGCCGCGTTCCTCCCGCGCCAGCGCGGCGCACAGCTCCGCCACCAATTGCCCGGCGGCCCGCGCGATATGGTCGCGGTGGCCAATGGGCTCGGCAAAGGCCAGGCGGCTCCAGAAACTGGTGCGGGGCGGGCGCGGCGAAAGCGGCTCGGGAGCCCGGCCCAGGGCCTGGTCCAGGCGATCGGTCACCTCGCGGCCGAAGCGGGCGCTCAGGGCCCCGCGCGGCAGGGAGCATAATTCGCCAATCCGCCCCAGGCCAAGGCGTGCCAGGGCATCCGCCGCGGCGGGCGACAGGCGCAAGGCCGCCACGGGCAAGCGGGCCAGGGCCGCCCTGGCGCCGCCAACGGGGACAATCGCCGTGCTGTCGCCATAACGGGCCCCATAACGCGCTGTGGCCCAGGCCGCGCCCAGGCTGTCGGCGATGGCCATCCGGGCCTGGATGGCGAAAGCCGCCAGGCGCCGTGACAAATCATCCAGCATGGCCGCTTCGCCACCGAACAGATGGGCACAGCCCGTGACATCGAGGCAGATGCCGTATTGCCCCGCCGCCTCTTCGTCAAGGCTGATCCAGGGGCTGTAACGGCCGCACCAATCGGCCAGGCCGGCCAGGGCGCGGGCATCCTCCTCCGGCGCCATGGGCTGGACCGACAGGCCCGGCAGCAGCGCCCTGGCATCGGTCAGCATCATGCCCGCCTGCACGCCGGCTTCGGCCGCCGCGCCATTGACGGCGCCAATGCGCTGACCGGCCTGTTGACCGGCCTGCTGGCCCTGCCCGGCCATGATTAGGGCCAGGGGCCGCTCCCGCCCCAGCTCCCGCGCCGTGCAATCGTCCGGCCACGCCGCCCTAGGGGCGCGCCGCCAGGCGCGGTACAGCCGGTCCGTCGGCCATTGCGGCAGCCACAGGGAGAGGATTCGTTTCTGTCCGTTCGCCATCATCTTCATGCCCGTGCTCATGCCCGTGCTGTCCGTCCCCGGCAGCGTTTGCCTCCCCCGCAGGCAGGCAGCTGAAGCCGTCGCCGTTCCATTGCAACAGCCAGTCCCCGGGCCGGCCGCCCTTGCAGCGCAGCAATTCGACCCGGCAGCGGGGGGCGCCGATACCCGCATAACCCCCTGTCGGCGCACTGGTTGTCGGCGCGCTGGTTGTCGGCGCGCTGGGCAGGGCGGTGATCCGCCAGCGGGTCAAGCCGGCGCTCAGGCCCGGGCTGTCACCGTCCGGCCCCAATGCGGGTTTTCGGGGCAGCAACAGGGCGGTGACGCCCGAGGCCTCCGCCGCCAGTTGCAAACGCCGGCTTTGCCCCAGGTCCAGACGCCCCACCTCGCCCACCACCATGGCCAGGCCGGTGCATTTCAGGCCCTCCTCCATGGCCCACAGGCGCTGTTGATCATCCCGGGCATGGACCAGGATCAACTGCCCCGGGCCAAGGCCAAAGGCCGCCAGACCCGGCCCGTACAGCCCCGGGCGCGCCGGGCACCACAGCACCTGGCCATTGCCCGTGCTATCTTGCGGCCCGGCGTTTTCTACTGCGGCGGCCCGCCGGGCCGCCAGCACCGCCGTGAAAGCCAATGCCGCCCCGCCCCCATTGCTCGCATGGCCGTTCGGCGCCCGGTCATGGCCGCCCAACACTTCATGCAGGGCGCCGCGGGCCAGGCCGCCGCCCGGCAGGATGCGGTCAATCGCCGCCACCCCCAGGGTCAAGGGAGGGGCCGGGGCGCCCTGCATGGCGGTATCAATAGCCTTTGTGGCCCTGATGGCCGCAACGCGCCGGCGCAACGCGGCAACCGCAGCCCCCCGCCCGGATCTCGTCACGGCACGGCCCTTTCCGTATGAGTTCAATTATGTTCCTATTTTGTTCTCATTTCTTCGAGAGTCAAGCAGAACCTGGAATTCACCCACGCATTAGAGTCTTTCCGACTGGCGCAGCCGCGCGGTATCTGGTAATAAACGCCCGCTGCGCGGTCCCAAGCCGCGCCGGCCAACTGATCCCCGGTAGCTCAGTTGGTAGAGCAGGCGGCTGTTAACCGCCTTGTCGCAAGTTCGAGTCTTGCCCGGGGAGCCAATTAAAACAAAGGGTTAGCCTTCATCAGCTAACCCTTTTTTTATAGAAAATAAGCTCAGGGCACGCCAGGGGTACGCAAGCTTTTCTGAGAAAAAACCCAACTGCGACCAAGCGGGGCAATTCCGTACCCGGAGACAAGTTAAGCCAAGCCTGGAGGGCATCGGTGAAAATCCTGACCCTGATTTTATCGAACGAATTACAGTTAACTTTATGCGACACGAACTGAGTGTTTATGATGACGTGGTCGCAAGCCTGCGTGGCTAATTCGGGCGCGCGGAAGCATATTTACGGCTCCGCGTGCGCGTCTTGCTCGCAACTGCAGAGACCTACTCAGATTTGGCGGTACCCGCCAGGGCGCAAATCTCATATAGTACCACCTAAGGACGCAACCCACTGAGGGCACGAAAATGACCCCCGCCGAGACACTTCTTAAGAAAATCGATGGTCATGATAAAATCCGTATTTCGGCGGAGGGAGCTATTACTGACTTTGCAAATCACCTCAGTTGGCTAATGCAACGCCATGTCAAAAAATCATACAAGAAGGAATATTTGGTCAGCTGGGTTTTTTCCACGAAACAATCATTTGAAAAAAAAAGTGAAGCTGACGGCTATTGCAGAGCAAACCTTGTCGTCGCGAAGCTATGCTTTGATAGTCTTGTAAATAACATTCAAGGAAACCACACTAAACCCCAGTACAAAGACCTTATGAGATACCATGAGCTTGTAAGGGACTTCATTCACGATCTGAAGCCTATTGCGGAATACCTCGAACGCCAGAAAAATCCCACCTACACTTTTTTTCATGGTCACAAATCATACAGTGTCCACACATGGGAGGTCTTTCGTATTAGCCAACAACTCGCGGTTCAATCCGCTTTTCGAAATCAATATCTTCATTTTGACCACAAGACTGCACGGATCGTTTCCGTATTTGTCTTACGACAAGCCCTTGAAGCAAAATTCTTCCGCCTTGTTGCTGTTGAAATCTACAACAAAACAGGCGACACACCTCGCCTAAAACACCTTTTCCACTACGACTTTATCGAGAAAAATAATAGCTACTTCGACTTCAAGGCGGTCACATTCCTAATTCTCAAAAAAATTTACCAGTGGTGCAACGATATTGTTCACCGCGTATATTTACCACTTGCATGGGAGGTGGATTATGCGCAACAAATTTGCCAAGGGCTATTTTTTCCCTTGAAAACACCCGCTAGTACGCATTGGTCCATCAATAATGCAGTAGAAATAAATAAATGTGATCAGATGCAAAGCGCCTTCATAGATCATTTTTGCAGCGAATATGATCACGGTATATGGGCCTGTGAACCAATAAAGCCTGAAGCGATGTGCATTTGATTTTTACTCATTTATGATGCCGGCTCAATCATCAAACAAATCGACATCCAACCGTCTGCTCCCCCTTCAGAGCCTCAAGGGCAACCCGCACCTTGAACTCCGCCTTTTGCTGCTTTCGCTTCGTCATCGCTGATCCCCTCTCGTTGAAGACCGACAAACACCAAAAACGTAGCTTACGTCACCGTCCGATATCCGTAAAAAATTCCGGGTCTACCGTTCGATCGACCGCTGTTCGGAAATAGAGGAGCGATCATTCCACAACAAATTCTCAATATATTCTCGTTAAGAATCAGGCGTTAGGAACGATTCGTCGCCAGCGCACGTGGATGCAATTCAGCTGAGAATGAGGACAACCGTTTCAACCTACGTCGCACATCATCCATTAAACCGGCTACTTTCGCTTCTTCATCATAAAGAAACATCGTCAGACCACGCTTCAGCGCATTTTCTATTTCTTCGTCAGCAGATCCACTCTTCTTTTTCGCTGTATAAGGGGACTTGGACATACTCAAAAGTAGAAAAGCATATTCAATATACAGGACATTACGCCGGTACAGATAAGACACAACCCGTTTATGCCTAAATCGTGGCCTCATAAAAACAGGTCGTGGCCGAAGATCAACGACCGATGCAATGGCATTCCTCGCGATTATTCGCAGCAGAATTTCCTCTGACAGTGCATCAACATCGACAAAAACAATTCTGCCACTGCCCTTGTCATTGCCTCCGAATAAATCGAGCGTTCCCTCGGCCTTTCTGACTTGGATTGGCGCCCCATCAAGATCTACCGGAAACTTTAGTAACGTTTCGTTAGGCATTGGGTGCCTCACCTATAAGTGCTGCCGCCCCCTCTTCTACTAGCTTCAAATCGAGCAATCTCACCGCATGCGGCGGTTCCCCTCCTTTGGGCGCGATATAGGAACCGTCATTGCTTTTCATTTCTGTTCTACTCGTAAAAAAATCTTCGAACATTCGTGGCCCTACACCTGTAAACGGTGAAATTAACATATGCGTTGGCTTAGGAACCTGCATGCCCGGTTTCGGTGCAGGCAGTTCACTTACTATGGAGTCTGAATGCAATTCCGTAGCCAGACTCTTCACATATGGTTCTATATAGTGCACTGCCTGCACTCCCGCGGTAACAAGGTGACGTGCGCAGTTGTGGCAAGGATAGGTAGTACAGAAAAGCGTAGTGCCAACGGGAGAAACGCCATTGCGGGCCGCTGAAAGAACAGCATTCATTTCAGCATGGATTGAACGTGAATACTCCACAATATCCTTTACACCTGGCAACCCTTCCATTAGTTCAGCGTTCTCCATGAAATACTTCCGAATAGCTTTCACAGCCTCTTCCCGCGCCCTCCCTGCGGTATCTGTGCCTTCGCTTGGAACTGGATGCGCAGCTGCTGCAAGCCCGTTTGTAAGCTTATCTGCCATCCAGGTGACCATATTCTCTCGCAAGAATTTCTTCCTCCGTTGGTTATGACATCCAACAAATTCTAGGCTCCCGTCTGTCCATTCCCAAGCAAAGCAACGATTATCTGGTTCACTATCTTCGTCATAAACACCACCGCCAAATTTCGGAACATCGTTGGTCGCCGTTGAGACAATCACTCCATCTGAGGCCATTAAGGCCGCTCCTACTTGTCTCGAGAGGCACGATGATTGCAACGCCGCAGCATGAGCGTGGTACATCGCGCGTTCGCTTCTAGTCGGTCGGAAGAGGCCGGAGCCAAGGAGAAGTTGGACGAAGCGCGCGAGGTCGTCGTTTAACTGTTCCCCACTTTGCCCGTTCGCATTGTTGTCAATAAAGAAATCAGCCAAATAAAAAGCGTCTCGAACCTGTTGACCGTGTCTTCGATCTGGATCTTTCTCATCTCTTTCCATATAGGTCAAAACGTCATTTCTTGGGACACCGGCATATTTGGCATTTGATGTCACTTCACCGATGAGTCTTCCTTCGCGCTTGGTTCGATCGCAATGAACAGCAATAAGTCGAAACGACTGGTCATAAACACGGCGAAGCAGCTCGACTTCATCCGAGTGCTTTATTGAATCAAGCATAAATGCGATTTTTTGCTCTCCAGGAGCAGCCCTTCCCCTAAGGTCAATGATTTCTTTGATTGATAGGGCGGCAACTGCGTGATGGCCGTGCTGATCCCGTATTTTATCACCTAGATCTTGAAGCGTCGAAGCGCGTTCAAGGCGCGATTGTCCCGCGCCAACTCCATGATCGATCACGGCCTTGGGTTTTGTGACCGATGATCTCTCAATAAGAGAACTAAGCTTTATAAATTCAACTTTATAATGTACTTGCTGGAGAAATAATTCTAAACGTTTTGCAGCTATTGAACAACCTGCCCCCGCGTATCCAACAAATCCTATCACGAGTTCTTTCGAGAGCGGTGATACCTCCGAAGAACCAGGCTGCTTCACCATACCTTTTGAAGCAAGACTAAGCTTTTCAGACACCAGTCGGCACTCCCACCAAAATATAGACCACGTTTACGGCACTGAGTCGCTACGGTAATGATACTGCCATATAGGAGTAATTACAAAAGGCCACCGAGCTATGCCCGAAAATTGGTGACGGCGATCTCAGGCGGCGTGGTTGATTTGCTTAAATCCATCCTTGAATGGCACCCCTTTGATGACCGCGGCGAGGCGCCTTGTAAAGAGAAGTGCCTATCGCATCAACATCGAAAGTGGTCAGAGCTAGCAATCGAAAATCTCCAATTACGCAGCCGAGTGCGGACCACGAGCTCCCTCCAGCAAGCGCCGAAAATCAGGCTCCGGCGCGAGGCACATGGTTCGATAGGCATCCACAAAGAGGAGCCAATTATTTCAAGGGCTTAGCCGTACACCGGCTAGGTCCTTGTTCGTACGGGCGCGCAATAAATGACCAGCGCGAGGGGTCTCGCAGGCCGCGCCATACGGAAGATGCAGGGAAATAGCGCGACGGCGATGCCTGGTGGCATTAACAGGTTGTTAATTCTTTTTGCCCACGATGATGCCATCTTCTCTCTCTCTTTCCCAGCTGGTAAGCGACCTCCCCCAGCTGGGAAATTTTTTTTTTTTGGGCCCAGCCCAGCGAAGCGGCCGTCTCCATATAAAAGCGCAGCGCCCCCTTCCTCATCGGCGTCACCCTGTGCGTCGGCGCTGCCCTGTTTCTGCGGTCAATGCCGCAAGCCGCTTTGTGAAACCAGGCCTTCGCCGCAATCCTGACTCATGGTTGGACATGCCAGAGGCGGTTCCGTCAACTGGTAAAATTGTCCCGTTTACCTACCTGTAGGGTCACCCATTAGACCCCTCGTACCGAGCGCTCAAAGATCAACGGTTCGCTTGTCCATGGCCCGCCGCCATATCAAGTGTATATCGCCGTCAAGCACAAGACCGTCGTCGGGCGGAAGCATCACCCAGTCCTTACGCCGGATCTCGTTCTCCAATTGACCGGGCCCCCAGCCCGCATAGCCAATGGCGAAAAATCCCTTGGCCGGCCCCCTGCCTTTGGCCAGGGCACGCAGGATTTCAGGATCGCTGGTCAACGATATCCGGTCGGTTACCGCCGTCGTGCCAGTACCGGCATAATCGTTTGAATGCAGGAAAATCCATTCCAGGGTCCGAACGGGCCCGCCAAACTGGATACGAACATCGCGGCCACCATCGCCCGCAGGACGCTTGCCGACGACAAGCTCCACCAGTTCCGCCGCCGGCTTCAACAGTATCAGCCGATTGACGATCAGGCCCTTCGCGCCACGGTCATCATGGCGCAACAGAATGACGACGCTCTCGGCGAACCTGGTATCCCGCAAACGGGGCGAAGCGACCAGCAGACGGCCAGCGGTTTTGCCGGCCGCCGCCGGCGTTGCGTCTGCCGACACGGTCCCTTGCATTGCCGCGCCGCCGGCCGACAGGAATGCGGCAAACATCAGGCCGCCAAGCAGCCGGCCAATCATGGCCATGGTTCCGCGTCCGCCGCGACTGCGGCCTGGCGGACGAATGGAAAGTGCAGGCCAGACATGCGCTTTCGGATGGTTGGCAGATATCGCCAGACCAGCCAAGGAGCGGAAAACAAAAATGCGCGGCATTCTTGACACTACCAATAAATCACATCAATCGGGCAAAAAATCAGCTGAAAAACCTTCACTGGCATCACAGGCTGATGGTCTATCCGATTAGTGTGGTGCCCTTCGCGATTACGAGGGCTTCGCCGACCGGCGCCGGGCACGGGGGTTGAGCGGCGGCAATCGATCCCGGGCCCAGTCATCGACCGCCGTCGATTTGGTGATAGACCTCGGTCCCGGTGATGTCCGAGGGGCAACTGGGATGGTTACACGCCGGCGCCGATGCCAAAGCGGTAGCGGCGTGACGATATTCGTGGGAGAATTTCAGCTTGGAACAACATCGCGGGACAAGCGAAAACATGTACTTCTTAGGCATTGATCGCTGATTTGATGGAAAGGGGCGAAGCTCGTGAGTGAGCGAAGGTATATGGTCTTGATGGGCGCGATGGCGCTCATGGGCTTCGGGTTGATAGCCGCGCCACAGGTCCTGGCGGCGGAAAAACTAGCCGTGCCGCAAACGACTGCCCCGGATAACAAGGTTGCGCCGCCGCACGACACAGTGGCGTTCGAGATCAATCTTGAGGCTATTGAAAAACCGTTTGGCCGCTCGATGGGAGAGCCGGACAGGCCGTTTCAGTTGGCCGACGCGAAGGACCAAGCCGAGGCAGAGAAGGCAAACTCGGCGGAATGTCTGGCGTTCAAGAGAGACATCGACGCGGATCTGGGCGATGTTCTGAGAGCCGGCTGCGAACCGACCCTGGCGCAGATGTCGGCTTTGATGGACAACCCCCTCGGCAACGTCGCGATGCTGTTCACCCAGTTCGATTTGACCCGCATGGAAAACCCGGCCAACGGCAAGACGGCGGAAAAATACAACTATATGGGCATTGCGCAGTTCCCCAAGCGCCTCAACCAGGACTGGAACCTCATCAACCGGGTGATCTGGAACGTGCCCAGCATGCCGCTCGACCAGGACAGGCTCACCGGCGCGCAACGGGATTTCAGTACCGGCCCGGGTGGCACCATCGTGCCGCCGGAAGGCTCGCCGCCGGCCCCGATTGACCTTTTCAGCGGCCGTACGACCGACTTTGGCGATATGTACTACAATGGCCTGTTTTCGCCCAGCAAGCCCATTTCCCTGGACGAGGGGAAGGTCGTTTGGGGCGCCGGCTTCGATCTGGGTGTTCCAACCGCGTCCGAGGACATTCTGGGTACGGGAAAGTGGTTGGCGGGACCATCGGCGCTGGCGGTCTATTTGGGCTCGAAATGGAAATTTGGTTTTCTGGCCCAGCAGTTCTTTGATTTCGAAGGCGATGACGACCGCGACGACGTCAACCTGACAAACCTGCAATACTTTGTCTTCTACAGCCTGGACGAGACCACCTCCATCGGCGCCGCCCCGAATATCCTCGCAAACTGGGAACAGGACAATGACAATGCATTTACCGTTCCCATAGGCATCGGCATCACAAAAACCCTGCAGTTTGGCAAAGTCCCCGTGCGTTTTGGCGCCGAGATCCACTATTCCGTCATCCAGCCCGACGATGTCGCCGGCGCGGAATGGAATGCCCGTTTCTACATGATCCCTGCCGCGCCCTCGGCTCTCTTCAAATGGATGCAGTGAGGGTTCACTTTTATACAATACGGCTGTTCTTGTTGCCCCAATAGCGATCCTTCAATAGGCGCTTATAGAGCTTGCCTGTCTCGAGGCGTGGAAGTTCGGCTTCGAAATCGATTGAACGCGGGATCTTGTAATGCGCCAGCTTGTCCTGCGCATAGGCCAGAATTTCAGCCCCAAGTTCGTCCGAAGGCGCAAGGCCCGGCGCGGGCTGCACGACGGCCTTGACCTCTTCGCCAAAGTCAGGGTTCGGCACGCCAAAGACGGCAACATCGGCGACCTTGGGATGCATGACGATGCAGTCCTCGATCTCCTGTGGGTAGATGTTGACGCCGCCGGAAATGATCATGAACGATTCCCGGTCGGTCAGGTACAGGAAGCCATCTGCATCGAGATAGCCGACATCGCCCAGCTTGGTCCAAAACGGATGCCTGGGATGGCTGGCGGTTGCGGTCTTCTCGGGATCTCCGTGATACTCGAATGTCATCTCGTCCCGCTCGAAGTAGATGGAGCCGGTCTCACCCAGGGGCAATTCCTCGCCCGCCTCGTCGCAAATGTGCAGAACGCCCAATATGGAGCTGCCGACGGATCCCGGGTGCGCCAACCATTGTTCACTGCTGCAAACGGTCATGCCATTGAGCTCGGTGCCGCCATAATACTCCCAGATAATGGGACCCCACCACGCGAGCATCTGGCGCTTCACATCAATAGGGCACGGCGCGGCGGCATGGATGGCGACCCGGTGGGTGGAGAGATCATGACCGGCCCGGTCCGCCTCATCCAGCTTCAGCATGCGAACGAACATGGTCGGCACCCATTGGCTGTGGGTCACCCGGTATTTTTCGATCAGGCGCAAAGCACCGACAGGGTCGAACCGTTCCATGATCACATTGGTCCCGCCGAGGCTATGGACGCCGGCGGTAAAGCCCAAGGGGGCGGCGTGATAAAGCGGTGCGGGGGAGAGGTAAATAGTGTCCGGGCCAATATCATACAGCGTCCTGACGAGGCCATCGAGCAGGGACGGTTCGGCGAAAGTTTCGCCGCTCAGGGGACGCTTGATACCCTTCGGCCGCCCGGTGGTACCGGAAGAATAATTCATGAAATCGCCGCGCGGCTCATGCGCCAGGGGGCCGCTTGGCTGCGCCGCGACGAGGTCTTCATAAGCCTCGTACCCGGCAACCGCGCCGTCGATCATCAGACGCACGGGGCAATTGTCTATTGCGGGCAAAATCTCCGCTGCCGTCGCCGTCAAACCGGCGGACGTGACAATGGCCTTCGCGCCTGAATCGTTGATGATATATGTGACCTCTTCCGCGGTGAGGTGCCTGTTCACTGCGCACAGATACATGCCCGACCGCACGGTCGCCCAGTAAACTTCATGATAGCGGATATTGTTTTCCATATAGAGGGCGAGAACGTCGCCGGCGCGCAGGCCCGCCGCGTACAGGTAATTGGCCAAACGGTTACTTCTCGCGTTCAATTCACCATAGGTTACGCTCTCCCCGGACCCAGCCATAATCGTGGCAATTCTATCTGGATGCGCTATGGCATGGTCGATCATGGGCATCGTCGTCGCCTTCCCTTGGTGATTTTCCGGGTTGTCTTGTTTATGCCATAAACTGATCGGTTTGGACCGGCATTTTGCCGCAGCTCTGCCAGAGCGGGCCGCCCCGGGCGGCGCCGGGCCTCGATGACATCCGCTCCGCCATCGCCCCAGT
Source organism: Alphaproteobacteria bacterium (assembly GCA_021776235.1). GTDB lineage: Bacteria > Pseudomonadota > Alphaproteobacteria. Next base: position 21,794 of record JAJFGG010000050.1, on the reverse strand, counting down.
CGCCGGGCCGGGGTCAGCAGGATTTTGATCTCCGGCCAGGGGTGGTTCACCTGCTGGGGTATTCGAAAACCAGTGCATTCACCAATGTCTTCCGGCGTTGGACCGGATTGACGCCATCGAATTACCGGGCCTCAATTCGCCGTCATGCCGCCGTCGATCACCAGCTCTGAACCAGTGACCCAGGACGCTTCGTCCGAGGCCAGATAGAGGCAACCCATGGCGATGTCGCGGGGGGTGCCGAAGCGGCCCAGCGGCGTCGCCTCAAGGCGCTGTTTCGCGACCTCCGGGTTGGCATGGCCCGGTTGTGTCATGGGCGTGTCGACGAAACCGGGATGGATGGAGTTCACCCGGATGCCGGCCGGGGCGTATTGGATCGCCGCCGACTTGGAGAATATACGCACGGCGCCTTTCGATGCATGATAGGCGGCGTTCGCGAACGAGCCGATTATGCCGCAGATCGACGAAATATTGATGATCGAGCCGCCGCCGGACCGCCGCATGGGCGCGATAGCGCATTTCGTACCAAGAAAAGTCCCCGTCGCGTTGACTTCCATGATCTGGTTCCATTTCGCCAATGTCTGATCTTCCAGCAGGCCGCCGGCGGTCAGGCCGGTCTGGATATTCTGCTGTGGATCACGGCCGGAGATGCCCGCTATGTTGGTCAGCACATCAAGCCTGCCATAGGCCGTTTCGGTCTGTGCGACGAGGGCGGCCCATTGCTCTTCGTCGGTGACGTCAAGCGGGCGAAAAACCGCCTCGCCGCCGCTTTCGCCGATGGCCTCGACAATCGATTGCCCCAGCGCGGCATTGACGTCGCAGACAACCACCATTGCGCCATGCCCGGCGAATAATCTGGCGGTCTCGGCCCCGATGCCGGACGCACCGCCGGTCACGATCGCCACCTTGCCGCTCAGCCGGGTCCCCGTATCCATCGCTCCCTCCTATTGCATGGCCTTTGGCCAGGCTTTTCCCACCGCATTGCGTGACGTTGGAATGCAGGCCCTATTCCGCAGCCGCCAGTTTCGCCGGATCCGGATGAAAGCGGAAGCCTTCATAGCCATCAGCGACAACCTTATCGCAGATTTCTCGATAAACGCCGGCGCCGCCTACGTAGGGCATGAAGATGCGCGGCTTGCCGGGGATATTCGCGCCCATGTACCACGACGCGGCCAGCGGAAAGAGCGTTCGATGGGCGACCACGTTGACGTGTTCGACCCAGTCGTCCTGCGCCTCCAGGGTTGGCTCCATGGTCTCCAGCCCGCGGGACCGCATATGCAGCAGACAATCGGTTATCCAATCGACATGCTGCTCGATCGAAACCATCATGTTGGTCAGAACCGAGGGGCTGCCGGGCCCGGTGACCATGAACATATTCGGGAAGGCTTCGGACATCAGGCCAAGGTATGTGCGGGGCCCGGCATTCCATTTTCCGCGCAACGTGGCGCCCCCGCGTCCCTGGATATCAATCTTGAACAACGTTCCCGTCATGGCATCGAAGCCGGTCGCGAAGACGATCGCGTCAAATTCATAGGAATGGCCGCTGGTGCGCAGACCGCTGGCCGTGATCTGCTCGATCGGCGTGTCGTTGATGTCCACCAGCACCACGCTATCGCGGTTGAAGGTTTCGAAATAGCCGCTGTCGATGCAAATGCGTTTGGTGCCGATGGGATATCCCTTTGCCGCCAGCCGCTCGGCGACAGCCGGGTCATCGACGATGGCGCGAACCTTTTCGCGGGCGAATTCCGCCGCCGTCTCGTTGACCTCGGCATTGGTCAGTATGTCCCTGTAAGTGCCCAATAAAGAGGCGCCACCAAGGGACCAGCGCGCCTCGTACATCGCCGTGCGTTCTTCCTCCGAAACCGTCAGGCCCGACACATCATTGAATTCGCGAAGGGCGCCCTTGGGGGTCTGGCGCTGCTGCTCCCGCAGGGCGGCGTAATTGTCCTTCCACGAGCGGGCGTATTCCGTGGTCATCGGGCCGTTCCGCGCGGGCAACGAATAATTTGCCGTTCGTTGGAAGACGGTCACATGGGCCGCCTGCTCGGCTATGACCGGAATGGCCTGGATACCGGACGAACCGGTGCCAATGACCGCGATGCGCTGGCCCGAGAAATCAACGCCTTCGTGAGGCCAGTTTCCCGTATGGTAGGTATCGCCCTGATATTCAGCCAGGCCTTCGAAATCCGGGATCTGTGCCGTCGATATACAGCCCGTGGCCATGACGCAGAATTGCGCCGAAAGTTGCTCGCCCTTGTCGGTCTCGACGGTCCATCGCCGGTCCGCTTCGTCAAAATGGGCGCTGGTTACGGTGGTAGCAAATTCGATACTGCGGCGCAGATCGAAGCGGTCGGCCACATGCCCGGCGTATTCCAGGATCTCCGGCTGGGCCGAAAAGCGTTCGCTCCAGTTCCATTCCTGCTGCAATTCCTCGGAGAAGGAATAGGAATATTGCATGCTTTCCACATCGCACCGTGCGCCCGGATAACGGTTCCAATACCAGGTCCCGCCAACATCATGCCCGGCCTCGAACATTCGGATCGAATATCCCAGACCACGCAAACGGTGCAAAAGGTACAGCCCCGAGAATCCGGCGCCAACAATGACAACATCACAATTTCGCACGCTCATTCCACTCCGTCCTCCTGTTTGACCCTGCCGCCCATATTATCGCCATTCCGCCCGAATGCCACGCTTTGCGGCACGCCGCCGGCGCAGCAGCACGACCAACCCGATGACATCAACCACCCTGCCAGGCAGATCACATCGGCACCTCCGCGCCCGGGCGTTGACGGGAATGTGAACCAAACAGAACCATTCAAGCCAAGTATGACGGTACAATAAATTGCCGTCGAATTTTTCAAAGGATCCTTCCATGCCGGAGATGAACTGGCTGCACATGGGAAACGAAAAGCGCGACGCCCTGGGGTTGTTGCTATTGCGTCTGGGGCTTGTCTGGTTTCTGTTTGTCTGGGCCGTCAACAAGATAATCGAGCCCGGACAGTATGTGCGAATATGGGGCTATTTCCATGGCCTGGATATTGGCGCCAACCTGCCCTATTTCATGGGCGGCGTGCAGATTGTGATCTGCATCGCGGCGGCCTTGGGGCTTTGGCGAAGCGTATCCTACGGACTGCTTTTTGCCATGCACCTGGTGACCGTCATCGTCATTCTGCCCATTCTATCGGCACCGTTCGTGATCGAAGACAATTACCCGGTCAACCGCAACAATGCCATCGCGCTGGCCGCGCTTGGCGGCTTTGCCGCGATCTGGCTGTTGCGTCACAGGGACCATTGGTCGCTTGATGCCTGGCTGGCCCGGCGAAAGGCAATGAAAAGCAATCCGGACTGAGCCAATTTGCTGGCCAAACCCGATAGCACCGCAACGCGCTAGGCGTAGCGGGCCGCGAGCAGTATCAAAACTGTCTGAAATGGGCCACCGCCATTCAACCGTGTCCGCCCATGGCATCCGCCTCATTGCCACGGACGCCTGTCGATGGCATAGATTGTCTTATGGCCCGCTCAATTATCGGTATGCTTACAACGAGGCAAATATGGAAAGTTTGGCGATCAAGGTAGCGGAAATTTATGTCCCGACAAAAAGGCGCGGCACCCTGGATCCTGACAAGGTGGAAACACTGGCCGAAAGCATTCTGGAAGAAGGTCAACAGATCCCGATCCAGGTCCGCCGCGGCAATAACCGCTATGTCCTGATCGAGGGGATGCACCGCCTCGAAGCCATGAAGGCCTTGGGGGAGGCCACCATCGATGCCCTGATCGTTGCCGCCCGCCGTCATTAGGGCGTGCGCCTGAAACGCCCTTGCACGGGATCCCGTGGCCCGCAGCGCCGCCGTCTAAGGCTTGTCCAGTGGCCAGGTCATGCGTTGATAGACGTTCTCGAAACCCAAGGCATTGTAGGCTTCAATCGCCAGTTTATTCGCACCCCAGACATTGAGGCTAAGGCCCTCACACCCCGCCGCGACGGCGTAATCTTTTGCGGCCATGATCAGGGCCTTGCCGATCCCGAGACGGCGATGACCGGCGGTCACGAACAGCTCATCGATAAAGGCAAGGTTCACGCCGTAGGTCACGGCGGTATCGGGATAGATCTTGTTGTGCAGCATCAAGAGGCCAAGCGGCTCGCCAGCGGGCGTTTCCGCCAGGAATATCGTGTAGCTTGGATCGGCCAGTTGACTGGCGCACCAGGCTTTCGTGCCCGTGGGACCAACCTGCTTGACCATGTGGGGCACCAATTCGACATGATAATCGTTCTGTCCGCCCATCAGGCCGGCAACGGCATCGCAATCTGTTGCCTCGGCCAATCGGACGACACAACCGCCGTCTATTGCCGCCCTATCCGTCATCCGCGGTCCCATCAGATTTCGCCAACCGTTGGCTAGCAACATCGCCTGCAACGCCACGCTTGGCAATATCTCCTGGCAGCCACCCGGCACCGCCAGAAATCAATTTTGGCTCGCGGCGACACTATGCCATTGTTCAGATGCAATTTCGTACAAATTGAAAAAGGCTTGCATGGACCATGGCGCTAACCGATGTGGTCACGGCGATGGATCTCGACGAATTGGTAGAGTTCGACAAGGATGCGCGGCTGGTACGCAAGAAGATTTTCCAATCGGAGATCATCGTCTCCGAAATTGTTTGCTACGAACCGGGGCAATTCACCAAGACACATGTCCATCCGAACCAGGACGAAATCTTTTTCTGCATGGACGGCCGCGGCATGGTCACCTTTGCTGAACAGGAGGATGTTGCCGTCAAGAAAGGCAGTGTCGTATTTGTGCCAAAAGGCGTTCAACATGGCGTTGCCACGTTGGACGGAGAGCGTCTGGTCCTGGTTTTCACCAAGGGCCCGGGATTGCCAAATCCTAAGAGACAACGGAAATTGGGTTAGCGGTTTAATTCGAGGAGGCTGACAGCATGGGCAACGTCGAACGGGTTGATAAGACCCTGCCGCTGAATGATATGATCTACTACGTCCGTAAGGATGCCATATTGCGTGATCGCTGGCTGAACGATCTCGACGCGCTGTGCCGGGAATTCGGCTGCTCGACCGTGGAATATCAAGCGTTGAAGGATGTTGATATTCGCCGCCTCATGGACATCGGCGTCCACCAGTACTTAATCCCGCATATATTGCGCCTGTTTTACGGCGCCACCGGTATGACAAACAATCACCCGGCCATGACGGCCTATCGGGATGCATTTGCAGAAGAAGCGCAACAGGCCTTGGGCGGCACAATCTGGGATCGGGAGAAAGAGCATAATGAGTAAGGTCACCGCAGTCATGGCCATGACCCATTCGCCCGGATTGACCGGCTGGTTCGATGCCGCGCCACAGGAGGAACAGGTCATGGCCCTATCGGCATTCGAGAAAATGCGCCACCATCTGGACGAACGCAGGATCGATCTGCTGCTCCTTGTCGGCAATGATCATCTGTTGAACTGGCCGCTTAGCAATACGCCCGAATATACCGTTGGGGTCGATGTGCAACATGTTGGCCCGGCCGATTGGTATGATGACTGGCTTAATCTGGCGAAGTACCAGGTCGATGGCCATGCGCCCCTGGCCCGTTTTATCGTCAACCAGGCGGCCCGTCATGGCCTTGCCATGGCGCACAAACGAGACATGCAATTCGACGACTCGGTGTCCGTACCCCTGGCACACCTTAACCCCGGTATGGGGCGGGCGATCATTCCCATCACCATGAACTGTACCGTACCGCCAATCCCCGAATTGCGCCGCGCCTATGAAGTCGGGCTAATCCTGCGGCGTATCATCAACGAATACCAAGGCAACGAACGGATCGCGGTTGTGGGTACGGGCGGATTGTCCCATGAACCGGGCGGTCCACGGTATTTCTTTATCGATGAGGCGTTCGATCTCTGGTTCCTGGAGCTTTTGGCCCAGGGCGATCACGAGAAACTTCTGACCGAATGTACTTTGGAAAGAATGGAGGAAGCCGGATCGGGAGGCACGGCTGAGTTGCTGGCCTGGGCGCTGGCGCTGGCCTTTACCAAGGGATCGGCGGATGTGCTTGGCTATGCCCCGTCGCAAAGCTGGCGTTCGGGAACCGGCTTTGTCATCTGGCCGGAAATGGCGGAGGCGGCATGAGCAATCACTACGAACTGGACTCGGATGTAATCCATCAGACCTGGGACAACGCGATCGCGCCGCGCCTGAGCATTGATGCGGGCGATACGGTAACCTTCCATACGCGGGATGCGGCAAACAATTACTATGATCCTGATTCCAGCGCCGAGGACGTGCTCAACCGCGGACCTTTTGTCGGCCATCCCCTGACCGGCCCGGTTTATATACGCGATGCCGCGCCCGGAGATGTGCTTGCCGTGGAGGTCATCGCCATGGACTTCGCCGCCTCCTTCGGCTGGACGGCCGTGCGCAAGGGCCGCGGGCTGTTGCCCGAGGCAGAGGTGCCGGACGCCTATCTGCAGATCTGGGACCTGTCCGACGGCAGCCATGCCCGCATGCGCCAGCGCGACGATATCGCCGTGCCCGTGGCTGCCTTTGCCGGCATCATGGGCAATGCACTGGCCCTGCCGGGTGCCCATTCCACCATGCCGCCACGGGAAACCGGTGGCAATATGGACAACAAGCACCTCACGGTCGGCTCGACCCTGTATTTGCCGGTGCAGGTGGAAGGCGCCTTGTTCAGCACCGGCGATGCCCATGCCGCCCAGGGCGACGGCGAATGCTGTGTCACGGCCGTTGAGACCTGGTCGAACATCACCTTGAAGTTCGACTTGCTACCGCAAAAAAACTTCGCCGAACCCAGATTAAGAACCCACGGACCGCTGTGTTCGTCGACCAATACCGGGCCCTACTATGCCACCACGGCCCAGGGCCCGGACCTTTTCGCCAACTCACAGCAGGCGATCCGTTACATGATAGACCATCTGATGGAGGAACGGGGACTGTCCTGGCAGGAATCCTATGTCCTGTGCTCGGTGGCCGTCGATCTGAAAATATCCGAGATCGTCGATGCGCCGAACTGGCTGGTTTCGGCCTTCCTGCCTGAAATCGTCTTCGTGAAATAGGACCCGTCAGTGTGCGGCCCGGTCTGATCCGACGATTTCAGATCTGATGAATATCGACGGCGCCATCGATCACGTCTTCCAGCAGGACAATTTTCTTGCGCCCGATGCGTAAGGCGCCAGCCTCGCGGCGCAACTCGTACTCGTACCAGCCACCACGGATCTGCTTGCCCATGCGGGCGTCGACGGAAAGCGTCAGCCATTTCGCCGAAGCCGAAACGGCGGCCTCCCCGCTGGCCAGTATCCGCACCGTATCAACCAGATGCGAGGTCCGCGAGAGAGGCAGTTCGGCATAGGCCTGGCCCGAGGAAATGCGGTGCAGGCGGGCGGCCAGGCCGGGCTTGCCGACAATGTAGATCATGTTGACCTGCATCTCCGGATCGTCACCCAACTCATCCTCGGACAGCCAGGCGGGCACCCAATAGACACAGTCGTCCGCATACAGGGCCAGCCATTCATCCCAGCGCTGACGGTCCAGCAGATCCGCCTCCAGATACAACAGATCCCGGACCTGTTGGTACAGCTCAGTCTCCATGGGCAGTGTGTTCAGCAGCCATCAGGGCGGCCCATTGACGAAAATAGCCATGATAGAGGGTTTCATGGTCCCACCGCGCGGCGCTGCTGACCACCTCGGCGGCGAGTGCCTTGGCATGGGCATCCGCTCCCACGGTGACCATTTCCAGGCCGCGTTCCATATTGTTCCAGCGTGCCTGACGGCCCAGGGCGCCGATTTGGCAATCTTCCAGGGCCGCCAGATCGTCCGGCGTGGCCATGCCCGTGACCATGAAGAAATCCTCGAACTTGCGCAGGCGGGCAATGCGTGCCGCCCGGCTTTCCCCTTTGGGGGCGATGCAATAGACCCGGACTTCGGTGCGGTTCGGGGCCAGAGGGCGGAACACCCTGATCTGGGTGGAGGACTGGTCCATCAGCTGCACGTTGGGAAACAGAAACAGGTTGCGGCCACGGCGCAGCATCCAATCAACTTTCTCCCTGGAAAAGCGCTGCAACAGCGCCTCTTCGGCCTCGAACAACGGCGCCACCGCCGGATTTGCCCGGCCGGCCCATATCATGTTGTGGCCATGCCCCAGGTCATAGCAGCCACTGGCAACGGTGCCCTTGATGCGGCCCGCTTCCGTCGGCCGCTTGTCGGCATTGTCGCCCAGGGCCTCGCGCCGGCCCATGGCCTGGCCAAAGATCCGGTGGACCGTGCTGACATGATAGCCATCGACGCCGTTCTCGGCCTGCATCTTCCAATTACCGCGGATCAGATAGGTCTGCTGGCCGGGAACCACTTCCAAACCGTCGGGTGATTGATCCGACAGCAGATCGATAAAGGGCCGGGCCGCGCCCAGATGATCCGCCAACCCGCCCACGCCCGGGTCGAGACAGGCAAAGACGAAACCGCGGTAATTGGCAACGCGGGGCACCGGGGTCAGGCCATATTTTTCCCGTCCGATGCCGTTCGGCCAGCCCTCCGCCTCGTCCTTGACCCGGATGCAATCACCGTCCGTATTGAAGCACCAGCCGTGGAAACGGCAGACCAGGGTGCGGGCCCGGCCTTGCCTGCGCGGCGTCAGAACGGCGCCGCGATGCGAACAGGCGTTGATGAAGGCCCCGATCCGGTCATCGCGCTGACGGATAGCAAAAACCGGCTGGGCGCCGATATAACTGGCGTAATAGTCGCCATGGCCCGGGATCTGGCTTTCGTGGCAGAGATAGACCCAGGTGCGTTCAAATATCCGGCGCAGTTCGTGGGCAAAGATATCCGGATCGGTATAAATCCGCCGATCGACACGAAAGCGGGCCGGATCGGCGCTGTCTGTGATCATCTCCCGCGACGACATCCTGCGCTACCCGTTTTACCCGGCCTGCCGGTCCGGGCGCGCTGTGGCCCACCAGCGTTGGAAGGCATCGATACTGTAAGGCAGGGTCTCGCCCATGGCGCCCGTGCGTTCCTGCCACAGATCCAGGGCGAATTCGGGCACTGCGATCAGCAGGGGAATTTCCTCGGCGATGGCCATGAATATTTCATCGTTCAGGCCCTGGCCTTTTTGTTCCTGTTCGCCGAATTTCTCCAGCACGATCAAATCCACGCCTTCGCGAATCGCCCGGCGCAGGGCCTCTGTCGATTCCGTCAGGGCCGAGGTATCCAATGAACAGGTCTTGTTTTCCAGATTTTCCCTGGTCGGACGGTTAATGGCGATCCGCTGCCCGGTATCAAGCGCCACCATGTCGATGCCGGTCATTTTGCCCGCGCCGTCCCGCAAAACGTCCTGGACCAGGCCGCCGACACGCACCCCCCTGGCGCGCAATTCCGCCGCGAAGTCAGACAGCGCATTACGATCCTGCAAATCACGCGCATACACCGCAGCCGCAAATGTCGTTTCACTCATGCCCGGTTCATCCGATCCATCCGATCCATCCGATGTCGCCGCCCGCAAATCTATGCGACATCGGGACAGGCTTCAATATGCCTGCCTCAGCGGACGGTGGATTTCCCCGTCGGGATAATCCGCGTCACTACATTGTTCGGCCGGTCCAGATAGTCGGGAACCCTGGGAGCCATCTCGTTTTTCCAGTAGTCCGACTCGTAGACGGCCTTGTAGAGCGCTTCCCGTTGCGCCTCGCTTTCGAAGCGGCGCAACCAGACATAGACGCTGTCGTCATCTTCGCCCTGGAAGCTGCCGCAAATCACCATACCTTTCGAGACCTGGAATGGGATTATCTCGTCTTCCATGATTTTGACCCATTCGTCGATCTTACCCGGAAGCACTTTGTACTGGCGAAGTTCATAAAAAGCGGTCATGGAATTCCTCTGTTTGAGTTAACACGAAGGTTGGAAAATTGTCGCCAGTCTACGGGATATCCCAGGCAACGAGAAGCACCTTGCGGACCGATACGCGGCGCGCCGGGCTCCGGTCCTGAATTGTCAATCGCGCTGCGGCCGGGGGCGCGGCAAATTTCAGGTCCAATCCCCCCGCCTTGCCGATAGGGGCAAATGATTTGACAAATCATGCGAGAAACCTAAATTTTTTCGTGATGCCCTATTCATATGAAATCGACACAGCCCGCAGGGTTGTTATGGGTCGTGGAAATGGTGTTTTGAACGCCGACGAGGTTCTTGCTGTCCGGCAGCAAATACGCGAGGACGGAGAATACAATGCGACGTTCAACCGAATAATCGACCTGCGGGAGGTCACCGAAATTTCTATCTCTGCCGATGATTTACGGCGGATTGCCTATGGGTCAACCTATTCAAAGCCATCCCGCATAGCATTTATCGCGAACGATGATCTAAATTTCGGAGTGACCAGAATGTACACGGCGTATTGCAACTACGAGGCTGACGACTGCCAGATTTTCCGCAGTATGCCCGAAGCACGTCAATGGATAATGCAAGAGCCCGATACCGATAGGTAAATAGACCATAGTTGATTCACTATTGCTGTGGCGCCGCTGCCCTATCCTGCAGTCGGCAGCACGAAGCGGCTTTGGCGGTAGCTTTCGGGGATGACGTTGTTGCCGCGTTCCTCCTGGACGCGTTTGATTTTGTGGTGGGTGACCGCGCGCAGATGCAATTCGTCCAGGCCATCCAGGATTTGCAGGGCTCGCCCCCAACTCCACAGGTACGGCAGTGACGTATCCGGCGAGAGGCCCATGGCAGCGAAAACCTGGATCGCTCGATTAACGATCCTGGTCTGCAACGGCGGCACCACTGCCGTGATCAGGCAAATTGTCGCCGGGTCTTGAATTGTACATATGCCAGCAGGATTTATCACGTCACCGCGCGAGGCGAGCGGCGCGAGAGAATTCATGCGGATGGCGGCGGCCGCATTTGCATACGAGGGCTTACCGCGCACAGCTACTCCGTGACCAAGATCGCCGTAGCGGCCGGCCAGCACCGCTGATCGATCCGCAGGATCATCAAGGCGCTGGAAGCCAGAAGTTTACTATTCAAAATCCGATGGTAGACCCCAACAAGATCCGACACCCATCATTTTCCTTAAATGAATATGAAGCCACTGTGCTAGACAAATGGTACTAAGATTGATAACAGTATTGTAGGTTGCATAAAAATAGGTCCAATTCACGTGATGAAAAATCGCCGTAGAGTTGTTAAAACAATTATCACAATTTCTTTGTCGTGTTTTGCGCTGCTACTTATTTCGGCTTGTTTAGAAAGGAAACTCGTACATCCCTATACTATGACAGTTTCTGTGGAGAAGTTTAGAGCGGACAAAGACATACTATCTGGAAGCCTGAACCGTATTAAGGTATCCGGCATCTATGTTGTGGCACCTCGCAAGGGCGACAAATTATTCAGCAGCGGACTTAAAAGAACAACAACTCGCATGGGAAGTTCGCCAATAACCGAAACATTTCACGCTTCCTATTATCTTGAGAATGATCTTGAAAACTACGTCAGAAGCGCTTTGGATTATGCATTCGTTATTGAAGAAAGTTCCCATAATTTCGTGAACATAATTGCGACAGTTGACATTAACAGCCGCCTGCGAAAAATTCGTGGCATGTGTCGACATTGGGCCAACAGTACGTCAATCGGAATAGACGTTGAATTTCTGTCCGAAGGCGCTCCCACCATTGCAAGGCGTTATAGCTCATTGGTTGATGAGACTTACTGCCAACATGCCTTCAGCTTTTGGCCGGAAGAAACGGCGATTGCGGCGAGTATCGAAAAATCGATAAATTTGACAACAAGAAAATTGATTCAAGGTTTAAGCCACCAAGTTTTCGAAAAGCCGGAGTCGTAAAAAGGTGCGTTCCGATCTTAAGAGATTAGGATTGCGCGGGTTACGTCAATTTGTTGAACAACGGAGTGGCGTCTTGAATTGTGAATTAACCTGAGATCTGGGCCGCAACACGAACCAATGCGCCCCCCACTTTCCCCGCAAATCCGAGCGGCCCGCCTGGCTACTCCGCCTTTGGCGGTACGAAACGGCTTTGCCGATAGCCTTCGGGGACGACGCTGTTGCCGCGCTCCTCTTGGGCACGTTTGATCTCGTGTTGCGCGACCGCGCGCAGGTGCACCTCGTCGGGGCCATCGAGGATTTGCAGCGCCCGCCCCCAACTCCACAAATACGGCAGCGGCGTATCCGGCGAGAGGCCCATGGCACCGAAAACCTGGATCGCACGGTTTACGATCTTGGTCTGCAAGGGCGGCACTAGGGCAGTGATCATGGAGATCTCTTTCCGCGCCGCGCGGTTGCCTTCCCGGTCGATCATCCAGGCGGTCTTCAGCACCAGCAAGCGGGCCTGCTCTATCTCGATCCTGGCCTCGGCGATCCAATCGCCGATATTGCCGTATTCATGCAGATATTTGCCGAAGGCCCGGCGTTCCAGGGCCCGTTGACACATCAGATCCAGCGCCACTTCGCATTGCCCGATGGAGCGCATGCAATGGTGGATGCGCCCCGGCCCCAGGCGCGCCTGGGCCATGGCAAAACCCGCGCCTTCCTCACCCAGCAGATTGTCCGCCGGCACACGGACGCCGCGGAAAACCACTTCGCAGGTCCCTTCGGGTGCCAGATGGTTCATGTAGCTGATATTCCGCTCGATCTCGATGCCCGGCGTAGCCATGGGGAACATCACCTGGCTGTGCTGTGCGTGCCGCGGGCCGTCCGGGTCCGTCACGCCGAGGACAATGCCCAACTTGGCGCGGGGATCCAGGGCGCCGGTGATGAACCATTTGCGTCCATCCAGAATATAGTCGTCGCCAGCCCGGCGGATGGAGAATTGGATGTTGGTGGCGTCGGACGAGGCGACGTCGGGCTCGGTCATCATGAAACAGGAGCGAATTTCGCCTTCGAACAAAGGCTTCAGCCAACGTTCCTTTTGTGCCGGCGTCGCGAACAGATGCAACAACTCCATATTGCCGCTGTCCGGTGCATTGCAGTTGAAAACTTCAGAGGCCCAATAAATCCGCCCCATGATTTCCGCCAGCGGCGCATATTCGAGATTGCCAAGCCCGGTGCCGGGCGCGTCCTTGGGCAGGGCTGGGAGAAAGAAGTTCCAAAGCCCCTCATCCTTGGCCAGCGCCTTCAGGTCTTCCACCACTTGCGGCGGATAGATGCCCTTGGAAACATCCGCGTGATAGGCGTGTTCGTGGGGCAGAACATAGTCCTGCATGAATCGGCGCACCGTGCCCTGTAATTCCATGGACCGGTCCGAAAAGCCGAAATCCATCTGCCGACAGCCCTTCATCATTGGAAAGATGGCTGAAATCTAACCGGCAGGATGTGGTCCTACCTTGACCCTTATCAAAGAGCGGCAATCCGGCGCCATGCCGCAAAAAACTCGCGAAACCGCCGCATGGCCTGTGGACGCCATCCAATGACCCGGAATAGCCCGGAAGCAACTTACGGCGCGGTATATTGTCCGGCAGTCGAAGTATCCGGTGTCGCGCCTGCGGTATCCGGTGTGGCGACAGCAAGGACAAACGCCAGCAAGGAAAAGCCGCTTGCCAGTAGGAAGGCATTCGCCAGATCACTCTCGCCGGCAAGCCCGGCCAATACCGCGGCAGAGGCGGCGAAGCCGTCCATGAAGGCAAAGGTCAGGCCCAGGCTGGTACCTTCGCGCCCGCCGGCGTGGTCGACGGCCGCCGCCAGCAGCACGGACCGAATGGCCACCAGCACGGTCAGCGCGACCCCCAGGGCAATAAGCGTGAGCGCGAAGGAGGATGACAGCCAGGCGGCAAATGCCGCGCCGGCCGCAATTGCGTTGCCGAAGACGATCAACGGCCGCCGCCCGACATTGTCGGATATCCTGCCCATCCATGGCTGCGCCAGTGCGCCTAACAGCATCATCACGGAGAGCGCGATGGCCGTATCAAGCCAGGCGAAGCCGTGATTAGCTTTGAGATAAAGCGGGGTCATGGTGATGATCGCGAAAAGCCCCATGTTATACGAGGTAAAGAGCGCAATAACCCGCAATCCCGCCCTTGTGGTCCAGACCTGCCAGATCGCCGCGAAGTCTGCCCGCGTTGGCCGGGAGTTGACGTGCCGCGGTACTTTTGGCGCGACGAAAATAAAGAAGCATCCCATGAGCAATGTGGGGACGACCAGCACCTGCATGGCGAGGCGCCAATCCCATAAGGCCAGCAGCAAGCCGGCTGCGGGCAACGCTATAACCTCGGAAACATGGCCGCCAACGGCATGCATACCGATGGCATAAGCGCGTCTTGTCTTATGCATTTGCGCCAGCACGCCCGTGGCAATGGGATGCCAGGCAGCGTCGCCCATACCGGCAATCGCAATCAGGATTGCGAAAGCCCAGAAACCGTCGGCGAACGAAGCCGTGAAATAACCGATGGCAACCCAGAAGAATGTCGCGGCCAGCAAAATGCCGCGATTGGCCACATGATCGGCCAGCATTCCCGCCGGTAAAAAGGCCAGGGAGGCGCCGAGACTGTGGATCATGAACAGCAGCCCGACCTCAACCGGCGATAGCCCCATGGCCGTGCCGAAGGCCGGGATAAGGATGTACATCGCAATCGGCACCAAATCTATGGCGCCATGGCCACAGGAGAAAGCGATGAGGAAGTTGGGTTTCATGGGCCAGCGGGTCCGAAATAAGGGCGGCAATGTCAATAACAACGATCGGCTGTTGCGGCCAGGGGATATTGATGCTGCCTGACCGTCATTGGAATTCCGACAGCGCTGCTCGAACCAATCTTCTGGCGTTAGACGCGCGCCTAAACGCCCAACCCATGGCGATCGAGGAAGGCCTCCAGATCACCGGCCCATTTTTGCCAGTCCTCGGTCGGCGCGAGATGGCCGTACGGGCTGTCGATTTCCACATAGCTGGCGTCCACGCCGCTGGCCAGCAGATGCGCCATGGTCGGCTTGGCAAGTTCCGATGCCGGGAAACGCTGGTCCGTATTGGATAGGACATACAGCAGGGGCGCCTTGATATTGGCGGCGTTGTCCCAGGCGTTGAAGAGCACCGCCGCCCGGCGCAGGACGATCAGGGCATTGGCATCAAACTGGCCGGCCCACTGACGCCCAAGTTTCTCCAGGCCCTCGTTTGCCGCGGCCTCGCTGCCCAGCCGGTCGGCCAACGCACGGTCAACCCCGTAACCGCGCAGGGTTTCGACCCGCAGGCTGACCAGCATGTCACGCACACCGCTTTCTTCTTCCCGGCCGTAATAATCCCCACCGTTCCAGCCCGGGCATTGCGCGAAGCGGTCCTCGATCTCGATGATCGATTCCACTCCGCCGCGGCTCTTGTTCCAGGTGGCGACCGGGACCAGGGCGCGCATCCGGTCCGGATGGCTGACACCCCATTGGAAAGTCAGATAGCCACCGTAGGAAAAACCAACCACGGCGGCCAGTTGCCCAACGCCAAGATCATCCAGCAGCAAGGCCTGTGCGGACACCATGTCACCGGTCGTTATTTCGGGAAAACCGCGACCATAGGGGGCACCCGTGGCGGGGTCCGGGCTGCCCGGTCCCGTGCTGCCAAAGGCTGATCCGATCATATTGCTGCAGATGACATAGTAGTGGTCCGTATTAATCGCCCGGCCGGGCCCGATCAGGTTATGCCACCATCCCGCCCCATCGCCGGCGGCATGGGGGTTCGAAGTGTAGCCATGACACAGCAAAATTGCGTTGTCGGCGGCGGCGTTCAGGGTGCCGTAGGTCTCGTAGGCCAGGGTCAGTTCGGCCAGGGCGCCGCCCAGCTCCAGTGCAAAATTGCGCGCCTCGAACAACATCGACGTCGAAAGCAGCATCCTAATTCCCTTCCCTTTGCGCCAGGCCCTTGGCCGGAATTGTAGCATGCCCGAATTCGTTTCGCCCGTTCCGGACGATTTGCTAAGAATGGCGAAACATCAATGGGAGGATCACATTATGGCGTCAGCCATACCCGCCGCTTACGTGGCCTTGATGGAGGTGGTGCGGGACCGGTGCACATCCCGGGCGTTCGATGCTGATTTCGAAATGCCGCGTGAGCATTACGATCTGATCCTGGAAGCGGCGCGCCATGGGCCATCCGGGGCCAACGCGCAGCCGTGGCATTTTATCGTGGTGACAGAGCCGGCGTTGAAAGAACAGCTTGGCGATTATTTCGTGGCGGAGGCGCGGCGGCGGGGCAAACTGAAAATGAAATTTCCGACACCGAATTATGCCGGCATGAAGACCGCGCCGGGACTGATCGCCGTGGTCGGCGATTTCCGCTTTACCCGCGCCTTCCCGGTGCTGGGCGACGGCTCGGATCTGGACAAAATGTACCACCAGAACGCCGAGCGCATATTGCTGCAAAGCGTGGCGGCGGCCACCATGTCAGCGCACCTGGCAGCCTCCGCCCTGGGTTATGCGGTCTGGTGGGTCACCGCCATCGGCCAGGAAGAGGCGCAAAACGCCTTTAAGCCTCTATTGGGCGTACCCGATGATCTGTCCGTGCTGGATATCATGTGTTTCGGCCCGCCGGCCCAGCCCCCCTATAAACGCTGGAAAAAGGAACTGGAGGAAATCCGCCACTGGGACCAATTTGATATGGCCAAATACCAGTCCATGCAACAGATCGAAGACTGGGTCCGCACCACCAGGGCCAAGGTCATGTACAAGGACGAAAACAAGATAGATTAATCGGCGTCGCACAGATTCGGACATGACCGCATGAAGGATAGGCAGAAATTCTGGGAAGAGAGATACGCGGGTAAGGATTATCTGTTCGGTACCGAACCAAATGACTTTCTGGTCACGCAGACAGACCGACTAATCCCTGGCGCCCGCGTATTGGCCGTGGCCGATGGCGAGGGGCGCAACGGCGTCTGGCTGGCGGAGCAAGGCCTGAACGTTCTCTCGGTGGACCTCTCCAACAATGCCCTGGCAAAAGCGCGGGCGCTGGCCGCAGATCGGGGCGTTTCCATTCAGACCCTGCAGGCCGATCTTATCAATTGGAATTGGCCTGTTGCGGCCTTCGACCTGGTGGTCACGTTCTTTATCCACTCGGATTCTCGCGAACAGCAGATCCTGCTCAACGCCATGTACCAGGCCTTGAAGCCCGACGGCGTGCTGATTTTCGAAGCCTATGGAAAGGCACATGCCGATAACGAATTCGGCGGCCCGGACGATCCGGACCGCCTGTATTCAAGTGCCCTTTTGCGCCAATCCCTCGATAGAGCGGAAATCCTGCTGTTGCAGGAGAAAACCGTGATCCGGCGCGGCGGGCGCTTTCCCGGCAAGCCGGCGGCCGTCGTCCGACTTGTCGCGCGGCGCCCGCAACGGCAATAGTCCTTAATGTAATGCCTACACCTTTGGCATCACGTCCTTGGCGAACCATTCCAGTTGCTCCAGCATGACCGCCAATGGCGTGCCCATGCTGGATTGCACGTTGACCATTTCCAGGCCCGGGTATTTCTCGCCCAGTTCCTGAAGGTATTCCACGAAGCCCTCGGGCGGACCGCAATACCAGGCCCCCCGTTCGCAGGAAGTTTCCAGGCTGGCCAGGCCGCTGTCGGCCCAGCCGCCGCGCCGGCCCAGGGCGGCGAGCTGTTCGTCCTCCATGGGGCCCATGAAACCAAGGGGCGCGAACATCTTGCCGTGCTCTTCGTAATACGGTCTGGCCTCGTTGAGGGCCTGTTCCCGGGTCGGCGCCAGATGATAGGAAATGCCAAAACACAAATCCTCGCCCAGCTTGGTCTCTTTACCGGCCCGTTGATTGGCCTCCTGGAAAGCCAATACGGAACTTTCCGCCATCAGGGCGGAGCCGCCGCCGATCACGCCCTTGATGCCGTGCTTGACCATGAAATCCAGGCCCCGCGGGGTCGCGCTGACCACGGGCTGCCAGCATTCCACCGGCAGACTCCGGGGCCGGGGCACCAGGGTCAATTCCTTCAGGTCATAACCGCGGTAGGGCACTTCGGCCGGCAATGTGTAATATTTGCCTTCGTGGGAAAAAGCCTCGTTGTTAAAGGCCTTGAAGATGATGTCGACCTGTTCCTCGAAGATCTCGCGGTTGGCGTCCTTGTCAAGCATCGGCCCGCCCAGGCTTTCCACCTCTCGGGTGTGGTAGCCCCGGCCGACGCCAAAGACCACCCGGCCCTTGGTCATATGGTCCGCCATGGCGAAATCCTCGGCCAGGCGCAAGGGATGCCACATGGGCGCGATATTGAAACCACAACCGATACGCAAATTCTTGGTCAGATGCGCCAGGTGCACCCCCATCATCAGCAGATTGGGAATGCATTCATAACCTTCGCGCTGAAAATGATGCTCGGCCAGCCAAAAAGTATCGTAGCCCAGGTCATCCATACAGCGGGCCATGGCCTCCGTCTTGTCGAAAATCGTGGCCAGTTGGGCATCGGAATATCGCCGCTCGTTGGCCGGTGTTGCCTCCTGTCCCATGTCGCCGAGGTCGATGTGTCCGGCGAACAGGCTTGAAAATCTCTTTATCATGCGTGGTACTCCTTCCCTGTCCGTATTGTAGTCACCATCGCGCCTTTCTTCCAACCCGGCCAAAGCGGGTACCAACCGATTGGCACAGATGCAACGCTATTTGCGCGAATTTCTCGTTTCGATACACTGTGCAACCCGGCCTTCACTGATTTTGGAGAAAGCCCAGGTTTCTTTTGCGGGTGGCAGGCAATGTTCTTCCTTAATCTCTTGCTTCTGATCCTGACCGGCACCCTGATGCTGGGCTGGGTGCTTTATTTCACGGACCTGTTTCCGGTGATCGGCGGCTTGCTGGGCCTGGGCGGCCTGTTCGCCTGGATTGCCTTTCTCGGCAATTTGGTTTCGAAAAACCGAAAGGCGGAGCTGCAGACTTTTATCGACGAAAGGATCATGCAACGGCGTTGGTTCCTCGGGGTGATTGTGATTACCGCCGTGGCGTTTATGGCATTGGTGCCGGCCAACTTCGGCACCATCGTCATTAACAATGCGCAACATGATCGCGCCAGAACGGTCGAAATCCAGGACATCGATGGGCCCGGCACCAGGAGCCGTCTGGTCGTGCCGGCGCGGACGAAAGTCAGGCATCTTGTTGCGACCGGCTTTTTGGCAACGCGCGCCTTCCACGTCAAAGCCGATGGCTTGCCCTGGGTCGAAAGGCCGGTGGCCTCTTTTCACCGTCAGCAACTAACGATCACCGGCGACTTCAGGCGCCGGCACATCGTTCTGATCAGGCCCCATGCCGGGAAACTGCCAATCTTTGGCAACGAAAGCCGGACCCTGCGGGTGACGATATCCGCGGCCGGTCAAACAACGGATCTGACATTGAAGCCGCGCGCCGGTTATCGCGGCGAAACAGTATGGCTGGGCGCGGCAGCGGACGTCGAACCGACCGCCGGTCTGACCCTTGATTGGCGTTTCGAACTGGAACGCGCCATAAAAAACACGCGCCGGGTGCAGCATTACAGCGCCATGTGGAACCACCCGATCAGCCTTTCGGCGACCGCCATCGCCGCCGGCAGCACAATTTCGGCAAGTGTAACCCGTGACGATAGCACTACGGCAATCATCTCCGGGCAGGTTACCTTGCCAGATCCAGCTATTGGCCCGACGATAATTGGAGTGATCATGCAATGACCCGAAGCATTTTCATCCATGTCGCGTTGTTCACACTAATTTCCGCAGTTACGCCATTGCTTATCGTCGGTGGCGCGGCGGCGCAGGTGATCGGCGTCAGGATCGCTGCTGAATTCCACGACGAGATCGTCAATAGCTGGCCCGCCGGTGGCGTCAACGAATTCAAGCTGCAAGCAAGGAAGAAGCTGATTTCCCGGCTTCGCGGTATCTTCAATCAGCAGGATTTCGCGCCGGCCAGTGATGTATCTGAATATGTTCTGGAAATCAAAGTCGACCCCGGCGAACTCAATGCCCGGGTCGCGGATTATGCGTTCTGGATGAATATCAGGCGTCTTCAGCAAGGCCGGCAACCCACCAACGTGAACTTTGGCTTGATAGAACCGGACTGGCGGGAGGTTTATCCCAGTTCACCCGAAGAAGCGAGCGCGGCGGTCAGCCAGTCCATCATCCGTTATTTGGGTCGCCGGTCGGCGGATTTCAGCCAGGCATTGGCCTCCCTCAAGGGGCAGCGCCTGCCCATCGCGATAAAGATCACAGATTTCGAGAACACCGGCAATTTTCTGAGCCAGGGCAAAATGATGATTGAACCGGTCCGGCCGGTTCAACGTGCGGCCTACGAAAGCGTGATCGATGTTGGCCGCTTTCCGGACTATATCGAACTGCCGCAGGTCGGACACAGTTACCAGGCTGAACTGCGCATGGAGCCTCGTACCGGGAACAACAACGCCAACAGCGCCGTCGTCACCAAACTATGCCTGAGGGCAGCCGCCAAATTGACCGGCCTTGAATCCCTGGTCGAGCTGCGCTGCCCCTACGGCGAACACTGCGCGCTGGAGGACGCGGACAGCGTGAAGCAATGGGTCCGCGGCTGTCGCCCGGATACGGGCTGGCATTGGCCAGGGCTGATCGGCGCGGCACATGCCCAGCCCGCGATCAGGAAACAAAATTTCTGGTATGCGCCTTCCCTAAGCACCTTGCGCGAGCGGCGCCAGTCCGGAGACATCAGAGGTGTGGGTTACACGGTCTTTACCGTGCAGGCGGATAAATTGGCATCCCTCGATGCGGATGCCTTCACCTACCAGGTTACGGTCAACGGAACGCCCGTGCATATCAGCGGCGTACCGGCAAGGTCATTAATCCAATCCTTTGATCCTGAATATGGTTTCGAGCTGCAATTCGGCCTTGAGAACCACTACTTTCGAGGCGATCAATTGGGCTGCGATGTTATCGGGGTCGAGTTGAGCTTCATGAAAAACCACAAACCGGCCGGCCAACCGATCCAACTCAAGCGGCCCTACATTGCGTTGCGTGACGCCACCCCGTATCAGGACCCGAACTGGAGCTATCCTTTCAAGTGGTCTGGCCGCTACAAGATGCCGCGGGAGAATTGGGAGTATGAATTGTTCATCGGTGAGGACAATTTCAATTGGGTGCCTCCGGGCTCCCGGGCAAGTGTTCACGAGACCGTTCTTGAGAAGGCCCTGGGCAGCCAGCGCCGGTTGGAAAAACGCATGCAGTGGAACCGGCAATGGATCGACAAGAACAATATTCCCGGTCCCTCGAATACACGTCTGGTCGGTGTACTGCGGCCGCCATTGTCCATCAAGCCGGGCCCGGGTGTAAAAAAACTGGCTTATGGTATCGCGCTTGGGCTGGAAGATATGACGTCAGGGCAGATATTCTTCACCTTCACCGAGAGCCAACGTGACGCCCACAAGGCCTTTTTTGAGAGAAAATTTGCCAAACTAAAAAATTATAGCGGTAACGATCCCAGGTCTCGAAAACTGAAAAAGGCAATCGGCAATTTTGAAAAATGGCTCGGATCGCCAACAAGGTGGCGAAAGTATCAAATCGGCAGCAACGACGCCCCAACACCGCCGGGCTTCTGCGAAAGCCTGCCTGCAAATCAATAGGCTGATGTATGCAATTTCAAACCTTGCGCCGTGTTCTGTGAAGGATAGGTGTTGATGGCCGAGATGCCAGTGCCTTATCTGGTGGTCTTTGGCGCGGCGGTGCGCGCCGATGGCTCCCCCAGCGGTTCGTTACGGCGGCGCGCGGAAGGCGCGGCGAGGATAGCGGAACAGTCGGGCAGCGGGCGTTTCGTCGTGACCGGCGGTGTTGGCCGCCACGGACCAGCCGAGGCGGAGGTCATGCGTGATATCCTTATGGAAAAAG
>JAJFGG010000049.1 GCA_021776235.1 Alphaproteobacteria bacterium | reverse complement strand
GCGGGAAATGCAGATGCCGCCCGCCTCGGCAATTTCCTGCAGGCGCGCGGCCACGTTAACCGCGTCGCCCAACAGGTCCTCGCCTTCGGAAACGACGTCGCCGACATTGACGCCGATGCGAAAGCGGATCCGGCGATCGGCGTCGACATCCCGGTTACGCTCGGCCATGCCCGCTTGTATTGCCAGCGCGCCGCGCATGGCATCGACGGTGCTGGAAAATTCGAGCAGCATGCTGTCGCCGGCGGTATTGGCGATCCGGCCGCCGTGATCCTCGATCAAGGGGTCGATCAATTCCCGTCGATGGGCGCGCAACGCGCGCAGCGTAGCTTCCTCGTTGCGGCCAATAAGACGGGAGAATCCGGCAACGTCTGCGGCAACAATCGCTGCCAGCCTGCGGTTTTCACGTTGCACCTTCGACCTCCCTTGAGGCTCTCATTGTAGCGCGGTCGAAGGCAAAAACCAGAGGCAGTCGATGCTGCCTGAATGGCCACGGTAGGGAAACGGCTTCCCCGTCAGGACGACCGAGCCGGTGCCTTCAAACGATGTTCGTCATAAATGCGCTGAATATAGGCACCCGCGGGCCGGGTGCGCAACTCCGCTATGATCGAGCGCATTTCGGGCGGGACTTCATCGATCGTCGGCAAGTGCCCGCCGTAACCGTTGGCCAGGACCATCGGTGCACCGGCGGTGGCAAAGGTGAGGTCGGCCAGCGTAAGCCTGTCGCCCACCAGGTATTGCCGGCCGTCCGATAGCATCGCTTCACAACGATCAAAATCGGCTCTGACCTTGTCGAGCCCCACTTGGGCCTGTTTCGCTCCCAGGCCGATCGACTTCGACAGCAGGTACTTGATGATGCCGTAGCCAAAGCTGAGAAAGAACGTCTCCCACCATGGGACGCCGGTGGTGAAGCTGCCCCATGTAAGTTTCTTATGGGGCAGCAGGTTAAAATAGGCCCAGGTTCGCGAACCACTGCCAATTTCGGCGTGAAACTCGTGCCGAAGTTTCATTACCTCGTCATGCAGCGCTTTCTCGCTGGTTGCATCGGGCACAAGGCGGATTTCAGGCGCCACGAGCGGATCGAGATTTTTCACCATGCCCTCGACCGTGGAATATTTCTGCCTGTCACGGATAAAAAGCGGGTAGCCCTTTGGACCGAAGCCATACCAGAACAGCGCTAAAATATGAAAGATCGGCGCATGGGGATGCTCATCATAATCTATTTGCCAATGATGCAAAAGCCAGCGCCCAAGATCCACCTCTATGGCGGGCAGAAGGGTTACAAGAAAAGGCTTTTTGGACATCTTTTGCTTCAATCTGTGGTTCAGGCCAGGTCGAACGTAGCGGTAAAATGCCGCGGCAAAACGCTGCCGCCAGCGCACAGCATACATTAGTTTCTGACATCCGAAACTAATGCAGAACTGCCTTCCGCGCCAACATGCGCCGCAAAAAAGGATCGAAGGGGGGTTACCTGCGAATCTTCATGATAAAGCGCCTGCATCATTTCGCTTCATGTAAGATAGGGATCAGATTGAGCCAACCCGGCTGCAGCCGCCGAAACCCGAAGTAGGAGAGATACCTCTATGGCCTATGAATTTGATCTGCTCAAAGTCGAGCAGAGTGGCCGCGTGGCCACGGTCACCATCGATAACCCGCCGGTGAACGTCATCACCCTGGCGCTGCTGGCCGAACTCGATGCG
The DNA here is from genome assembly GCA_021776235.1 of Alphaproteobacteria bacterium. Lineage (GTDB taxonomy): Bacteria > Pseudomonadota > Alphaproteobacteria. Next base: position 5,441 of record JAJFGG010000049.1, on the reverse strand, counting down.
CTTTCCGTCGCGCTGAAGGCCGACCCGGACCTCACCGTCGTCGTCATGCGAAGCGCCGATCCGGAGTTCTTTCTGGCCCATTTCGATGTCGCCGCCATACTCGACCGGCCCATCGATGCCCCGCCCCAGCGCGAAGTGCAACTAAAACCGTTTCATGCCATGTGCGAGCGCTTTCGCAGCATGGACAAGGTGATTATCGCCCAGATCGAGGGTCGCGTTGGCGGCGGCGGCAGCGAGTTGTCGGCCGCCTTCGACATGCGCTTCGGCGTGCGCGGCAAGACCCGCGTCAATCAGATGGAGGTGCCGCTGGGCATTCTGCCCGGCGGAACCGGCACCCAGCGCTTGCCGCGCCTGATCGGCCGCGGCCGTGCCATGGAGCTTATCCTGGGCGGCGATGACATGGATGCCGAGACAGCGGAGCGTTGGGGCTATCTCAATCGCATCTTCGCGCCGGATGAGATCGGCCCGTACGTCGAGCGTTTGGCCCAGCGTATCGCTTCCTTCCCGCGCTCCGCGGTGCGCCTTGCGAAGGAAAGCATAAATCACTCGGACCGGCCGTTGCTCGAGGGCCTGTTCGAGGAAGCCTACCTGTTCGAACAACTGTTGCGCACCGACGGCGCGCGCACGAACATGCAACGCTTTCTGGAAATCGGCGGTCAGACCCGCGAGGGCGAGCTACGGATGAACGAGCTGTGTGCCGAGCTTGGTGACAACCATACGGACGATGCCTAGTGTCCTGGGTCAGAAGTACGTCGTATTTAGGACGGCCATACAAGCCCCTCGGCTAGGAGAGTGGTCCGCCGTGATGTGGGGCATCACAAGGGCCACCCGACGACGTCCGAGGGGTTTGTATGGCCGCCGAAACGGTCGTTTCACAAGGCCTCCGGATGGCGTCGGCGTCCCTTGACGATGGCCCGCATCGCCGGCGGAACGCCTCCTACCCGGAGGCCTTGTGAAACGATCCTAAACATGACGTACTTCTGACCCAGGACACTAGCAGGCTGCTAGCCGCTTGTTGTAAAAGCAAGACTTGATGCCTTATTTTCCCTGCCCCATGTTTTGCACCTGCGGTGGCGCGGATTTCGGCCGGCATAGAGACGGTGGATATCCAGTATAACGGGCAGGGGCTGCCGAATGGGCCGCTGTATAGGCTATTGGGGGGGCATATCATGGACGTAACATTGTATGAATCCGGGACTTCGCGTTCCGCCCGCTGCCGCTGGACGCTTCTGGAAGCCGGGATTCCCTTTAAATCGGTGGCCAGACCGAACCTGGCCAGAAGCGACGAGGTCAGGGCGCTGCAGCCGCTGGGCAAACTTCCGGTCGCGGTCATCGACGGCAAGGCGCTGTTCGAGTCGGCCGCCATCTGTAGCTATATTGCGGATCACGCGCCGGACGTCGACCTGATCGCGGCGCCGGGCAGTTGGGGCCGCGGCCAGCATGACCAATGGACCTCCTTCGTGCTGACGGAAATGGAGGCCTGGCTCTGGAACACCGCGGTGAACAAATTCGTCTTGCCGCCGGAACAGCGGATTGATGCGGGCTTCGCGCAGAATGCCATGCTGTTCGGGCGCGCCGCGTCGGCGTTGAACGAAGTGCTTTTGCGCCAGAACTACCTGGTTGAAGACCGTTTCACGGTCACGGACATCGTCGCCGGCTGGACCGTGAACTGGGGACGCCGCCAGGGATTGATAGACGGCCTGAGCGGCCTGCAAGCCTATCTTGAACGCCTTTTCCAACGCCCGCACTGCACATTTGCCAAGGATTGATATCGAGGACCATTGGCGTCCTCCGCTGGCCGCTTCAGGCAATAAAGGCTTCGAAATCCAGGGATTTTGAATTCGCGGTCAGGTGGCGGACGCCAGTATCGGTGACCACCACCGTGTCCTCACACAAAAAGCCCATGACGCCCTGGATGTAGTACCCGACCTCGATGGAGAATGTCATGCCGGCCTCGAGACCACCATCCACGGCCGGCATCAGGAAGGCCGAGGCTGCCGGGTCGGCCAGGGTGATGACCGGCGGGTCATAGACCGAGACGCCGATGCCGTGCCCGCAATGGAAGCGTTCGAAATTTTCCAGACCCAGGGCCTGGCCCGGCGCCATGGCGGCCCGGTAGACATCGCGCACATCGGCGCCGGGGCGCATGCTGCCGACGGCGTCGTCGACACCCTGGGCCATGGCCTCCCAGATCCGGCTCTGCTCGCCAGTGGGCCTGCCCAGGACCACTGCGCGGGCATTATCGGCGTGGTAGTAGCCATAGGTGCAGCCGATATCATAGCGGATCAGGTCGCCGGCCTCGATCACCTTGTCCGAGGCCAGGGCGTGGGGCTGGGCCGTGCGGCTGCCGCTGCCCAGGATACAAAACGTCGAACGCCCGCCCTGGGCCGTGACGGCGCTGTGATAGGCATCGATTACCTGGCGTTCCGTGCTGCCGGGACCGATGCCGCGCAGGGCCGCCTTGACCGCCGTCTCGGTAATCGCCGAGGCGCGGCTCAGGCGTTCTATCTCGTCGGCGGTCTTGACCATGCGCACCTCCCACCAGATGGCATTGGCAGGGACGATATCCACGTTGGGCAGGCGCTGTTGCAACTCCCACCAGAACAGCGGCGAGATACCGCTTTCGTCGATCCCGATGCGGCCCCCGGTCAGGCCCCGGCTTTCGATCGCGGCGACCAGGCCATCCAGGGCCCGGCCCACATGATGGGCCCGCTCGGACAATTCCTTGGCGGCCCGCCCGGTGCTGTCCATGGCATCCGTCTGCGCCGGTCCCCGGGGAAAGGGACTGAACAGGTAGACATCCTCGACCCAGACGTCGCCGTCCACGATGGCATCCAGTTCGAGACTCGGGGCGATCAGTGAAGCCGCCGGCGCGTGCCCCGGCGAGAACAGGGAATAGAGTTGAAAACCCTTGTTCAACCAATGGGTCACACATTCGTAGTTGGTGGCGTAAAGCACGTTGTCGGGCGACGCCGCCACCAGGGCATCCAGGCCATGGCGTTGCATGACCGCTTCCGCCCGTTCGCGGTTAAACAGCATTCGGCGGTCTCCCTCAATCATCCGAAACCGCTCTCCGTCCGGATCGCGGGGCCATGGACCAAGGGGCACCATAGCATGCCATCCTGGCGCCGGCATCCCGTACTCTCAGGCCGCAAACAGGCCGTCCACACTTGTCACCGTCACCGTAACTCCGTCACGGTAACCGCTTTGCCGCTCTCAATAGTTGATGCCTTCGACGTTCTGGAAGGCGATTTCCGTGCCGTCTTCCAGGGTTATGGTTCCGGCCGAGTCGCTGCTCAAGGTGGCCGTGCTGCCGTCGTCGGATTCCACGCTGCCATTTGTCAGGCTGACGGCCCAACCGGCACCGACCGCCGAACTATCGGCGTTCTGCAGGGTTATGTAATCGGTCCAACCGCCGCCCGCGCCGCCATCGATACTGTCGTTGCCGCCGCCCTCGCCGACTATGAAGAGATCGCTGCCGAGCCCGCCATAAAGCGTATCGGCGCCACCCAGACCCTGAAGGGTATCGTTGCCATCGCCACCGGTTAAGATATTGATGTTGCCGTTACCCACCAGGTTGTCGGCAAAGTCGGAACCGATCAGGTTTTCGATGCTGGCGAAACTATCGCCATTCGCATCGCCGCCCGTGGCCGTGCCGGTGGCGAGGTTGATGTTGACGGCGCCGGCCGAGTCTGCATAGGAAGCGGTATCGGTGCCGGTCAGGCTCTGCGAGATTACCGCCTGATAGGCCGCCTCGGCCTGATCCGTAGCCTCCTGGTGTGCCGTCTCGGCCTGCTCTGTCGCGTCCTGATGCGCCGTCTCAGCCTGCTCCGTCGCCTCCTGATGCGCCGTCTCGGCCTGAGCATTTGCCGCCTCGGCGGCTGCCGTGGCCTGATCCGTAGCCTCCTGGTGCGCCGTCTCGGCCTGATCCGTAGCCTCCTGGTGCGCCGCCGCGGCCTGATCGGCCGCCTCCTGGTAGGCCGTCCCGGCTTGAACCTTGGCCGCGTCGGCCTCGACCTGCGCCGCCTCGGAGGCCTGCAAGGCCTCGTCTTCCGTTGCCGCGGCAGCCGCGAAGGCTTGATCTTTCACCTCGTCTGCTGCTTGCAGGGCCAGAACCTTCGCCCCATTAACGGCCAGCAAGGCCTGATCCCTGGCATCGTCGGCCTCTTGCAAGGCCTCGTTTTCCGCCCGATCGATTTTCCTTAAGACCCATCTCTGCCACCAACGGCCGTATGAGCCGGCATCATCCCTAGCCGCCTCGGCAACTGCCGCGGCTTGCGCCGTTGCGTCCTGGTGCGCCATCTCGGCCTCGGCCGTTGCCGCCTCGGCGGCCGAATTGGCCTGAGCCATTGCCTCCTGGTGTGTCGTTGCGGCCTGAACCCTCGTCGCCTCGGCTTGAACCGTCGCCTCGTCGGCGGCCTGCAGGGCATTCGCCACGACATCGTCGGCGGCCTGAAAGGCCTGATCCTTGGTGTCGAGCGCTGACTGCAGGGCCTGATCCCTTGCATCATCGGCGGCGGTTCCAGCCAGAGATTTTGCCTCGTCGGCGGCAGTCATGGACAGAGCCGATACCTCGCCGGCGGTCGTTATGGCCTGGGCCTTTGCCGCATCGGCGGCTGCTATGGCCTGTACGCTTGCCTCGTCCGCAGCGGTCAGGGCCTGAGCCCTTGCCTCGTCGGCGGCCGTCACCGCCTCGGCCCTGGCCGCTTCAGCGGCCTGAATCTGTTCATTGCCGTTGGCGGCCGCTGCCTCGACAGGCGCTGCCTGTTCGGCGGCCGGGCTGGCTACGGCAGCTTCCGCTGCCGGCGCATTGCCGTTGCCTTGACCGTTACCATTGCCATTGGCGTTACCGTTGCCATTGCCGTTGGCGGCAGGGGCCTCGACAGGCGCTGCCTGTTCGGCGGCCGGGCTGGCTTCGGCTGCTTCCTCCGCCGGCGCATTGCCGTTGCCTTGACCGTTACCATTGCCATTGGCGTTACCGTTGCCATTGCCGCTGGCGGCCGCTGCCTCGACAGGCGCTGCCTGTACGGCGGCCGGGCTGGCTACGGCAGCTTCCGCTGCCGGCGCGTTGGCGTTGCCTTGGCCTTGGCCGTTGGCGTTTCCATTGCCGTTGGCGTTGCCGTTAGCGTTGCCATTGGCGTTCCCGTTTTCATTGCCGCTGGCGGTAGGTGCCTGGACCGGCGCTGCCTGTTCGGCGGCCGGACTGGCCTCGGCCGCTGCCGGCGCATTGCTGTTGCCTTGACCGTTACCATTGCCTTGGCCGTTGCCATTGCCGCCCGCGTTGGCATTGCCTTGGCCATTTCCGTTGCCATTGCCGCCTGCGCTGGCGTTGCCCTGGCCGTTACCGTTGCCATTGCCGCCCGCATTGGCGTTGCCCTGGCCGTTACCGTTGCCATTGCCGCCGGCGTTGGCGTTGCCCTGGCCGTTACCGTTGCCACTGC
>JAJFGG010000048.1 GCA_021776235.1 Alphaproteobacteria bacterium | reverse complement strand
CCGCCCGCCCCGCCGATCACCGTCGCCGCCGTCGGACCGGCCATGATGAAGGTCGCCGGCGAGGAATATGACGGCGCCCGGTTGCACGCCTTTTGCACCCGCAAATATTTGGAAAACGTTGTCCTGCCGCGCCTGGAACGCGCCATGGCCAAGGTTGGCCGGCGGCGCGAGCAGTTCGAGATATCGGGCGGCGGTTTCATCGCCACCGGCGAAGACGACGAGGCCGTGGACAAGATGGTCGAATGGGTGCGCATGCGGGTCGGCTTCTACGGCTCCACCCGGGCCTATTGGCCGGTGCTGGCGGAACATGGCCTGGAAGACCTGGGCCAGAAACTGAACCATATGTCGAAGACCGACCAATGGGACAAGATGACAGGGGAAGTCAGCGACGACGTGGTCCGCCTGTTCGCCGCCGTGGGCCGCCACGACGAAATTGCCGGCGCCATTGAAGACCGCTTCGGCGGCGTTTCGGACAGTATTTCGGACAGCGCCTCGTCGGAACTGCGCGGCAGTCTGCCGCCCGGTGTAATTCAGGACATCCAGCGCATCCCCGCGCGCTTTACGGGTTATCCCGGCCAGGATTGATCCGGCCAGAGCATTTCCGCTCTAATCGCCGCCGGCGGCTTCCAGTCCGGGCCGTATCAGGGGCTGACGGTCGCTGTCCCGGTCATATTTCCGGGCTGGATTATTAATGATCTCTGCCAGGGGCGCGGCCTGGAACGAGGCCTGAACCTGCCGTACGGGTGGTTTGCCGTACATCGTGGTGCGCTGCACCGGGGTGCGGCCCATATCACGGATCAAGGCCTCCATGGCGTGGGGCGGCAATTCCTGACCATGTTCCGAGCCGGCGGCGCGGGTAATGGTTTCGTTCATCAAGGTGCCGCCCAGGTCGTTGACACCGGCGTTCAGGGCTGCCTGGATGCCGTCCCGGCCCATCTTTACCCAGGAGGTCTGGATATTACTGATATGGGGGTGCAGGACCAGGCGCGCGACCGCGTGCATCAACAGGGCCTCGCGATAGGTTGGGCCCATGCGGGCGCGGCCTTTCAAATAGATCGGCGCTTCCATATGTACAAAGGGCAACGGCACAAGTTCCGTGAAACCGCCCGTCCGTTTCTGCAAGGCCCGCAGACGCAGCAGATGGCGGGCCCAATGCACCGGCCGGTCCACATGCCCGAACATGATCGTCGCCGTGGTGCGGAAACCCACGTCATGGGCGGTCTCCATCACCTCCAGCCATTGCGCCACGGTCAGCTTGTCGGGGCATAGAATGCGGCGCACTTCCTCGTCCAGGATTTCCGCCGCCGTGCCAGGCAACGAGCCCAGGCCCGCCGCGCGCAATTGTTCCAGGAAATCGCGCAGCGGTAGGCCCAGGGTCTGCGCGCCTTGATAGACTTCCAGGGGCGAGAAGGCGTGGATGTGCATGTCCGGGGCCGCCGCCTTTACCGCATGCAGGATATCCAGATAGGTCTGGCCGGTGTATTCCGGATGGATACCCCCCTGCATGCAGACTTCTGTGGCGCCACGGTCCCAGGCCTCGCCGGCCCGGCGGCCGATTTCATCGAGCGAAAGATCGTAGGGACGGCCGCGCAGATTCTCGCTCAATTTGCCTTTGGAAAAGGCACAGAACTGGCATTTGAAATAACAGATGTTGGTATAGTTGATGTTGCGCACGACGACATAGGAAACCGCATCGCCATTGACCTGGCGCCGCAGGGCGTCGGCGGCCTGACAGACCGCACCCACTTCCGCGCCGCGGGCCGCGAACAGGCGGGTGACCTCGTCCTCCTGCAGGTCTTCGCCGGCCGAGGCGCGGGCCAGCAGACGGTCCAACTCCGGGCTGGGCGGCGACAGGGCGGTGATCGCCACCGGCGGCGCCATATCGATACCTGGCGACCAGCTGTCGGTGCGGGCCAGACCGGCGGCATCGACCCGCTGCAAAACGCTGTGGGTGAAGGCCGGGTCCAGCCAGCGCTCGGCCGCTTGGGCAAAGTCAGGATAGATCGCCAGGCGTTCCACCAGATGCTTGCCGCCGCGGGCCGTATCATCGGCCAATTGCCGCAAATGAGGCCAGGGCGCCTCCGGGTTGACATGATCCGGCGTGACCGGGGAAACCCCGCCCCAATCATCGATACCGGCGGCAATCAGGCTGGCGGTGGCGCCGGGGCTCAGATTGGGCGGCGCCTGAATATGCATATGCGGGCCAAAAATCAGCCGGGCCACGGCAATGGACCAAAGCAATTCGTCCAAGGTTGCGTCCGGCCAGTCTGCCATGCGCGTATCATCCTTGGCGCGGAAGTTCTGGACGATGATTTCCTGAATATGACCGTATTTGTCGTGCAGATCGCGCAAGGCCAGCATGGCCTCGACCCGCTCCGCCCTGGTTTCGCCGATGCCGATCAGAATACCCGTGGTAAAGGGTATGGCCAAACGCCCGGCCGCCTCGATGGTCGCCAGGCGGACGGCGGGGTCCTTATCGGGGGAGCCATGGTGACAGGCGCCCTTTGCCATCAGCCGCGGCGAAATGCTTTCCAGCATGATGCCTTGCGAGACCGAGACCTCGCGCAGCGCGGCCAAATCGGCCTCGTCCATCACGCCGGGGTTCAGGTGCGGCAACAGGCCCGTCTCTTCGTAGACCAGCAGGGCCATGGCCCGTAAATACGACAAGGTGGTCCCGTGGCCCAGTTCGGCCAGCTCTTCCCGGGCGACACGGTAGCGCGCTTCCGGTTTGTCGCCCAGGGTGAACAGCGCCTCATTACAGCCCGCCTCGGCGCCCGCGCGCGCGACCGCCAGGACTTCATCCGGCGTCATAAAGGCCCGCTGGCCGCGCCGGGGCGGATGCGCGAAGGTGCAATAGTGACAGACGTCGCGGCACAACTGGGTCAAGGGTATGAAGACCTTGCGCGAATAGCTGATCAGCCGGCCATGGCCCTGATCGCGCAACGCGGCGGCGGCCAGCTGCAATTCATCCAGATGCGGCGCCTCCAATTCATTGGCCAAAGCCAGGGCTTCCGCCCGCTCCGGCCGCCGCAGGCCCCGCCAAGAGGCAAAATCAGTCGTCAACGCCATTCGTCCCCGTTCCTTTTTCCTGCATTACCCGGGCCGCGATGCCCGATGCCTGCAGATAACGCAAACTGCCACAATCACTATTCCCCGCACAAAACAGCCGCAGATCGGCCGGCGTGTCAATATCCAAGGCAAAACCGTCCAGTTCCAATATGGCGGGTTCGACGCCGCTGTCACGAGCAATTTTACAATGCCGGTTGAAGCTGTCGGGCCCGAAAGCCGGCTGTAGGAGGTCCGGCGGCCACAAGGCCAGGCAATTGGTGCCGTCATGATCGCGCGACGGCACCACGCAGGCCGCGGGCGCTGTCATGTCCAGGTTGGCAATCCGCGCCACCTCCGCCCGGGTGATCAGAGGAATATCGCCGGGCACATGCATCATGGCCGCCGCGCCCTCTTGCGCCAGCGCCACGCCGGCTTGCCGCACGGCCGCACTGTAACCGCCAGGTTGGCGTTCCCGCAGCACACGGGCGCCCTGCCACCGGGCCAAATTCAGGGCCTCTTCATCGCCGCTGATGACAATCACACCGTCAAGGCCGGTCAGGGCGGCGAGGACATCGCGCAGCATATGCTTGGCAAATTCGCCACGCTCGTCGGCGGACAGAACAGCTGCCAGACGTTTTTTCGGGGCATCGAAACCCTTGATCGGAACTACGGCCCACATAATTTATGGGCCCAGCTGGCGGGCCAGCGCCAGCACCTCTTGGGCCAGGCGTACCCGGTCCGCAAGACTTACCATCACCGTCCCGGTCACCAACGGATGGATGCCCAGCCCGGCGACGGCATCGGCCTGATCCTGGTCCCCGTGATCCAGAACAAAGCCGTCCAGCAAATCGCCATAATGTTCGGCGACCGCCAGGGCGCTGCTGGGCATGCCCAGTTCCGCCATCATCTTGGCCGCCGGGCCCTTGATCGCCTGACCGGCAACGATGGGCGAAACGGCGATCACCGGCGCCGGGGTGGCGCGGGCCGCCGCGCGGACGCCGGGCAGATCCAGTATTGGATCAATACTTACGAATGGATTTGAGGGCGTGATGATAATGGCCCGCAGATCCGGATCCGCCAGGGCGGCCAGGAAGTCGGCCTGCGGCCGCGCCCCCGCGATGCCGTCGAAGACGAACCCGGTGACCACCGGTTCACAGCGGTCACGGACGAAGTAATGCTGAAACGCCAGGGCGCCATTGCTGGTCTGGACCATGGTCCGCACCGGATCGTCGGACATGGGCACGACCCGGGCGGCGATACCCAGCTTCAGCGTGATGGCCCGGGTTACCTGCGTCAGGCTTTTGCCTTCGGCTAACAATCCGGTGCGCAGTGTGTGCAAGGCCAGATCGCTGTCGCCCAGATTGAACCAGCTTTCGCCGCCCAGCTGGTCGAGCGCCGCCATGAAGCGCCAGCCCTCGTCGGCCCGGCCCCAGCCTTTTTCCTGATCGCTCAACCCCGCCAAAGTATAAGTCACCGTATCCAGGTCGGGGCAGATGGTCAGGCCCAGATGTTCGAAATCGTCGCCTACGTTCGCCACCACCAGCAGATCAGCATCCAGATCCAGACGCGAGAGGCCCAGAGCCAGCTTGGCGCCACCGACGCCGCCCGAAAGGGCGATGACGGGCCCCGGCAATAAATCGTCCGCCTGTGAATTCAAGGCCATCAGCGGAACATATCCTGTTCCGCCGGCCGGGGCAGCGCATCGGCGCCCTGGTCGGAGGCGGGAAACCGCAGGCCACGGATCAGCACCACCGGCTGTCCCTGATTACCCTGGCCCTGCAGGATCGAGGCGGCCGAGGACAACTCGTCCGCCAGGCCGACTTCGCTGACCAGCAATTCCCGGCCGAACAGATCCGGCTCGCCGCGCAAGTCCCACAACGCCGGGAGGCCGGCGGAACCGATCGCCAGGCCCATGGTGCCCTGGCGCCAGGCCCGGCCCACGGAATCGTTGATGATCACGGCGACATCGGCGCCATGTCTGTCCGCCAGGGTTTGCCGCAGCTTCCGGCAGTCTGCGTCAGGGTCTTCGGGCAGCAACAGGACATGTTCCGAGGCGCCATCCTGTTCCACATTGGAGGCATCGATGCCGGCGTTGGCCATGACCAGGCCCAGGCGATGCGCCACGATCAGGACACCGGGGCGCTTGCCCACCACCTCGACCGCTTCAGCTAAAATCAGCTCGACCATGCGCGGGTCCTTGTCGACCTCCAGGGCCAGTGCCTCGGCCCGCGCCGACGGCGTCACGTCCCGCAAGTCGACAATACGGCCATTTGCCTTGGAGACGATTTTCTGCGCCAGCACAAGGACATCACCGCTTTGCAGGCTTTCGCCGGCGCGCTCCAGCCCTGCGCCGATTTGTCCGGCCAGGTCGTCGCCGGGCCGCACCATGGGCATGCCCGGCAAGGCCACCATCTGCATACGGGACGTCTTCATGGGCGCTTAACCAGCACCGTTTTCAGCCGAACCGGGCGCGCCGGTGATACGGATCCCCGCACCGGCGATCTTGTAGCGGTTGTTCATGAATATCAGCGTCGAGGTCAAAGCTTCGGCGACCACAGAATTTTCGATCCGCCCGGCGTGCCAGGCGCGCATGGAGGCATCCTCGGCCAGGCCCACCACCACCGCGCGCGCGTCGGGGTCATTGCCGCAGACCAGAATGTCGCAATCGATATCGTGGTCCAGATCGGTTAGATGATCCGCGGCCACATTCTGAAAGGCAGAGACAACCCGCACACCGTCGCCCAAGGCAATCTGGGCCGCCTTGGCCGCCGAACCATGGGGCGGAAGATGCACGGTGCGTACTTTCGGCGGCATCAACGGCACGGTTACATCAACCATGATTTTGCCCTGGCAGCCCGTATGAATAGCCGCCAGCATTGGGGCCTGATTGGCAAACGGCACGGTCAGGACCACCACTTCGGCCGCCGCCGCCGCCGCGCCATTCTCAAGCCCGCTGACCGTGGCCTCCGGCGCCAGTGCCGCCAGACGTTCCGCCCCGCGATCAGCACTTTCCTGGGCGCGGGAGCCGATAATTATGCCGTGGCCCGCCTTGGCCCAGCGCGCCGCCAGGCCAAAACCAAGAGCCCCCGTACCGCCGATCACGGCGATGCTGTACTTATTGTCCGTCATGAAATTTCCCTTGTTCAGAATCTGTTCGGTCGATGTTTGGATCTGCTGCTCAGGCGTGGGATCCGGGCAGGACCTCTTCGGTCAACCAATCAATGCGTTCCAGTATCTCGCTCAGGTCCCTGCCCGTACTGGGAAAGATGATGGTTTCAACGCCCTCGTCGGCAAAGGCGCCGATGTCGTTGCGAATGGCGTCGGGCGTTCCGGTGAAGGCCCGCCGTTTGCCGTCAGCATCAATCTGCTCCTTGCCGGTGAGCGGGCGAACGGCAAGATAGGCGCGATGTATATCGCTACCGTTCCGACCGTGCTTGTCCGCCGCCGCATGCAGACGGGTCAAACCCTGAGCGTACCGTTCGGGTGTATCCATGGGATAGGCCGGATTATGGCTGCATGGATACCAACCGTCGCCGGCACGGGCGGCGCGCCGGATCGCCGCCCCGCCCTCGCCGCCGATCCAGATCGGCAAACGGGGCTGATGCAATGGTTTCGGCTCGAAAGTCAGGCCGCCAAATTCCACATACTCGCCGGATATTGCCGGCGCTTCATCCGTCCAAAGCGCCCGGAAGGCCGCGATATATTCATCCGTGACCTTGCCCCGTTCGGCAAACGGCGGCAGACCCAGGGCCTCGAACTCCTCCTGCATCCAGCCGGCGCCGCAACCTACCGTCAGGCGCCCGTCCGATAGTACATCCAAGGTCGCCAGCATCTTGGCTGCCAATACCGCCGGGCGGTACGGCACCACCATGACCGATGTTAACAATTCTACCTTGTCCGTGGCCGCGGCAATGAAGGAAGCCGCTGTCACCATCTCCAGACACTCGCCCACCGCCTTTCCTGCCCAGACGCCGTCGTCACTGTAGGGGTAGGTGGAGGCGATGCCGTCCGGCACGACCACGTGGTCGTTGATGGCGATGATGTCCAGGCCGCCTGCCTCTGCCCGCCGCGCCATTGCCTTCAGGCCGGGAGCCCGGCCGCCCGGACCGCGTGCCATGATCATTATTCCAAAACGCATGGGAGGATGTTCCCTCGAAAAAGCCAAATGCTGATAGAACAGTACCAAGGCGGCGCGGCGATTGGTACTAGGCGTGGCACCCGACAACGGATAAATTAGTCGAAATTCATCATTCAACATCCAGGAATTTGGGAGGAAAGCAACGTGAAATTGGGATTGGTCATGGGCACGGGTGGTGCCAAGGTCGAAATCGATATGGATCTGGTGCACGAAGCCGAGGATCTGGGCTTTGATTCGGTTTGGACGTCGGAAGCCTGGGGCTCGGACGCCATATCGACCGCTTCGTGGATTTTGGCCAGAACCTCCAAAATCAAGGTCGGCACCGGCATCATTCAAATGTCGGCCCGGACCCCGGCGATGGCGGCGATGACCGCCATGACCCTGCAGCAATTGTCCGGCAACCGCTTTATCCTGGGCATCGGCCCCTCCGGCCCCCAGGTTATCGAAGGCTGGCATGGCGAGGCCTATGGCCGGCCATTGACCCGGACCCGGGAATATATCGAAATTATCCGCAAGATTCTGGCCCGCGAAGCACCGTTGACCCACGATGGTTATCACTATCATATTCCCAATACCGGCGCCGGCACGACGGGTCTGGGCAAACCGTTGAAGAGTGTCCTGCATGGCGATCCTTCATTGCAGATCATTACCGGCACCATCGCGCCGGCCGGTGTGCGGGTCAGCGCCGAGATCGCCGACGGCATGATCCCGGTATTCATGAACCCGGATCGTTTTGACGTCTTCGCAGATGCCCTGAACGATGGCTTTGCCAAGGCGGGCGGCGGCAAAAGCCTGGATGACTTCGCCATCACGCCGTTC
>JAJFGG010000047.1 GCA_021776235.1 Alphaproteobacteria bacterium | reverse complement strand
GCAGGGTGCAGAACCGTTTGCTGTGGAACGGCGTTGAGGTGATTGGCGAACGGGAACGCGGTGTCCATGTTTCCGGGCATCCCTGCCGTGATGAACTGGCTGAAATGTATCGCCTTGTCCGGCCCAGGATTGCCGTGCCGGTACATGGTGAATACAAGCACATGCTGGCCCATGCTGAACTGGCCCGTTCCATGCAGGTGCCCGAGGCGGTGGTGATCGAAAACGGTCAGGCCCTGCGGCTGGCCCCCGGCGCCGTGGAAGTGGTGGCTGAAGTGCAAAGCGGCCGTTGTTACATAGATGGCGGCGTGGTGGTGCCGGCCAGCGATGATGGCGTACGCACCCGGCGCAAATTGATGTTTGGCGGTGGTGCGGCGGTCATTTTGGTGACCGACGATGACGGCGCCTTGCTGGCCGATCCGGAATTGGTCTTGCAGGGTATGGCCTCCGATTATGGCAGACCCAGCCTGGAAGAAGCGGGGCGGCAGGCAGTAGAGGCCGCGCTGGATGATCTACCCAATTCCGCCCGCCGGGATGATGGCCGTATGACCGAGGCGGCCCGTATCGCCATGCGCCGCCTGATCCGGGAGCGCTTGGGCAAACGGGCCGTCGTGGAAGCACGAATCATTCGGGTCGAATGAAGCGAATGTTACCAAAAGGACAGAATTGATGATTGGACGCTTGAACCATATTGCCATCGCGGTGCCTGATTTGGCGGCCGCCGCGGCACTTTATCGCGATACCTTGGGCGCCAAGGTATCGGCGCCGGCGGACCTGCCCGAACATGGCGTGACGACGGTGTTTGTGGAACTGGAAAATTCCAAGATCGAACTGCTGCATCCTTTGGGCGAGAACTCCACCATTGCGAAATATCTCGAACGCAGCCCCGATGGCGGCACGCACCATATTTGTTTTGAAGTCGCTGACATCATAGCGGCGCGGGATCAACTGCGCGCGGAAGGAGCCCGCGTTCTGGGCGACGGAGAGCCTCGGATAGGAGCCCACGGCAAACCGGTATTGTTCCTGCATCCCAAGGATTTCTGCGGCACCTTGATTGAAATTGAACAGGTCTAGCGGAGGCGCACATGAGCCTGATCAGCGGCGTGATGATATACGCTGTCCTGTGGTGGCTGGTGCTGTTCATGGTGCTGCCGTTCGGCGTGCGCACGGTTCGTGAAGAAGGCGGGGAGGTGACCGTGGGCGAGGCGTCTTCTGCCCCGACCAAACCAAGAATCGCGCAAAAAATGCTTGTCACAACATTGATCTCAGGTGCCATCATGGCCCTGATTGTTGTTCTGATCGAATTGGAAATACTTGATTTTCGGGGCTATTTCATGCCGCCTGCCTAGATTTTCCGCTCTTGCCCAAATGCACCTATCCACACCAGGTTGCGGCGGCATCATTTTTGCACTTGTATTTTTGTAAATAAGAACCATTATCAACAGTGTCGCTGGAGGTTCGACTCCGCCGACAAAACGCTCGATGGCGTTTCCTCCTATTTGGGCCGCACCCACCAGGTGCGGCTCTTTTTTTCCCCTTTGATCTTAACCGTTGTTTAAGGCCTGGGGCGCAGGCTGGCGCCATGGTGATACGTATCCTGATATTGGGGCTGCTGGCGGCAGCGTTGCCGATGGCGGGCGCCGTGGCAGCGGGCCTGAAGGAAAAAGTCACGGTCTCCAAACAGGACTGCCGTTGGCTGGTAAACCACCAACCGGCGGCGGATGTCGCATACCAGCCCGGTGTGGGTGTGCGCGGACGCCAGGTGAAATCAGCCGACCTGGATTCGAACCAGCGGATCAATTTGCCGCCGGTTATTGCCATCCCCCTGCATGTACCCGTTCGGCGTCTTTTGAAAGGCGGTGCGGCCAACCCAATCGGGGACTCTGAAGTCGGTGTGGGTCTGGTAACCGTTGACAGGAACAGTGGTGAGATC
Source organism: Alphaproteobacteria bacterium (assembly GCA_021776235.1). Lineage (GTDB taxonomy): Bacteria > Pseudomonadota > Alphaproteobacteria. The sequence continues at coordinate 29,074 of JAJFGG010000047.1, read as the reverse complement.
CGCTACGAGGGGGAAACCCTGGTTTCAGATGACGAGTCCCGTTTGGTTGCCGCCTGCAGGGACCTTTTGCGCCGCAGCCGTTAAACATGACGTACTGCTAACGCCATCAAATGAACCAGAATAACCCGGAAGTGCTCTAGATATTGTAGTGGATTCGGCCCTCGCCTCCTTCCTATACTGTCGTTCTTCAAATGAAGCTACCGTGGCGCGGGGAGGTTTCGCTGACCCTCGCCGTGGAAAGATACAAACAGGGGAGGATGGGCGCATGAATTACCGAAAGCTGTTTCCTGGAATAATCGCAATGCTTGGCTTGGCGTGGAGCGGGGCAAACGCCGAAACCGTCAAGATTGGTGTCGTCCTACCCTATTCCGGCGGGGCGGCGCAATTTGGTGAACAAATCGACCGCGGCATGAATCTCTTTGTCTCGCAACACAAGGAAGCTTTCGGCGGCCACGAGATCGAACTGATCAAGCGGGATTCAAAACGGCCCGGTGGCGATATCGCCAAAAACGCCGTGCAGGAGTTGATCACCCGGGAGAAGGTTGATCTGCTGACGGGGTTTGTTTTCTCGCCAAACGCCATGGCCAGCGCCCCGCTGATTAACCAGGCCAAGGTGCCCATGGTGATCATGAATGCAGGCACGGCCTGGATTCCGAAGCTGTCGCCCTACATTGCCCGGGTGTCCTTCACGATGTGGCATGCCGGATACCCCATGGGCGGTTATGCGTCCGAAAGCCTGGGCTGCAAGACTGCTGTGGTCGGCTTTACCAACTATCCTCCCGGCAAGGACAGCCGCAATGCCTTCACGACGGGCTTTGAAAAAGCCGGCGGCAAGGTCTTGGAAGCCATTCCCATGGGCGGGCCGCGGCAGGTGCCGGATTTCACACCGTTTTTTCAACGCGTGAAGAACGCCAAGCCTGATTGTTTTTACGTCTTCGTGCCGGCCGGCAATCATGCGGTGGCAGTGGTCAAGACCTACGCCAATCTTGGCATGCGCGCTGCGGGTATCAGGCTAATCGGTCCCGGCGATATTACCCAGGATACCAAGTTGCAGGATATGCCCAAGGAAGCCGCCGGCATGATCACGGTGCATCATTACTCTGCCGACTACAAGACGCCGGTCAACCTGGCTTTCGTGAAGGCCTGGAAGGCGGCCTATGGGGCCGACACCACGCCTGATTTTATGGGCGTCGCGGGTTACGACGGCATGGCGGCGATCGCCCATGCCATCAAGGCGCAAAACGGCGCCGTCAGTGCGGACGGCACCATCAAGGCATTATCCGGGTGGAGCTATGATAGCCCGCGGGGCAAAATTACGATTGATCCCGAGACCCGCGATATCATTCAGGATTCCAACGTGCATAAGGTCGTGTTGAAGGATGGCCGCATGATGATCGAGGTCATCGGCACCATTCCCCAGGTGAAGGATCCCTGCAAGGCCAACGGCATCGGCAAGTGCAAATAGCTCTTAAACTTTTGCGAGGCGAGGCGGCGGCGTAGCAGCCGCCGCTGCTGTCCATGGAGCAAGTTGCGCGGGCGGCCATCTCCATCCTGTTCGATGGTGTCGCCTACGGCATGCTGCTGTTTATCATTTCCGTGGGTCTGTCGATCACCATGGGATTGATGGGCTTCGCCAATCTGGCGCACGGTGCCTTTGCCATGGCGGGGGGATATGTGCTGGTCAGTCTGATGCTGACCTTTGATCTGCCCTTCATTCCTGCCCTGCTTCTGGCGGCGGTTGCCGTTGCCGCCGTCTCGGTGCTGTTCGAACGCTTTCTCTACCGCCGCCTGTATCAAGCCGACGAGCTTGATCAGGTGTTGTTGTCCATCGGCCTGGTTTTCATGGCGACGGCGGCGATCACCTTTATCTACGGCCCTTCCACGGTCAGCCTGAAGGTGCCGGCCTATTTACAGGGCCAGATTGACCTATGGATCGGTTTGTTCCCCGCCTATCGCAGCTTTACCATTGCCGTCGGTGGGCTATTGATTCTGGCCCTTTGGTACGGCTTTGAGGGCACCATTATCGGCGTAAAAATACGCGCCGCCGTGGATAACCGGCGCATGGCGCAATCGATCGGCATCAATGTCGACCGGCTGTTCGTGATTGCCTTTGCCCTTGGTAGCGGTCTGGCGGCCCTGGGTGGCGGCCTGGCGATCGAGATCATCGGCATGTCGCCGACTTTCTCCCTGACCTATCTGGTGTTCTTTCTCATCGTGGTAGCGGTTGGCGGCCTTGGCAGTATTCGCGGCGCTTTTGTCGCGGCGCTTTTTCTTGGCATCGTGGACACAGCGGGCAAATATCTTTGGCCCGATGGCGGCGCCTTTTTCATCTATGCGATGACCATCGCTGTTCTGCTGGTCAAGCCAGAGGGACTGTTCGGCAGGGCATGACAGAACTTCTTGATAACGGCGGTGGATCGGCGGCGGCCCGGCGCTTTATGGCAGGCCGGGAAGCCTGGCATTGGGCCGAGGCGCTGCCCTGGGTGGTGGCCGTAGCCGCGTTTTTTGTTTTTCCGGACTATCTCGCCTTGGGAACCCAGATACTCATCGCCATCATCTTTGCCCTGTCGTTGGATTTGATCCTCGGCTATGCGGGCATCATCACCTTGGGGCACGCGGCCTATTTCGGCGCCGGGGCTTATGGCACGGGCATGCTGTCGGCCCATCTGGGCTGGGGCGAGCCCATCAGCGCCATGCTGTTCGGCGGCTTCGTTGGCGGGGTACTGGGCTTTGTCTCGGGCTGGGTCCTGCTGCGCTATCACGGTCTGACCCTGCTTATGCTGACCCTGGCCACGGCCATCATGCTCAAAGAGGGCGCCAATGCGGCGGAGGAATGGACGGGGGGCTTCGATGGCCTGGTGGGTATTTCCATTTGGCCCCTGCTGGGCAGTTTTGAATATGATCTGTGGGGCAAGACCTATTACTGTTTTGCGCTGGTCGTCCTGTTGCTCTGTTTTCTGGCCGCGCGGCGCATCGTGCACTCCGCCTTTGGCCGTTCCCTGGTCGGCATAAAGGGTAACGTCGGGCGCATGCATGGCGTGGGCACCCCAGTGCATGGGCGTTTGGTGGCGGTCTACACCCTGTCGGCGGCGATGGCCGGACTGGCCGGGGGATTGTTTGCCGAATCCAATGCTTATGTCACCCTGGACGTCTTGAGTTTTGCGCGCTCCGGCACGGTGTTGATTATGCTGGTGCTGGGCGGTACGGGCCGCCTTTACGGCGCCTTCGTCGGGGCGGCTGTATACATGATCCTGGAAGACGAACTGGCCAAACTATCGCCGGAGTTCTGGGAGTTCGGCATTGGCCTTTTGCTGGTTATCGTGGTGTTGTTTTTCCGCCGCGGCTTGCTGGGTTCCCTGGATGACCTGCGGGCGCGTTCCATGGGCGGCGGGGCATGACAGCGGCCTTGCAAACGATTGCCTTGGGCAAGCACTTTGGCGCGCTGCATGTCACGCGCCAGGTGAATTTATCCCTGGCCGCGGGTGCCCGGCATGCGCTGATTGGGCCAAACGGCGCTGGTAAGACCACGCTTATAAACCTGATCACCGGGGCGCTATCGCCCGACGAGGGCCAGGTATTGCTGGGAGGCAGGGACGTGACGGCGCTGCCGCAAGCGCGGCGCGTGAAACAAGGGTTGGCCCGTACCTATCAGATCAATCAGCTATTTTCTGACTTGAGCGTTTTGGAAAACGTCGCCATATCCATCGCTGAACGGGTCGGGGCCGCCGGCAATTTTTGGCGGCGGGCTTCGGCCAACAGCCATGTTATTGACGAAGCCGTCGAGCTTTTGGCCCGCCTGAAATTGGATGCCTACGCCTTGACGCCGGTTCGTGAACTGCCCTATGGCCGTCAGCGCCTGGTGGAGATCGCCATAACCCTGGGACAGAAGCCGACCGTGTTGTTGCTTGATGAACCGGCGGCGGGTGTCCCCTCCGCGGAAAGCCATATTATCCTGGATGCAATTGCGGCGCTGCCCGAACAAATCGCGGTGTTGATCATCGAGCATGACATGGACATTGTCTTCAGGTTCGCCAAGTTCATAACCGTGCTCGCCTCGGGCGGTATAATCGCCCAGGGCACGCCGGAGCAGATCGCCGGCGACGCACACGTCCGGGCCGTCTATCTGGGTCAGGGCGGCGATGTCTGAAACGATCCTGAAAATCGAAAATCTGTCCGCCGGATACGGCGAAACGGTCGTCCTGGAGGGCATGGATTTCGAAATCCGGCAAGGCGGCTGCGTCAGCATTCTTGGCCGCAACGGGGTCGGCAAGACGACCTTTCTGGAAACCATCATGGGACATACCACTTTGCATGAGGGCTCTGTCGCCTTGTTCGGGACGGAAATTTCCCACCAGCAGGCCCATCGCCGGGTTGCCCATGGCCTGGGCTACGTGCCCCAGGAACGGGAAGTGTTCCCGTCCCTGAGCGTCGGGGAAAACCTTGAGGTTGCCGCCCGGCCCGGTGAATGGACGCTGGCCAGGGTGTATGATTTATTCCCGCAACTCATGGCCCGCAAGACCAACCGCGGCAGCCAGCTATCGGGAGGAGAACAGCAGATGCTGGCCATCGGCCGTGCCCTGATGGGCAATCCACGGGTATTGCTGATGGACGAGCCTAGTGAAGGCCTGGCGCCGGTCATTGTCGAGGCGTTGCAGGCCGGCATGGTGCGCCTGCGTGATGAGGCCGGCCTGAGCATAATCCTGGTGGAGCAGAACAGCCACCTCGCCCTGGGTTTCGCCGAGCGGTGTCTGGTCATGAACCGGGGCCGTATCGTCCATGACGGCCCCAGTGCCGTCCTGAACGCCGATAAAGATTTGCTACGCCGGCTGCTGGGGGTGGAAGCGCCGCTGAATGAGAACTGACAGTATTTCCGTTGCCTGGGTATGAAGGCCCCGTGCCGCCGGGTTTTGCATAGCCCTTGCCATTGCCTTATGGGGCGTCATTCCCTACATATCTGCCTTTCCCATGGTGCGGTTCCGACCGCCCCGTCAGTTTCATGAATTGAGGCCAAGCCATGCGCATGTCGCAATTTTTTCTGCCCGTGTTGAAGGATACCCCGGCCGAGGCGCAAATCGTCTCGCATCGTCTGATGCTGCGGGCCGGCATGATCCGACAGTCATCGGCGGGGATCTACTCCTGGCTGCCCCTGGGCTTTCGCGTATTGAAAAAAATCGAGCAAATCGTGCGCGAAGAGCAGGATGCTACCGGGGCGCAGGAATTATTGATGCCGACCATCCAGCCGGCGGACCTGTGGCGGGAAAGCGGGCGCTACGATGATTACGGCAAGGAGATGCTGCGCATTACCGACCGCCACGACCGGGACATGTTGTTTGGCCCCACCAACGAGGAAGTGATCACCGATATTTTTCGCGGCTCGATCCGCAGCTACCGCCAATTGCCGCGTAACCTCTACCATATCCAATGGAAGTTCCGCGACGAGGTGCGGCCGCGTTTCGGCATCATGCGGGGCCGCGAATTCCTGATGAAGGATAATTATTCCTTCGATCTGGACAAGGACGCGGCCCGCCATTCCTATAACAAAATGTTCGTGGCCTATTTGCGGACCTTCGACCGCCTGGGCCTGAAGGCCATTCCCATGGTCGCCGACACGGGTCCCATCGGTGGCGATATGAGCCACGAATTTATCGTGCTGGCGGATACCGGCGAAAGCGAAGTCTACTGTCACGCCGATTACCTGGATTTCACCGTTCCCGATGCAGCCACCGACTATGAAAGCGATCTATCACCGATCATAGAACATTGGACCTCCCGCTACGCCGCGACAGATGAAAAACACGACGCCGCCCGCTTCGAGGCGGAAGTGCCCAGCGATCGCCGGATCGCCACCCGAGGCATAGAAGTTGGCCATATATTCTATTTCGGCAGCAACTATTCAAAGCCCATGGGGGCCACTGTGATGGGCGCCGACGGCGTCGAAGTGCCGGTTGAAATGGGTTCGTACGGTATTGGGGTCTCGCGCCTGGTCGGCGCCATTATCGAGGCCAGCCATGATGATGATGGCATCATCTGGCCCGCCTCGGTGGCGCCGTTCCATGTTGGCTTGATCAATCTGAAAGTCGGTGATGCGGACTGTGACCGGACCGTGCTTGAAATTTACGAGACGTTGCGCCGCGCCGGCGTCGAAGTGCTGTTGGATGACAGTGACGGCCGGGCGGGCGGCAAATTCGCGACCATGGACTTGATCGGCCTGCCCTGGCAGATAATCGTTGGCCCCCGTGGTTTGAAATCCGGCGTGGTTGAAGTCAAGGAACGCCGCACCGGCGTGCGGCAGGAGTTGTCGATCGAGGCCGCCGTCGCCACCGTCGCCGGCGTGACGGAAGCTTAATACAAACAATGTTTGGCTCGCTTGAATGGAGCATTGCCGCCCGTTATCTGCGATCGCGGCGGCGCGAGGGCTTCATTTCGATCATTGCCTGGTTCTCGCTGATTGGTATTGCCCTGGGCGTGGCCACCTTGATCATCGTTATGAGCGTCATGAACGGCTTCCGTATTGAATTGTTGGATCGGGTGCTGGGCCTGAACGGGCATATGGTGGTCCGGGGTCTGGATGCCCGGCTGACCAATTTTGACCCCTTGGCCAAGGCGCTGCGCACCATTGACGGGATAAAATCGGCGGCGCCCCTGATCGAGGGGCAGGTAATGGCAACCGCGAACAAACAGGCCTCCGGCGCCCTGGTGCGCGGCATGTGGCCCGAGGATCTGCGCGCCCGTGCCATCATCGCGGACAATTTGTACAGTGGTTCGTTGGCCGATTTCAAAGGCAGGAACAACATCGTCATTGGCCACCGGCTGGCGGTAAAGCTGGGCCTGCGGGTTGGCGACGGCATTACTCTGGTTTCGCCCCAGGGTACGGCCACGGCGTTCGGCACGGTGCCGCGCATGAAGACATACCGCGTCGCCGCGACCTTCATGGTCGGAATGTACGAATATGATTCGACCTTCATTTATATGCCCCTGCCGGCTGCGCAGGTGTTTTTTCGTCTGAAGGACGCGGTCAACGGCGTGGAGATGTTTTTACACGATCCGGATGATGTCCATCGCCTGCGCGGCCCCATTCGGTCCCTTCCAGGGGTGGCCAGGGTGGTGGATTGGCAACAGGTCAATAGCCACTTTTTTCAGGCCCTGCAGGTCGAACGTAACGTCATGTTCCTGATCCTGACCCTGATTATCCTGATTGCCGCCTTCAATATCGTTTCCTCGTTGATCATGCTGGTCAACGACAAAGGTAAGGCCATCGCCATTCTGCGTACCATGGGGGCACCCCGGGGCATGATCATGCGCATTTTCATGATCTCCGGCACCTCAATCGGGGTGACCGGCACCGTCGCCGGTTTTGCGCTGGGGCTTGCCTTTTGCGCCAATATCGACGCCATTCGGCGTTGGCTGGAAAGTTTGACGGGTACCGAATTATGGTCCGAGGAGATTCGCTTTTTGAGCCGGATTCCGGCAGAGATAAATAACAACGAGGTGCTTTCGGTCGTATTGATGGCCTTGGCCTTGTCGTTCCTGGCGACCCTTTATCCCGCCTGGCGGGCAACCCGCATCGATCCCGTCGAGGCGCTGCGCTATGAGTGACGGTGCGGTTCTGGAAATCACCGGGCTGAGCCGTGCCTTTCAGCAAGGCGACCGGCGTTTGCAGGTTTTGCGCAATCTCGATCTGCGCATCGCGGCGGGGGAAGCTGTGGCGCTGGTCGGCCCGTCGGGATCAGGCAAATCAACCCTGTTGCACGCGGCCGGGTTATTGGAGCAGGCCGACAGCGGCGAAATCGTGATTGCGGGGCGGCCCTGTTCCAGCATGAATGACCGGCAACGCACTGCCATGCGCCGGGATTATTTGGGTTTCGTCTACCAATTCCACCATCTTTTACCCGAATTTACTGCCCTCGAGAACGTCATTATGCCCATGCGCCTGGCGAAGCTGCCCATGGCCGAGGCCAGGGACAGGGCCCGAAGGTTATTGACCGAGCTTGGACTGGGAGAGCGCCTGGAGCACGCCCCGGCGCAACTGTCCGGGGGCGAGCAGCAGCGCGTGGCCGTTGCCCGCGCTCTGGCCAACCAACCCGTGCTGTTGTTGGCGGACGAACCGACAGGTAACCTCGATCAGGCGACGGCGGAAGTGGTTCTGGTGGAGTTGTTGACAATTGCCCAGGAGCGCGGCCTTGGCATTTTAATCGCGACCCATGATCCATTGGTAGCCGGACGCCTGGATCGGACAGTGCGGCTCCACGACGGTCATTTAGTCGACTGAACCGTACCTATCCTGCCAATGCAGGCACTCAATACATATAGGGTTGCTGCATACATCGTTTTTACAGCAATACTCTTCTTCCACACAGGATCACTATTGGAGAATTCTAGCTCTAGATGGACTAGAATCTTGGGCGCAGGTCACCAAGCTTGATTGAACGCCATGCGCATCGCAATATGGCGATTTCCGGTGGATATCTGCGGTGAAAGCCGCCCGTTGGGACGAGATCGCGCGCATTGCGGCCTACGCCGCTCAGGAAAGGCTCGGTGATGGGTGCACAACAGTACGAAGGATGGACGGAAGGCCCAATGGTCTCAAGTGCGTTATTGACAAGGGTATGTCGCCGGGGGCCGCGGATTTATTCTTCCGCCAACTCCATATCGCAAACCACTGGACAAGGCGATATGCTGCCCATAAGTCCGGCAAAGCGTCGGTTGGCGAGCATAGCCAATGTGCCTGCGGGCGTTTTCAAAAATCGCGGTTGGAGTCAAGCGGCCATGTCTCGCGCGCCTTTAGCATGGATCTGGTCTCAGCTCTATAAAGCGCTTTCCGTGCGGAGCCACTGTTGCGGGATGGCGATGCTGCACCTCGTTTTCTCGGGCCTTGTTTCAACTGCTTTTCTCATATTTGCGATGGGGACAGAAGCCGGCGCGCAAAGCTACGGCTATCCCTTTGTCAACGCCTATGATGCGACGGTGATCGGTACGCCACGTGTTTTTGCCGCGAAACTGCCCGACTCGATACCGAGGCAGGAAGTCGGCCTGACGATCTTTCCCGAGCGGCGCATGCCGGAAATTTTTTGGTACCACGATAAACTGCGTTTTTCAGTCGTTCGACAACGCCAGAAGGCGCCGCTGATCTTTAACATTGCCGGCACCGGTGCCAGCCATAATTCACGCTTAATGCAGGTCATGGAGAAGGCGTTCTACCAGGCTGGATATCACGTCATTTCACTGCCTTCGCCGACCCATTCCAACTTCATCACGACCGCCTCGCAGACCCAGGTTCCAGGCCTATTGGCCGACGATGCCCGTGATTTGTACCGTGTCATGCAGGCAGCTTACAAAAAGGTTGGGCCGAGCATCAAGGTGTCGGAATTCTACGTGACTGGCTACAGCCTCGGGGGGGCCCAAGCGGCCTTTGCAGCCAAGTTGGACGAGCAGATTGGCGCCTTCCGCTTCAAAAAGGTATTGATGATCAATCCACCGGTCAGTCTTTACAACTCAGTCGGTATCCTTGACAACTTCATCAACGCGATACCAGGCGGGCCGGAAAATTTTCACGTTTTCTATGATGAGTTGATTGAGCGTTTTTCCGTCATTTATAGGGAGGAGGACTTCCTCGATTTCACAGACGACTTTCTTTACACGATCTACAAGAAGCAGCCTCCGAAAGAGGACGAGGTAAAGGCCGTCATCGGACTGGCGTTTCGATTTACCTCGGCCAATTTGCTGTTTACTTCCGATGTTCTCACGCGCTCGGGCCTGGTTGTGCGACGCGATGCGACGCTCTCGTCGACAGACAACCTGATGGACTACTTTAAGGTGAGCGTCAGGGTCGGATTCCTGAATTACATCGACCATCTTCTTTTTCCATATGTCAAGAAGCGGCGGCCGAAACTCCGCCTCGAACAGTTGATCGAAGAAAACAGCCTGTATGCGATCAAAGACTACCTTCAAAATACAGGCAAAATCGGACTCATGACCAACGAAGACGACATCATTCTTGCGTCCGGCGAGATTGACTTTCTACGCACGGTGTTCGGGAGACGTGCCAAGATATATGTCAAGGGCGGGCACCTTGGCAATCTTGCCTATCGCGATAACATCGCCGATATGATTGCCTTCCTTGACGGCGGTTGGCCGGGCCAATGAAGCAAACGCTTTTACTTGTCTTGATAGTCTGGTTGCTCGCAACGTTGTCAGCTTGTGAAAGTACGCGCGACGGACAGTCAGCGAACCTAGGTACCGAGTTGGCGGTCTTCGAATTATCGGACATCGAGAAGGAAGGAACCGTCTACCCGATTGACGTCTACGATCCGTTCGAACCGGTAAATCGAGCCATCTACAAGTTCAACGCCAAGTTTGACCGCGCCATCTTCATACCAATCGTAGAGCTGTATGAATTTGTTGCACCGACCTTTGCCCGGGAAAGAATTACCAACGCCTTCTCGAACCTTACCGAACTTAGCACTTTCGCCAATTCGATTTTGCAGGCCAAGTTTCCCAGGGCGAGCCGCGCGCTGATGCGCTTTGCCGTCAACTCGACAGTCGGGATTGCCGGCCTATTTGACCCGATGACTGCGCTGAAGGTAAATCAACAACCCGAGGATCTGGGCCAGACTCTTGGCGCCTGGGGTGCCGGGGAAGGCCCATACTTGGTTCTTCCAATTCTCGGCCCATCCAACTTGCGCGATGCCGTCGGTCTAGTAGGCGATACCGCGGCTTACTATTCGCTCGACCTATTCGGTCTGGCCACCTATGAAAATGATCACCGGGCCTTGCTTGGACTGAAAGTAGTCGATATGAGACACAATCTGGGATTCCGCTATCACGAGACCGGCTCGCCATTTGAATATGAACTGCTGCGTCTGCTCTATACGGAAAAGCGGCGCCTCGACATCTCCAAGTAATACCAAGGTGCGGTGATAGAGACCTATATAGGTCTCTATCACCGCACCTTGGTATAATAGGTCGTTCAATCGGAATTCTATTGTAATGCAATTATACGCGGACGGGCTGGTGTCGGGATGCCTGGGCGGCGTCGGTATAGTGCATCGTCTACCCTAAAGGTAGCCGGCGTCCGTCTTAACCGGATTGGTACGGACTGACAATCTTTGCGATTAATGGCTTAAGACGAAATACAACTGTACCAGAGCCACAGTCGTCGCCAACCACAGCAGGCTCATGATAACAACTCTGATCCGCTTTCTGTTACCGGCGTCCTGTCGCATCTCATTTCCTCAACAACGGCCTCTTCAATTATGACCATGGCGTAGGAACCAGGTTTGCACAGTGATCGAGGTCACAAACCGTTAATCGATAATTTTTCTTAAGCATATTTCCTAACGGGTGATTAAGGGGTTACTGGCAAGTTTCGCGACGAGGGTTTTCAATGGGAGTGGAAAAAATGCGCAAAATCAGAACCCTGGTTGGAAGCATTGTTGCCTTAGGCATGTTGTCGGCCGTTGCAATTCAGGCTGGGCAAGCCGCCGATAGCAGTACCAATGTGCCCCATTCGACCGATGGCGACACAAGCCTCTCGGCGTGGCAGGCGGATCTCGCCTGGCGCGATGCCAGTATGGACAGTGACATTGAGCTTGAAGCGATTTTGAGTTCAGCTGGGCCGATGACTGATAGCGTTGCGGCACGGTTGGCGGCCGTGGGGCCGGCGGCTGGTCCCGAAAGCATTAATCCGGACGATGCGGCGTTGGCGCTGAAACGGCTGGGCCGTGATGCGATCGGTATTCTCAATGATGGACAGTCGGATCTGGCGCAACGCATCGTCAAATTCCAGGCTTTGATGGCGCGTGAATTCGATATTCCGCTGATGGCGCGGTTCGCCCTTGGCCGCCATTGGAAACAGGCAAACGTTAAACAGCGGGAGGCATATTTGCAGGCCTTTTCGAAATTTTTGCTGCAGCAGTACGCGGCGAAGATTGCGGCCGCCCAGGTGACCGGGTTTGATGTCGTGTCCGCGCAGCGGGCCGGCAGACGTGATGTCATGGTGCAAAGCCGCATTACCCAGAGCCATGGTCAGGTATTGAAACTGGTTTGGCGTATGCGCCAAAGCAATGGCCAGTTCAGGGTCATTGATGTTGTGGCGGAAGGCATCAGCCTGGCCTTGACCAAGCGTCAGGAGTTTGCGGCAATCATCAAATCCAATGGTGGTGATGTGGCCCAGTTGATCGATCGTCTACGCCATATTGCCGCTTAGCCAGGATCTGTTCCGAATCTCTCTGATCGCGTTTTGGGTCGCTTGAAAATCTCGGAAAACGCCCCAGATTTTCCGGATTTGCCGCCCTTTTACTCTACAATACGCTGAAACTTCACACTGCGGCGCGTCGCGGTGGTTGGCGCCGGTGATTTGGAGTGAGGGTGTATTTCCATGGGCCAGAAGGTCTATTTCGGCTGGTTCGTGGTCGCTGCCGCTTTCATGATTCTGCTGCTCTGTTTTGGTATTGCCTATTCCTTCGCCTCGTTCTTTGACGGCCTGGAGGCCGACTTTCAGGCCTCCAGAGGCGATATATCGCTGATCTTCTCGATCGCGGGGTTCCTGTATTTTTCCCTCGGCGCTATCAGTGGCCCGCTCAGTGATCGCCTGGGTTCGCGCCCCGTGGTCGCCTTTGGCATAATCTTGATCGCCGGTGGATTGCTGGGCTCCAGTTTTGCCCAAGGCCTGTGGCAGGTTTATTTGGGCTATGGCGCGGCGGTGGGCGTGGGGATCGGTTTTGCCTATGTGCCTTCGGTTGGGGTATTGCAACGCTGGTTCGTGCGCCGGCGCGGCTTTGCCACGGGGCTGGCGGTCGCCGGCATAGGGGTCGGGACCCTGGTCGCGCCGCCGGTCAGCCGCTTTCTGGTGGAAGCAATGGGTTGGCGCGGAGCCTTTCAGGTCCTTGCCGGCGTGACCGTCGTCGTCGGCCTGGCCGCTGCCTGGATGCTGTATCCAAGCCCCGGCGCACGGGGGCTATATCCCGACGGCGATAAATCGCCGGTGGGTGAAGGGGCATCAATGTCGGGATTGCCTCTCGGGGTTGCCCTGACATCGCGACCTTTCTGGCTGCTGTTTGCGGCATCCTCAATCGTTTCCCTGGGCCTGTTCGTGCCATTCGTGCATCTGGTCAAATTTTCCGTCGATCACGGCCACAATGAAAGCTGGTCGATTTTGCTGATCAGCCTGATCGGCATCGGTTCCATGTCGGGCCGCCTGACCCTGGGCGGCGTGGCGGACCGGTTTGGCCGCCACCGGGCCGTCGTCACCATGTTCTTCGGTATGGCCCTGATGCAAGGCTGGTGGTACCTCTCCCACTCTTTCTGGGCCCTGGCGGTCTATGCGGTCTTGTTCGGCCTGTTTTACGGCGGCTATGTCGCCCTGGCACCGGCCTTGGTGGCGGATTATTTCGGCGCCAAAAATGTGGGCGGTATTCTTGGGGTGCTGTATTCCGGTACCGCGCTGGGCAATCTGGTCGGACCGGTCGCGGCCGGCTTCGCCTTTGATCTGACGGGGGGCTATGAACTGCCCATTGCTGCGTCCGCTTCAACCGCATTCCTGGCGTTGGCGGTGATCCTGACGCTGCGCTCGCCGGCACAATGGCGCCGGCTATGATCCAGAATAGCCCGGAAACGCTCCAGCCCCTATCAAGGGCCGGCCGGTTTCCGGGCCACAATGTGAAAGATATGCCAGTGTTTGGTTTTGCCCCGCGGGGTCGTCGAGTCCGTTTCCTCTTCACGGAACAGTTCGACCTCATAGGCGCGCAATAGATCCTGAACTTCGCCCAATGCGAAATGGCTGATGCTGGTATCGCCGGACCACTCGTCCCGGTCGCCAAACAATTGTCCACTGAACCGCCCACCTGGTGTCAGGCTGTCATGGATACGCTGCCAAACGACCAAAAAGTCCGCCTTGGGGCAGAGGGGCAGGGCGAAACTCGAATTGATCAGATCGGCCGGCGGCCAACAGGCCTCCTCAAAGCGTGCGATCTGGGTCTCGGGACGACTGCCGAATTCCGCCAGCTCCGGCCGTGCCAGCAGGGCTTCCATGGCTGCGGCCTGGGCATCAACCGCCAGGACCGACCAGCCCCGGCGTAGAATCTCGATCGTGTCGCGGCCGCCGCCGCAGCCCAGGTCCACCGCCTGACCCAGTCGGTTCTCGCTCTCGAACCGGGACAGGGCGTCCAGCAGAGTTTCCCGGGGCTGGCGCCGGCCAGTGCGCTGATAGTACTGCCGCCAGTCTTCGGTTCGCTTGGTCTTGTTTGCCTTGCTCATGGGTTGGAAGGCGCGCTAATTGGTGACCAGATAATCGATGGCGGCGCTGACACCGCCGCGGCCGTGGGGGATATTCAGGGCTTGCAGGGTTGCCTCCACGCCGGCCAGGGCGCCCAGGACCATGGGATCGTTCAAGTCGCCCATATGCCCGATGCGAAAGACATCGCCCTTGAGGCGGTCCAGGCCGCCACCCAGACTGACCTGAAAACGTTCCCTGGACAGGTTGCGCACCGCCTCGCCATCAAAGCCGGCCGGGACGCGAATGGCGGTGACCGAGTTGGCCCGTTCGGCCGGCATGACAGCGTTGAATGCCATGCCGCCTTCGCTGGTCCAAACTGCAACCGCCTGGCGGACGGCGCCGGCCAGGCGTTGATGGCGGGAAAATATCGCCGGCAGGCCTTCTTCCGCCAGCATGTTCAAGGCCTCACGCAGGGCGAACAGCAGGTGTTCGGGCGCGGTACCGCAAAAACGGATGTATTGCTCTTCCGTCATGCGTTCCCGCCAGTCCCAATAATTGCGCGGCAACGTGGCGCTTTGCCCGGCCCGCAGGGCCTTTTCGCTGCAGGCTGTGAAGCCAAGCCCCGGCGGGCACATCAGGCCCTTTTGCGCCGCCGCGATGGCCACATCGACGCCCCAGGCGTCCATTTGAAAATCCACCGTCGCCAGCGAGGCGATGGTATCCACCATGAACAAAGTGCCATGATTGGCGTTGTCGATCGCCCGGCGCACGGCCGGCACGTCCGAAATGATCCCGGTTGCGGTATCCACGTGGATCATCAGCACCGCCCTGATCCGGCCTTCACGATCCTCGCGCAAATGTTGCTCCACTGCGTCCGGATCGATGGCATGGCGCCAATCGCCAGGCAGATGCTCGATCACCAGGCCCAGGGATTCCGCCATCATGCCCCATTTCAGGGAAAAATTTCCAGTTTCCGGCACCAGAATATGATCGCCGGGGGACAATGTGTTGGTCAGGGCCGCTTCCCAGGCTCCGTGGCCTGACGCAGCATAGATAAAGACTGGTCCCGCGGTTTTGAAAATCGGTTTCAAATCCTCGAAGCAATCACGCGCCATGTTGAAAAACGGCGGCGCCGCGAAGTCCACCGCCGGTTGGTGCATGGCGTTCAGGACACGGTCGGGAATATTTGTCGGCCCCGGGGTATTGAGGAATTCCCGGCCACGTTTCACATCGTTCATGTCAGTTTGGTCCGCTTCGCAGAATAATATCAGCTTCCCGGTACAATGCCGGGAGGTAGGCCTTCAATATGGCGGCAGATATCGCCGGGCCGGGTCAGCCAGATTTTCTCCCGCTGGGCGGTGATATGCTTCAGGGCCCGGCGTAACTGGCGCAGACGAAAGGGCTGGCCGACGACAAAGGTATGCAGCGAGATCGGGAAGACCAGGGGTTGGCGTGCCGATTGTTCCAGCATTTCATCGAAATTGTCGATGATGGCGTCGGCGAACTGGGCTGGCGTCATTTTGTGCAGGACGATGGCCCGGTTATCGTTCAATTCGACCGGGTAGGGCATGGCCAGGATCGGCGCGCCGCGGGTTTTCATCCAGATCGGCTGGTCGTCACAGCACCAATCCATCTGATAGTGATAGCCGGCCTCGCGTAGCAGATCCAGCGTCTGGGCGCTTTGCGACAGCCACGGGCTCATCCATCCCGTGGGCGCCTTACCCTCGTTCTGGCTGATGGCATCCGTGGTGGTCTTGATCAGGGCGCGTTCGGCGTCTTCGTCCAGGGCGCCCTGTTCCTGGGAATTGGAGATGCCATGGCCCAGGAATTCATCACCGCGCTGCCGCAAGCGCGCAGGCACTTGCGGGGCATGTTCATAGATCGAGGTATTCAGTTGCGCCTGAATGGGGATGTCCAGTTCGTCAAACAGCTCCATCAGGCGCCAAAAACCGACCCGGTTGCCATAATCGCGCCAGGCATAGACGCTTTGCTTGTTATGCATGCCGGACGGCGCGATGGCGGATTCGATGCTTTCGTCCCAGGCGAACTGCTCCACGTTCAAGGCCACGTAGACCGCCAGGCGTTTGCCCTCGGGCCAGGAATAATCCGGCCGTTCGCTGATCGGGGAATACGCATAACGTCCATGGGTTGATAACATTTCGGGTGCCTCGTTCGCTAAAGGGAAGGGCGGCGGTTATGCCACTCGGTCGCGGCCTCATAGGCGGCGGCGATGCGATAAATCATGGCCTCTTGAAAATTCCCGGCCACGATCTGCATGGCCAGGGGCAGACCGTCGCCATCGAAACCGATGGGCAGGGACAGGGCCGGGTTGCCTGTCAGATTGAACGGCGCGCGGGCCTGGCGGGAATACTTCAGGGCAATCTCGGCCGCATCATCTATGACGAAAGGCGGGTCCATGGACGAGGCCACAACAACGCCATCCAGATCCCGGATGGTCCGGTTGAAGCCAGCGGTCAGCCGCCGGCGCAAACGCAGGGCATCGACATAATCATCCGCGGTCAAAAAGGCGCCCGGCAAAACCCGTTCCAGGAAGGAAGCGCTGTATTCATCGGGCCGTTCCGCCAGCCAATGACGATGAATGGCGTAGGCTTCCGACACCAGGATGATCCGGTTGCAGGTACTGTAGGCGGCCAGAGGTTCGGTCTCTATCTCGACCACTTCGGCGCCCAGCTCATCCAATAGGCGTACCGCGTCTTCGATGGCTTTGGCCACGACGGGATCGGCGATCATGTCACGATTGTGAAAATGGCGGATGACGCCGATCCGCAGCCCCTCGACGCCTTGGCCAAGCTGGGCGGTAAAGTCAGGCACCGGCACATCGGCCGAGGCCGGGTCGGCGGGATCATGACCGGCCAGGGCATTCAACATCAGAGCATTGTCCGCCACCGTCCGGGTCATCGGCCCCACATGATCCAGGGAATAGGACAGCGGCACCACGCCCTGGCGGCTGACCCGGCCATAGGTTGCCTTCATCCCGACGATACCGCAGGCGGTCGCCGGGTTGCGGACGGAACCGCCCGTGTCCGTGCCCAGGGCCATGGGCAGGAAACCCGCTGCCACCGCCACCCCGGAGCCGGAGGAAGAACCGCCGGGAAAACGCTCCCGGTTCCAGGGGTTGCGGGCCGGCGGCCAGGGCAGATCGAAGGACGGCCCGCCCAGGGCGAATTCGTGGGTCGCCATCTTGCCCAGCAAAATGCCCCCCGCCGCCCGCAGGCGTTTGGTTACAGCCGCATCATCCTGCTTGGGCGGTTGTTGGGCCAGGATTTGCGAATGCGCCGTGGTCGGCAGTCCCGCGGCGTCAATGATATCCTTCAGGCCAAAGGGCATGCCATGCAAAGGGCCCAAAGGGGCGCCGTCCAGCAGCGCCTGGTCCGCCGCTGCCGCCTCCTGCAGGACGCTTTCGGCCAGAACCCGCAGGAAGCTGTCGAACTGCCCATCATGGGCCGCGATACGGTCCAGCAGGCATTGCGCGTAGGTTACAGACGACAGCTCGCCGTTACGGATCCGCGCCGCTACTTCGACCAGGCTAAGATATGCCAGATCGTCGCCGGGCCTAGACATTGTTGTCGGCCTGAAAAATGTGGCCTGGTTCCTCGGCGATGTCCTCTGGCCGGCGTAGCCGTTGGGCCATGGCGCGGGCTCCGTCATAGGCCTGGCGCAGCAACTGGGGCTGGGCGTCATAAAGCGTCCCCAAACCCAATTGCCGGGCCAGTTGTTGCAAGGCCATCTCGTCCAGCTTATCGCCGCTCATTCTTCATCCTCCGTCACATAGCCCTGCAGATGGTCCCTGGCGGCTGCGTCCGCGCTACGGGCCTGTGCTGAACCATAGCCGCCGCCGCCCGGCGTGGCGATCAATATGCGGTCGCCGTTCTGCAGATGATGCTGGGCCCGGTTGTCCGCCTCTGCGCCGTTGATCCGCACGGCGCCGACTTCACCTTTGCCGCCGCCCGCCAGCCCCGGCGCGCCATATCGTGTGCGTTCCGCCATAAAGGTGACGGCTATGGGGCTCTCCGACAGGCTTTCGATCAACATATCCTGGCCCAGGCCGCCACGAAACCGGCCCGCGCCACCTGAATTGGGGCGCAGCCGCTTGTAATGGAACAACAGGGGCGCCGATTGTTCGGCGACTTCGACCGGGGTGGATGACAAATTCGACGGCCACGAAATGGCATGCTCCCCATCCGATGCCGCGGTGGCGCCCATGCCGCCGTTGAAAAACAGATTTGTGGCATAGGGCTGGCCACCGGGGCGCACCCCTGACTGGGTGCAGTTCCACAAAGGCGAGCCGGCCGCCGCCATGACCCGGTCCGGCAACACGCCGGCCAGGGCGCCGAAGGCCAGGACAGGGACATAATGGCCGGTGCTGGCCCGCGCCCCGACAGAGGCCGGGGGCAGGGGGTTCAAAAGGCTGTTCTCCGGCGCGCTGACGCGGATCGGCCGCAACATGCCGGAATTGTTGGGCACATCCGGCAACAGCGCGCATTTAATGGCATAGGCGGACATGGCATAGGTGTAGCAGAACGGGCAATTGATCGCCCTGGGCTGCACCGGCGAGGTGCCGGCGAAGTCTAAATGCGCTTCGTCGCCCTTGATGGTCAGGCTCAAGGCAAAGCTGAATGGCGCCTCGGCCCGCAGGCCGTCGGTTTGCATCCGGTAAGGGTAAATGCCATCGGGGACCTCTCTCAGGGCGGCCCGCATGGCGGTTTCCGTGCGCCCGTTCAGTTCCCGTGACAGGCCGACCAGGTCCTCCAGGCCATATTCCCGCAGCGTCGCCAGGATCCGGTCTTCGATCAGGTAGTTGGCTGTTATCTGGGCGTGAATATCGCCTTCGGTCTGGTCCGGGGTACGGACCTGGATACGCAATAGTTCAAAGAAGGTCTGGTCCGGTTCCCCGGCGCGAAAAATCTTCAACAGGGGGATATGAAAGCCTTCTTCGAAGATTTCCCGCGCCTCGACGGAACGGATGCGGCCGCCGATGTCCGGCATATGGGATGCCGTGGCGGCAAAGGCGATCAGGTGCCCCTCGCGGAATATGGGGCGCACGATGCTGCAATCGTTCAAATGCCCGGTGCCCAGCCAGGGATCATTGGTACAGATCACATCGCCCGGGTTCAGGCCATCGGGCCCGAAACGTTCCAGGGTATGGCGCACGGTGGCGGGCAGGGTGCCGATAAACGAAGGAATGGAACCGCTATTCTGGGCCAGCAACTGGCCGGATGCGTCCGTCAGGACACAGGCGAAATCATTGGCTTCGTTCGAAAGAGTGGAAAACGAGGTTCGGACGATGGCCTTGGCTGCTTCGTCGACGCTGGCGATCATGCGGTTCCAGATCACTTCCAGGGTAACCGCATCGAATTCCGGCATTATACCAATGGTCCTTGATATTGACCTGTTTCACCGAGATGATTCTTGCCGCCAGGTAGGAGCGCGCCGCGCCGTAGTGTGGCCCACTTCAAGTGGGGCGCGACGCCGCTGGCGGCAAGAAGTATCCGGCCGGAGGTGGGCCGGTCCGGCCCTCGGGCTGTGTTGCGGCGCTTGCCCGATGCACCGCATCGCGCGGCGCGCCGCGCCTCGCCCGCGAACCGGACCGGCCCATGAAACAGGTCAATATCAAGGACCATTGGTATTATGTTCATGACCCGTCCTCCGGCAAATCGATGATCAGGTTACCGCTATGGGAGAGATAAAAACGGCCGCCGGGTCCAATTACCATGGTCGATTCAGGCTCCTCGACCACGGCGGGACCCGTGAATGTTTCGCCGGCGGTCATGGCGGCGCGGTCATGGATGGCGGTCGCCACGGCGCCGCCGGCTTCGGGAAAATAGACCTGGCGCTGGTCCGTTGCCGCGGGCAGCCGGTCCGGGCGCCCGGCCGGAACATCGATAACCGCATCACCCTTGGCCGTCAGGCGTACCCGGATGGCCGCGACGGCGACGGGAACGTTCGGCGGCGGCCGGGTGAATTGGACCTGATAGGCCTGGGCATAGGCGTCCAACAGGCCAGCGTGGCTGGCCGCTGTATAGGGTCCGTCGGGCAGCGTTACCACCAGTTCAAAGCCCTGACCGATGTTACGCATATCGGCCGACCGTTGTACCCGGGCCGTGGCCGCATCCGCCCCGGTGTCGGCGATAACCTGCCGCGCCGCGGCTTCCAATTCCTCGTAGGCGGTTTCCAGGGCCGGCCAATCCATCTCGTCCATGGGGGCGGCGAAGGCGGCGGTGCGGTCCACCCGGGCCGGGGCCAGCAGCAAACCAAAGGCCGAGGCGACGCCGGCATTGCG
Source organism: Alphaproteobacteria bacterium (assembly GCA_021776235.1). Classification (GTDB taxonomy): domain Bacteria; phylum Pseudomonadota; class Alphaproteobacteria. The sequence goes on along the minus strand of JAJFGG010000047.1, from coordinate 8,561 downwards.
GGGACAGACGATCCGTTTGATACCCAGCTTGCGGGCCAGATAATAGGCATGTACCGGGCCGGCGCCGCCCGTGGCGACCAGGGTATAATTGCGCGGATCGCGGCCCTTTTCGGCAATATGAACCCGCGCCGCCGAGGCCATGTTCTCGTTCACCAGATCATGAATGCCCCAGGCCAGTTTTTCCCATTCCAGGCCGGCCCGGCCGGCCAGCGCCTGAATGGCGTCCCGGCTGCCGGGTAGGTCCACCTCGATGGCGCCGCCGGCGAAGCCTTCAGCCGCAAGGTAGCCGAGGGCGAAATCCGCATCGGTTACCGTGACGGCCGCGCCGCCCCGGCCATAGGCCACGGGGCCGGGCACGGCGCCGGCGCTGTCGGGTCCTGCCTTCAACAGGCCCAGGGCATCCAGGCGGGCAATGGAACCGCCGCCGGCGCCGATCTCGATCAGTTCAACCGTGGAGATGCGAATGGGCAGGCCGCTGCCCTCGGCGAAGCGGTGTTCCCGCGCCGCCTCGAAACGATAGGCGACGGCGGGTTCGTCACCGTCGATCAGACATAGTTTGGCGGTGGTGCCGCCCATATCGAAGGCCAGGACATGGTTCAACCCCTCGGCCCGGCCAATATCGGCGGCGGCCAGGGCGCCGGCGGCGGGACCGGATTCCAGCATTTGCACCGGCGAGCGGCGAACCTCTCCCACATGGGTCAAACCGCCGCTGGACAACATCAATAGTAGCGGCGCGGCAATCTTGCGGGCGCCCAGGCGGCTGCTCAGGGCATCCAGATAGTCCCGCGCCAGGGGTTTTACATAGGCATTGGCGACGGTGGTCGAGGCCCGCTCGAACTCGCGGATTTCCGGCGCCACGTCGCTGGACAGGCTGATCGCCAGATCGGGCAATAATTCAGCCAGACGTTGACCCGCGGTCCGTTCGTGGCTGTCATTGCGGTAGGCATGCAGAAAGACGATGGCCAGGGAGGTAACGTCTGCTGTTTTCAGCTCTTCGGCGATGCCCGCCAGGGCATCGGTTTCCAGGATCCGATGGATACTGCCGTTCGCCAGGATGCGTTCACCCACTTCGTAACGCAAATGCCGGGGCACCAGGGGGCGGGGCTTTTTCGCCGCCAGGTCATAGAGGTCATATTTCCGCTCGCGCCCGATCTCCAGACTGTCGCGGAATCCCTCGGTGGTCAAAAGTGCGGTTTCGGCGCCCTTATGTTCAATAAGCGCGTTGGTAAACAGGGTCGTGGCGTGGACCACCCGTTCTATTTCGTCAGGGGCAATGGCGTCATCAGCCAACACCTGATCCACCGCGGCCAACACGGCTGCCGCCGGATCGCCAGGCGTGGTCAGAATTTTGCGGCTTACCCGCCGGCCATCCTCACGGTCGTACAAGACGACGTCCGTGAAGGTGCCGCCGATATCGATGCCCAGGGCGTAGCGGCTCATCTTGATAACTTACCCCTTTGAGAGTTTTACCGGCGGGAGGGCCGCGCTCATGGGTGTCCCAACAGGGCTTCGCGGAAACGGTTCTTGTGCCAGGATGCGTCCCAGACCGTCCGCATCTTGGGCGGTTCATTCACCGCCACCTTTAGCAGGACAAAGGCGGCGCCGTTGCTGTTGCGCAGCATTTCGCCCGCGTCGGCCAGTTCGTCCGTCTCGCGCACGGTTCGTACGGCGCCGATGCCCCCGCCCTGGGCCATGGTTGCCAGATCCGTGCCCAGACCCGTGTGGCTGCGCTGAAAGCCGGTCTCGCCATAATGCTCGTTATCGACACAGATGATGCCCAGATTGGCGGGATTTGCCACCGCGATGGTGGCCAGGGTGCCCACGTTCATCAGCAGTTCGCCATCGCCGGTAACCACGATGACGCGTTTTTCCGGCTGTGCCAGGGCCAGGCCCAGGCCCATGGAGGCCGCCGCGCCCATGGCGCCGCCAAAGCCGAAGACACGCGGGTCGTCGCCCACGGCGGCCACCACATCGCCCTTGGCGCCCGCCAGGCCGGCCACGATCAGGACATCCCCTTGCATGTCCAACAGGGTTTTTACCGCCACGCGCCGGTCCAGATGTCCAGTTGCTGTCTTGCCGGCGGCGCGGGTGCCTTCATTCGGATCTGCCATAACTCGCTCCCTAAAATTTCTTGGCGCCGAGCAGCTTTTGCCCCAGCAGGACAGCCACCGGCATTTCGTTTTGGAAGGCCGTGGTGAGGGCCGCGCTGATGGTGCGCGAGACCTCGGCCGGATCGTCGATCCGCAGGCAGATCACGTCACAGGCTTCCAACACCGGCTGGGTCGATTGCCCCATGGGCATTTGCCAGGGATTGCCCTCGCCGAAATCGCCGCGCATGGAGATCAGGGTCAGAAAGGGGAAGCGTCCGGCCCGCACCAGGGACAGCAGATTGATGCAGTTGCCCACACCACTGCTTTGCATCAGCAACACGCCCCGGCTGCCGCCCAGATGGGCACCCGCCAGCAGGCCCACGCCCTCTTCCTCGGTAGTCAGGGCGATGGAATGCACCTCCGGGTCCGCGATGGATCGATCGATCAGATGTTGGTGGCCCGCATCGGGTACATAGGCGAACTGGTCGATGCCGGCCTCCCGCAACAGGGTGTAGGCTTCTTCCGGCCATTCGGTGCTCATGTTCGGCTCCATAATTGTTGCGCCAGGATGCCGGTGCCGCGCTCCACCGCCTCGGCCGCGTCCAGACATAGATCTTCCCGCAGACGCGGGCCGATAATTTGCACCCCCATGGGCACGCCATCGTGCAGCCCGGTGGGTACAGCGGCGCTGGGCAGGCCCAGGCCGTTCACACCATACAGCATGCTTTGTTCGTCCAGCATCTGTTTGACCCGTGCCGTACCTTTCAGGTCTTCCCCCTGTGGAAATGGCGGCACCTGACTGACCGGCGCCAGCACCAGGGGATAGTCTTCCATGAATACGCTCCAGGCCCGCAACAGGCGGGTGCGGTCCGCCAGGGCGCGCATGTAACCCTCGCCGTCGCGGGTGTTGGAGGCGGCCAGATAGTCGTCTATCACCTGATTGACGTCTCCGGAACCATGCTCGCGGATACCGGCCTGCATCAAAATCTTGGTATCGGTCATCAGCAAAGTGCGCCAGTTCTCGGCGATTTCCGCCACCAGGGGCGGGTCTACGGCCTCGACCGCATAACCGGCGTCGGCCAGATGGCCGGCGGCCTGATCGATGGCCGCGGACACCGCTGCATGGCAGGCAATGCCGGCGGGTGTCTTGGTGACCGCCACCTTGATCGGCGTTTCCAGGCGGGGGCCGTCCAGGGGGGCGGGCACCCACCAGGGGTCGCGGGCATCGCGCTGCGCCATCACGGCCAGGGCCAGGCGGACATCGCGGACTTCCCGTGCGATCGGCCCCTGCACGGACATCAATTGCATTGTCGGCGGCCGTTCCTCCGCGCCTGTCGGATTGTAGCCAGGCACCCGTCCCATGGAGGGGCGGATCGTGGCCAGGCCGCAGGCATAGGCGGGATAGCGCAGCGAGCCGCCCAGATCGTTGCCGTGGGCAATGGCGCCCATGCCCAGGGCGGCGGCCGCCGCCGCCCCGCCGGAAGAACCACCGGGGGTGATGCCCTGCTGCCAGGGGTTTTTGGTCAGGCCGCGCAGAGGGTTGTCGGTGAACCAGCGCAGGCTGAATTCCGGTGTGTTGGTGCGGCCGATGATGATGGCGCCGGCCTTGCGCAGGTTGGCGACCACGGGGGAGTCCTCCACCGCCACGACGCCGGCAAAGCCGGGCACGCCGTTGGTGGTGGCCTGTCCCGCCTGATCGACATTTTCCTTGATGGTGATGGGCACGCCGTGCAGCGGCCCCAGAGCGACGCCGCTGGCGGCGATGCCATCGGCGCGCCGGGCGGCGCGCGCGGCCTCTTCGGACAGATCGACGGTCACGGCGTTGACGGCGGCGTTGGTCTCGGACATACGCTGGACGGCGGCCTCGACCGCGTCCTGGGCGGAAATCCTACGGTCTCGGATGGCGGCCGCCGTTTTGACGGCGCCCCATTGCCAGATACGCTGGGCCATTGTGATCTTCCTCAGCTCTTGGAAAAGGCCTGCAGGCGCTCTTCGATATCGGGGCCGCGGCCCGGGCTTTCAGCCATCTCGAAGGCCAGACCGTCATGCAAGGTGTAGTCCTGGCCGCGATTGTACAGCATCTTGTTGCCGCGCAGGGAGTGCCAGGAATTGGCCACGATGTCAGCCGCCATTTCCCGCACCACCGCTTCCAGTTCGCCATCCTCCACGCACTGATTGGCCAGGCCCATGGCCGCCGCCTCGCCGCCGCTGTAGGCGCGCGCGGTAAAGCTCATTTCCTTGGCCTTCAGGGGCCCGATCCGCCGGGGCAGGCGCTGGCTCATGCCCCAGCGCGGGGTCATGCCCCATTTGCCATGGGTATCGGAAAACCTGGCGGTGGTCGACGCGATCAGCAGGTCGCAGGCCAGGGCCAGTTCCAGGCCGCCGGTATAGCAATGGCCCCGGATCTCGGCGATCACCGGCTGGGGCAGATTTTCGATCATGTCGATGGTGTCGGCCTGATAGGTTGGCGAGGGGGCCTCCTGTCCCGCCTGGATCGATTTCAGATCGTTGCCGGCGCAAAAGGACCTACCCGCACCACGCAGCACCACACAGCCCACATTGTCCACGTCACCGGCGATGCGTTCCACATGGCCGCGCAGTTCAACAAACAAGTCCGGGCTCAAGGCATTCAGCGCGTCGGGCCTGTTCAGGGTCAACGTTGCCACCCCCGATCCATCCGCGCGCAAGACCAACTCCGTCATCTGCCGTTTCCTCCCAATTATCACCGCTCTGATTGCCGCGTTTCATTATAACGTCCCAGGGGCCCGCCGTGGCTACAGAATTAGACGGATTTTAAGAGCTTTTTGCAAATCGCGGCGCCCTGTTGCCGCCAACTCACGCGAATGGCAGTGCTATCAGTCGCCGGCATTTGAACAAACGGCGCCGTTGGACAAGAATGGGTCGATCGCGATGACCGTGTTGCGCGGTCGGAAACAAAATGGGAGATCGGACATGGGCAATGACAGTACGGCGGTGCGGTTGGCACCCTTCACGCTGGGCCTGCCGGTGCGCTTTACCCATACGGACCCGGCCGGCTATGTCTTCTTTCCACGCTATTTCGAGATGTTGCAGGCGGTGGTGGAGGAATGGTTCACCCAGGCCCTGGGATTGAAGTATGCCGACTTTATCCTGAACCGCAGGCTGGGGCTGCCCACGGCCCACACGGAATGCACCTTCGAGGCTCCCTGCCGCCTGGGCGAAGCGTTGGAGATTACGCTCTACCTGGAACACATCGGCTGCTCGTCTCTGCGCGCCCGCTTCGTCGGCCGGGTCGCGGGCGAACAACGCCTGGTCGCCCGTTCAGCCCTGGTGGTGACCAATCTGGAAGACGGCCGCCCGCTACCGATCGATGATGACCTGCGCGGCCGGCTGGAAGCTTACCTGTCCGCCTGTGGCGAACAATCGGGTGCTGCCGGTTGATCGTTAAGAAGGCCGCGGTCCGTCAGACAAATTTTCGGCTCAGGCAGACGCGGCGAATTCATTTTCCGGGTCGCCGGCTATGCGGGAATGATACATCACCCGTGGTTCGTTCATGTCCCAGGGGCGGGCCTGGTGCATGAGGCAGCGATTGTCCCATATGACCGCGTCGCCGGCCGTCCAATGGTGGTGATAGACGCGCGGCGGCTGACAGGCAAAGTCCACCAGATCTTGCAACAGATTTTCCGACTCGGCCTCGCTGATGCCGGGAATGCCGTAGGCATGGCGTCCAATGGTCAGCGCCGGCTGTCCGGTTTCCGGATGGATCTTGACCAGCGGCCGCAAAGGCGGATCCTGGTTGAAGAAACCATAACCGAAATATTCGCTGTCTTTTTCCTTGGTCTGTCCGAATTTTTTCTGGCTGTAATAAAGCGAGTGATAGGCCGACAAACTGGCGATGCGGTCCCGGGTGCCCTCGTCAAGATCCCGATAGGCGGCCCGCGTGTCCGCCCACCCGGTCTCGCCCCCTTTGGAAGGGACGACATGCGCGGTGAATACGGCGCCCTTGGCCTGCACCGGCATGTAGGTGCTGTCGCAATGCCAACCCATGTTGCCCTTCAGTATCTTGACCATGTCGTCATCGTCGTCTGTCCGCAGGCTGCCGTCGTCCTTGACGTTACTCAACGCCGCAAGCTCGAACTCCAGTGCGCCGAAGCGCTTGGCAAAGGCGATCTGTTCATCGTTGCTTAAGTGTTGCCCGGGAAAAACCAGCAGCGCATATTTCAACCACTGATCATAGAGGGCCGAGAACTCGTGCGCCTGCAGATCCGTCAGTTTCAATCCGGTTATGACGGCGCCGAAAGTTGCCTCCAGGGGCGCCACGGAAAACGGCAGTGACGAAGTCATCTGATCTACCTTTCAGTCGAACTCCGGGTCCAGACCCGGCCTGTCCCGGCTGGGTCAACCTTGGACAGTTGACCCTGCCATGCTTGCTATTATGCGCGGAATCGACAGAAACATCCCGCAAATTCGGCGGCGGTCCATTCAGGGTTCCTGCAGATCCGGAACGCCGGCGCCGATATCAATGAATTCAGCGGCGCGAGGCCGATCAATTCTGGATAGGGGGCCCGGCTCTAACAACTCGGCTGAACGCGCCAAACTGCCCGTTGCCGTTATCAACAGCGATTTTCCGTTGCCTTCGTTGGCAAGCGGAAGAACCGCGTGCTCGACGAATTGTTGGAAACCACGTTGGTAGGTTTCCAGGCGGACCGAGCGGGCGCCGCACGGCGTGTCAACGATCTGCGTCAAACGTTCGATTATGTCGCGTTTCTCTTCCGGTTCAATCAAATCCAGGAAGTTGCGCCCTGTTGGATCGAAGCCGAACCGGGCCACCACCCCCGTTCCAGCGAGGCGGTATTTCAGTTCATTGGGTGGGTTCCATTCGGTGATTGCGATCTGTGGCAGAATTTCCTTGAGGTCCGCGGGGTTTACCGCGGATCGCGGCGGCAACAAGCCAATTTTTGGCAAAGATGACCAATATTCGTAAAGCCGGCGCGGCGGTTCCGTGAGAAAAGATACCATGTAAAAGCAATATAGATCTCAACCTATGGATTGAAAGGCACCACCAGGCGCAATCAGGCCCATCCTGTCCCGTTGTTACTGGGCGCCGCGCCTGATTGGGCAAGGTGGTATTGGCGGTTGTTTCAACTGGTTTCGAGCCGCAGTCCAGCCTGATGCAGCAGGGGCATCACGCGCTTGCCGAAGAAATCGAGGTCGGGCAGAAAATTGTAGAAGTTTATCTGCAGGCCGTCGCAGCCCGCGCGCTTTAACTTGATGAACCACTCGACGATCTGACCTGGGCTGCGCGACATTGTTGGCCGTGCTATATTTCTCCTTGGTTAGATGGGAAAATCAGGTGGCGGCGCGTTTTACAAAGCGTTTTGTTGAGGATGGGGCTCCGCAATCAGGACAGCCCAGTTGCCAAATGTACGGAAAGCATCAGCGAATTCAGGTGTAACAAAGCCCGGAAGACGGGCCGAGGGAAAGAAACGATTGAACATGGACGCAAAAGTTATAGACAACGATTGGATCGGCAAACGGACAATTCGCCCGGATGGTGCGGACAAGGTCACGGGCCGTGCGGCCTTTGGGGCGGATTTCAGCCTGCCGGGGATGCTGTGGGGCAAGGTCCTGCGCAGCCCGCATCCGCACGCCATTATCAAATCGATCGACCTGTCAAAAGCCGCTGCTTTGCCCGGCGTCAGGGCGGTCATGAGTGGCGCCGATCTGGTGACTTTTCCCTTGGAGCAACCGGTCATGGTCGGTCCCGCCGATATGCGCTTCGTTTCGCGCAATGTAATGGCGCGGGACAAGGTCTTGTATGCCGGCCATGCGGTTGCCGCCGTGGCTGCTGTTTCGGCCAGGATTGCGCAAGAGGCCTTGGCGTTGATTGCCGTCGACTACGAAATCCTGCCGCACGTGATTGATGTTGAAGAGGCCATGCAACCGGAGGCACCGGTGCTGCACGATTTCCTGCGCACGGCCGGTGTCACGCCAAAACCCGAAACGGCGTCGAATGTGGCCAGCCGCCTCGAGTTCGAAATTGGCGATGTGGCGGCGGGGTTCGCCGCGGCGGACGTCATTGTTGAACGCAGCTTTCGAACAAAACCGGTCCACCAGGGTTATATCGAGCCGCATGCCTGTCTTGTCAGCGTCGCCAAGGACGGTCAGGCGACGATTTGGAGCAGCAGCCAGGGCCATTTCATGGTGCGCAACGCGACGGCCAAAATGACGGGGATGGCAATCGCCGATATCCGCGCCATCCCGGCCGAGATTGGTGGCGGTTTCGGCGGCAAAACCATCGTCTATCTGGAACCGTTGGCGATGGTGCTGGCGCGGAAGTCCGGCTCACCGGTCAAAATGATTATGTCGCGGGAGGAAATATTCCGGGCGACCGGGCCGACGTCTGGGTCGTGGAACACGGTTCGGATCGGCGCGACCACCGAGGGTAAAATTACCGCCGGGACAGCAACCTTCCGCTTTCAGGCCGGTGCC
>JAJFGG010000046.1 GCA_021776235.1 Alphaproteobacteria bacterium | reverse complement strand
ACGGGCGATCCAGCCGCCAGCCGGAATATCGGTGAATGATCCTGGTGTTTCCTCTTGCGCCATCAGGTTAGGATACTGCATTGATGGATGCATTCCTGGTTTTTTGAAACAATGGCGCAAAACCAACAACGGGCAAAAATCCGCTTGCATGTGACAGACGACTTGGCCGTGGATCGCATCATCGGCCTTAACGCCGGTCAGGCCCATTATCTGCGTTCCGTGCTGCGTCTGGCCCCCGGGGACGAGGTGGCCCTGTTCAATGGCCGGCACGGCGAATGGCGGGCCCGGATTGATGCCATCGGTAAGGGTTGGGCCTCGTTGCAGCTTATTGTCCAAAGCCTGCCGCAGCTGCCCGAGCCTGACATCTGGTTGCTGTTCGCCCCAATAAAACGGGGTCGGGTAGATTATCTGGTGCAAAAAGCCACTGAACTGGGGGTCGGCGTGCTGCTGCCCACGACCACGCGGCGCACGGCGGTGGAGCGGATAAATCTGGTGCGTCTAGGCGCCACGGCCGCCGAGGCGGCAGAACAATGCCGCCGGCTGAGCGTGCCGGAGTTACGCCCTGTCCAATCCCTGGAGCAACGACTGCGGTCATGGCCGACAGAGCGGCGTTTGCTGTTTTGTGACGAAGTTGGGGGGCCGACGCCGCTGGAGGCCCTGGCGCGCCACGAAACAGACCCCTGGGCTATATTGATAGGACCCGAAGGCGGCTTTGACCCGGCGGAAAGCCGCGCCATGCGGGAACTTCCCTTCGTGGTGCCCATGTCCCTGGGCCCTAGAACCCTGCGCACCGAGACCGCCGCCGTTGCCGCCCTTAGCCTGTGGCAGGCCCTGATAGGTGATGGCCGAACTCGATCTCGGTCAACATAAAGACCTTTGCCACAACCTGCCTACTTGCATCCAGGCCCCGCATACAGTAACTCGAATACTACCCTTCCGGACATCAAGCGTCGGATGGGGCCGTGACGGCAAGCCGAGGTTGAAGTGAATGTCTGATAAGTCCGCCGGCGCGCCGCCGCCTCTAGAGGATTTTTCCGAGCTTGTGGCCTATATCGCCGCCGGCGCGAAACCGCGTGACCGCTGGCGCATCGGCACCGAGCACGAAAAATTTGCCTACCGGCGGGCCGATCTGGGCCGCCTGGATTATGAGGGCCCCCAGGGCATCCGCACCATGTTGGAGGGCCTGCAACGCTTCGGCTGGCAGCCAGTCCGTGAAGCCGGCAATATCATCGCCTTGACCATGGACGGCGCCTCGATCACGCTGGAGCCGGGCGGGCAGTTTGAATTATCCGGTGCGCCGTTGGACAACGTGCATCAGACCTGTGCCGAGGTGCATACGCACCTGGCCCAGGTGAAGGCCGTGGCGGAAGAAATGGATGTTGGCTTCCTGGGCCTCGGCTTCGACCCGAAATGGCGCCGCGATGATGTCCCGATCATGCCCAAGGGTCGCTATAACCTGATGCTGAGCTATATGCCGACCAGGGGAAACCTGGGCCCGGATATGATGCTGCGGTCCTGCACCGTGCAGGTCAACCTGGATTTCGGTTCAGAAGCGGACATGGTGCAAAAATTCCGCATTGCCCTGGCCCTGCAGCCCCTGACCACGGCACTGTTCGCCAATTCGCCCTTTACCGAGGGCAAACCAAACGGCTTCGTGTCATTCCGCAGCCAGGTCTGGACCGATACGGACCCCGACCGTACCGGCATGCTGCCGTTCGTTTTTGACGGCGACATGGGCTACGAGGCCTATGCCCGTCATGCCCTCGATGTGCCCATGTATTTCGTTTATCGGGACGGCAAGTATCTGGACGCCAGGGGCCAGTCGTTTCGGGATTTCATGGCCGGGCGCCTGCCCGCCCTGCCAGGCGAAAAGCCGACCTTGAAGGACTGGGAAGATCATTTGACCACGCTGTTCCCGGAAGTGCGCCTGAAAACGTTTCTTGAAATGCGCGGTGCGGACGGCGGCCCCTGGGCCAGCCTGTGCGCCTTGCCGGCGTTGTGGGTGGGGCTGTTGTATGACCAGGGCGCCCAGGACGCAGCCTGGGATCTGGTCAAGCACTTCTCGGTCGAGGAAATGGCCCGCATCAGAGCCGAGGTGCCGCGCCTTGGCCTTGCCACCCCATTAAATCAGGGCGGTACCTTGCTGGATCTTGCCGGGCCCGTTTTGGAACTGGCGGCGGTGGGTCTGCGGGCGCGGGCCCGGCCCGGTGCCATCACCGGCGATGAAACGGAATATCTGGCGACCCTGCAGGACACCGTGGCCGCCGGGCGCACCCCTGCGGAAATTTTGTTGGAGCGTTACAAGAATGCCTGGAACCAGTCCGTAGACCCCATATTTACGGAACTAGCCTATTAGAGCACTTCCGGGCTATTGCACATGTCCACGCCAACACTGCCAGCGACGTTCGCGGAAAGATTCATTATTCCTTCGACCGGTGGGATGGAAATCAGCGCCTATCGGTTGCACGCAAGACCGGATGATGGCCCGGCCTTGATCTGGGCCCACGCCAACGGTTTCAACGCCGGCTGTTACCAACCGTTGCTGGACCGGTTACGCGGCCATTTCCAGATCTTCGCTTTCGATGCCCGCGGCCATGGCGCCTCTGCCAAGCCGAGGGGCAATATGGAAAACGACTTTGCCATGCTCCGCTTTGCCGAAGACCTGGCTGCCGTCGCTGCGTGGGTGCGCCAGATAATCGGCCCGAAGACAGCACTGCATTTCGCCTCCCATTCCCTGGGCGGTCTGGCGGCCGTACTGTTGGAGGCTGAAATGGCCGAGGCGCCATTTGACAGCCTGACCCTGTTCGAACCGCCGATCTATCCACCGTCCGGTCACGAGGAACGGGCGGCCGCATTGGCGCACTCTCCTGCCTTCGTTCGTTGGGCCGCGGGGCGGCGCAACAATTTTCCCGATCATGGAGCCCTGCGTGCCGAGGTGGAGAAAATCGTTACCTACCGCCGCTTTGCCGACGACATGATGGCGGCCTATTTGGCGGCAGCCGTGGAGTCCGCGCCGGACGGCGGCTTGGCCCTGCGCTGCCCTGGTGCCATCGAAGCGGCAATCTATGCCAATTGCCCCGATAGCGGCATATTCGAGCAGACAGCCAAAGTGTCAACCCGCACCCGCATATATGCGACCGATCAAACGGTATTGCCGGACCTGCATTCCTGGGCGCCGGGGACCATGATCTCCATCGCCGCCAACATGGCCAGGGCCGAGGCGCGCACCATGCCCGGTTGTTTGCATCTGATGGTTCAGGAAGATCCTGATGCCTGCGCCGCCGCCATCATCGACCACGCCCTGGGGCGCATTTAGACCACGTCCAGTTTATTGAAATAGAATAATCGAAACAACAACTTAGGGCATATCGCGGCTATTGTGATTGCCGTTTGCGTTAAGCGGAAAAATCGGCGACGCCGATGATGACATCAAAACCGATCCAGCAGGCGTTCAATATACTCCCGCTCCAGGCGGGCGCGGGCGCGCTCGCCGGCCCGCCGCCGCAGTTCATCAAGAATATGGCGAGCCCGCTGCAGATCTGCTTCATTGGGTATCATGACCCTGCTGGTGTCCATGCCGCCACCCTGGAAGGGACGGCCCGCCGGATCTTCCTGACGCTGGCCATATTGCCCCTTGTCGCCCTGTTCCGGCTCACCCATCATCTGTTCCGCCAGTTCCCGAAATCCCTGCGCCAGACCATCGATGGCGTTACGTTGCGAGGACAGCGCTTCACCGCCACGACCAGAACGCAAGGCCTGTTGCGAATCGCGCATGGCTTGATCCACGCCCCCCATCGAATTGGGGATTTTGCCCAAATTTTCACTTAATTGCCGCATGACCTCGCCCAATTGCTGCCGCAACGTGCCCTGGCGGCCGGCAAGGTCGCCCATGGCGCGGCGCTTGCCCCCATCCATTTGGCCATTCCGGCCGTCACGGCCTTGGCCCTCGCCCTTGGCGTCACCTTCGCCCTGGCGTTTCTCCCAGGGCATGCGCCGCCGCCGTGGCGTCTGCTGATAGGTGCGGTCCATCAAATTCTGTTGTTCCTGCAAAAGATCGCCCAATTGACGCATGGCCTCTTCGCCGGGACTGTTGCCTTGCGGTTGGGCGGTCATACGGCGGCCATCCAGGCTTTCCAGCATCTCCTGCAGATTTCGCAACATATCGCGGGCCGCATCCTTCGCCCCCAGGCGACTCAATTCCCGGATTCGATCCATCATCTTCTGCAATTCAGCCGCGTCGACGGCCCGGGCATTCGGGTCGGCGGGTTGCTCGCCCTGAGCTTGCTCATTACGCTGAGCTTGCTCGGCCAGGGCCTGCAAATATTTATCCATGGCCTTTTGTAACTGGTCCATCAGGCGTTCGATCTCGGCCTGATCGGCACCTTCCGCCAGGGCCGCCATCAAGGCATCCTGGGCCGCCCGCAACTCCCGCTCGGCCAGAGACATACCGCCATCTTCGATCCGCAAGGCGATCTGCCACAACAATTCCGGCACCGCCGCGGCCGGTTCACCGCGGCTAAGCTGCAGCCGCCGGGCCGTTGTCCACAAGCCCAGATAGACGACGTGATCGTCGTCATAGGCTTCCGGACCCGCGGCAATGGCAAACAGGGCCAGGGCGACCGGAAAACGCCGTCCCGGTTGACGACTCAAAATCCGCCGCTGTTCAATTATCGCCTGGGCGACCGGGTGTTGGAATTGCCGTTCCGGCAAACGTAAAGTGATCGCTTCGGACCGGCCAACCTGGCCGGTTTCATCCTTGGCCAGATAATGCATTTCAACTTCCAGCCCGGCCCAAGCGTGCGGGGTCAGATCAAAATACCCGCTTTCCTTTGCCTGTCGGGCGCCGGGCGGTGAAATGGGTAGGTCCAGACGCAGGACTTCGGCAACCGTCTTGGCGCTCTCGGCGGTCCTGGTACTTTCGGCGTTGCTGGCCGCGTCCTCGGAGAGGGCCAGGCGCAGTTCGGCCCAAACCTCGGCCAGGCCATAGTCATCCTCCGCCTGATAGGACAGGCGCAGGGCCTGACGCACGGTTTCCTTGGGGTCTTCATCTGCCTTGACCGACGGCGGCTGATCGATGATTACAGTGATGGGCCAATCCGCCAGCGACCGTTCCGCCGAGGCCACACTTAGGCGCCGACCGGCCTTGATGGCCTGGCTCAATTCAAAATTCAACGTGTCGATTTTCAAAAACGGTGTGATCGCGCCGTCGACTGACAAACGGGGAACATCGCGGCCGCCGTAGACCCGGGCCATGAGAATGCTACCCTGAGCGATCTGTACCGCATCGACGCTGTTCGGATCCAGCTTCACGGGCGGCAGACCGGTATATTCCGGTGGGTTGATCCAGGCTTCAAGCTCGGCAACCACGGCCTTTCCGGCATTAAAATCCGGAACCAGCATTTGCCGCAAACGTTGCGGCGCATCGGCCCCTGCAACGAATGAACCCACCGCCAACAAAAGGAATACCAGGGCGCGCAGGGCCCAGGGATCGGCCTGAGGCAGGCCTGGCCGGGGCAGTCCCAGGCGCAGATTATGCAACTGGCCTTGGGCCCGCCGCCGATGCGCCCGCCACAGGGCCGCAGCAGTGCTGTCATGGCTGTTGGCCAGCCGGTCCTGCAATGTCCCCAGGGGGCGATGCGCCAGACCGCTGTCCCGTTCCAGCCGCCGGGATACGGCGCCGCCACGGGGCTCCCGCCATTGCTTGCCGCCAAACCAAACAGACCCAATTAAAAGCAGCGTGAACAGAACCAGCAGGGCGACATGGAACCAGGCCGGCAACAGGGCCGGCAATTCCAGTAAAGCCAGCGCGACAAACAAACCCAGGACGCACAGCACTGGCAACAAGGCGGGCCACAATCTTTCCCAAAACAGCACCAGGGCCGCCAGATTGTGCAAAAGTGCCGTGCGGTTTAGGCTCCTCATGGCGCTACCCAGATGCCGGCGCAAACCAGGGTGCCGGCCGGTCCAGGTCCAGCAGCTCATCGATACTTTGACGCGGGCGGATCACCGCGAACTCGTCGCCACGCACCAGAACCTCGGGCACCAGGGCACGGCTGTTGTAAGTCGATGCCATGACCGCACCATAAGCCCCTGCGCTGCGAACCGCGATCAAATCATTGCGAGCAAGTGGCGGCATGGGCCGGGCCTTGGCCAGGGTATCGCCGGATTCGCAAATCGGTCCGACCACATCCGCTTCACTGACTGCCACGCCTGGGCCGGCTTCGGTCACCGGCACAATATCGTGCCAGCTGTCGTACATGGCCGGTCGTATCAAGTCGTTCATCGCCGCGTCGATGATAATAAAACGCCGGCCTTCATGTTTTTCATGGATCACCCGAGCGACCAGAATGCCGGCATTGCCCACCAGAACGCGGCCAGGCTCCAATACCAGGTCCAGCTGACGGTTAGCGGTCAGGCGTTTCACCATGCGGCCATATTCAGCCGGGGATGGCGGCGTTTCGCCACCGTAAGGGATGCCCAGGCCACCACCCAGATTGCAGCGGCGAACGTCATGGCCCGCCGCGCGCAATTCATCGATCAACTGCAAAGCCCGGTCAAAGGCCGACTCGAACGGCGCCAGATCGGTAATTTGCGAACCAATGTGAAGGGCGATACCCAACAGGTTCAAACCGGGCAGGCCGGCGCCCAGGTCGAAAATCTCCATGGCCCGGTCGATAGGGATGCCGAATTTGTTCTGCTTGCGGCCCGTGGTGATTTTCTCGTGGGTACCGGCATCAACATCCGGATTGACCCGGATAGACACCGGCGCGATCTTGCCCAACGCGGTCGCCACGGCGCTCAACAGCCGTAACTCAGGCTCGCTCTCCACATTGAATTGGTAAATGCCTGCTTCCAGACCCTGTGTCAGTTCATCCTTGGTCTTGCCGGGCCCGGCGAAGACAATGCTGTCGGGTGCCGCGCCGGCGGCCAGGGCGCGCCGCAATTCACCGCCTGAAATGACATCGGCCCCGGCCCCCAGTTCAACCATGGTGCGGATGACCGCTTGGTTTGAATTGGCCTTTACCGCGTAACAGATCCTCGCCTCCGTGCCTTCCAGCGAGTCGGCGAGAACCTGGTAGTGCCGGGTCATCGTGGCCGTGGAATAGCAGTAAAAAGGCGTACCTACGGCTGCGGCGATGGCCGGAATGGCGACATCCTCGGCATGCAGGATGCCGTCGCGATAGTGGAAATGGTCCATCGGTGTGTTTTACCTTATTTTGTATTGCTTGGGCTTCGCCGTCTTCCCGGCATCATCCTTGGGCCGCGTCGGTGGCCCCTTTTTGCCGCAGGCCGCGGCGGCGGTAAGCAGCGCCGCTCCCAGCAACAGGCGCAGCATGACCCGGCGCCGCCTCACAATTCCCCCCTGACCTTGCGCGCGGCGGCCCGAACCTGGGCTGGTGCGGTACCACCCGCGCTGATCCGCGAAGCCACGGAATTGCGTACCCCCAACACCTCGAACACAGCTTCGGTAATGCCGCCTTCGACGGCCCGCATATGGGCCAGGGACAAACCGTCCAGATCGACGCCCTGTTCCTCGGCCAACTTTACCAAACTGCCGGTGACGTGGTGGGCTTGCCGGAACGGCAAACCCAGTTCCCGGACCAGCCAATCAGCGAGGTCGGTGGCGGTGGCGAAGCCCTGACCGGCCGCGGCCTCCATTGTCTCCCCGTTGACCACCAAATCGCCCAGCATGCCGGTCATGGCCGGAACCGTCAGGGCCAAGGTGTCTGCGACTTCAAATACCGGTTCTTTGTCTTCCTGCATATCCTTGGAATAGGTCATGGGCAGGCCCTTCATCACCACCAGCAGGGTTGTCAAATCGCCGATCACCCGGCCAGCCTTGGCCCGTACCAATTCGGCGGCATCCGGGTTGCGTTTCTGCGGCATGATCGAAGATCCGGTGGTGAAGCCATCGCCCAGGGAAATAAAATTGAACTGGGCCGAGGCCCAATTGACCATCTCCTCCGCCAAACGGGACAGATGCACAGATAAGATCGCCGCTGCCGCGAGATATTCCATGGCGAAGTCCCGCGCCGATACCGCGTCCATTGAATTGGCCATGGGCCGGTCAAAGCCCAAGGCCGTCGCCGTCGCGACCCGATCGATGGGAAACGAGGTGCCGGCCAGGGCGGCAGCCCCCAATGGGCTTTCATTCAAGCGCCGCCGGCAGTCGTCAAAGCGGCCGCGATCGCGACTTAACATTTCCACATAGGCCATCAGATGGTGACCGAAGGTGACCGGCTGCGCGGCCTGCAAATGAGTGAATCCGGGCATCACCGTGTCCGCATGCTCTTCCGCGCGGTCCAGCAGTGCCAACTGCAACCGCTTCAGCGCAGGCGCCAGGGCGTCAATCTCGTCCCGCAGCCAAAGGCGGAAATCCGTTGCGACCTGATCGTTGCGCGACCGGGCGGTATGCAACCGGCCCGCGGTCGCGCCAATTAGCTCGGCCAATCGCGCCTCCACATGCATATGGATATCTTCGCGCGCTGGATCATAAGTGAAGGTTCCGGCGGCAATCTCGTCTTCGATTTGATCAAGCCCCTTCAAGATTGCGTGACCATCTTCGGCGCTCAGAATGCCTTGCTTCACCAACATGCTACAATGAGCTCGGCTGCCGGCGATATCCTGGCGGTAAAAGCGCCGATCAAAATAGATCGACGCGTTGATCCGCTGCATAATGTCAGAGGCGCCGCCGGCAAAACGTCCGCCCCACAGAATGTTGGCGGCCGCTTGGCCGTCGTCCACCGGCTTGCCGTCCGACTTTTTGTCGGTCATATAGAAACTCCCGCCTTTTGAGGAGGCCATGCATGGCCCAGTTACGTTACATCCCCCAGGTCCCTTGGGTGACCTCATTTGTCGCCACCATGAGCATTTTTTTGCTGATGGCAATGGTCCAGATAGCCCACGCTGGCGGCTTGTCCCAACGGGTCGTCGGCACAATGGCGAATTTTACCCTGTTGCCCAAACCGCTGCCAGCGCCCGTTATAACCTTCCGTGACGGGAATGGCCAAAAGCGCGCTTTGGCCGATTTTGCCGGCAAGGTGGTCCTGGTCAATTTTTGGGCCACCTGGTGCGGCCCCTGCCGCCGTGAAATGCCCAGCCTGGATAAGTTACAAACGCGGCTCGGCGGTCCGGAATTCATCGTCGTGGCGCTTTCCTCGGACCGCAAGGGCGCCAAGGTGGTTCGGAGTTTCTATCAGGAAAACAAAATCCAGCATTTGGACACTTTCATCGATAAAACCACCAAGGCGCAACGGGCCTTCGGCGTTTATGGTTTGCCTACATCGCTGTTGCTTGATGCCAAGGGGCGGGAAGTTGGCAGACTGGTCGGTCCGGCGGAATGGGCCAGTGCCGATGCCATCGCCCTGATCAAAGAGGTCATCGCAGGTAGCGAATCCTGAGCCGGCATTGCCAAATCCGCAGCTTGCGCTAGATTGGCGCCGTAGTTCCGGTGGAGTGGCGATGATGGTGATTGAGACGGCGGACCAGGAAATCTTTCGCAAGCAGGGGTTCATTCATGTGGGCCCGGTGCTGACGGCGGAAAAACTACGTGCCTTGCAGAACGAGACAGATGCCATCGTGGATGCCGCCCGTGGGGTTGAGGTTCACAATGAAATCTATGACCTGGAAGCAACCCACACACCGAAAAGGCCACGGGTGCGGCGCATCAAGACGCCGCATCTGTTTTTCCCGGTTTTCGAGGATCTGGCCCGCGATACCGCGGTAACCGACCCGGTGGCGGACCTGATCGGCCAGGATATCCGCCTGTACGGCGGCAAAATTAATATCAAGGCTGCCGGTTATGGCGCACCGGTTGAATGGCATCAGGATTGGGCGTTTTACCCGCATACCAATGACGACGTGTTGACCGTTTGCATTCTGTTGGACGACATGGAAGTCGACAATGGTCCCCTATGCATCATGCCCGGGTCGCATAGAGGACCGGTTTTCGATCATCACAGCAATGGTGCCTTTTGCGGCGCCCTGGACCAGGACGATGACAGCTTGGATTTCACACAGGCCGTGCCCATGACCGGCCGGGCTGGAGATATGCTGATTTTTCATGCCCGCGCCGTGCACGGTTCCGAGGGCAATCGTTCAGAACGACAACGGCGGCTGTTGATCCTGGAAATGACTGCCGCCGATGCCTGGCCCCTGGCCGGGTTAAGAGATGGCTATGATGAATTCCAAAGGTGGGTGATACGGGGGCAAGGCAGCCTGGTGCCGCGCCTGGAAGACGTCCCCGTGCGCATGCCCTTTCCCACGGCGGTCCATGCCGGTTCAATCTACGAAAATCAACGCGCCATGGATCGCCACTATTTCCAGCATCTGGACGCCGCCGCGGCCAACTAAAACCACCTTACGACGGTAGAGTTCTACAATCCCTTGAAATCGCGGTGGGAACACCGGCACCGATGTCGATGAAGCTATGCTTCTCGGCAGAGGCCAATTGCTGCAAATAATTAATGGCCTGTGGCGGGCCTGCGGTATCGAGCATGCCGCAGACATTCAGAATTTGCATGGGGCGGCCGTCCACTTCGGGCCGCACGGGCAGGCCCATATTTTCCATCGGGCGGGTTTTCTTGTTTCTAAATGTGACATTCCAGATCCATATGGCGCCACAAGGTTGATGCGCGGTTTGGGCCGTACGGATGCCGCGGGCCAGGCGGTGGTCGGGTTCCGTCAGCTCCATCAAGTTGTGGCCCGTCAATTCAATGCCCATTATCTCGCGGATCATGGTGCCGGCCAGGCGTATAATGATCTCCGTTTCGGAAAAAATTTCGATCAGGGTGATCCAGGGAAGAATTTCTGAAATGTCGTCCAGCCGCACATCAGAACGGCAGGGCAATAATCTGTCGCCTCGCCAGCGGGCCCAGGCGGTTGCCAGGGCCTGACCGTTCGTGGTGTCCGGCGTCAACTCGCTAAACTGCATGGCGTGCATACACTGAAAAATATGTCCCCAACTTAAGAATAAGTGAATTTAACGCCCCACACCCCGATTTCAAACACGATTCGACAACGGAATTTTCGGAGGACGGTTCCAATTATCAACAATCGCCCTACGACAAGCGGTCTCCCATACATATATTATCAGTTTGTAAATTAGTGCGGCAAATTTTGCGCCAGACAATTGGAGGATGAATTATGTTGGCAAAGAGTTCCATATTGACTGTCCTGGCTTTGGCGATGACCTTGTTCGTGGCCGCGCCGGTCCAGGCAACTGATGCGATCTATAGCAATTGGCTTGGCCGGGCTATTGGCGGCTATGATCCGGTAGCCTATTTCACTGAAGGCAAGGCGGTGGAAGGCGAAAGCGCCTTCACGGCCAAATGGATGGGCGCGAACTGGCGATTTGCGTCAGCCGCCAATCGGGATCTGTTTGTTGCCGCGCCGGAAAAATATGCGCCAAAATATGGCGGCTATTGCGCCTATGCGGTATCCCAGAATTACACCGCCAAAATCGACCCCACCGCCTGGACCGTTGTCGATGGAAAATTATACCTGAACTATTCCCACGGTGTGCAAAAGACCTGGAACGCTGACCGGGACGCCTATATCGCCGCCGCGGACAACAACTGGCCCGGCGTGTTGCAATAATTGCTACGGCACCAGAATACTTGCAGCATGCTCTGGCACTGACCGTTGTTGATTGAACGATAGGTTGAAAAATCGCGAGTCAGCTGTCGGGAAGCAATTTCAGCATTGAGTTCGGATTCGGCTTGTCGGGCCATCAAAAGCGGTGCCGGCCAATCCTGATCCCGACTTGGTTAGCCGGCCCTGACTTTGTCGAGAAAGCCATCCACCGCAACCCTCAGAGTATCGGATTGCTGGCTCAGTTCAGACGCCGCGGTTTCGACGCCGCCAGCCGCGCCGCCGGTACGTGAATTGGCGTCGGTGACCGCGGCGATGCCGTCCGAGACCCGCTGTGTCGCCACCGAGGCTTCTTGGATATTGCGGCTGATTTCACCCGTGGCGGCATTTTGCTGTTCCACCGCGGCGGAGATGGCCGAGGCGATTTCATTCACCTGATTGATGGTTTGCGTAATGCTGCCCATGGATTGCACGAAACCGTTGGTGGATTCTTGAACGCCGGCAATTTGGCTGGAAATCTCATCGGTGGCGCTGGCGGTCTGATTGGCCAAATTCTTCACTTCCGAGGCGACCACGGCAAACCCCTTGCCGGCATCACCGGCGCGGGCCGCTTCAATGGTGGCATTCAGAGCCAGCAAATTGGTCTGGGAGGCGATATCGTTGATCATCTCGATGACATTGCCAATTTTCTCCGCGTTTTCAGACAGTGCGGCAATCTCAGTATTGGTTTGCCCGGCCTCGTCAGCGGCCATTTGGGTGATGTTGGCGCATTCGGCAACCTGGTTGCTGACCTCACGCAGCGACGCCGACAATTCCTCGGAGGCGGAGGCCACGGTCTGTACATTGCTGCTGGCTTCCTCGGCCGCCTTGGCCACCGTCGCGCTCTGGCTCATGGACTGATCCGCGTTTTCGGTCAACGTCTGGGCCGAATTTTCCATTTCGACTGCTGCTTGCGAGACGGCATTGACGACGCCGCCGATCTGGTTGTCGAAGTTGTCCGCCATTTCCGAGGCGGCCCGCCGCTTTTCAAGCTCGGCGCCGTCGCGCGCATGTTGCTGCTCCTTTTCCAGCCGCACCACTTCCTCGGCGCTGCGCTTGAAGACCTCGAGTGATCTGGCCATTTCACCGATTTCGTCGCCACGATCGGAGAACGGAACAAACAGATCCGTCTTGCCTTCGGCGAGGCTGAGCATCGCGCCGGTTATATCCGACATGTTCCGGGCAATGGAGACATAGACCAGGAAGCTCAACAGAATGACGAGACCAACACCGAGTGCGATTGAGGCGATCACCTGGAACTGTACCTGCCGCGAATTCTCGGCAAGGCCATTGAGCGATCCAGTGATTTCTTCCTTCACCATCCCAACCAGTATCAGGAAACTGTCGTTCATTTTCCCATAACTGGCGTTCGCAGCGATCATCTGCTTGCCGGCCAGCGCGACATCGACGGTCGCCATCTCGATCGAGGCAGCCGCCGCGTTTTTATATTCGCCAAGGTCGACCGTTAGACGGCCCAATAACGCCGCCTCTTCTTCCGACTGGTTGAACAACTCGACCAATTCGCCGAGCGTCGCTTCAATGACAGATAGGGCGGCCAGGGACTCCTCACCGGCCTCAAAAACCTTTTCCTCGTCAATATCCCCAGAGCCGGCCTCCGCCAGCAAATTGAAGATCGAGGTATGCCGCTTGGACAAGGTCGAGAACACGTCGAAGACCAGTTGACTACGATTAACGCTCTCGCTAGCCACCTGATCGACGACGGTTCTTTGTTGCGACATGATGCCAACGAACACGCCGCCGAGCGTCAGAAGCACCGCAATGGACAGGATCGGAATTGCGACGATTTTTGTCCGTAACCGAAGCCGATTTAAAAAGCTCATAGCGGATGCTCTCTTACTTGCTCTGAAGCGCGGCGGCGTGGATCGTCATCAATCAGCCCATCAGGCCCGGCCACGCGGCGGCGTTGATGGCGCCAACATGCGTGTAGGTTCCGTCCCCGTTCGGTTTGAACACGTTAATGTCACCGGACTTCTTGGGCCAAATTCCCGTGGTTTTCTTCAGGTTCGCAGTGTGCGAAATGAGTATCGTATTCTTCCCGGCGCCCGGGCTCGTCGCGAATTGTGACTTAATCCAGGCCATGGATTCCTTGGCCTCGCTGGGGTTGAGCCGTGTAAGATAACGTAGGCCAGGCGCCTTTTCAGCATGGCCGAACATGATCTGTGCGGTGTCGACCGCGCGGCAATAAGGGCTCGACAATACCTTGTCGACAGCGACGCCGTATTTTTTCAAACCGTCGGCAATCAACTTGGCCTGCTTTTTGCCGTCTTCGGACAAATTCCGTTGGGTTGCGCAATTTTCCAGATTGCTAACATCCGTGTCCTTTTGCGACTTGTCAGTCTTGGCATGCCGCATGTAAATGACGTAGCCCCCCTTCGAGAGCTCTTCGAGCATCGGTTTTCCGTTGAGCATGGTCGCAGCGCTTGCCGATGAAAACGTGGTGATGTCGGTACTGCCCAAACTCACAACAGCACTGGCACAGACCGCGGCGAGCGCGACGTTACGAAATGTACGATAAAACATGTGAAAAATTCCTCTTGGTTTCAAAAGCACCACCAAGATATGGAACGACTATTAAAATCGAGTTAAGCGGAGTGCGCGAATTCAAATAGTAATCAATATTCGCACGTATTATGGCGAAAAGCATTTAGAAACGGCAAATGATAATTCGAAATATAAAGAATGGGTTGTTTCGACAAACTATTTACAAAATGCCACGCTGGCCGTTCGGCTGGCTGGCAAGCCGTCCAAGTCAGAGTTCCATAGGCCTGATTCGCCCCGGCACTATGCGGCCAAGATCATAGGACAGACGACGCGTCGAAGCGGGTTCAAAAATAACCCGCACTATGTGAACCGTCGGTGAAAGATTTGGAGATCCGCCCAAAGCGGCTGGCTGCGCTATTTTCGATTGAGGCGGAAAAATACCGGCTAATGTTGACTTGGCGGGCCGAGGCCGGGTATCAGACGGCGAACACAGTGGCTGGGCAGGCCCGGTCAGGCATCTAACTTTTTAGCAACGGCGGATCGTTAAGGCATGGCGTCCTATCAGTACATATTTACCATGCGCGATTTGCGCAAAGTCTTTCCCGGCGGCCGAGAGGTTCTGAAGGACATCACCCTGGCATTTTTTCCGGGCGCCAAGATTGGCGTTATTGGCGGCAACGGGGCCGGAAAATCGACCCTGCTACGGATCATGGCCGGCCTGGAGACCGATTTCACTGGCGAGGCGTGGGCCGCCGAAGGGGTTCGCGTCGGACTGCTGTCTCAGGAACCGGAGCTGGATCCGGAAAAGGATGTCCAAAGCAATGTCACCGACGGGGTCCGCGCCACCAAGGATTTGTTGGATCAATTCGAAGCGGTCAGCGCGCGATTTGCCGAGGAAATGACGGACGACGAGATGAACGCCCTGATCGAGGAACAGGGTGAACTGCAGGAACAGATCGACACCCAGGATGCCTGGGACCTGGATCGCCATATCGAAATCGCCATGGATGCCCTGCGCTGTCCGCCAGGTGATGCGGACGTCACCAAATTGTCCGGCGGCGAGCGGCGGCGGGTCGCCTTATGCCGCCTGTTGTTGGAGAAGCCCGATCTGCTGTTGCTGGACGAGCCAACCAACCATCTGGACGCGGAATCCGTTGCCTGGCTGGAGCGCTATTTGCATGACTATGCAGGCACCGTGGTGGCCATCACCCATGACCGCTATTTCCTGGATAATGTGGCCGGTTGGATTTTGGAGTTGGACCGGGGCCGGGGTATTCCCTACGAAGGAAACTATTCCGGATGGCTGGTGCAAAAACAGAAACGTCTGGCGCAAGAGGGTAGCCAGGAAGAGGCGCGGCAGCGCAGCCTGGCGAATGAATTGGAATGGATCCAGCAATCGCCGCGAGCCCGCCAGGCGAAAAGCAAGGCACGCATTCGGGCCTACGAGGAATTGCTTGCCCAGGACGTCGATACAGGGCCGAAACGGGCCCAGATCGTCATTCCACCAGGCCCCCGGCTGGGCGAACTTGTGATAGAGGCAAAGGGCCTGCAAAAGGCCTATGGCGAGCGCCTGCTGATCGACGGCCTGGACTTTAAACTGCCGCCCGGCGGCATTGTCGGCGTGATTGGCCCGAACGGCGCCGGCAAGACCACCCTGTTCCGCATGTTGACGGGCGAAGAGGCGCCCGACCAGGGAAGCCTGCGGGTCGGCGATACGGTAACCTTGGGTTACGTGGATCAATCCCGTGATGCCCTGACCGATAAGGCTACGGTTTGGCAGGAAATTGCAGGCGGCGCGGAAGAGATTGAATTAGGCAAGCGTAGCGTCAACAGTCGCGCCTATTGTACCTGGTTCGGCTTTCGCGGCCCGGACCAGCAAAAACCGGTGGGGCAGCTTTCGGGTGGCGAACGCAACCGGGTGCATTTAGCCAAAATGTTGAAATCAGGCGCCAATCTGATCTTGCTGGATGAACCGACCAACGACCTCGACGTGGACACCTTGCGCGCCCTGGAAGAGGCCCTGTTGGCGTTTGCCGGCTGTGCCATGGTCATCAGTCATGATCGCTGGTTCCTGGACCGCATCGCCACCCATATCCTGGCCTTTGAAGGCAATAGCCATGTTGAATGGTTTGAAGGCAATTACGAAGCCTATGAAGTCGACCGCAAACGCCGCCTGGGCCAGGCCGCAGAACAACCCCATCGCATAAAATACAGGCCGATTTCACGCAGCTAAACCAGTTTCGATATTCATCGAATCAGGTCTAGCTAATGTCGCTCACGCTCGTGCGCCAAAGCGCACCACTCCGCATAGGCGGCACATAGCGCCGGGCCGCCGTCGCGGCCTGGATTGGGTAATTCGAAATCGAATTCGGTCTAAAGCATTTTCCTGTACGCCTTGATGGCCCGCCGTAAGGTTATTGCGACTTACTGGGCTCGATATCGATGCTGCGCACCTTAGCCTCCAAGGTGTTCAGAAAGACATCCAAATCGCCGCCCGCGGTGCGCACGGCGGAGGCGAAATCAGAGCGTTGCGTCAGGGACATGGAGATCCCCTCGACCATCACGTCAACGATACGGACCGAACCTGAGCGCTCGTGCAAATACCAGACAACCTCGACGGGTTCGCCGCCAGGACGTTGAATGCGGGTGCTCACCGTGGCCCGGCCCCGGTCATCTATGCGTTCATCCAGCACGAGGAAAGATTCGCCGGCATAATTGCCGAAGCGGGCCGCATAGGAATTCACGATGTAATCTTCAAACAGTTTTAGATAACGTCGCCGTTGCGTGCGGCTGGCGTGCCGCCAATAGCGCCCCAAGGCGAAACGGCCGATGCCTTTCAGGGCAAAACTCTGATTCAGAAGATGACGAAACCGGCGAATTTTTTCCTGCTGGGTAGACTGTTGGTTCGACAACATGTCCACGGCGGCGTCGCCCAGCGCCTTGATCAACGCCTTCGCCTCACCAGGCTGCAGCGGGCCATCCTGGGATTTAGCGACCGCCGGGGCGACCGCCATTGGCAGCAACACAAAACCCGCAGCAAGGCTCGGAGCCAACAAACTCAAAAAACTTCGGCGGCGCATGGACTCGTGGCCAAGCCTATTTGTCGATGGAAGAGACACGCTCTGCTTCGTTGTCTTCCTCAAAAGCATCGGCCATTTCGGGCAGCGGGTTCTCGGGACCGCGGCCATTGGCAATTTCCGCGGCCCGGTATTGCCGGTACAAACTGCGGACCGTGGCATAGAAATCAATTGAACCCCGTTCGATCTCGTCAAAAGATTCAATATTGCGGGATCGGGTATCTATGCCCCGGGCCACTGTGCGCGCCAAGGAAAAGCCCGCGCGGTTCTTTTCATCCACAGCATAATTGACCGGGTTGATATAGAAATCCCCGGCCCGGCCCAAGGCGTCCCGGAGGTTCGATGGGCCGATAAGCGGCAGCATCAAGTAGGGACCCGGCCCCGCCCCCCAAACCGCCAGGGTTTGGCCCAAATCTTCGTCATGGAACGGTATGCCGGCGTCAGGGTCTTCGCCATTGTCGCCCGCCGCGACATCACCCAGGCCGCCAACGCCATAGAAGCTGTTGGTAGTGAGACGTCCAAAGCTGTCAGAGGCGCGCCCCATTTCGCCCTGCAGCACATCGTGCACAAAAATCATCGGTGTATCCATATTGTGCAGGACGTTGCGAACGCCGCTCCGGGCGAATTCGGGCAGGACGCCACGATAAATTTCAGCTACCGGGCGCAGCAACATAAAGTCGAAGTAGCGATTTAATTCGAAGAAATAGCGATTCAACGGCTCCAACGGGTCATTCGCTTCATCGAACGCGGCCATCGCTTCCTCGTCATCGGCCGCCGGCGGCGAGGCGCAGCCAGCCAACACGGCAAGCGAAAAAATGGCGGCAACGGCTATCTTGGCGCTGTTGCGTAATGTCATGACATTCCCTCGCATACCTCACCCAATCTTTGCAACTCAATGGTCCCCAAAAACAGGGAAAAATACCACAAAACCTATTTCTCGACATCCCTCGGCTTTTGTCACCGAAGTCAGCCCACCTATCCTGACCTAGTTTACTTCCAAAGTCGTAACTAATCTCTTAACGACGACCCTCGTCGAGAGATTACCATCACCAGCCCATGCCATGACGATCAGGCACCGGTTCGCAAAGATATTCAACGCCAATTTGGTACCACAGGGAAATCGCGTTGGCTAGTTTGTGTGTGAATTTTGTATCGACTCTATCAAAGGTGTTGCAATAATGCCGCGTCGAAAATACCTGCAAGCGGCCGTCCCGGTATCGGTTTACACCAGCCTAGGCACCGGCCCAGGCAAATGTTATCGCGAAAGCTTGAATTCACCGGATATTATTTTCCTGGTAACGATTTGTTACCTTCCTATTGGCAATATACGCCAATTGGCTGATAGCGGGTTATTCTATTCGCGCTATGGGATAGTCCGCGCGGCAGATGAGCGATGGCTCGTAGCAAGCATTCCGACCGTGTCGGTTGTTCGGATGGCTTGGCAATTCCTGTGCCTTGGGCACGGCGACAAAATGGGTAAGACGGCATGAAATCGGCCCGCCTTGGGATACGCCGTTACCTCAGGGAGATTCTGGCCTGCAGGCTATGCAGGAACGTTGCCCTTTTTGTACTGATCAGCATCCTGATTATCGAAGGTGCGATTTTGGTGCCGTCTTACCGTAATTATGAGCGGGATCTATTGTTGCGTCTGGAACACGTCGGCCGGGCGATTGTAAGCGCCGGACTGCGCGGCAAAGGTCATCACAGCCAGCGCGAGGTGTTACTGGCGGCCCGGTTGATGCTGGCGGCGCCACAAATTGTCGGTGGCTTCATCTACGGAAACGATGGCAAAGCCATTGGTGGTTTTGGAGAGATACCAAATTTGCCGCTAGACAGCAGCGTGACACACATGCGCAGCGAAGACGGCGACCGTTATACCGTTGTCTATGCGGGCGAGGATCTGAATTTAACCTTCGATGTGGTGGCCAAACTCAATTCCGATTGGATAGCCAGCGAACTGGCGGATTTCCTGCGGCGCATCGTCAGCCTGGTATTCTTGATTACCAGCTTTGTCACCTTGGCCACCATGGCGGTTATCGGTCATTTCGTATTGTCCCCGCTGCTACAATTACGTGATCATTTGAACGCAGCCGCCACGGACCCGGAGAACCCACGGGCCATCGCCATAGGCGGCAAGCGACAGGATGAATTGGGTGAGGTCATGCAGCAATTTGACGCTTTGCTGCGTAAAGTTTCCGCCGCCCATCGTTCGGCCAGGGAACGCTTGGCGGCCATGGTCGACAACAGCGCCAACGCTGTCTTTGCAGTGGAACCGGATGGCCGCATGATTTATGCCAACCGCGCCGGCA
Source organism: Alphaproteobacteria bacterium (assembly GCA_021776235.1). Taxonomy (GTDB): domain Bacteria; phylum Pseudomonadota; class Alphaproteobacteria. The sequence goes on along the minus strand of JAJFGG010000046.1, from coordinate 42,636 downwards.
TTCGCCTTGCCAAAGTTGCTGAAAGCGGTCAGTTGGACCATCTTTCGCTGCCTCTCGTAATAAAGCCTAACGGCACGGAAATACCGCTGGCAGGCTATTTGCTGGAAGCCGAGGATATTGCTGAGGTCGAGTTGCAGGACGCCGAGGGCACACGGATCACCTGCATTCTGGGAGTCAATCGTTTGGCCGGGCGGGATGGACAAGTATCATTACATTACGCCTGGGCCATGGATATCACCGAACGTCGCCGGGGCGAAAAAGCATTGCTGCGGGCCATGGAAGATCTGAAAATCGCCAACCGCGTGAAAACCGAATTTCTGGCCAACATGAGCCACGAGCTGCGAACACCTCTGAATGCGATTATTGGCTTTTCGGAAATCGTCAGGGATGAGATTTTCGGGCCCTTGGGTCACGAACAATACAGCGACTATGTCCGCGACATCCACGATAGTGGCCAACATCTATTGGACATTATCAACAATATTCTTGATCTATCGCGCGTAGAAGCCGGCATGACGCAGCTGTCGGAGAGCGAGGTCGATCTGCTGATTTTGATCGAAGACAGCGTCCGTATTGCCCAGGGCCGTATTGATAGGGGTCAGACCAAAATCGCGACCCGCCTGCCAACGGAACTGCCACCGGTGCTTTGTGATAGTCGGTTAATGAAGCAAGTCCTTTTGAACATTCTCTCTAACGCCCTGAAATTTACGCCTGATCATGGTGAAGTAACCGTCACCGCCGGACGCGGAGAGGATGGTGGCGTCTGGATCAAGATAGCAGATACAGGCATCGGCATTCCGGCTGATGGGCTTAACGATGTACTGCAACCCTTCACGCAGTTGGAAGGGAGTTACGTACGCAGTCACGAAGGCACAGGCCTTGGACTGCCGCTCGCCAAGCAATTCATGGACCTGCATGACGGCACTCTTATTTTGGAAAGTGATGAAGGCAAGGGCACCGTCGTGACATTGTGCCTGCCCAGCAAACGGGTATGCGGTATGGCCCAGATGCAGCTTCGGTCAGCCGCCGACCGGGTCGCGAACTAGGCTGTTGTCCCTGGCATCGCACAATTCCACATCAAGACGGCGCCGGCAGGAACCTGCGCAAGGCGTCCAGGGTCGCGTCAGGCGTCTCGTCCATCATGATGTGGCCCGCACCCGTGATCACCACTTGCCGGGCGCCGCTGATCTGTTGCGCCAGTTTTCTGGCCTGCTTCAACGGCGTCATCATGTCGCGTTCACCCATGATCGACAATGTCGGACAGGTTAGTTTCTGCGCCGCCGCCTCACCGCCATCGTAGGTGTGACAGGCATTCATATCGTTGAATAACACCCCGTCGCCGGCGTCTTCCAGCAAACGCATGCCGCCTGTCATCATCCACATTCCGGGCACCGTATTTACGCCGCGCTGTGCGGCCCGGCCATAGCCCCAGGCATTGGTTAGCTGGTTTGCCAGATGCTCGTTCGCCCGGGCCGAGGAAAGCAACTCGTCATTGACCCGCATAGGCACGGCGCAGCCCAGTAGGGCCAGGGCGCTGACCCGGTCGGGATAGCGGGCCGCGGCCTCCAGTGCAACCAACGATCCGACGCTATGGCCAACCAAGGCCGCCTGCTCCAGGCCGGCGGCATCCAACAATGCAATCAGCCAGTCCGCCAAACCTTCTATGGTCGAGATCGGCGGAGCCTCGGAGCGGCCATGGGCCGGCATATCAACGGCCAGAACACTGTGACCATGCCAGGCGAAATACCGGGTTTGCAGTTTCCACACCGTATGGTCCGCCGCCGCCCCATGGACAAATACAATCGCCGGCAGGCTGGGATCAAAAGGCTTACCCCCCGTGGCGGCAAAAACCTTGCGGCCATAGACGCTCAATTCCATGGTGCTAACTCCCCTCTCTCAGAATCATTCCGGCCGGCCTAACGCTGTGAGCGCCGCAGGGCATTGCCCAAATCATCTATCAGGTCACGGACATCTTCCAGGCCCACGGACATCCGCACCATATCTTCGCTGACGCCAGCCGCCTTCAACGCCGCCGCGTCCATTTGTTGATGAGTGGTCGAAGCAGGGTGGATGATCAGGGATTTGGCGTCGCCGACATTGGCCAGATGCGAGTAAATTTCCAGGCTTTCGATGAACTTGGCACCGGCGCCGCGGCCGCCTTTGATGCCGAAGCTGAAGATAGCACCGGCGCCCTCAGGCAACAGCACCTTGGCCAGGTTGTGATCCGAATGGTCCGGCAATTCGGGATAAGTGACCCAGTCGACCGCCTCGTGCCCGGACAGAAACGCCACAATTTGCCTGGTATTGGCTACATGGCGCTGCATCCGGACAGACAGGGTTTCCACGCCCTGGAGGATGTAGAACGCGGTCTGTGGGCTCATGGCGGCGCCGAAATCGCGTAGCCCTTCAGTTCGCGCCCGCATGATGAAGGCGCCGGGTCCGAATTCCTCGGCAAAATCCAAGCCGTGATAGCCGTCATACGGCTCCGTCATTGTAGGGAACTTGCCCGAACGCTCCCAATCGAATTGGCCGCTATCGACCAGGATACCCGCCACCGCAACGCCATGGCCGCCCAGAAACTTCGTCGCCGAATGCATCACGATATCGGCGCCATGTTCAAAGGGACGAAACAGATACGGCGTGGCGAAGGTATTATCGATCATCAACGGCAGGCCGTTCGCATGGGCCACATCCGCCACCGCCCGGACGTTCATCACTTCCAGGCCGGGATTGCCCAGGGTCTCGCCATACAGCAGCCGGGTATTGGGCTGGATTGCGGCGGCGTAAGCTTCTGGATCTCGGGGATCGACAAATGTCGCTTCGATGCCGAAACGTGGCAAGGTATGGGCGAACATGTTGTGGCTGCCGCCATAGATCGAGGCGGAAGAGACGATGTGGCTGCCCTGCCCCATCAGGGTCGCGACGCCAAGGTGCAGCGCGGCCTGGCCCGAGGCGGTGGCAACGGCGCCGACCCCGCCCTCGAGGGCCGCGATGCGCTCCTCCAATACCGCGACCGTGGGATTGGAAATGCGCGAATAAATATGCCCGGCCCGTTCCAGATTGAACAGCGCCGCCGCATGGTCGGTGTCCTGAAAGACGAATGACGTGGATTGATAGATCGGCACGGCGCGGGCGCCATAAGTGGCGTCCGGCTTCTGGCCGGCATGCAGGGTCAGGGTATCAAAATTGAGATTTTTCGGATCCGCCATCCGGCCCTCCAACGCTGGAAAATTCGCCGCATCCTAATGCCCCGACGGTTTGGGAGCAACGAACACCTGAGCTGTATTGCGGGCTGACATTCAGGGCGCAAAATGTCAGAGTCCACGACAAGATATGGGAGAGACAGCCATGGCCGTACTGAACATCGAACCGTTGCATGAGGATTTCGGCGCCCGCGTTCGGGGCACTCATTTGCACCAGCCGTTGACGTCAGAGGCGGTGAGGGAAATCCAGGCGGCGATCGATACTTATTCTTTCCTTTGTTTTCCCGACCAGCAGATGGACGACGAGAGGCACCTCGCCTTCACCCGCAGCCTGGGCGAGCCGGAGGAAAGTCACGTGGCCCTGGGGGAAACCGGGCAGATCACCTATTTTGGTACCATCGGCAATGTTCAGCCGGACGGCACCCAGCTCGGCAACGACCATAGGAAAACCATCTTTCTGACCGGAAATAACATGTGGCACACCGACTCGTCCTTTCGTGCGGTACCCAGCCGGCTTTCAATCATGTGCGCCTACGAGGTCCCCGAGACCGGCGGGTCCACGGAATTCGTCAGTGCCCGTGCCGCCTATCAGCGCCTTGACGACACCATGCAGGAACGCATCGAGCCGTTGGTGGCAATCCACGACTACGTTTTTTCCCGAAGCAAGGTGGCCCCGGACGCGGTGACCCCTTCCCTTGCCGCCTCCCTGCCCCCTGTACGGCAAAAGCTGATCCGAACGAACCCGGGGACGGGGGCCAAAAACTATTACATCGGTTCCCATCTCAAAGACATCGAGGGCTGGAGCCATGGCGACAGCCGGCAACTTATCGACGATCTGCAGGAACGCGCCACGAAACCGGAAAATATCTATTCCCACGCCTGGCGGCCCGGTGACGTGGTGATCTGGGACAATCGCTGCTTGATCCACCGCGGCAGTGGTTATGACGCGGACCGCTACCGCCGCTTCATGCGCCAGACCCGCGTCCGCGGCGATGGCCCGACGTTGCAGGAATGACGGCCAGGTTTTCAGTGGAGAACAAAGTGTGGCAAGCAGGCCGGTTCAGATTGTGACCGCTACCGGATAAAAACCTTTTCCTTATGACCTGGAATTTTGCCGGGACCGACATGATTAAAATTGTCGCGTGACGCATCTGGATTTTGGTGAATTTACAAGAGGCCATCAAGGCGCCTGAAATGGCGAAATCCAACGGTTTTGGACCCTGAAGGCGAGAGCAGGCAAACCACAAGATGATTGCATAACCGGGGCCTCGTCGCTTAACATCGCGCCGGGAGCAAATAATCTTCAATAGTCGAGAAATTTCGGGCGTCCAAAAATTCAGTCGGGAAACCGTAATTTATCTTTAGGACGTTTTTGGGAGGACTGTCTGCATGATTGAGTTCCATTCCGGTAGCAGTAATGCCGTGAACTCGAAGGCTGCCATTATTGAGTGCATCGAAGGGGCCTTCGCCGATGGCGACAAGGCGGATTGCAGATTGTTGGTTATTCATTCAACGGTCGGCCATAACTTCGCTCAGATGATGGCAGGTGCGAAGGAAACCTGCCCGGATGCCGAAATTATCGGTTGCACCGGCAGCGGCGTCATCGGCCGGGAAGGGGTCAGCGAGGCCATGCGCGCCATGGCGGTCATGGCAATCACGGGCGACGAATTGGCCGTCGCCGCGACGGACGGCCTGAACGGCGCGAATTCGGCCGAATTGGGCGAACAGCTCGCCGGGGAAGTCAAGGCTGCCAACCCGGACGTCAACATGATGTATATTCTGTCCGCCGGCCTGAATTTGTCGGGTGACAAGGTGATCGCAGGGATCGAAAAGGTCTTTGGCGCGGACTTGCCGATCTTTGGCGCAACAGCGGGGGATAACGGCAAGGCCAAGGGCACGTTCCAATTCCATGGCCAGTCGGTAATGGAGGACGGCCTAATTCTGGTCGGGTTTTCCGATCCCAGCCTGGAAGTATTATCGGGCGTGCACCACGGCTCCAAGCCTGTCGACGGCGTGATTTTTGAAGTTACCAAATCCAAAGACAATGAAGTCATTGAACTAGATGGCAAACCGGCCTGGCCCGCGCTGTTGGAGCGCTTCGGCCTGCCGCCGGAAACCACGGACCTGGCCGAGACCCTGCCAATCACCGGTTTGGGAGAAGCGCTGACGGGCGAAGAGCAGGAGGACTACGACAATCCGCAAATTTTGCGGGTGCCCATCAAGGTTTCAGACGATCACCAATCGTTCTTTTTACCGACCTCGGTGTCGGAAGGCACCAAATACTACCTGATGCAGCGGGATGAGCAGTATATTTTCGAAGGCCTGGATCGGCTGATGCAACGCATGCAGAAGGAACTTGAAGGTCGGCGCCCGGTCGCTGTATTTCATGCTGACTGCCTGGCCCGGGGCCGGTTTACATTCAACCGGGTCCTGAAAGACGAGATCATTGCCAAGATGCAGTATCCGCTGTGCGGTGACGACGTGGTGCCGTGGCTGGGTGTCTATGGTTACAGCGAGTATTGCCGTTTCGCCGGCAAAAATCATTTCCACAGCTACACGACATCACTTTTCCCGATCATACGGCGCGAAGTCGCCTAGCCGGCCGGCATGTCGGCACCGGCGGCCAAACGCAGTTATCAGGAGCTGGAGGCGCGGTGCGCCAAGCTGGAGGCGGAGTCGGGCCGTAATCTGGTCATGCAGCAGGATCTGATCCATGCCAAGGGTCAGGTTGACGGCGAATTGATGCGTTTCAAGGCGATCCAGGCTTTTATCGCCAAGGCCCTGGAGGCGGACGCTCCCGACGAATTTTTCTCCCTGACGCTGGAATCCGTCATTGAAGCGTTCGAGTACGAAGTCGCGCTGTTTCTGCAAGCGAGCGAGAGTGAAAAACTGCTGCTTGTCAGTGGCGAGTTCGGCTTTGAGGAACCACCGGACGAACTGCCATTTTCGCCGAAGTGGCTGAAATCAAACGAAAGCGAGATCGTTACGGAAGACGACTTTCTGCTCATGGCCTGGACCGAGCTGGACTTGGCCAAGGCCATCGTTTGTCCCTTTCATGACAAGAACGGCAAACTCTCTGGCATAATTCTGGGCGGCATCACCAAGGAAGGCGCGGAAGTATTCGAAGATATTGAAGCCGATCATTGCTCTGCCTTCACGGTGATGGTGCAACAGGCCGGCTCGCTTTGGACCAACCGGGAACTTAACGACGAAATCCGTCAACAGAACAACCAACTGGTCAATCTGACGGATTCCTACAGCCGTTTCGTGCCGTTCCAGTTTCTTGAACTTTTGAACCGCGCCTCTATTGAAGAAATTGATGCGGGCGATCACGTCTCGCTTGAAACCAGCGTGCTGTTTGCCGATATCCGCGATTTCACCACCCTTTCCGAAGCCCTCGGCCCGGCCGGTACCTTTACTTCGCTGAATGAATTCCTGGTTGCGATCGAGCCGGTGGTCGAAGAGGAGAAAGGCTTCATCAATCAGTATTTGGGCGATGCCATCATGGCCTTGTTTCCTGGCCAGGCCGACGCCGCCCTCAGATGCGCCATCCGCATGATCGCGCAGTCGCGGGAATTGAATGCGCGGCGCAGTGGCAGCGGCGAGTTGACCATCCGCTTCGGCATGGGTATCAGCAGCGGGCCCTTGATGCTGGGCGCCATCGGCGGCGGCAAGCGGCTGGATAGCAATGTGGTGGGGGACACGGCGAATTTGGCTTCGCGCATCGAGGGGCTGACCAAACTGTATGGCGTGTCGACCCTGTTTACCGAAATTACCCGGGCGCGCCTGGAAAACCAGGATCAGTTCTGTTTTCGCGAACTGGATCGCGTGGTTGTGAAGGGCCGTAGCGCCGCCGTCTCCATCTACGAACTTTACGACTGCGACACAGGCCCGATCCAGGCGCAAAAACATGCCACGGCCGGACAGTTCGCCGAGGCCCTGGAACTGTACCGCCAGGCCGACTTCAAAGGCGCCGGCGAAGTCTTCAAAGCCTGCGCCGCCGAAGCGCCCGACGACAATGCCGCAAAGCTGTATATCGATCGCTGTAACGACCTGATCAGCCACCCTCCACCCGAACCTTGGCAAGGCGTCTGGATTCTGGATCAAAAATGAGGCGCCGTTGCCGTGCGCCCGTTTTGCCGACAACCCAAAATGTCTCCAATGCCGGCTGAAAGCAACGATCCATACCGGGTCGGGCGGGGGCAATTTTTCCAAAACGGCGGGGAATGACGAACATGAGCGATGACCTTCACTATAGCACCATTCTTGAACTCTCAGGCCGCATCGAGGCCGGTGAATTATCGCCGCTTAGCCTCACCGAGACCATGTTGAACCGTATCGCGGCCCTGGATGGGCGGCTTAAATCCTATGCCACGGTGATGGCGGAGCCTGCCCTAGCGGAGGCACGGGCGGCGGAGTTGGAAATTGCCGCCGGCCGCTACCGCGGCAAACTGCATGGCATACCCGTCGCGGTGAAGGATCTTTGTTACACCAAGGGCGTCCGCACCATGGGTGGCTGCAAGGTGTTGGCGGACCACGTGCCGGCGTTCGACGCCACCGTCGTGCGTCGATTTCGCGACGCGGGCGCGGTGTTGCTGGGCAAGCTGAACCTGACCGAAGGCGCCATGGCGGGCTATAACCCGGCCTTCGAGGTGCCGGCGAACCCTTGGCGGGAGGGCCATTGGTCCGGCGCCTCCTCGTCCGGTTCCGGGGCCGCGACCGCCGCCGGTTTGGCCTATGCCACTCTGGGCAGTGATACGGGCGGATCCATCCGTCATCCGGCCGCGGTCTGTGGCACCGTGGGTCTGAAACCAACCTGGGGCCGGGTCAGCCGCCACGGTGTGCTCGATCTGGCCCAATCCCTCGACCATGTGGGGCCCCTGACCCGCAGTAGCGCGGACGCCGGCATCGTATTGCAGGCTATAGCGGGGCAGGACCCGGACGACGCCACCAGCCTGGTCGCGCCGGTGCCCGACATGCTCGCCGGCTTGACGGCTGGCGCCCAGGGCCTGCGCATCGGTTGGGACCAGCGCTTCGCCTCTGAAGATATGGCGCCTGACTATGCCGCCGGCGTCGCCGCGGGGGTCGAGGTCATGGCCAGCCTGGGGGCCGAGATCGTCGAGGTTTCCATGCCGGCGCGCCTGGCCGAGTACCTGCCGGCCTGGTCGGTTCTATGCCCCAGCGAAGCCGCCGATGCGCATCGCGCGACCTACCCCGCGCGCGCCGGCGAATACGGTCCCTGGTTCCGGGAATGGCTGGCCCGGGGCCAGGCATTTACCGCCGCCGACTATGCCCAGGCCAACAACCTGCGTGCGGCCTGTGTGGGCGAATTGCGCCGGACCATGCAGGATGTCGACCTGCTGGCCTGTCCGGGCACCGCGCGCGCCGCCTATCCAGTCAGTGCGGCGACCGCCTATGGACCCATACCCGAGGACCGCGACCCCTGGCAGACGCGTTTTACGGTGCCCATGGATTATGCGGGCCTGCCGACCATATCATTGCCCTGCGGCCTATCCGACGATGGTCTGCCCCTGTCCCTGCAATTCGTCGCCCATGCCCTGACGGAACCCTTGCTGATACGGGCTGGCGCGGCTTACGAGGCTGCAACCGATTGGCATAAAATGCATCCGCCCGGCTGGTAATACCAACCTGCGGCACTGCCTTAGCCGCAGTCAGAACAGGACATCTTGATAAACCCTGTATGTACGGCTCGGCGTTTCCTGCTCGATTGGTGGCACTCTAGGCCTGCATTGTTTTGCCGCCCTGGACAATCACTTCCAGTAAGCTCGGTCCGTCGCGGCCATTGGCTGCCTGGAAGGCTGTTTCGAAGGCTTCGCCGCTTTCAATTCGTGCCGCCGGCATCCCCAGGGACTGGGCCAGATCGGCGAATTCTATGGCCGGGTCCTTGAAATCCATGGCGATGAACTGATCATTGCCGTGGAAGGCCAGCAACCGCTCCTTGATGATCCGATAGCCGCCATTATTGGCAATGACAAAGGTTATCGGCAGTTTCAAGTGGGCCGCCGTCCAGAGGGCCTGAATGCTGTACATGGCACTGCCATCGCCAAGCACGGCAACTACACGGCGGTCCGGATGAGCGATCTGGACACCAAGGGCGGCCGCGATACCCCAGCCAATTCCGCCGCTGGCATTGCCGAAGTAGTCATAACGGCCGCGAACTGGCAAGAATTTCAGCAGGCTGCGGGCACTGATAATGCCTTCATCGACGACGATGGCGTTATCAGGCAGCAAATCTACCAAACGCATCATCAGCCAATCCGGTTCGATCGGACTGGCGGAGGCCATTTCGGCAAATCCGGTCCGGGCCTCCTCTCGTTGGACAGACCAGTTTCGGGTCGCCGACGCGGTCAGGGATGCCTTGGCCCGGTCCTTTAACTCCTGGCCGCCGCGCGCGGACAGCACCGGCAGCAACGCAGCGACGGTTTCCTTGACATCGCCGCGCAGGGCCAGTTCCACCGCATGGTTCTTGCCCATCTCCCAATCGCGCTGGCCAATCTGGATCACCGCCATATCAGCAGGCAGAGGATCGACCTCGCTATAGACCGACATACGCAACAGGTCGGCGCCCAGGCATAGCAGTAAATCGTAGGACGACAACACCTCGCGGACATAGCCCTGGTCCCGGTTCAGGCTGCCCATGAAGGCGGGATGCTCGGCAGGAAAATGGGCACCGTCATTGACCGTTTGCTGATAGACCGGCGCACCCAGAGTTTCAGCCAGTTGCGCGGCTTCCCCGAAGGCATCGGAGGCGACAATCTCGTGCCCGGCGACGATGACCGGACGCCGCGCCTGCAACAGCCGCGCCGCCAGATTTTCCAGGCTGGCATCCGAGGGTCTTGCGGCCGCGTCAACCCGGGTGCTTTCGCCCAAATCAATGGCTGCCTCCATATTCAGAATATCACCGGGTAGAGAGATGAACACCGGCCCTGTGGGTGGGGTCAGCGCGACCTTTGCCGCCCGTCGCATGATCCGGGGCAAATCTTCAATCCGGTTGACCTCGACCGCCCACTTCACCAGTGGTTCGGCGATGGGCACCAGGGGCGCATACAACAGCGGCTCGGTCAGGCCATGACCCTGCTCCTGCTGGCCGGCGGTGATGATCAACGGTGAGCCTGAAAAATTGGCGGTATACAGGGCGCCCATGGCATTGCCCAAACCCGGCGCCACATGCACATTTATGGCCGCCAGCTTGCCCGACGCCCGGGCGTAACCGTCGGCCATGGCGACAACGATGGATTCCTGCAGACCGAGAACATAGCTGATGTCCGATTGTTCGGTCATGGCATGCATGATTGGCAATTCCGTGGTTCCGGGATTGCCAAACAAACGGGTAACGCCTTCATCCTTCAACAAGGCCAGAAAGGCGCTGCGGCCGGTAATGGAATTGCGCATGGTTTCACTGTTCATGATAAATGTCCGTTCCCCCTCGAGATGCCGGTCGCCCGGTCAAACAGCCATCATGGCTCGTCCGTCGATTTAACCTGGCAGGCCGCCAGTTCTTCCAAAACCGTGACGACAGCGCTATGGTCCGCCTTGGCGCGTCCGCGGGCGTTCAAGGCGTTGTAGAGGCTTTCCGCCGTCGCCGCCAAGGGCAGAACCACGCCCAGATCCCGTCCCGCCGACAGCGCAACGTTCAGATCCTTTTGCTGCAATTCAGCGCGAAAACCCGGCTCGAAATCACCCGCCAGCATGCGGGCGCCGTGATTTTCCAAGATCATGGAGGATGCCGCACCGCCCAACAGGGCCTGGCGCACACGGGCGGGGTCGGCCCCGGCCTTGGCGGCCAGGACCAGGGCTTCCGCCACCGCCTGCACCGTGACACCGACGATAATCTGATTGGCCGCCTTGCATACCTGGCCGTCGCCGTTGCGGGTGCCGATCAAGGTCACTGTGCTGCCCATCAACGCCAGCAGCGGTTGCGCGCGGTCAAAGGCCTCCTGGGGGCCACCGGCCATAATGGTCAGCGCGGCGTTTTGCGCCCCGATACTGCCGCCCGAAACCGGGGCATCAAGATAGAGGCATCCGAGCGCATTGATACGGGCCGCGAAATCGGTCGTCGCGGTAGGAGAGATGGAGCTCATATCGACTACCAGTTGACCGGGCTGCAAGCCCTCGGCGACGCCGTGTGGGCCAAACAGTGCCGCATCCACGTCCGGCGTATCGGGCACCATGAGGATTACCACCTCTACCTGTTCCGTCACTGCCCGGCCACTGTCGCAGGCAATCGCGCCACCTTGCAACAACGCCGCCGGCAGGGATGGCGCCAGATCATGGAGAAAAAGTTCGTGGCCTGCCTTTTGCAGGTGCCCCGCCATGGGCGCCCCCATGATCCCCAATCCGATAAAGCCCACCTTCATGCCGCCCTCCTTTGCCACCGGGTGCCTGGCCGCCTGTTATATGGTCCGACCCGCGCTCAGGTGATGCGTGATAAATTTATGCGGCGGGAAAAAAATGGGGGACCGCCATTCTTTGGCGATCCCCAATGTATTTTTATTTTTTTGCCTCAACCTGTCAGACTCGGGTCTGTAGGGGCAGCACTCTAGGTTCCATCAGCAACCCAGGTCAAGTGCGAAATTGCCCGGCGGGGATTCCAAATTGCCGGGCAATTTGCGCCCTGCCAGCCAGGCAATATGGCCGAAAGCCGCTGTTTCGAGGCGCGGCAAAAAAAGAGCCGCCCGTTTGGGGCGGCTCCGAGTTAACAGGGAGGCGTCAACAGACTGAAATGATCCAATCCGTGACGATGACAGGGTGTGTGTCATCACCGTGTACTTTAGCGGCCAAGTGTTAACAAATTGCTAACGACTGGGCCGTTTGGATAATTCTTCCGATAGAGCAAATTACTGGCGGACGCACACGGATATGGGATAATGCCGGAATGCTGATGTTGTTGTTTTTCATTCTAAACCTGCCTGGCGGTGCATCTGATGCTGCCGTGGCGGAACCTGCGGGTTCCCTGCTGCCTACCATGGCCCAGGCACGGATGTGATTGCCCCTTCCGGTATTCTATGTGGCGCGATACTCCTTATTCTGGGCAGCTGTTCATGGATGGAAGAGAACGTATCGCTGCCCGCGGCGGAAAAGCTGGCGGCCTTGACGGACCGGGAACCAACCTGGCAATCGCCCTTGTTGCAACAACATCATCTGGTCGGACGGATCTGGCACCCAGCGGACGGCCGTTTCGTCGAACAAAAATTTTTGTTCGAGGCCTTGGTTGGATCGGCCTATGTTTTGTTGGGCGAGAAACATGATAACCCCGACCATCATTTGTTGCAGGCCCGCCTGATCCGCACACTGACCGCCCTCGGACGGCGCCCAGCGGTGGTTTGGGAAATGATTCCCGAAGCCCGGCAGCCAGTTCTGGACCGTTATTGGGCGAAATACTCCCGCGATGCTGCCGCCCTGGGCGGGACCCTGGGCTGGGACGCCAGCGGCTGGCCGCCCTGGAGTCAATATCAGCCCATCGCAGAGGCGGCCATGGCGGCCCATCTGCCGATGTACGCCGCCGGTCTTTCAAAGGCGGCGGTTCGGACGCTGGCCCGCGGCAAGCCATCCTTTGAGTTCGCGAAACGCCAACGCGCCTTGGGGTTGAACCATCCCGTGCCCAAGGAAATGCGGCGGCGCAGCCTTGAACAATTGTATCAGGGCCATTGCGAATTGATGCCGCGGGAGGCCCTGGGGCCCCTGCTGAATGTTCAAAGGGCCCGAGATGCGGTTTTTGCCGAGCACATGTTATCCGCCGGCGTCAATGACGGTGCCTTGTTGATCGCCGGAGCCGGCCACGCGCGCAGTGACCTGGCGGTACCGGTGTTCCTGGCGCGACACCAGCCGGGGGTTCGGATCACCACGGTGGCGTTCGTCGAGGTCCGGGATGGCGTTTTGGATCCCACGGACTATGCGGCAAGTTTCTCGGCCCCGGTGCTGCCCTTTGACTATGTCTGGTTTACACCGCGGGCTGACAACGTGGATCATTGCGCCAAACTGCGGCAAAAATGGCAAAAACCGAAAGGTGCGAAACCGCACTCTTCTTCCGATTCGCCTGGCAATACTTCCAAGGCACCGGCGGCGCCTGACGAGGCGCCATCGGAAATCGCGCCCACGCCAGACGCAACCACGCAACCGGCGCCATCGACGACACCGGCAGCACCGACGGCACCGGCAAACGATCCACCGGCCCCGAAATCATCGGCGCCGGCGCCCGCGGCGTCCTAGACCACGTTTACAGAACATAGATCAGGTCTTGAACACGGCATCCGCGGCCCCGCGGGCGGACTGCTTACCAGCAATGGCGGCGCGTACACGGGCGATTTCCGTCTCCATCTCGGCAATATAGTCTTGCAACTGTTCAACGGACATGATTTGCAGGTCCGGCTTACCAGCCGATTTCCCGGACCTATCCTGGGGCGGTTCTAAATCGTCGGTATCCATTCTTCCCTCTCGACATTGCCACGTGTCCGAAGCACATTAGATCAATAGTTCAACCCATCTGCAAACGAATGAGAGCCTGCCATGACCGCCTTGCCGGACAGCATGACCGCAATTGAAATTGCCAATTTTGGCCCGCCGCAGGGCTTGCAGCCGGCCCCCCGTCCGACGCCACGGCCCGGCCATGGTGAAGTGCTGATAAGGGTCGCCGCCGCGGGCATCAACCGACCGGACGTAATGCAACGCACCGGCAATTATCCGCCGCCACCCGGCGCACCGGATATTCCGGGCCTGGAGGTTGCGGGCGAGATCGTGCTGCTTGGCCCCGGGGTCGACACCGTCGCCACAGGTGAGAAGGTTTGTGCCCTGGTGGCAGGCGGCGGCTATGCTGAATATTGCGTGGCCCCCGCAGCCCTATGCCTCCCCGTGCCGGGGCCTTTGAGCATGGCCGAGGCGGCCGCGTTGCCCGAAACCTTCTTCACGGTTTGGACCAATGTCTTTCAAAGGGGCGGCTTGCAGGGCGGGGAAAGCATTTTGATCCACGGCGGCTCTTCCGGGATCGGCACCACGGCAATCCAATTGGCACATGCCTTCGGCGCCCGGGTTTTTGCCACGGCCGGTAATCAGGACAAATGCCGAGCCTGCGAAGAACTGGGCGCGGAACGGGCCATCAACTACCGCGAGGAGGATTTCGCCGCCGTGATCGCGGAAGTGACGGGGGGTGAAGGGGTCGATCTTATCCTGGACATGGTGGGGGGCGATTATTTCAACCCCAACCTGGCCTGTCTGGCAGTGGAAGGACGCCTGGTGCAAATTGCCACCCTACACGGCCCGAAGGTGCCGGATTTTTCCATCCTACCGATCATGATTAAGCGTCTGACCGTGACCGGATCTACACTGCGGCCGCGTACAGTGGCGCAAAAAGCGGTCATTGCCGATGAATTACGGAGCCAGGTCTGGCCCCTGTTGGAGCAGGGGGTAGTACGGCCGGTGATGGACCAGGGTTTTGCCTTGGCCGATGCCGCCGCGGCCCACAGCCGGATGGAAGGTAGCGAGCATGTTGGAAAGATTGTCTTGACGGTTTAGGCTGTCGTGCGTAATCCCCCGATCTCTATTCATGCGCCCTGTTTACCCTCGCTGTTTGCGCTGCGGCACAAGCGCGTTATATAGAGGTAATTGTAATTTCGATAAGCGCGACCCCAGGCGGCGCAAAATCTGCGCCGGGCATTATTCGGGGATTGCCGCATTCAGGAGTCATACGAATGACGGAAGTATTGATGCCGAAAGCGACGGCCGTCTGGCTGGTCGACAACACGACTTTGACTTTTGATCAAATCGCCGCTTTCTGCAACTTGCATGCGTTGGAAGTTCAGGGCATTGCGGATGGCGAAGTGGCCGCCGGGATCAAGGGTGTTGATCCAATCGCCACGGGGCAGCTTACCCAGGACGAGATTGACCGTTGCGCCGGCGATGCCGCACAGCGTTTGCGCCGTTCCGATGCGCGGTTGCGGGAGACGCAACGGCGCAGTAAGGGGCCGCGTTATACGCCCCTGTCGCGCCGGCAGGACCGTCCCAACGCCATTGCCTGGCTGGTTCGCTACCATCCTGAATTGACGGACGCGCAGGTCTCCAAACTGGTGGGCACAACGAAGCAGACCATCAATGCGGTACGCGACCGCAGCCATTGGAACATCTCCAACATTACGCCGCAGGATCCGGTGACCTTGGGTTTGAGCAGCCAGGTGGATCTGGACGGTGCCGTGCAAAAGGCCCAGGACAAGTTGCAAAAGCAGCAAGCCAAGGCGGACAAGGAATTGGCTAAGAAACGTGCCGCCAATCTCAGTGCCGCCGAAGAGGCCGGTCAGCCATCCGCGCAGCCTGAGGATGATCTGCAAGACATCGCCGCCGGCCTGGCCGCGGCGCCCGAGGCGGCGGAACCTGAGCCAGAACCTTCGGCGGACAATATCTTCGGGGAAGTAGCTGACAGCGGCGAACAGCCGCAGGAGAAAAGCCCCAGTGCCGAAGACGTCTTCGGCAACTGATCTCAACGAGCACTGTTCCCAGAACACGTCCGGCTGTTCCGGGTCATTCGATAGCAATCCCTGCCGGCTATTTGTTCTGCCGGTTCTCGATCAGATCCTCGACCACGGCCGGATCTGCCAGGGTTGAGGTGTCGCCAAGGTTGGAAAAATCGTCTTCCGCGATCTTGCGCAAAATGCGCCGCATGATCTTGCCGGAACGGGTCTTTGGCAATCCCGGCGCGAACTGAATCAGGTCGGGTGAGGCAATGGGACCGATGTCTTTACGCACCCATTGCACCAGCTCCTTGCGCAGGGTCTCGTCCCCGTCCAGGCCGGCATTCAGGGTGACATAGGCATAAATACCCTGACCTTTGATATCATGGGGATAGCCGACAACCGCGGCTTCAGCCACATCGTGATGTTCGACCAGCGAACTTTCCACCTCTGCCGTGCCCATGCGATGACCGGAAACGTTGATTACATCGTCCACCCGGCCGGTAATCCAGTAATAGCCGTCTTCGTCCCGGCGGCAGCCGTCGCCAGCAAAATACTTGCCGGGATAGGTGGAAAAATAGGCTTCGTGGAAGCGGTCATGATCGCCATAAAGGGTACGCATCTGACCTGGCCAACTGTCCAGAATGCATAAGTTGCCCGAGGCGGCACCCTCCAACAGATTTCCGTCGCCATCCACCAGGGCTGGCTTGACGCCAAAAAAGGGCCGGGTGGCCGAGCCGGGCTTGAGCATGGTCGCACCGGGCAGCGGCGTGATCATGATGCCTCCGGTTTCCGTCTGCCACCAGGTGTCGACAATGGGGCAGCGCCCCTCGCCCACCACGTTGTAGTACCACAGCCAGGCCTCCGGGTTGATGGGCTCGCCCACGCTGCCCAGCAAACGCAACGACTTACGCGAGGTCTTCGTCACCGGTTCGTCGCCTTCGCGCATCAGGGCGCGCAGGGCTGTAGGCGCGGTGTAATAGATGTTGATCTGGTGCTTGTCGCAGACCTGCCAATGACGCGAGGCATCCGGATAGTTGGGCACCCCCTCGAACATCACCGTGGTAGCTCCGTTGGCCAGGGGACCGTACAGGATATAGCTGTGTCCGGTGACCCAGCCCACATCCGCCGTGCACCAGTAAATATCGCCGTCATGATAGTCGAAGACATACTGATGGGTCATGGAGGCATAGACCATATAGCCGCCGGTGGTATGCAGCACGCCCTTAGGCTTGCCGGTGGAGCCCGAGGTATAGAGGATGAACAGCGGGTCTTCCGCACCCATTTCCTCGGCCGGACATTCGTCGGACTGCCCGGCAATCAGATCGTGATACCAGACGTCCCGGTCCTCGGCCATGTCGATGGCCGCCCCGGTCCGGTTGACCACCACGCAATGATTGACGGTGGGGCAGCTTTTCAAGGCCGCATCGGTGTTGGCCTTCAAAGGAATGGAACGGCCAGCACGCACCCCTTCATCGGCGGTGATGACGATATTGGATTCGCAGTCATGAATGCGGCCCGCCAGGGAATCGGGGGAAAAGCCGCCAAACACGACGGAATGCACGGCCCCTATGCGGGCGCAGGCAAGCACGGCCACGGCGATCTCGGGGATCATGGGCAGGTAAATGGTCACCCGGTCGCCGCGCTTAACGCCAAGGGATTTCAGGCCGTTGGCGAACTTGCACACGGCGGCATGCAACTCACCATAGGTAAATGATTTGCTGTCGGCCGGGTCGTCACCTTCCCAGATGATCGCTACCTGGTCGCGGCGGCTGTCCAGATGGCGGTCCAGGCAATTATGCGTGGCATTCAGAGTTCCGTCCTCGTACCACTTGATCGAAACCTTGCCGGGTTCAAAGGTGGTGTTCTTCACCTTGGTATATGGTTTGAACCAGTCGATGCGCTTGCCCTGCTCGCCCCAGAAACCGTCGGGGTCATCCACGGACTGCTGATACATGGCGAGATATTTATCGTTATCGGCGAAGGCCCGCTGGGCCCAGGCATCTGGAACGGGAAAGATTTCATTATGGCTCATCATGGCCTCCCAAAGCATCGGATTGCTGATTGATTATCCCGGTTATCGGCGCTGTGGACAAGGGATGGCGCACTATTCCTTCGGGTTTTGTACCAATTGCAGGCGCCAGCCGTCGGGGTCGCGCAGATTCAGGTTGGTCCGGCCGGTATCCGGCACATGCCCCGGCGGGCCGGAGACCATGCCGGGATAATTTTTCAGCGCCGCGTGAGCGGCCGCGGCATCGTCAACCTTGAAGGCAATATGATTGACGCCGATGACTTCTTCGCCCATCACTTGGTGAATTTCGAACACCGGTTGGCCCTCTCCAGGCGGCTTCATCTCGACCGAGCCGCCGTGATGGGGGGTCTCGCGCACGGTTTCGAAACCCAGAGTTTTCAGAAACGCTACATATTCGTCAAGTTGGCGTACAATCAATTCGATATGGTCGATACCTTGGATCATCTTTGCCTCCACAGGTTGCGGTGATGGGAAAACAGGAAGGATTAACTCCACGATGCAGTTACAGATGCAGACTTGGGCCGAAGTGGAACGTTATCTCGAAACTTCGGCCATGGCCATCATGCCCATCGGGTCCACGGAGCAACATGGGCCCAACGGCCTGATCGGCACCGACGCGGTCAGCGCGGAAGCCATCGCCCTGGCCGTGGGCCAGGCGACGCAGACAATGGTCGCACCGACCATCGCCGTGGGCATGGCGCAACACCACATGGCATTCAAAGGCAGCATGACATTGCGGCCCGCAACCATGATCCAGGTGATCGGCGACTATGTGGGCAGCCTGGCGCATCATGGTTTCGAGCGGTTTTATTTCATCAACGGCCATGGCGGCAACAGCGCCACCATCGAGGCGGCGTTCCAGGAGATCTACACGGCCCATACCCTGGCCAGCTCGGGCAGCGGCAACGAACCGTCGGTGCGGTGCCGGCTGCGCAATTGGTGGAGCGGCGGCAGAACCCGGCAATTGTCAAAGGATCTGTTCGGCGACAAAGAAGGCCGCCATGCCACGCCCTCGGAAGTTTCGGTGACGCAGTATCTGTTCCCCGACCATATCAAGGACGTAACCATGGACCCGCCCGGCCCCGCTGCCGCCGGCGGCTGGACCGACGCCGCCGACTACCGCGCCAAATACCCCGACGGCCGCATTATCTCCCATCCCGATCTGTCCACGCCCGCGGCGGGCAAGAAAATTTTCGACGCCGCCGTCGCCGAAATCGCCGAGGAAATTATGACCTTCGGCAAGGGATGAGACGCCGCGCGTCGTCGGACAATAGCGTTACTTCGCGGCTCGAAAGAGGCGAAATTCGAATTCGGCATTTGCTGCCCGTTTTAACCTTTGCCGTACACGTCCTCGGCAAGAGGAAACAGAATTCTTGAGCGCGTTCTCGGATCATTCCCAACCCTGGTCGCGGGTCGTCACGCTTTGGCGCCGGGAAAGCGGCGCCATCATGGTGCTTGCCCTGCCCCTGGCGCTGACGCAGCTGTCCCACATTGCCATGGTCACCACCGATGTGGTCATGATGGGCCGGCTCGGCCCTACGGCGCTGGCCGCAGGCACCCTGGCCAATCATTACTATTGGTTCTTTGATATGTTCGCCATGGGCCTTCTGAGCGCGGTGGCGCCTATACTGTCTCAGTATTTGGGCGCGCGCCGATTCCGTAGGGTCCGGCGCACGGTTCGCCAGGGCTTCTGGTCTGCTTTGTTGGTTTCGTTGCCTTGCGCCATGGCCATTTGGCATACCCAGAGCGTGCTCGGCTTGCTGGGCCAGGATCCGGAACTGGCCAGAGCGGCGCAATCATACCTGCGGCATATGTTATTGGGATTTCTACCCGGACTTTGGTTTATCGTCCTGGCTGCGTTCCTGGCCGCCCATACCCGGCCCCGGGCGACCCTGGTGGTCGCCATATTGGGGATCGGAGTCAATGCTTTGGCGGACTACGTGCTGATGTTCGGCCATTTCGGGTTTCCGGCCCTGGGGCTGGTGGGTGCCGGCATTGCCACAGCGACGGTCAGTTCCTTTATGTTTCTAGGTTTGTTGTGCTTCGTACTGCTCGACCGTCGTCTGCGCCGGTATCGTCTGCTGGGCCGGTTCTGGCGCGCGGATTGGTCCCAGCTGTTAGAAATCTTCCAGGTTGGCCTGCCCATTGGCGTGACTGTACTGGCGGAAATCGGCATGTTCCTGGCCGCGGCCCTATTGGTGGGCCTGCTGGGCACGGTCCCCTTGGCGGCCCATGCCATCGCCGTGCAATGCGCCGCCATTGTTTATATGATCGCCCATGGCATCGGCCAGGCATCGACCGTGCGGGTCGGCCGCGCCTCCGGCGCGGGCGATCACCAGGCCGCGGCGCGCGCCGGTTGGACAGGACTGGTTCTAGGCCTTGGCTATGCCTTTCTGCCGGCGGCGGCATTCTGGTTCCTTGGCGGCGCAATCGTTGATCTTTATCTCGATCCGGCGCAAACCGAATCCGCAGTGGTCAAAGATCTCGCGATTTCCTTCCTCGCCGTGGCCGCCTTGTTTCAGTTCGCCGATGCTGCCCAGGTCACCACCATGGGCGCCTTGCGGGGCCTCAAGGATACCCGTGGTGCCCATGCTGATCGCATTGGCCGGCTATTGGGGCCTGGGCCTGGCAGCGGCGGCATTCTTCGGCGTATATCTCGGGTTCGGCGGCGCGGCGATCTGGGCCGGCTTGGCCCTGGGTCTGTCCGGCGTCGGCATCTGTCTGGTCCAACGTTTTCGAATTCAAACACGACGTGCGATCAATTCGCGAGCCTGAATAGACGAGAATTTTTTCGTATCACGGCACCGTGAGCTATGCTAAGCTGGTTTTGGATGATTATGACAAGTAGAGGCGGAGGGACAAAAGATGATCGTTGAATTCGTTCTTGGCGCCGCGCTTGTCATCATGTCGACGGCGGCCCTGATCATTTGGGTGGCCAGCGTTACGCGCGGACTGCGGGCGACCCTGGCGGTCGGCGGCGTAATGACGATCGCCGTGCTGTTTTTAATGGCCCATGCCGCCATGGGCGCGACCTTGCTGGAATGCCTGCAATTCAGTTTGGTTATCGGACTGCTGGTCGCCCCCGTCATCGCCATTTCATTCGCCGACTGGCGCCGCGCCTAGCGCAATCCTCAGTTTTTTGTCTCGGCCACGGATTGGGTGATTGTAGCAATCGCTTAATCAGACAGAGTTTGAGTACATTTAGACAATTGTACGCTCAAGGCTTTTCTGCTGTTGCTGGACCAGCCGTTGACAAGCGGAATACCTCTAAAACTTGTTGTAGGCGCCGTCGATAATAAAGGTATCGCCGGAATGGTAGGCCGAGGCGTCCGACGCCAGATAAACGGCAACACCGCCAAAATCCTCCTTGGTGCCCCAACGGCGGGCCGGTATGCGCGGCTTCACCGCGGCGGCGAACTTGTCCCAGCCAAAGGCCGGCTCGGTCATCGGCGTTTCGATCCAGCCGGGCAGAACAGAATTGGCGGTGATGCCATACCGGGCCAGGCCAGCTGACAGAGAGATCATCATGGAAATCAAGGCTCCCTTGGTCGCCGCGTAATGGACGCTGCGGGGCGAGGCCTCAATGGCGGCCAAAGAGGCCGTGCCGATCAGACGACCGCCGCCCTCTCGTTCGGTCATGTGGCGGGCCGCGGCCTGCAAGGTGAAGAAGGCGCCATCCAGGTTAACATCCATGACCCGGCGCCATTCCTCGACCGGCATTTCCATGAAGCTTGCGTTCGCGGCGCGGCCCGAAACCCCCGCATTGGCGAAACAACTATCCACGCGGCCAAAATGCGCCAGGGTTTCGGCAAAGGATGCATCGACCGCCGCCTGGTCCGAGACGTCGCAAATCTGCGCCGTGGCCCTGCCGCCATGGCTCTGCAATTGTTCCAGGGCAGCGGCGTTCTTGTCCCCGTTCGTACCCCAGATGCAGACGTCAGCGCCGGCCTGGGCCATGGCATCGGCAAAGCCCAGTCCAATGCCGCTGTTGCCGCCCGTTACCAGGGCGACCTTGCCGCTAAGATCAAATGCTTGATAGGCCATGGTCGTATTCCTTCTTCAGGTTTTCTTATGTTTCGCTATTGTCGGTATCGGATGCATCGGTTTGCCAGCGCGCCGCCGCATCGTCGTCGTCCTTGCGCGCATCGACCCAACGGGTCTGGCTGCCGACCTCTTCCAGCTTCCAGAACGGCGCCTTGGTCTTCAGCCAATCCATCAGGAAGGCGCAGGCCTCGAACGCCGCCTCGCGGTGCGGGGACGTCGCGGCGCACAGCACGATCTGCTGCCCGGGCAGCAGGCGGCCGAAACGATGAATGATCAACACCCGGTCAAGCGGCCAGCGCTCCAGCGCCCGCGCCTCCAGTCCGGCTAGTTGCCGCTCCGTCATGCCCGGATAATGTTCCAGGGTCATGGCCGATAATGCGCCCGGGCCGGCCACCTCGCGCACCAGGCCAATAAACGACGCCACGGCGCCCACGTTCGTGCGGCCCTGGCATAGCGCAGCCAGTTCGGCGCTGACGTCGAAATCTTTCTCCTGCACCTTGATCATCGCATTGCCCCGGCTGCCGGATCCATGGGCACCCTCAGCCGCCGGTAACAGGTGGGAAGAAGGCCACTTCGTCGTCCGCGCCCACGGCCGCCTCGGCCTTGGCATAGTCCTGATTAACGGCGCAGCGCACGATGGAGGGATCGGCAAAGGCCGCGGCATGGCCGCTGGATTGCCGGGTCAGCCAGGTGATCAATTGTCCCACTGTGGCGACGTCTTCGGGCGGCCGCACGGTTTCCTCGGCCGTTCCAACCCGTTCGCGGAGCCAGGAAAAATACAACAGTTTCATGACGCCACCTCGTCAAAGGGCAGAAAATCCACCAACTCCCCGGCCTTCACCCGGGTCACATCCTCGGCTATTTCCACCAGGCCATGGGTCTGTACCAGTGAATTTATGATGCCCGAGCCCTGGGGCCGAAACAATACCGCGCTGGGTCCAGTTCCACCCTGGCGCTCAAGCCGGGCCCGCAGCCATTCCCGCCGTCCCGGTTTCTTTTCATAATCAAAATCAGAGGTCACACGATAGAGCACCGGATCCAGATCCACCGCACCCGCCAGGCCCAGGATCAAGGGCCGGGCAAAGCGCAGAAAACACACCATGGCCGCCACGGGATTTCCCGGCAGGCCGACAAACGCCGCATTTCCAACCTGCCCCAAGGCCAGGGGCCGTCCCGGTTTGATTGCCAGACGCCAAAAATGCAAGTGCCCCAGCGCCTCCACCGCGCCGCGCACATGATCTTCATCACCGACCGAGACCCCGCCGGACGTCAACAACAGATCATGGCCGGCGGCGGCCGCGACAAGCCCCGCGCGCACGGCGTCGGCATCGTCGGGCAAAATTCCCAGATCGGATACTTTCGCCCCCAGAGCGGTAATAAGCGCCACCAGAATGTAGCGGTTGGCGTCATAGATCGCGCCCGCAGGCAGTTCCGCGCCCGGTTCGGCCAATTCGTCGCCGGTGGAGAACACCGCCACCCGCAACGGCCGGTACAGGTTTAGCTGCCCCTGCCCAACCGAGGCCGCCAAACCAAGATCCTGGGGCCGCAGGCGCCGGCCGCGGCCCAACACCACATCGCCCCGTCTGGTATCCTCGCCCCTGTGGCGCCGGTTGGCGCCCAGGGCCAGGCCGGGCGGGATCGTGATGTGATCTTCCGTCCGCGCTACATCTTCCTGCATCACCACCGAATCGGTCCCTTCGGGCATGACGGCACCGGTAAATATCCGTACCGCCTGGCCCGTTTCAAGGCGCCCGTCATGGGGATGACCAGCCGCCGACCGGCCCAGGACCGTCAGGCGGGATGGTCCATCGACAACCAGATCGTCATGGCGCAAGGCATAGCCATCGACCGCTGAATTATCGTGCGGCGGAACATCGAGGACCGAGGTGACGTCCTGCGCCAGAATACGCCCCAGGGCCTGGGCCAGGGGCAGCTGTTCCAGCCGGTCCTGGGTCACCGCCACAATTCGTTGCCGCAGGATCGCCAAAGCCTCGGCCGTGGACATCAGATCATCGACCTGATTGAAACAGTCGTCGGCAAGCTGGTTCATGATACGGCGCTCTCGGTTCGGCAATAATCAGCAACGAAATCCGCCAACGCCGGCACATCATCCAAATCGAGCAATGGCAGATTCAGATCCGCCGGGCGGTAATTGGCGGCCAGAGCGATAAAACTCCTATCATCTCGGCATAACAAGGGCTTGTCTAAACCCTCCCGATGCACCTCGATCTTCTGATGGCCCTCCCCTTTGAAGCCCTCCACAAGCACCAGGTCGACCGGTGACAGGTTGGCCAGCAAAGACTCCAGCCCGGGTTCGGCCGCGCCGCGGTTCTCGTGCATCAGGGCCCAGCGCGCGGCTGACGCGATCAGCACCTCTGTCGCACCTGCCTGGCGGTGGCGATAAGAATCCTTGCCCGGCTTGTCCACATCAAAGGTGTGATGGGCATGCTTGATGGTGGATACGGTCAAGCCCCTGGCGGTCAGCTCCGGTATAAGCAGGGCCAGCAGCGTCGTCTTGCCGGCGCCGCTCCATCCAGTCACGCCGAGGACTTTCATAACGCACCCTCTTTTGTCATCTATTCACTCTATTTACTTCGGCGCCGCGTCGGTCGTGACATGTTGCAGCCCCGCCCGCAGATAATCATAGCCGGTGTAAATGGTGAAGAGGGCAGCCAGCCACATACCCAAACGGCCGATCTCCATCACCGGAATGAGGTCCCAGCCGGCATCGCCGACAATCAGGAAACCAATTGCCAGCATCTGCACCGCGGTCTTCCATTTCGCGACCCGGCTGACCGGCACGCTGACACGCAGTTCGGCCAGGAACTCCCGCAGGCCCGAGACCAAAATCTCCCGGCACAAAATGACCACCGTGGGTAGGATCGTCCAATCGCCGATCCGCCCGACATAGACCAACATCAACAGTGTGGCGGCAACCAGCAGTTTGTCGGCAACCGGGTCAAGAAACCGCCCTAGGCCGCTTTCCTCGCCCCGGCTACGAGCCAGATAGCCGTCCAGAATGTCGGTGATGCCGGCGACCGTGAAAATGCTAAAGGCCAGCCAGTTGGACAGCGGCGTGGCCAGGTAAAAGGCACCGATCAAGGCGGGAATGGCCAGGATCCGCGATAGGGTCAAAATATTTGGAATGGTTGTGATCATATCCTCAAACCGCAGTTCTCGCGGGCGGCTGAGTATAAGGATTTAGCGTCATCGTGAAAGCATCCGCTTACCCTTCGGGGTGAAAGAAGTCGTAAATCTTTTGCGCCACGGCCTTGGAGATGCCGGGTACGCTTTCCAGGTCCGTCAACCCGGCTGTTTCCACGGCCCGGGCGGAACCGAATTGATTCAACAGAGCCCGCTTGCGGCCGGGACCAATACCCGCAATGCTATCAAGCGCGGAACGATCCATGCGCTTAGCCCGCCGGGCCCGGTGCGTACCGATGGCGAAACGGTGCGATTCGTCCCGCAGGCGTTGCAGAAAATACAGCACCGGGCTACGGGGTGGCAACGTAATCTCCGGTTTATCCGGCAGATGGATACGCTCCAGGCCGGCATTACGGTCTGGCCCCTTGGCGATGGCGGCCAGGGCAACACCGGTTACACCCAGATCGGCGAAAACCTCGCGCACCGCCGTCAACTGGCCCAACCCACCGTCAATCAGGACAAGGTCCGGCCATTCGCCGGCAACCCGAGCATCCTCGCCATTGCTGCCATTGGTACTTTCGCCGGCCGCCGGACTTTCGGAACTCTCGGCCGCGGCCTGAGCCTTCAGCAGGCGGGCAAACCGGCGATGCAGCACTTCGCGCATCATGCCATAGTCGTCACCGGGCGTAATGTCTTCATCCTTGATATTGAATTTGCGATAGGCGTTTTTTTGAAAACCTTCCGGCCCGGCCACAATCATGGCACCAATGGCGTCGGTGCCCATGATGTGGCTGTTGTCATAAACTTCGATCCGGCGTGGCGGCCCCTCCAATGCGAATAGGTCGGCCACAGCCTCCAACAGGCGGCGTTGCGAGGCGCTTTCCGCCAGGCGCCGGGCCAGGGCTTCCCGCGCATTGGTTTGGGCGTGGTTGACCAGCTCCCGCCGCTGACCGCGTTCGGGGCGATGCAGGCGGACCTTGCGCTCCGCTTTGATGCTTAGGGCCTCGGCAATCAGACCATGGTTCTCCGGCCATTCGTTAAGCAAAATTTCCTTCGGCGGCGGTTTGTCATCATAGAACTGCCCCATGAAGGCGCCCAGCACTTCGGCCGGGGTCCGTTCGCGTCCGTGGCTGGGGAAATACGCCCGGTTGCCCCAATTCTGCCCGGCCCGGAAGAAGAAAACCTGGATGCAACTTTGTCCCGCCTCCATATGGATGGCGATGACGTCCGCTTCGGCGACGCTGGCGACGTTGATGCCCTGGTGGGCCTGGACGTGGGCCAGGGCGCGCAGCCGGTCGCGGTAAACGGCGGCGGTCTCGAAAGCCAATTCGGCGCTGGCGGCCTCCATTCTTTTGGACAGGCCCAGCTGGACTTCGCGACTGCGCCCGGACAGGAAATCCCGCGCTTCGGTAACCAGTTCGGCGTAGCTGTCCTTGTCGATGCGGTCAACACAGGGGGCCACGCAGCGGCGGATCTGATACTGCAGACAAGGCCGGGTGCGCGATGCGAAGATGCTATCGGAGCAGGAACGCAGGGGAAAAGCCTTTTGCAGCGTGTTCAGGGTGCGGTTAACGGACGAAGCGGAAGCGAAGGGACCGAAATATTCCCCCTTGCGATTGCGGGCGCCGCGATGCTTGGCCAACTGCGGCCATTCGTGATCACCGGTGATGACGATAAAAGGAAAGGATTTATCATCCCTCAACAATATATTGTAGCGCGGGCGCAGACGCTTGATCAGATTGGATTCCAGTAAAAGCGCCTCGACCTCCGTATGGGTGGTCACCACCTCCATGGCGCGGGTTTCCGCGATCATCCGCAAGGTCCGTGTATTCAGACCTGCGGGTTGGGCATAGTTACGGACCCGGTTCTTTAGGTTTTTCGCCTTGCCCACGTACAGCACTTCGCCGTCCTGGGCCAGCATGCGATAGACCCCCGGTGCGGTCGGCATGGTAACCAGCGCCTGTACGATTGCCTCGCGGCCATTGTCGATACTAGAGGCAGGCCGGCTGTCCGTGGGCAGGTCCAGCGGCTGCACGATTGGTTTGTCGGCCTTTACCATTAGGCTATTTTCCGCGCCTTTTTCCATTCGTCAATGGTCCATCACCATAACAAACAAGAATGCCTGTCGATATCCACCTACGTTGTGGGTAAGTATGTGGGAAAGCCTTTCCCGGCGGCAACTAATTGGCGGAATCCCGCCTATTCGCCCTCTTTGCATAAAAAATAGGCAATATTTGTAATATATTGATTTCAAAGATAAAATTCAAAGATGCTTGGATTGGCGGCAGTCCATAACTGAAAACTGACGTAGCCACTACGTTGACGCCGGCGGCCTCAACGGGCTGTGTACAAAAAACCTACGTTAGGGGCGATTATTACCAGTTGCGGGCAAGTCACGGCAGCAGCCAAGGCCCGCTCTCAAAAACGTGAAGTAATGCCCTGGATCAGATATCGTCAAAGTCAAGCAATCAACTTGCCTAATGTGGGCATTAATTGTGCGCTCTGTTTCGGCGATGTCGGCTGGCTAACCTGCTTGGCCTCGCTTTTAGGTATTCCCGATAGGCCATGATACAGCGAGAGCACATATATTACGTAAGCCAGCGTCAGAAAGGCGCCATAGCGCCGGCTGATGGGTCGCCCGCGTAACACGAACGGGACCACCAGAACACCCGCCAACAGCATGATCCAAAGGTCGTAGGAAATGATTTGATCGGGTATGGGAACCACTGCCACCATGGATGTAATACCCATGATGCCGAGAATATTGAAAAGGTTCGAACCGATCACATTGCCGATTGCCACATCACCATGGCGGCGGATGGCGGCGACCAGCGAGGTTGCCAATTCCGGCAGGGACGTGCCCAATGCGACCAAAGACAAGGCAATGGTGGTCTCCGACACTCCGGCGGCCAGCGCCAGCGCCGTTGCGCCACTGATTAATAAACCAGAACCGTAGACCAAACCGGCAATTCCGATCACGATGAAAGTCAGAGACAGCAAAATAGAATGTGGCCGGGCGGCAATACCCTCGATCTCGTCGACGATGGTCTCAGCCGTGGCGCCGTTACTTTCACGGGCCGAAAAATAGGACCAGGTCAAATATCCACACAGCAGCGATGTCATGATAGCGCCCTGCCAATTCAACAATTGGCCGCTCCAACACAATGCCACGAAGCCTATGGTAACCGCCAACATGATGGCGCCATCACGGCGAATGGCCTCGACATCACAGGCGATGGGAAAGATTAAAGCCGGCACACCCAGGACAAGCAGAATGTTGGCAATATTGGAACCGACCACATTGCCGATGGCTATTTCCGGCACCCCGCTTAACACCGCGTCCAAGCTGACCACCAGCTCCGGCGACGACGTACCAAAAGCCACCACGGTCAGACCAATTACCAGCGGCGGCACCGCCAAACGCTGCGCCAGGGTAACGGCGCCACGCACCAGTACATCGCCACCGATCAGAAGCAACACCAAGCCGCCGGCAACCATTAGATACGTCATGCCTCGACTTCACCGCTGGTTACCTGATTAGGACACACACGCGACCCGTCCCCGCCCCTCAAATTCGCGCCAGGCAGCCGCACGCGGAACATATATAGCGGCGATGTCCTCCGCTTTGAAGGGGGCATTCGGTAAACTTTGAGATCGCCGCCTTCGCGCCGGCTTATCCGATACCTTGTCGCCACTGTGAACTTGGCGCGCCTTCGCCCGACACCGGGGCACCGATGCTGCCCAGGGCGCCCATCCCACTGCTGCCTGTTTCGATTGTGAAATCCAACGGCCAACAGCCCACGGCATGGCCGCGGATATGGACAAGACGACGCGCCTCGGTTATGCCGTCGCTGTCCCTTGCGTCAGAGGGCGGCAACATTCGGGCGATCTATGAGCATTTCCATTATCAATGGTTTGGCCGAGATGGTCGAAGACTATGACCTGTTTATCTTCGATTTGTGGGGCGTTGTGCATGACGGGGTCGCGGCCTATCCCAACGCGACGGAATGTCTTCGCCGTCTGCGGCAACAGCGCGCCAGGGTGGTGTTGCTGTCCAATGTACCCAGACCGAGTGCGTCGGTGACCCAGCATTTGCTGGAACTTGGCGTGGAAGAAGCCTTGTATGACCGGTTGTTGACTTCGGGCGAGGCAACCGCCACCACGATCGCCGCCACCGCGACCGGCTCCGGCGCGGACGCCCGTCCGGCCTATTTTCATCTGGGTCCGGAGCGCAGCCGCCCGACCCTTGATGCCTGTGGCGGCCGTGAAGTCGCTATGGAGGCGGCCGAGATGATTATTTGTACCGGCCTGTTTGATGATGATGCGGACAAGGCAGAAGACTACCGTGATTTTTTGATGTCGGCGGCAGCGCAGGACCTGCCGATGATTTGCGCCAACCCGGACCTGGTAGTCATGCGCGGCGACCAGATGATCCAATGCGCGGGCGCGGTGGCGGCGTTTTACGAGGAACTAGGCGGGACGGTACAGCGTTTCGGCAAACCGTTCCCCGATATTTTCGACCGCCTGTTCGCAGAAACTCCTGACATTCCGCGGACCCGCGCCGTGATGGTCGGTGATGCCCTGGCCACGGATATTCGTGGCGCCCGGCAAGCCGGAATCGATGCAATCTGGGTTGCCGGCGGTATTCATGCCGAGGCCTTGTCGCTTGGCCCGGATGGGAGATTGGATCAGGACAGGGTGAACAGCGTTGCCGAACAGGCCGGTGAACGGCCAGCGGCAGTACTACCATGGCTGCAATGGTAAGGTTTTCAGTCGAATAGGGCGTCGATGTCGTCCTGACTGGCTGATTCCTTCGGATCCGCCGTCAAAGTCACGATGTCGTCCAGTTCCGGTTCGTCATCTTCGGCATCCACGCTCTCCGCCGCTGCCTCGACGGCCGCCGCTTCCGCATCTGGCGCAGACTGGTTCTTGTTTTCATTGCCGTTAAAATGGGCATCAATATCGTCCTGGCCGATATCGTCCTCTGGTTCGGCACCATTTTCCACCCCCTTCAGGGGCTCCGATGCGGCCGATTCCGGTTCAATTTCTGGCGCAGTTTGGGGACTGGCTTCCGTTTCGACTTCAAGGGCTTCTGCAATCACATTGCCGGCAAGAAGATCATCGACCTGATTCTGTTGGATGCCTTCGCCATCAAGAGCCGGTCCGTTCAACAGATCATTGTCGGGCCGGGCATCGTCGTCCCCGCCGTCGCCTTCGGCATCTGCGATATCCGGGCCCCAGGCATCCTGCAGTCCGTGCAGGCGTTCCTCGATATAGGTCAGGGTTGTCACGACCTTGGTGATGCGCTGTCCGGTAATATCTTGAAACGAGCAGGCCTCAAAAATCCGCATACAGGCGTCGTTGACGGTCTCGCCATATTCTTCCGCGGCGGGGTCGGCGGACATGATTTCTTCCGCCGCATCCATGATGGTGCCAGTGGCATTTTCCGTCGCGGCGACAATTGCCTCCAACTCCAACCCGGCGCGAGGTATTTTTTCCTGCTTCAGATCGTTTGGCCGCAGCTCCGAAATCTCGCTCCGGGCTCGTTGAATATAGTCGGACAGGCCACGGAACTCGGAATACAGGGTCGTATCGATCGAGTTGAAATAGCTCCGCATGGTTGCCAATAGGACTTCCGTAACGCCGGCGATATCGCCAAGGCTAACGGAAGTTGACTGCTTGGCGCGCAGATGATCGACAAGCTGTTCGATCCCGACGCTGACCTCTTCCGTATCCATCAACAGAACCCCATGAAACAATTGGCCGGGACGGCGCAATGCTTAAGTCTCAAAACTCACCGATTACAGACGACATTTTGGTTTTCAGCGTCGCCGCATTGAATGGTTTCACGATGTAGTTGTTGACCCCGGCTTTCTTTGCCGCGATGACATTTTCAGTCTTGGATTCCGCCGTTATCATAATGAACGGCATTTCCTGCATTTTGTCGTCCGAGCGTATTTCCTTGAGCAACTGGTATCCGGTCATGGGTTCCATGTTCCAATCGGAAATCACCAGATGATAATCCTTGCCGCGAAGCTTCTGCAGAGCCGCCGCCCCGTCCGCCGCTTCGTCAACGTTGTTAAAGCCAAGCTGCTTCAACAGATTACGGATAATACGCAACATGGTCTTGTAATCGTCGACGATCAGGATCGTCATGTTCATATCGACGGCCATAATTCATGCCCCACTAGATCTGTTAGTTCCGTTAATCAATGCAGTCGTTGCCTTGCGGCCAAGGGGCGCGCGATGCCCTTCCTCCGTTTTGTGCAACGAGGGCAGTTTGCTTACGGGCGCTGAATATTTGGTTAACGCAACGAAGATGATTTTCGTGCCCGGGCGGGCGCTGACGTGATTGGTTGTCGGCGCGCTACGCCGTCACTATATTGCGCCGCACAATCAAGCAGCCCATAAACCATAGGACATCAACGATGAGTCAAAATTTGACGGCTAGCCAAACTGCCATTCAATCGGTCAATTTGTTCAAGGAATTACATGGCTATTTCATAGAAGATTTGGAGGTCGGGATGTCGGCCTTCTATTCGCGCACGATCACAGAGACAGATATCGTGATGTTCGCCGGCATTTCCGGTGACTTCAACCCGGTGCATCTGAACCGCGAGTTTGCCGAGCAGACAGATTTTGGCGGCACCATCGCCCATGGCATGTTGACGGCCAGCCTGATTTCAACCGTCGTTGGCACCAAGTTGCCGGGACCGGGCGCTATCTATATGTCGCAGAATATTCGCTTCACGGCGCCGGTAAAGGCCGGCGATACCATTACGGCGGTGGCCACGGTGGTCGACCTGAATGTGGAAAAACGCCGCTGCGCCCTGGACACTATTTGCCTACGCGGTGGCGAGGTGGTGGTGAAAGGCGATGCCTTGCTGCTGGTGCCAACCCGCAGCGCTTTTGCAGGTCCGGACGAATAGCCGGTTGCCTCAACGCCCCCTAGCCCCAATAATCCCGGCCATGCGTATCATCCGTCATATTTGTAAAACCCCCGAAGAATTGCGTGGTGGCGCGGTGGCGGTTGGTAACTTCGATGGCATACATCGTGGTCACCAGGCCCTTATTGGCCACTGCCGCGCTATGGCCGACACGGTCAAGGGCCCGGCGCTTGCCCTGACGTTCGAGCCGCACCCGCGGAGTATATTTCAGATTGATGCCCCGCCCTTTCGTCTGACGCCGTTTCGAAGCAAGGGCCGCCTTTTGGCGAAACTGGGGGTCGATTGCCTGGTCAGCTTGCGGTTCGACAAAAAGGTCAGCCATTTGTCGCCGGAAGATTTCATCCAGGAAATACTTGTGCGCGGTCTGGGCGCCCGGCACGTGATCGTGGGCTATGACTTCGTCTTTGGCCATCGCCGGGCCGGGGATGTGGAATTGCTGCGGGAACAAGGTGCGCGCCACGACTTCGCGGTATCGGTGCTGGACCCGGTGACGCACGATGACGATGTCTGTTCCTCAACCATTATCCGGGTCGATTTGGAAACCGGCCGTTGTCGCCGGGCCGCCGAATTATTGGGTCATTGGTGGGAAATCGAGGGGCGGGTGCGCGGCGGCGACCGGCGCGGTCGTCAATTGGGTTTCCCGACGGCAAACCTGCATTTACGGGATTCCGCTTTACGGCCGGCTTTGGGCGTTTATGCCATTCGCTTTGGTCTGAAAGAGGCCGGTGGGACGCGCTGGTATCCTGGTGTCGCCAATCTGGGGCATCGGCCGACGTTCGACGGCAAAGGCATTGTCCTGGAAACTCATTTGTTCGACTTCAGCAGCGATATCTATGGCCGCCATGGGCGGGTCGCCTTCGTTGAACATTTACGTCCGGAACAGAAATTTGACGGTATCGATGCCATCAAGGCGCAAATTGCCCTGGATTGCGACCAGGCGCGTCAAATTCTGGCCGATCCGGTCAATGCCCGCGAACGCTTCGAGACGGGTTGACGGGGGCGCCAAGCGCCCTGGGCTGGGGCGGTCATGGCGGATCGAATGCGGCTGACTCGCAGACAGCAACTGCTATAATGATCCTGCCTTTTGGTGGCAACTTTGGGGAAAGCTATGTCGATTGCTGCAGTTACGCTGGACGATAAGTATGAACAGGAATCCGGCCGGGTCTTTATGACCGGCCTGCAGGCCTTGGTGCGCCTGCCCATGCTGCAGCGTCAGCGTGACGTCGCCGCTGGCCTGAATACCGGCGGCTTTATCTCTGGCTATCGCGGTTCGCCGTTGGGCGGCTATGACGCCGCGCTGTGGTCCGCATCGCGCCTTTTGTCCCGCAGTCACGTCCGCTTTCAGCCTGGTCTGAACGAGGATTTAGCGCTCACCGCCGTCTGGGGGACACAGCAGGTCAATCTTTGGCCAGGAGGAAAATACGACGGCGTCTTTGGCATCTGGTACGGCAAGGGCCCGGGCGTCGATCGTAGCGGCGACGCCATCAAGCATCTGAATTATGACGGCACCGCCAAATATGGCGGAGTGCTGCTGGTCGCGGGCGATGACCACGGGGCAAAATCATCCACCCTGCCGCATCAAAGCGAACCGGCGTTCATGGCCGCCGCCGTGCCTGTTTTTCATCCTGCCGGCGTGCGGGAATATCTTGACCTGGGCCTGCACGGCTTCGCCATGTCACGGTTTTCCGGCTGCGCCGTGGGCTTCAAGGCGGTTGGCGAGACCGTCGAAAGCTCGGCCTCGGTTGCCATCGAACCGGCCGCGGTTGGCATTCCGCCGCAGATCGACTTTGACATGCCTCCGGGCGGCCTCAACCTACGCTACCCCGACCCGATCATGGAAAAGGAAAGCCGGCTGTTGGATTACAAGCTGCCGGCGGCCCAGGCCTATGTGCGCGCCAATGGCCTGGACAAGTTGATTTTCGACACGCCGCGGCCCCGTCTGGGCATCGTCACCACGGGCAAGGCCTATCTGGATGTACGCCAGGCCTTTGATGAATTGGGCCTGACGGCCGAGATGGCGGCGGACATGGGTATCCGCCTGTACAAGGTCGCCATGACCTGGCCTTTGGAGCCCCAGGGCGCCATGGAGTTCGCCAAGGGGTTGGAAGAAGTCCTCGTGATCGAGGAAAAGCGCCCGATCATGGAAGACCAGTTGCGGACCTTGCTTTACGGGCAGGATAATGCGCCACGCCGTATCGTCGGCAAGAAGGACGAGCATAATCACGCGCTGTTGCCTGAAACCGGCGAACTGACCCCGGGCCTGGTCGCCAGCACCATCGTCGGCCGGCTGAAAAAATACAGCGATATGCCGGACTTCGAACAACGCCTGGCCCGCATCGAACAGATAGAAACCGGGGCCAAGGGTTCGCCGCCAACCATGTTGCGGACGCCCTATTTCTGTTCCGGTTGTCCGCACAATACCTCGACCCGTGTGCCCGACGGCAGCCGCACCATGGCGGGCATTGGTTGCCATGGCATGGCCCTGTGGATGCCCGACCGCAATACCCAGACCATCACCCACATGGGCGCGGAGGGGGTCAATTGGATTGGTCAGGCGCCATTCACCAAGACCGGGCATGTCTTCCAGAATTTGGGCGACGGCACCTATTATCATTCCGGTCTGCTGGCAATCCGCGCCGCCGTCGATGCCAGCGTCAATATCACCTACAAAATTCTGTTCAACGACGCGGTCGCCATGACCGGCGGCCAGCCGGTGGTCAACACCGAGGACGGCAAGCTGACCCCGGACGAGATCAGCCGGCAGGTCCATTCCGAAGGGGTCACAAAGATCGCCCTGGTTACGGACGAGCCGGACAAATATCCCATCGGCACCAATTGGGCGCCCGGCACCAGCATTCATCACCGCGACGACCTGGATCAGGTGCAGCGTGATCTGCGGGAAACACCGGGTTGTACCATCTTGATCTATGACCAGACCTGCGCCGCGGAAAAGCGCCGCCGGCGCAAGCGTGGACTGTTCCCCGACCCGCCCAAACGGGCCTTTATCAATGATCTGGTTTGCGAGGCCTGCGGCGATTGTTCGGTCAAATCGAACTGTGTCTCGGTGCAGCCGAAGGAAACCGAATGGGGCCGCAAGCGGCAGATTGACCAGTCCAATTGCAACAAGGATTATTCCTGCGTCAATGGCTTCTGCCCCAGCTTTGTCACCGTACACGGGGGCGCCCTGCGCAAGGCGGAAAAGCCGCAAAGCGCCGCTGCCGGTGACGATGGCGGCCAATGGGAGGCGCTGTTTGCCAGCCTGCCAACGCCGAACCTGCCCTCCGCGGCGGAACCCTACGGCATTCTGATTACCGGCATCGGCGGCACAGGCGTGGTTACGGTATCCGCCCTGCTGGGCATGGCGGCGCACTTGGCCGGCAAAGGTGTGTCGGCCCTGGACATGGCTGGCCTGGCGCAAAAGAACGGCGCCGTCACCTCGCACATCCGCATTGCCGATGTACCGGAAGATTTACATGCCGTACGTATCGCGACCGGTGGTTCCAAGTTGATCCTGGGCTGCGATATCGTGGTGGCTTCCGGTCCTGACGTCCTGTCCACCATCAATGAAGGGGTTACGGCGGCGGTGATCAACAGCCATGTCGTGCCCACGGCCGAATTTCTCGCCAATCAGAATATGGACATGGCCGGTGACAGCCTGATCGAGGGGTTGCGCAAGGCATTGGGCTCGGATTTCAGTCATTTCGTCAATGCCACCAAATTGGCGACGGCGTTGCTGGGCGATTCCATCGCCACCAACCTGTTCATGCTGGGTGCGGCCTATCAAAAGGGCTATCTGCCCCTCTCGCTGGAAGCGATCGAAGGCGCCATCGAAATCAATGGCGTCGCGGTGGCGGCCAACAAACAGGCCTTTGCCTGGGGCCGCCTGTCGGCCCATGACCCGGCTGCGGTGGAGACGATTGCCGCCCCGATGCTGCCGAAAACAACGGTTGGAAGCGAAAATCAGAACCTGGAGCAGAAAATCGCCCGGCGGGTAGACTTTCTGACCGACTATCAGGACGCCGCCTATGCCGCCCGCTACAGCAGTTTGGTTGATCGGGCCCTGGCGGCGGAACGGGACCGGGCCGCCGGCCTGGATGGTCTGGCCGAAGCGGTGGCGCAGAATTTCTTCCGCCTGATGGCCTACAAGGACGAGTATGAAGTGGCGCGGTTGTATAGCGATGGCCGCTTCATGGATCAGGTGCACCAACAGTTCGAAGGCGATTTCAGCCTGCGCCTGCATTTGGCGCCGCCGCTTATCGCGCGGCGAAATCCGGCCACTGGCGAATTGCAGAAGCGTGAATTCGGTCCGTGGATGTTGCGCGTCATGCCATTTTTGGCCCGCCTTCGCGGCCTGCGCGGCACTGCCTGGGACCTGTTTGGCCGAACGGCGGAACGGCGCATGGAACGCCAGTTGATCGTGGATTACGAAACCACCATGACGGAAGTCATGGCCGGATTGAACCATGACAACTTCGCCATGGCGGTACGCATCGCCGAAGTACCGGACCGTATCCGCGGCTTTGGCCACGTCAAGGAGAAGGCCCTGGCCCTGGCCAAACGGGCCGAGGCGGAAATGCTGGAACATTACCGCGCGCCGGCGGAAAAACCGACGGCGGCGGAGTAAATCCGAAGGCGCGGTCAGGACGCGCCATAGGAGGTGAGCGGATGCCCAATTCCCGTGCCATGGCGTTTCGCCAGCTGGCCGGCGAGCACATGCTGGCGCCGCCACCCGTCCTGCCCCTTAATAGTTCCCTGGGCCAGGCCGTCGACAGTCTGGCCCGGGCGGCCAGCGATATTGTGGTCGCCGTCGATGCCGGGGGCATACCGCGCGGTGTGCTGACGGAACAGGACGTAGCGCGCCGGGTGACCTTTCGCCTGGTTCGCGACAGCCCCCTTGATGCCGTGATGAGCCGGCCGGTCCGGGTGATCCGGGCCAATGATTTGATGTTTCATGCCATTGCCCGCATGCGCAGGGCCGGCCTGCGGCATATGCCGGTGGTCGATGACAGCGACCGTCTGGTGGGCATGCTGACCCTGGACGGGGCCCTGGCCCGCATCAACGGCCAATTGGTGGACCAGATCGAAAGCCTGAGTAGACCCGACACCCCCGCCGGCATGGCCGAGGTGCGGGCGGCGCAATTAGAGGTCGCCGAACAATTGCTGGCGGACGGCGCCCCGACACCGGAAATCCAGGCCCTGGTCAGTCACATCAACAATGATGTCTATCGCCGCATGGTGCGTCATTGCGTCGGCGCCATGGCAGACGACGGACTGGGCGCGCCGCCAAGGGAATTCTGCCTGATCGTCATGGGTTCCGGAGGCCGGCGGGAAAGCTATTTGAACCCCGATCAGGATAATGGCCTGATCATTGCCGACTATCCGGACGCCGAGCATGACAGGATCGATGGCTACTTTCTAGAGCTGGCCGACCGCGTCACCCAGGCCATGGCCGGGGCGGGCATGCCGCTTTGCAATGGCTACGTCATGGCGGTCAACCCGCTGTGGCGAAAAACAGCCAGCCAATGGCGGGCGCAGATGAACTATTGGCTGAGCCGGCGCAACCCCGCCGCGTTGCGCCTGTCGGACATCTTTTTTGACTTCTACGGCGTTGCCGGGGAACGCCGCATGGCCACCGAATTGCGCCAGTATATTACAGACCGGTTGCGGAATAATCGCAGCTTCATGCGGGAAATGTTCCTGCAGGATGAACATTTCGGCGTCGCCCTCGGCTTGTTCAACCGATTTATCCTGGAAAAAGAAGACAAGGGCCATCGCGGTGAGTTGAACCTGAAGATCACCGGCACCCTGCCCCTGGTCGACGGCATCCGCGCCCTGGCCCTGCTGCATGGCGTGCCGGAAACCGGGACCCTGGCCCGCATCGCCAAGTTGCGGGAACAAGCTGTCCTGGACAAGGATGAGGCGGACTACCTGAATGGCGCCTTTCGCCACATCAGCCATCTGTTGTTGCGCCAGCAATTGGCCGATCAGCGTCAGGGCAAGGCCGTCAGCAACTATGTCCACCCCGCGACCCTGACCGACCGCGAGGACGACATGCTGGTCGATGCGCTGAAAGCCATCCGCGACCTGCGAGACAGGCTGCGCAGCGATTTAAGCGGTGAATTGTTCTGATCCTTAAACACCTCTAATAGCGTTTTTGCAGGCGGCGGAAACGGCGCGCCTTGTAAGACAGGTTGATAAGCTGGCCCAGGGTTTCAGCATCCTTGGCCAGGCCCAGCAGGGCCAGGAAGACTTCCGCCGTGGCCAGGCTGTCACCCAGGGCGGTATGGCGGTCCGCACTGGGCAGAACCACGCCGTGGCGATCTACGAGGGCATCCAGGTCATGGCCCTTGGCCTTGGGTTCCAGCACGGCGGATAACAGCAGGGTGTCAAGAACCGGTTGACCGAAAGCCGGGGCGCCGTCGGGCTGGGCCAGTTCCAGAAAGCGCATATCAAAGGCCGCGTTGTGGGCCACCAGAATACTGTCACCGCAGAAGGCATGGAAATCCTGCAAGACCGGGCCAATGGACCGCTTGTCCGCGACCTGTTCGTCGATGATGCCGTGAAACTTGGTTGAGCGCGCGGGAATCGACCGGCCCGGATGCACCAGTTCCTCAAAAATCTGGTCCCGCCGAATGATCCCCCCGACGATGCGCACGCCGGCGATCTGTACGATGCGGTCGCCATCCGAGGGATGCAGACCCGTGGTTTCGGTGTCGAAAACCACATAGGTCAAGGCCGACAGGGCCGGGTCGTCTATGATCCGGGGCTGGCGCTGGAAGCGGGAGATATCAACCCGTCCGGCCAGGCTTGGCAGGAAAACGCCCAGCATGACAATGGCGATGGCGGCAATCTCCAACGCCTGCATGGTTTCGCCCAGGACCAGTACGGCCAGAGGTACGGACAATGGCCCGACCAGACTGGAATACAGGCTGGCGTGGCCAACCGGCATACGCCGCAAGGCATAGTTCAGCAAGAAAAACGGCCCCGCGGTGGCGATCATTCCCAGATACGCCAACAAGCCCACGGGCCCGCGGCTCAGATGCTCCAGGCTCGCCGCGGGTTGTTGCAGCAGGACCAGAGCCAGGGATCCGACCACCAGCGCCATGCTCATTTGCCAGGCCGTTGTGACCATGGGACGGCCCTGTTGTTGGGCGACCCGGCGGGCCACCAGGGAACTGGCCACGGCGCACAGCACGCCGCCGATCGCGACCATGTCACCGAACAGATTACCTTCTCCCGAGGCCCGGTTCGCCGCCATCAACACAACGGCGCCGGCAAAGGCCAGCAAAGCGCCGACAACAACTACCGGATTGACCGCTTCACGCAGGACCAGGCGCCCCGCCAGGGGCATGACCACGGGCATCAAGGCCCAAAACACCGCCACGTTGACGGCTGAAGTATGGTGCAGCCCCCAGACCAGGAACAAGGACACCAGGCCTGGATCCAGCATGCCCATGAGCAGAGGCCGCCGCGCCTGGCCCAGTAGTACCGGTTGACGGGTCACCAGAACCACCGCCCACATCATGGCTGCGGCGAACAGAAAACGCCCGGCGACCACTTCCGTGACCGCCAATTCCAGGACCGCCAATTTGCTGCCGATAATCGAGGACGACCAGAGCATGGCGGCCAAAAACATGGCCAGAACGGGCATTTAGAGCACTTCACAGCATCAGATCCGGCGATTGAAACACAGGCCCACAAAAAGACAGAGGCATTTCTCTGCTCCCCCAGGCGACAGAACGCAATTCAGGGCCTATCATCGACACCAAAGCCAGCAGGAGGAGCATGCTATGGCGGATGTCTTCATCATCGGCAGTTATTGCACCCGTTTTCAGAATTGGCCCGACAAAAGCTTCAAGGATCTGACCCGCGAGGCCTATATGGGCCTGGAAGGGGCCGCCGCCTGCGTCACCATATTGGAAAAGGATGCTTAGGGCATGACCGCCAGGACGGCCGCGCAATGCCACAACATTGACGAGTTGCGCAGCCTGGCCGCGCGCAAGGTGCCAAAACTGTTGTTCGATTTCATCGACGGCGGGGCCGAGGACGAAGTGACTCTGCGGCGCAGCAGCACCGGTTTTGAACAATATCAGCTGGTGCCGCACAACTTCGTGGACGTCTCCGAGATCGATATCAGCACGGTGGTAATGGGCCGCAAGATCGCCGCGCCGTTGATCGTTTCGCCGACCGGACTGCCGAAATTATTCCATCACACGGGCGAAGAAAGCCTGGTTCCCGCCGCCGGTCTGCATGATATTCCCTATACCCTTTCCTCTGCCGCCTCCACCTCCATCGAGGGCGTGGGCAACCTGTCCAGCGGGCCGAAATGGTTTCAAATTTACGTCTGGAAGGACCGCGCGATCGTTCGGGATTTTATCGAGCGGTGCAAGCTCAGCGGCTTCAGCGCGCTCTGTCTGACCGTCGACGTGCCGGTCACGGGCAACCGGGAGCGCGATGTGCGCAACGGCCTGGCCATGCCCCTGAAGCCGACCCTGCCGATGGTCCTGGACATGTTGCGCAAGCCAGCCTGGCTGTACCACGCCGTCCGCAATCCTACCCCGACCCTGGCCAATCTGTTGAACCGGGTGGAAGGGAACACCTCCAGCGCCGATCTCGCCCGCTATACGGAAGAGCAGTTGGACAAGTCGGTCAGCTGGGATGACGCGGCGCAAATGAAGGAACAATGGGGCGGACCATTGGCGATCAAGGGCGTGTTGCGGGCCGAGGACGCCAGCCGCGCCGCCGAGATGGGGTTCGACGCCATCATCGTCTCCAACCACGGCGGCCGGCAGTTGGATCATGCCCCGGCGCCCATCGATGTGTTGCCCGAAATCGTCGCCGCGGTCGACGGCCGGGCCCAGGTAATCCTGGATGGCGGCATACGCCGGGGCACGGATGTCTTAAAGGCGCTCTCGCTTGGCGCTACGGCCTGCATGGCGGGCCGGCCTTACCTTTACGGCCTGGGTGCCGGCGGCCGGGCCGGGGTGGAACGGGCCATGGAAATTCTGAAAGCCGAAATCCGCCGCGACCTGATGCTGCTGGGTTGCGCCAAGGTGAGCAATTTGGGGCCCCAGTATCTGCGCCAAGTCAACTAATACCACTTTTTGCATAGGAGATTCGAATGTCTTTGGCTGAACAACTCGATAAAATCCGCGCCGGCGCCGCAAACCGGATACCGGAAGAGAAACGCGCGGTCATGGCTGCCGCGACGACGGCCTTGGGCGCCTCCGGCATCCTGGACAAGGTCGTCAAGGTGGGCCAGCAGTTGCCCGAATTCGCATTGCCGAACGCCGACGGGGATGAGGTGCGCTCTGGCGAGCTGTTGGCGCGCGGGCCGCTGGTCCTGACCTTTTTCCGCGGTACCTGGTGACCCTACTGTAATGCAGAGCTGTATGCTTTGCAGAAAACCCTCGGCGAATTTGAAAGTCTGGGTGCCTCTTTGTTGGCTCTGACGCCGCAGTTGGCTGAACACAGCCGGGTTATGATCAAGAAACACGGGCTCAACTATCATCTCGTCATGGATCCGGGCAACGCCTATGCCGCGCAACTGGGGCTGCGCTTCCAGGTGCCGCCGGATCTGCAGGTGGTCTACGACGGCTTTGGCATCGATCTGCCCAGGTATAACGGTGATGACAGCTGGACCTTGCCGGTGCCGGCCAGGATCGTGGTCGATCCGGGCGGTGTGGTCCGCGCCACCGATATCGACGTTGACTACACCCAGCGGCCCGAACCGGGCAAAACCATCGCCGATCTCAAGGCTTTGGGCTAATACCAACCCGCGCTGATAGGAACCCATAAAGATCGTCTCCGCGCTGCCTCGGGTAGGAGAGGAGGCGCGGGCGATGTGGGACATCGTCAAGACTTCACGACGCCATCCGAGGCTGCGCGGAGACGACCAAAATAGCGCCTTGCGGGG
Organism: Alphaproteobacteria bacterium; assembly: GCA_021776235.1. Lineage (GTDB taxonomy): Bacteria > Pseudomonadota > Alphaproteobacteria. The sequence continues at coordinate 892 of JAJFGG010000046.1, read as the reverse complement.
GCTTTCGGATGGCGTCGCGCACGACTGACGATACCCCGTATCGCTGCATCGCACGCTCCTACCCGAAAGCCCCCGCAAGGCGTCTCTATGGGTCCCTATCAACGCGGGTTGGTATAAGCACATGGCGGCGGATGGCGGCCGCCATGAATTCGGGCTTGGTGCCGTGGGGAAACATGGTTATGAATTTTCCATTGCGGGCCATCAAATAGGTCAATGACGAGTGGCTGGCCAGGTAATCCCCCGCCGGGGCGTCCGCGACAATGAGCTTGCTGCGGTGCACGCGGTAGGCTTTCGCCACGCCGCTGATTTGCGCCTCGGAGCCGCTCAAACCGATCAGGCGCGGGTGGAAATTAAGGACATACTCCTTCAACACCGCGGGTTTATCCCGGGCCGGATCAATGGTGATGAAAACCGGCTGCACCAGGTCGGCAGTCTGTCCCAGCATGTCCAGGGCCGCGGCCATGGTCGACAGATCGAGCGGGCAGATATCCGGGCAGTTGGTGTAGCCGAAATTGACCAGCAGAAACCGGCCCGCAAAATCCCGCTGCGTCCGGGGCCTGCCATCGTGGTCGATCAGCGAAAACGGCCCGCCGAACAGAGCAGAGAAATCCGCCGGCGCCGGTGGGCTGTTCGACGCCGGCCCATGCGCAACTGATGCCGGCGAGGTCGCCAGGGCCGCCAAAAAAGCCAGCGCGACAACGGCGCGCCTGGTGACGGCGCCCGCGACGACGTTGCCGTCCGAGGACATCATTCCTTGTCGGGCTTAAGGCCTGGGATGCCGAATACGCCGTTGGCCGAAATCTCCGCCTTGATGCCGGCGTCATCGCGGAACCATTTTGCCGCTGACTTGCCGCCGTTGGCTTTAGACCAGTTCTTGGTGAAGCCAACGGCG
>JAJFGG010000045.1 GCA_021776235.1 Alphaproteobacteria bacterium | reverse complement strand
CATCCGGCCGAAGGTGGGCCGGTCCGGCTCTCGGGCTGTGTTGCGGCGCTTGTCCGATGCACCGCATCGCGCGGCGCGCCGCGCCTGGCCCGCGAACCGGACCGACCCATGAAACAGGTCAATATCAAGGACCATTGGTATGAGACAGGAACCATGAGCACAACGACATTTCAGGCGTGGCGCTTCTCGTTCTATTTCGGCGCAGTCTTTGCCGTGGTCGGCGTGATGGCACCGTTCTGGCCGGTGTTTCTGAAAGCGCGCGGACTGTCGCCTACCGAAATCGGTCTGCTGCTGTCGGCCGGCCTTTGGCTCCGCGTGCTGGCCAATCCCCTGATCGCACAATTGGCCGATCGCCGTGGCGAGCGGCGGCGGCCCCTATTGTTGCTGTCCGCCCTGGCCATGCTGGGATTTGCCTGTTTTCTCTTCGCCAAGGGGTTTTGGGGCCTCCTGATTGTCAATCTCGTTGCCTCGGTGGCGTTCTCCTCGATTATACCGTTAGGCGAAACAGTGGTTCTGGGTGCGGTCTATCGCTTGAAGCTGGATTACGGCCGCCTGCGGATCTGGGGCTCGCTGACCTTCATCGCCACGTCCGCCGCCGGCGGCCCGGTTCTGGCGGCCTTTGGCTCCTGGTCCGTGTTGTGGGCTATTCTGGCCCTGTTGGCCGTCGTGCTGCTGGCGTGCGCCCTGTTGCCGGATGAACGGCGCGTCGAAAAGCAGAGCCGGGACCGTTCAGGCGCCATGGGACGGTTATTGCGGCAACCGATTTTCCTGCTGTTCTTGCTGGCGGGCGGGTTGGGCAGTGCCAGCCATGCAGTGCTGTACGGTTTCGCCACCCTGCATTGGCGCAGCGCCGGTTTCAGCGATGCCCTGATCGGCGCTTTGTGGGCCGAGGGGGTGGCCGCGGAAATCATTCTTTTTTGGTTGGGCAATCGCCTGTTGGCCCGCTTTGGCGCCGCCAATCTGTTGGTCCTGGGCGCCCTCGCGGGAATTGTACGCTGGACCGCCATGGCATTGTCCGACGCCCTGTGGCTGGCTCTGCTGACGCAAGGTTTGCATGCCTTTACCTTTGGTGCCGCGCATTTGGGCGCCATGCATTTCATCGCCCGCGCCACGCCACCGGAAATGTCCGCCACCGCGCAAAGCCTGCATGGCGCGGTTGGCGCCGGCATTGCCGTCGGCCTGGTCATGGCCGTGGCAGGCATGCTGTATCAGGAATTTGCCAATGGCGCCTATTTCTTCATGGCCGCCATCGCCGCCTGCAGCCTGCTGGCAGGATTGCTTTTGGCCCGGACCTGGGACGGCACGCGGATGCGCTTGTCATGAGCACCTAAACAACGTCATATTCGGGCCATGGCGAAACGCGTATTCATCACCGGCATCTGGCACGAAACCAATACCTTTGCCCAAGGGCGGACCGGGTTGGAGGCCTTCCATGCCTATCAGTATCTCGAAGGCGATGCGCTGTTCGCGGCCTTTGCCGACACCAATACGGAAGTCGGCGGCGCCATGGACGCGGCCGTCGAACTCGACCTGAACCTGATACCCGGCCTGTTTGCGGGTGCGGTGCCGTCCGGCCTGATCACGGCGTCAGCCTATGAAGCCCTGGTCCGGCGCAGCCTGGAGCTGCTTGCCGCCGCCGGTCAGATTGATGGCGTTCTGGTCCACCTGCATGGCGCCTGTGTTGTGGAAGGGGCACCCGAGGCTGACGCGGAATTCCTGGCCGCGATCCGCCGGCAACTGCCCGCTGATACGCCCGTGGTCGCGACTTTTGATCTGCACGCCAATCTATCCGATGCTCTAATCAAAGGCGCCGATGCCCTGGTCGGCTATGACACCTATCCTCATAACGACATGGGCGAGCGCGGCGCGGAAGCGGCGCGAATGCTGCACCGCATGCTATGGAGCACCAGACGACCGGCCAAAATTTTGCGCAAACTGCCATTTGCCCCACCGCCGCAGGTGCAAGGCACAGCAGCGGCGCCGGCGGCGGCGATCATGGCGAAAATGCACGACATGGAAACCTGGGGTGAAATCTGGTCCGCCTCTATTGCCTGGGGCTTTCCGTACGCGGACGTGGCCCATCTGGGCGTCGGTATTCTGGTGCAGGGGGATGATATCGCGCATGCCACGCGGGTCGCGGATGACCTGGCACTGACTATTTGGCGCCAGCGTGGTGACTTTGATGCGGGCCTGATCAGCGTGGAAGCGGCTGTACACAGCGCCATCGCGGCGCCGCACGGACCCATAATCCTGGTCGACGTAGCGGATAACGCCGGCGGCGGAGCGCCCGCGGACGGCACGACCATCCTGGCTGAACTGCTTGATCAATCGGCCCGGGATGCCGTCATTGTTCTGTGTGACGGCCAGGCGGTCAAGACCGCCAAGGCCATTGGTGTGGGCGCCATGTTCAGTGGCAACGTAGGGGGAAAATCCGATGATCTGCACGGCCCGCCCATACCCTTGGTGGGTGAAATCATCTTTCAGCAACCCGTCCGTTATCGACGCCGCGGCGACTATATGACCGGGCAGCAGATCGATTTGGGCGAAATCGCGGTTATCCAGGCCGATGGGGTGACGGTGATGTTGACCGAAGAGAAAGCCATGCCCTTCGATGCCGACCACCTGGCCGCGGCCGGGATCGTGGCGGAAGCGCAAAAGATCATCGTGGTGAAGTCAGCCATCGCCTGGCAGGCCCATTTCCGCGCTTTCGCCAAAGGAGAAATCTACGTGGACACACCGGGGGTCTGCGCTTCCAATCTGAAGCGCTTCACCTATACCCAGTTGACCCGGGCCGTCTATCCCATAGACAACGACGGCGTCTGGCCGGCCACCAACGCCTAGCGCATGCTTTCGTTATAAAGGCTCCGGGCACATATCGCTCGCCTGTGCGCCTGGGTATCAAGTCTGCTCGGAGCCTGGTTCCATCAATTTGAAGGCGCCCTGGGCCGTGGCAACCAGATTGCCCTCGCCGTCCTCGATCCGGCCTTCGCAAAAACAGGTGCGTCTGCCGCCGCCCGTGGTTTCGGCGCTCAGGACAAGAGGCCCCTTCCCCGCGATGCCGATGAAATTAAGGGCCAGGCTAAGGGTGATGGAAAAGCGGCGCTGGGCCGGTTCAGGATGCGATCCCGCCGCAATGGTCATGATGACATCCATCAACCCGGCAATGATGCCCCCGTGCAGCATTCCCTTAAGGTTCAGATGTTCGGGGCCCATAATGAATGTCGCGGCGGCAGAGCCGACCCCGCGCTCAATATTCTCTACCCGCAGGCTGGGCGGCAATGTACCGGGTGACGCCTCAGGGCGCATCGATGGGAGCCAATAAGGTAGCCAGAATGCTGTTGCCGTTGTCCATGAACTTTCACCTATCCCACTCGAGACAAATTTCGATATTGATCGGGTCGCCGCCGCGTCTGCGCCTGCTATTATCGAAGGCCAATGCCAGCCTGGCAAGTCGCTGTCGGGAACGCACGAAGCAGGGATACGGAGTATAGAAAATGCCGTTCGAGACCATCTTGCAAAGCAACGACGGACCAATCGCAACTATTGTCATGAACCGGCCAAAGGCCTTGAACGCCCTGAACCGTCAGGTCTTTGTGGATTTGACGGAATGCCTGATCGGCATTGCCGCCGACCGCGCCATCCGCGCGATTGTTATCAAGGGCGCTGGCGAACGTGCCTTCGTTGCCGGTGCGGATATCAAGGAAATGGCGGCAAGCGCGGACAAAAGTGGCAGCGACCGGTCCTACCTGGGCATGCATCTCTATGACCAGATCCGTCATATGCCACAACCCGTCATTGCCTCGATCAACGGCTATGCTCTGGGCGGTGGGATGTTGCTGGCCATGGCATGCGATGTCCGGGTGGCCGCCGATAGCGCCACCTTTGGTTACCCGGAAATCAAGCTGGGAATATTCCCCGGCACCGGCGGCACCATTCTGCTGGATCGTTTGATCGGCGCTGCCAATGCCCGTGCCATTTGCCTGACCGGTGAGCTGTTTGATGCCGCGCGGGCCTATCAGTTGGGCCTGATCACGCACCTGGTTCCGCAGGACGAATTGGCGGCGGAGACCGCCCGGCTGGCGACGCTGATGGGCAGTTACAGTCCGGTGGCTGTACGCGAACTGAAATATGCCCTGAATGCGTCCATGGAAATGGATTTCGAGGCCGCCCGGGAAGCCGAAATCGCCGCCCATGCCCGCTGTTTCGCATCCAAAGACAGACTGGAGGGAATGAACGCTTTTATCGAAAAACGCTCACCCCAATTTCGCGGCGAGTAAATCCGACAAATCGCCCTGTGGTCCCGTGGGGCCGGTGGCATCGGTCACGGCCTGACGGGCGTCGTCGCTGCTGCCAATCAAACGGTCGCTGGGCAATTGCACGGTTACTGTCGTGCCGTTGCCAAGAATTGATTGGATTGCCAGGGCGCCACCATGCAACTCGCACAGATGACGGGCCAGCGGCAACCCCAGGCCGGTGCCTTCAAAGCGGCGAGTAAAGGATCCTTCCAACTGGGCAAACGGCGTCAAGGCGAAGGGGATGTCATCCTCTTCCATGCCAATTCCCGTATCCGTCACTGACATTTCAATCCATTCTTCGCCAGTGTCGGCATCCCGGCTCCGCCCGGTGCCGATAGTGATCTGGCCACCCTCGGGTGTGAACTTGATGGCATTGGTCAAAAGATTGAGCAGGATCTGTTTGATAGCCCGCTGATCCGCCCGCACAAGGTCAATCTGGGGATCCATCTCCATGACCATTTTTACCCTGCCTTGGCTGGCGCGCTCCCGCGTCAAACGCATCGTGGAACTGGCCACTTCCGAAAGCAGGAACCGCTCTTCAGCGAGTTGGAAGTTACCGGATTCAACCTTGGCCAAGTCGAGCAGGTCATTAATGATGGATAGCAGGTGCTCACCGCTTTCATTGATATCCCGGGAATATTCCAAATACTTTGTCGAGCCGAGCGGCCCGAATAATTCGCCCACGAGAATATCTGAAAAGCCGATTATGGCATTCAAGGGGGTGCGCAATTCATGCGAGGTATTGGCCAGAAACTCCGACTTGGCGCGATTGGCCATTTCGGCTTCTTCCTTGGCGACGCGCAAGGCCTGCTCCGCTTGCTGTTGGGCGGTGACGTCCTGACAAACCACCAGAATACCACCGCCCGGCATGGCAAATGTACGAAATTCCAGAATGGTGCCGTTGGGACGGGTCCGCTGGTAGGTATTCGGCACCCTGCCAAATTCCATTTCCACATGGGTTTTTACCAGTTGGTCAATATCGCCCGGGCCAAATTCTCCGTCGCGGGCGTTCAAGCGCAGCACATCGTGAAGATTTCGGCAATGCGCGACCTGCTCCGGGTCAAGCCCCTGCAATTCCAGCAAGACCTCGTTCATGGCAACTATTTCGCCGTCTGAGTCGAAAAATGCGATGCCAACATCCAAATTGCCGAACACCGCTTCCAGTTCCGCCGACCGTTTACGTAAATCCTCCTGATCGCGCCTCGAAGCCGTCACGTCCGTGATAGTAATAGTGATGCCGCCATCGGGCATCCGTGTGTGCCGGACGTCCAAAATCCGACCGTCCGGCCCGGCCATCTCGTACTGTGAAGGGTCGCAGGTTATGATTTCTTCGATCCGACGGGATACGGACTTGGCATCATTCTCTTCAAAAACACCAGCATCAGCCAAATACCCGCATAATTTCTTTATCGAAACGCCAACATCGGCAATTTCCGAAGTCACACCCAACAAATCGAAATATCGTTGGTTCCAGGTGCGCATCCCACCGCCAGGACCAAAAACCAGAACGCCTTGATCGATACTTTCCAATGAACTGTGCAATAAGTGGGTTTTCTCGTCCAGGGCCCAACTTTGTCTTTTTTGCCTCGTGACATCGGCACAGGTCAGCAAGCGGCCACCACCGGCGGTGGCGCGTTCCGCGAATTGCAGGCTACGCCCGTCGGTCAGGTTGACCTCCCATTCAATCTCTTGCCGCTCGGCCCGGGTCGCCACGTCCGCCAGGAAAGCCGGCACCCGGTGTGTCGCGTCGACGAAAATCCCAGCCTCGGCCAAAGCGCGGAAAAAATCCAAGCGACTGATCTCCTGCTCTCGCAACTCCTCAACCATCGGCAATAATTGTGAAAGTTTTGTATTGGCCAGGCTTAGCCGGTCGTCCGCATCAAAAAGCGCGACCGCAATCGGCACGGCTTCCACGAGATCGCTGTCATGGCCCGGCGTGTGAGACCCGCCGTCGGTTCGCTGCTGCCGCCGTAGTATCAAGGCAAGCGCAAGGGCAATGGCACAAAGACCGCCAATGACAAGAATAATAGAAACCGATGGCGTCATACTCATCCTCACATTGCCATATCATTCAGAACCGAGGCAAAACATGGCACCACGGCGCGCGACATGGGCTGCCAGGCGATTCTCCAACGGTTTGCGGAGTTGGCCTTTGCAACAAGTAAACCGTTGGAGTTAACGACCGGTTAACGTTTTCTATAACAGCTTGCATCGGTTAAGCATTTTGCCTGATCCTGGAGCATGGTCCAACCTGACAGCCTGGCACAGCTATTGTCGAAAATCCGCGACTGCCGGCTGTGCGAAGAACATCTACCCCTGGGGGCCCGGCCCGTACTGCGCGCCAGGGCGACGGCGCGCCTGCTGATCGTCGGGCAGGCGCCGGGCACCAAGGTTCATGCCAGCGGCATTCCCTGGGACGACCCCAGCGGCAATCGGCTACGGCAATGGCTGGGCATTGATGCCGACGCATTCTACGACACAGACCGGGTTGCCATCATGCCCATGGGCTTTTGTTATCCGGGCCGCCTGCCTAAAGGAGGCGATCGGCCGCCGCGCCCTGAATGCGCTCCGACCTGGCAGCCGGCCTTATTGGCGCACCTGCCAGCGATTGAGTTAACCGTGCTGGCGGGGGCCTACGCCCAGTCCAGATTCCTTGCCACCATTCGGGCCGGCAATGTCACCGAAACCGTACGGCACTGGCGCCGCTACGGGCCCCGCTATATACCCCTGCCCCACCCATCGTGGCGCACCACGGGTTGGCAAAAGCGCAATCCCTGGTTCGACGAGGAAGTTTTGCCGGAATTGCGCCGGCGGGTACGAGCCCTGTTTTGACAGCCACTGATGCCCACTAGCAGTCTGTCGGGTTTGTGATAACCCAGCTTCTATATAATGACTGTGCGGCGTTTTACGCTACCAGTCCAGATAGGCGTTTGCAGTTATGCGCGAGGGCCATGAGGGTCCATTCGTTTTGAACATCCTCGATGCCGCG
>JAJFGG010000044.1 GCA_021776235.1 Alphaproteobacteria bacterium | reverse complement strand
GTGGCCAGGAAGCCAAGAAAAAAGCGGCCAACAATTGCGATTGGATTATTCATTGCCTGCATCCCCCGCGCCTGCAGCACTGGCCCCGGCAGCGGCGGCATCGACATAGCGCCGATGAAACCGCCGGCCCAAAGAGGTCAGAATTTCGTAGCCGATGGTGCCGGCCCTGTTGGCCACCCTGTCAATGGTGTCGCCGCGGCCGCCGATCAGTTCGACCATGGCGCCGGGATGGACCGCATCTTGTGGCGCCTCGGTAACATCAAGCGTGATTAAATCCATGGAAACGCGCCCTACGATTGGTACCGAAATCCCGGCAAGACAACCCATCCCTTGCCCGGACAACGAGCGCAGATAGCCATCGGCATAACCCACCGGAACCGTGGCAATGCGCCGCGGTCCCGTGGCCCGATGCGTGGCACCGTAGCCAACGCTTTGGGGGCTGTCAATTTCCCGCACCTGAATGATCTTGCCGCGCAGGCGAACCACCTCCTGCATGGGGTTGTCCTGCCCCGGCGTCGGATTGACGCCGTACAGTGCAACACCCGGCCGCACCAGGTCATAATGATAGCCGGCGCCCAGAAAAATGCCCGAGGAATTGGCCAGAGACGCGGGAGCAGACGGCAAGGCGTCACGCAGGCGATCAAACGATCGGCGCTGTTCCGGGTTCATGGCATTGCCGGGCTGTTCCGCGCAGGCCAGATGGCTGACCAGCAGGTCCAGGCTGAGACCTGTCAGGCGGGCCGGCGCGGCGGCCAGGGCCGTGGCGTCATCGGCTGACAATCCCAGGCGATTCATCCCCGTATCCAGATGCAGGGCGGCGGCCAGACCCCGGCCCGGCGATGCCCCGGTCCATGTTGTCCGGGCCCGGCTTTTTCCGGCCCAGAGGTCCAGCTGTTCCAGCGTGCTCAACACCGGGGTCAGACCATGGGCCAAAAAGGCCTCCTCGGTGCCCGGCAGAATACCATGCAGGACATAGATCTTGATTTGCTCGGGGTCTGGCCCGGCGCTCCGGCGCAATATTTGGCGCAAGGCTATTCCTTCGCCCAGATGAGCGACGAAAAAGGTACGGCAACCCTGGCGCGCCAGGGTTGGCCCAACCTGGTCCGCGCCAAGGCCATAGGCATCACCCTTGACGACGGCGGCACACTCCGCCCCGCCGGCGCGGTGGCGCAAGGTTTGATAGTTTGCCGCCAGGGCCGCCAGATCGATTTCCAGTACCGCGCCGGCCTGCTCAGCGGGAACGCCGGCGAATGACCCGTTATGGTCCGACTGTGCGCTAGCGCTCATCGGGATAGCGGCCCGCGACCTCGAGGTTGGAGAATTTGGTGAAGTCCCGCTCGAACTGCAGGCGGACCGTGCCGGTGGGACCGTGCCGCTGTTTGCCGATAATCACTTCGGCAATGCCATGTATTTGATCCGCCCGTTCCAGCCATTTGGCATGATCGGGGGTATCGGGTTCAGGTTGCTTGCGTTCGTGATAATATTCTTCTCGATAGACAAACATCACCACATCGGCGTCCTGTTCGATAGAGCCGGATTCACGCAGGTCCGACAACAGGGGCCGTTTGTCTTCGCGCGCCTCGACCTGACGGGACAGCTGCGAAAGGGCCAGAACGGGGATATCCAGCTCCTTGGCGAGGGCTTTCAAACCCTGGGTAATTTCGGAAATTTCCTGCACCCGGTTTTCGGCGCCCCGCCCGCTGCCCCGCAGCAGTTGCAGGTAATCGACGACCACCAGGCCCAGATCGTGCTGCCGTTTTAGCCGCCGGGCCCGTGTGCGCAGGGCGGATACGGTCAACGCCGGGGTATCGTCGATATAGAGCGGCGCCTGTTCAATGGCCTGCGAGGCGGTCACCAGGCGGGAAAAATCATCCGAAGAGATATCGCCCCGGCGGATTTTTTCTGAACTGATACGCGCCTGTTCGGCCAACAGGCGGGTGGCCAACTGCTCGGCGGACATTTCCAGGCTGAAAAATGCGGCGACCGCGCCGTCGATGACCTTATCCGGGCCATGCTCCTGGCGCTTCCGCTTTATATTGTGGGCCGCGTGGAATGCGATGTTGGCGGCAAGGGCCGACTTGCCCATGGCCGGCCGACCCGCCAGGATGATGAGGTCGGAGGGGTGCAGGCCGCCCAGTTTCTGATCCAGATCGATCAGACCGGAGGAAACGCCGATCATCTGGCCGTCCCGGTGGAAAGCCGCCTCGGCCATGTTGATGGTCGAGGTCAGGATGCTATCGAAGGCCATTAAACCCCGATCCGCCTGGCCATGCTCGGCCAATTGAAACAGGTCCTGTTCCGCCGTCTCTATCTGGTCGCTGGCCGGCACGTCAACGTCCGCGGCGTAGGCCTCGTTGACCATGCCTTCGCCAATTTCAATCAGCCCCCGGCGCAGCGCCAGATCAAAAATCGCCCGGCCATAATGTTCGGCGTTGATCACCGTCACCGTGGCGCCAGCCAGACGGGCGAGATACTGTGCCCCGCCGACTTCCGCCAGGGCTTCATCCTGATCAAAGAAGTACTTCAGGGTTACCGGGTTTGCGATCTGGCCGCGTTCGATCAACTTCAGGGCGGCGGCATAGATGCGTTGGTGGCCCGGTTCGTGGAAATGTTCCGGTGCCAGGAAGTCCGTGACCCGGCTGGCGGCGTCGTTATTGACCAGGATGGCGCCCAATAGGGCCTGTTCGGCTTCAAGATTGGCCGGCGGCGTGCGGTAACCGGCGGCGGACTCCGTTTCGCCCATTTGGGTTTCCCCAATGGTGGCGAGAACCGGATTATTTGGACTGTCTGCATTCATCTTGCGGCAACCTATCACGGCCACAGCCGGCTTCGCGCCGCGCGATCTCACCGGCCTCGGAAAAGCTGTGAGCAACCAGGGCAAGCATCCCGTGAATCCCGTGCATAACTGCCATTGGCCTATGAAATCATGCGACAATTCCGGAGCCGCTAACGCGGCTGCCGGACCGCCAGAAAACCCTGGCCGGGAGCCATAAATCCGCGCCTTGGCTCACGCCGCGCGCGAATCGGATTTTGTGTCCAGCCGCGCCCGCCGCCGTTCCGCGTCGAAGATGTAGTCCCGGGCTTGCGGCAACGCGTCCGCGTTCTTCGGCAACTGGACCTGAAAGACCACATGGCCGCCATGCCGGAAGGCGGCCTCGCTGCCGCACAGATAGAACTCCCACATGCGGCAGAAGCGCTCGTCGAACAGGGCCGCGACCTTGCGCCGGTTAGCCTGGAAACGCCGGCGCCAATGGCGCAATGTTTCAGCGTATTGCAGCCGGAATACCTCCACATCCGTGATGTACATGTCGGCTTTTTCCACCTCGGCGGAAATTTCCGACAACGAGGGGCTGTAGCCGCCGGGGAAGATATATTTGTTGAGCCAGGGGTTGGTTGCGCCCGGGCCATCGGCCCGGCCAATGGTGTGCAGCACGGCGACACCATCATCTGTCAACAAGTCGCGCACTTTACCGAAGAATTCGCCGTAATGGCCAAGCCCCACATGCTCGAACATGCCAACCGAAATGATGCGGTCGAAAGATCCCACAATGGACCGGTAATCCTGCAGGGCAAACGAGACGAAGCCATTCAACCCGGCGTCGGCGGCCCGCTGATTGGATACTTTGTACTGTTCCTCGGACAAGGTCACGCCCTGGACCAGGACCTGTTCTGTGAACGTGGTCTAGGTGCCGTTTTTTGCGTAGCTGCGCCGTCTCCAGGTCATCTTCCGGGGATTGAAAATAGGCGCAGGAATATTGCCGATCGGAATCCAGAAACAGATCGTACAATTCGCCGGTCAGATCATAATGATGGGCAACGTTGCGCTGGGCCCGACGGGCCGGATTGTATTGCCGCAGACGGCGGGCGGTCGCGCGCAGGGGCGTGGTGACGAATTTTTGCGGAAATGAATGCGGCGCAAAAAAAAGGGGGTGGCACGGACAACCGTGCCACCCCCTTTTTTAGGGCATTCGGCCAGCAGCGGCCGTTAACGGTTTTCAGGTTCCGTAGCTTCGTTGGCGTCTTCGGAATCCGCCTCGTCAGCTTCATCGGCCTCGTCAGCTTCATCCGACTCGTTATCTTCAGAGGCAAACACAGCCGCGGCCAAATCATCGTCCTCGTCGGCGTTGGGATCCTCGCCGGCGGCCTGCCGTTCCGCCTCGGCTTCCGAGCGGGCGACATTGGCGGTGACCTCGACATAAACTTCCGGGTGCAGGCTGACCCGGACCGGATGCAGGCCAAGGGTCTTGATTGGCCGGTTCAGCACGACCTGGGTGCGGCTGATCTTGAAACCGATGGCGTCCAGGCCTTCGACCACATCACGGGCCGCGACAGAGCCATAAAGCTGGCCCGACTCGCCGGCCTGCCGGATCACCACGAAGGTCGTTTCCGGCATGGCTTTGGCCACGCCCTCGGCTTCCGTGCGCTGGACTAGATTGCGCGCCTCCAATTCGGTGCGCCGTGTCTCGAACAGCGCCAGGTTTTCCGCCGTGGCACGCTGTGCCTTGCCTTGCGGCAGCAAATAGTTACGGGCAAAGCCGTTCTTGACACTGACCACATCGCCCATTTGGCCAAGTGATTCAATTCGTTCCAATAGGACGACGTCCATTATACCTCCTTGTCGGCGTTGCCGCCGTTGTCCCCGGCGCCGCCGGTATCGTTCAAGTCATTGCCGCCACGCAAGCGTAGCACCGCGTTCAACAGGCCAAGGCCGGCGACCATTACCGGCAACGGCCACAAAAACAAAAGTCCGTAGAATAGGATCAACAGGACCATGCGCCCCTTCCAGGGCCGCAAAAAGCCATGAATGACTCCCAAACCGAGGAGGAAATACGGCACAATAGCGATCGCCGCAAGGGTTTTACCAAAGATCCCCAACAGACCGCTCAATGTGGCCAGCACCAAAGCCGCCAGCAACACCCCGATCCAGGCGGTCGGCAGGCGGATATCCGCCAATTCCGGTGTCGGCCGCAGGTTATAGCCAAAGCGCACAAGCAGGCCCTGCGCCAACGTACCATTGAAGATCAGGCCCAGAGTCCAGGAGACCGCAAAGAAGGCCGGCAGATAGTCCAGCATGGCCAACAACATTTCCCGCTGTTCCGGTTCCGGAAAGGCCGCCGCAAACGGCTCCAACACGAAATTCAGGTAGGCCATCAGGCCATCGCCGAACAGGGCCATGCCTGCCAGGGTCAGGACAAACCCGGCCAACGCCATGCTTGACATCCATAGCATCAGCTGTCCCGGTGGATACCAATGCATCCCGCCCTGGCTATCGCCGCGCGACAACAGGGCCTGGCGGCTCAAGACAATGACGGGTAGGCCGTAGACCAACGCCTGGGTGGCGGCAAAGGCCGGGCCGGCGAACGGCAGACTGGAGACACTGGCCACCAGGACGGCAATGCCGGCGCCCCGTGCGCCCAGGCCAAGACCGGCCAGGAACAGGGGCAGGGGCGCAATATAGGCCAATAACAGACCGCCAGCCGCCGGAAGGGCAAGGGCGGCCTGCAACAGCCCGCTTACGAGGCCGGCCGAAATGGCGATTAAAACGTATCGTGACATTGGCAATGGCCCGCCAGTTGCCGCCCAGGGACCAGGAATACCGCCCGTCGGGCTATCTCAGGCAGGGCAGGGGCAACGGCCTTATTGCAGAACGAACGGCAACAGAGCCAGAATCCGCGCCCGTTTGATGGCTCGCGCCAGCTCGCGCTGCTTTTTGGCCGATACCGCGGTAATGCGGCTGGGGACGATTTTACCCCGCTCGGACAAATAACGCTGCAACAGCCTGACGTCCTTGTAATCGATCTTGGGCGAATTGGCGCCCGAGAACGGACAGGTCTTGCGCCGGCGGTAAAAGGGCCGCCGCATGGGAAGTTGTGAAATCTTGACATCCTGGGCCATGGCTTATTCCTCCACGCTTTCTGGGCTCGCCGCCTGTTTGCCTTCGCCGGCGTCCGCCGTGGCTGCCGGGGCGGCGCGCTCCTCGCTGGGCCGGGCGTCACGCTCGGGACGGTCGGGACGATCGCGGCCTTCGCGGCCGCCGCGGCCCCCACGTCCGCCGCGGGACTGCATCATGGCCGAAGGGCCCTCCTCCAATTCATCGACCCGCACGGTCATATAGCGGATGATGTCTTCGTGCAGAAGCATGTTGCGCTCCAGCTCCTGCACCGCGTCGGACGGCGCGTCCAGGTTCATCAGCACATAATGACCCTTGCGGTTTTTCTTGATGCGGTAGGTAAGGCCGCGCACGCCCCAATATTCGGTCTTTGCGACCGATCCGCCATTGTCCGTCACCAGTTGGGTAAAACCTTCGGTCATGGTTTCGACCTGCTGGGATGAGACATCCTGGCGCGCGATGAACACGTTTTCGTATAACGGCATGCCTGTCCGTTGCTCCTTCGGTACGGCCCGCGGGAAATTCCGGGGCCGTGTTGTCAATATGGCCACAGTTCGTACTTGTGGGCCGCGTGGATGAACCAAATCGTTAGAATAACCTGCCAATTGGCCTTGCCTGGTTTTACCGCCGCCAGCGTCGCCGCTTTCGTCCAGGTGGCAGCCACGCCAAAGCGGCCCGGCAACCCAGCCAAGGCGCGGCATATATACACATATGCGGCGAGGGTGCAAGCCGGCTTGACAGGTCCAGGCCACCGGTTATGAAGGATAGCTGAATGGATCATAACACTAAGGGAGGCGGCCATGGCGCGCGCCATAGTATTTCCGGGTCAAGGCAGCCAGACCGTGGGTATGGGGAAGGCGTTGGCGGGCGCCCTGCCAACCGCGCGCGAGGTCTTTGAAGAGGTCGACGAAGCGCTGAACCAGAACCTGTCGCGGCTGATGTTTGAAGGCCCGATCGAAGAACTGACGCTGACCGAAAACGCCCAGCCGGCCTTGATGGCCATGAGCCTGGCCGTGGTCCGGGTCTTGCGCCACGACGGCGGTTTGGAATTCGGCAAGCATTGTCAATTCGTCGCGGGCCATTCCCTGGGTGAATATTCCGCCCTGTGCGCGGCCAATGCGCTGGATCTGGATGTGACGGCGCGCCTGTTGAAACGGCGCGGCCAGGCCATGCAACAGGCGGTGCCGGTAGGGCAAGGCGCCATGGCGGCGCTGCTGGGCCTGGACTTCGAGGCGGCCCAGGCGGTAGCCCGGGACGCGGCGGAGGCACAGGTTTGCGATCTGGCCAATGACAATGCGCCTGGCCAGGTGGTGGTCAGCGGCAATGTGGAAGCGGTGGAACGGGCCGTGGAACTGGCCAAGGAACGGGGCGCCAGGCGGCCCATGCTGTTGCCCGTCAGTGCGCCGTTTCATTGCGCCCTGATGCAACCGGCCGCGGACATCATGGCCGATGCCTTGCAACAATCACAACTCGCCGCGCCAGAGGTGCCGCTGATCGCCAATGTCACGGCGACGGCCGTGTCCGAGCCGGCGGAAATCAGTAATCTGTTGGTGCAACAGGTTACCGCCATGGTGCGCTGGCGGGAATCGGTGCTTTATTTGCGCGGCCAGGACGTGGACAATCTGGTCGAAGTCGGCGCTGGCAAGGTGCTGACCACCATGTTGAAACGGATCGACAAAGAAATTTCCGGGCAAGCCCTGGGCGCGCCCGAGGATATCGAAGCTTTCCTCAATTCGCTGTAGCGCATTTTTTTATCATTCAATCCCTGGGAGCCGTGAGCCATGTTTGATCTTTCCGGAAAATCCGCCCTGGTCACCGGTGCTTCGGGCGGCATTGGCGGCGCCATCGCCCGCCATCTGCACGGCGCCGGCGCCAGCCTTGGCCTGTCCGGCACCCGGGTCGACGCGCTGGAGGCGCTGGCCGCGGAACTGGGCGGGCGCTGCGCGGTGCTGCCCTGTAACCTGGCTGATGCGGCCGCCGTGGGCGCCCTGATCGGGCAGGCGGACGAGGCCCTGGGCGCCGTCGACATTGTGGTCAACAATGCCGGCCTGACCCGGGATAACCTGGCCCTGCGCATGAAGGATGAAGATTGGGAAGCGGTCATGGCGGTAAACCTGACCGCAGCCTTCCGGCTGTCAAAGGCCGCCCTGCGTGGCATGATGAAACGGCGCTGGGGCCGAATCGTCAATATCACCTCGATTGTCGGGGTAACGGGCAACGGCGGGCAGACCAATTACGCGGCCTCGAAGGCCGGCATTATCGGCTTCAGCAAATCATTGGCCCAGGAAGTGGCCTCGCGGAACATCACGGTCAACTGCCTGGCGCCTGGCTTCATCCAGACCCCCATGACCGATGCCCTGGACCCGGCACAGCGGGAAAATCTGCTGGCCAGCATTCCGGCGGGCCGCCTTGGCGTGGTCGAAGACATTGCCGCCGGCGCGTTGTATCTGGCAAGCGACGAGGCCAGCTATATCACCGGCCAGACATTGCATATCAACGGCGGCATGGCGATGATCTGACCCGGCCCCGGGGTCATTTGCAGCCGTTGCATTCGAGGTCTTGGCCTTTGTCAACGTTCATGCTACCAAGCCTCGCCTTTCCTGCTTGGCAGCCGAACTGGCCAGGGTGGTAGAGTCAAAAACGGAAAACGAAGTTTTACAAACCGGATAGCGCGAAGGAATTAACACATGAGCGATACTGCCGATCGCGTAAAGAAGATCGTCGTTGAGCATCTGGGCGTGGAAGAAGATAAAGTGTCGGAGGCTGCCTCATTTATAGACGACCTCGGCGCCGACAGCCTTGATACGGTTGAATTGGTGATGGCATTCGAGGAAGAATTCGGCATTGAAATTCCCGATGATGCGGCCGAAAAGATTGCCACCGTCAAGGACGCCATTACATTCATTGACGCCAACGCCTCCTAGCCGCACCCCGTTGCGGGTCCACGCCGCGGTTCCCGCAGAATATGGGTGCGCGGGCTGTCAGGTTAGAGTTGGTTGCGCCGACGGAGGCTGGAGATGAGCGAACGCAGGGTCGTTGTCACCGGAATGGGTCTCGTCACGCCGCTGGGCGTGGGGGTGGACGCTGTCTGGCAACGTTTGTTGAACAGTGAATCCGGCGCCGGCCGGATCAAGAAAATCGACGCTTCGGACCTGCCTGTCAAAATTGCCTGCGAAGTTCCCTTGGGCGAAGCGGCGCCCGACTTTAACGCCGATGACTGGGTGCTGCCGAAAGAACAGCGGCGGATCGACGATTTCATCATCTTTGGCCTGTCTGCGGCGGAACAGGCCCTAGCCGATGCCGGCTGGAAGCCCGCTGACGAAGAGTCGCGCATACGCACCGGTGTCCTCACCGGCTCGGGCATCGGCGGCCTGACCACCATCGAGACGGCCGCCGTCACGCTACATGAAAAAGGCGCGCGGCGGATCAGTCCGTTTTTCATCCCCGCCTCGCTGATCAACCTGATTTCAGGCAACCTGTCGATCAAATACGGCTTCAAGGGACCCAATCACGCGGTGGTCACGGCCTGCTCCACCGGCGCCCACGCAATCGGCGATGCCGCCCGCATGATCATGCTGGACGACGCCGACGTGATGGTTGCGGGCGGCGCCGAAGCCGCAATCTCGCGCCTTGGCATGGCGGGTTTCGCGGCCTGCAAGGCGCTTTCAAGCAACTTCCAGGATGAACCGGCGCGGGCCTCGCGGCCCTATGACAAGCAACGCGACGGCTTTGTCATGGGCGAAGGCTCGGGCATGGTGGTGCTGGAGGAGATGGAACACGCTAGGGCCCGTGGCGCCAAGCTCTATGCCGAGGTCTCCGGCTATGGCCTGTCGGGGGATGCCCATCACATTACCGCGCCGGCCCCGGACGGCGACGGTGGCTATCGCTCCATGCGGGCGGCTTTGCAGCGGGCCGGGCTCAATCCCGATGATATCGACTATATCAATGCCCATGGCACTTCCACGCCCCTGGGCGATGAGATCGAAGTGGGGGCGGTGAAGCGCCTGTTTGGCGATGCGGTGAACAGCCTGTCCATGTCGTCGACCAAATCGGCCATTGGTCATCTGCTGGGCGCGGCCGGCAGTGTCGAGGCGATATTTTCGATCCTTGCCATGAATCATAACGTAGCCCCGGCCACCCTGAATTTGGACGACCCCTCGGATGGGCTCAATATTGACCTGGTTCCGCATACGCCAAGAGAGCGGCCGATACGCGCCGTACTGTCGAATTCCTTCGGCTTCGGTGGCACCAATGCCTCCCTGGTGCTGACCCCGGTAGACTAAGGCTTCCGCGCCATGAACCGGCGCCTGTTGCGGATATTTGCTGGCATTTTGCTGTTGCTCCTGGTCGCTCTGGGCGGCGGCCTTGGCTGGGGCTACGCCCAGTTCACTCGTCCGGGTCCGGCCGTCCTTGACCGCACCGTAGTGCTGGCCAAGGGCAGCAGCCTGAAGAATATTGCCGAACGCCTGGCCGCCGCGGGCGTTATCGAGCAAGCGGAAGTCTTCCGCATCGGCGTACGTTTGGGTGGTTGGGCCCGGGGCCTCAAAGCCGGGGAATTCCGTTTTCCGGCCCGGGTCAGCATGCGCGGGGCCGTGGATATCCTGCGCCAGGGCATCACCGTGGTGCGCCGGGTGACCATTCCGGAAGGTCTGAGCAGCCTACAGGTCGTGGCCCTGCTGGCGCAAACGCAGGGACTGCGCGGTGACATCGCCGCGGCGCCCGCCGAAGGCACGCTGCTGCCGGAGACTTATCATTATTCCCATGGCGACGAACGGGCGGTCCTGCTGGCCCGCATGACGCAAGCCATGAACGACACCCTGGCCAAACTGTGGCTGGAACGGGACCCCGGCCTGCCATTTACCAGCCCGGACGAGGCCCGGATCCTGGCCGCCATCGTGGAGAAGGAAACCTCCCTGCCCGAGGAAAGGCCGCGCATCGCCGCCGTCTTTATCAATCGTCTGCGCCGCGGCATGCGCCTGCAATCGGACCCGACCGTGGTCTATGGACTGACCGGGGGCGCCGGACCCCTGGGCCGGGCCCTGCGCCGGGACGATCTGGACCGGCATACGCCCTATAATACCTACCGCATTGCCGGCCTGCCGCCGGGCGCCATCGCCAATCCCGGGCGGGCCGCCATCGCCGCGGTGCTGCACCCGGTGGTCAGCGACGAATTGTACTTTGTCGCGGACGGTACGGGCGGTCATGCCTTTGCCACCACGTTTGCCCTGCACCGCCGCAATGTGGCGCGCTGGCGGCGCGCCAAAGCCGCCCGCGAAAAGCAATAGCGATTTCCCATCGGCGCGCCTTGGTATTATATATTGCGGACCACCCCCTAGGGCTTGGATCGAAGGATATCAATAAGTTGGCTGTTTCCAGTATGACCGGATTTGCCCGGGCGGCGGGCGGCACGGACGCCTGTTCCTGGGCTTGGGAAATCAAAAGCGTAAATAGCCGTGGCCTTGATCTGCGTTGCCGCTTGCAGGGCTTGGACGGCTTAGAGGCCACGGTGCGGGCCGCCGCGGCCCGGCGCTTTCACCGCGGTCACCTGGCCATGAACCTGACCCTGAACCGGGCCGGAGCGGAAGCCACGGTGCAGATCAACACCGGGGTGTTGGAGCAGATCCTGGCGGTGGCAAACGATCTGGCGGGACGGATCAGCGCCGCGCCGCCGACCGTGGAGGGCTTGCTGGCCTTGCGCGGCGTAGTGGAAACCGTGGAGCCGGAGGAATCCGAGGCGGAACGCAAGGTGCTGGAAGCCGGTGTGCTATCCTGTCTGGAAAAAACCCTTGATCTATTGAGCGCCGACCGCCGGGCCGAGGGCCAGCGCCTGGACCAGATCGTCAGCGCCCAGGTTGATACCATCGCCGCGCTGACCGAGAGCGCCGGCAAGCTGGCCGCCCTGCAACCGGCGGCCCTGAAGGCCCGGCTGCAACAACAGGTGGCCGATATTCTTGACTCCGCCACCGGCCTGTCCGAGGAACGCATGTTGCAGGAGGCGGCCCTGCTGGCCACCAAGGCCGATGTGCGCGAGGAACTGGACCGCCTGACCGCGCATGTCAGCGCGGCGCGGGAACTCCTCGCCGACGACGGCGCCATTGGCCGGCGGTTGGATTTCCTGGCCCAGGAGTTCAATCGGGAAGCCAACACGCTATGCTCTAAATCTCAGGATGCGGCATTGACGAAAATTGGCATTGAGTTGAAAACCGTGATCGATCAATTCCGCGAACAGGCACAGAATATTGAATAAGCAGACTTCCGACCCGGCCGCCATGGGCGGACAGATATCCCGCCGCGGCTTGATGCTGGTGCTTTCCTCGCCCTCGGGCGCGGGCAAGACCACCCTGTCGCGCCGCCTGCTGGCGGAAGATCCCGGCCTGACCATGTCGATTTCGGTCACCACGCGGCCGAAACGGCCGGGCGAGCGGGACGGCGTCGATTACATCTTTGTCGAACCGGTTGATTTCGATCTGATGGTCAACCGGCGGCAACTGCTGGAACATGCCAAGGTCTTCGATCATTACTATGGCACCCCGGCCGAGCCGGTCGAGAACGCCTTGAGCGCGGGCCGGGACGTGCTGTTCGATATCGATTGGCAGGGTACCCAGGATTTGAAGGAGGAAATGCGCGACGATCTGGCCAGCGTCTTCATCCTGCCGCCCTCGACCAGGGAATTGGAACGGCGCCTGAAAAGCCGGGCCCGGGACAGCGATGAAGAGGTGGCCCGGCGCATGTCGAAAGCGGCGGACGAGATCAGCCATTGGCCGGAATACGACTATGTTGTCGTCAACCATGATGTGGACGTGGCCTTGGACCAGGTCCGCGCCATTCTGACCGCCGAGCGCCTGAAACGGGCGCGCCAGGCCGGCCTGGGTGACTTCGTCAAACGTTTGCGTGACGGCCAGTAGGCGCTTTTGCAACCGAGGCGGCGGGCCGCGAGGCCATTAGGTATTACAGGCTGTCCGGGAATTGTTGAATTGAAAACTATTGAATTAGTTGGGGAAGATCCAAATGAGCATTAGCAAGATCGTCAAGCAGCATCTCGATGCCGCCATCGCCGAAGCCGGCCAACAGGGTCACCCGCCCGAAACCGTCGCCCGCACCATGCTGTCATTTGTCATCGCCGTCTACCGCGAACACCGTGACCTGGCCGATATCCGCGAGGAACTGCAATACGCAATCGAGAACCTGGACCCCGATGAAACCTATGAATTCATGCGGCCCTAGGGGTGTCCGCTGCGCATTGAGCAGAGAAAATTTGTCATTCCCGCGAAAGCGGGATTCCAAATCTTCGTAGCGCGCTATGTGTAACTGTATGAAAAGAAAGAGTATGTCTCCCAAATCTGGATTCCCGCTTTCGCGGGAACGACCGATGGAAAGCGGTTTCGATTTCCAATTGCGCTATCCAGGCCGCGACGGCGGCCCGGCGTTGATACGACGCCACCCCTGTAGCTCTTGCGGAGCGGTGCGCCATGGCGCACAAGCGTGAGCGAAACTGGTCTAGGCGGCCTCCAACGCGCGGGCCAGGGCGCAGAATTGTTCCACGCTTAGATTTTCCGCCCGCAGGGTCGGCGCCAGTCCCGCCGCCGCCAATAATCGGGCCGGGTCGGGGCTGATCTGTTTCAGGCTGCCGCGCAGCATCTTGCGCCGCTGGCCAAAGGCTGCGGCGACGACCGCCTCCAGCGCTGCCGCCCGGGCCGGCGCCAGGGGCGCGGGCCGCGGGGTCAGCGCGATCACCGTGGAAGTTACCTTGGGTGCCGGGGTGAAGGCGCGCGGCGGCACATCGAACTGCGCCGCTGCCTGACAGCGCCATTGCACCATGACCGACAGGCGGCCATAGGCCTTGCCGCCCGGGCATGCCGTGATGCGCTGGGCGACCTCTTTCTGAAACATCAGGATCAGGCGGTCGAATAGCGCCAGGCGGTCCAGCCACTTGAACAGCAGCGGCGTCGATATGTTGTAGGGCAGATTGGCGATGATCCGGCCGGGCCTGGGGACCAGGCCGTACTCATCCAGGGTCAGGGCATCCGCTTCCACCAGGCTCAGGCGGCCCGGCACCACGGCGGCCAGTTCTTCCAGGGCGGCAAGACAGCGGCGGTCCCGCTCCACCGCGATGACATGGCCGGCGCCTTCCGCCAGCAGGGCCCTGGTCAGCCCGCCCGGACCGGCGCCGATTTCCAGCACGGTTTGCCCGTGCAGCGGGCCGCCGGCGCGGGCGATCTTCCGGGTCAGATTGAGGTCCAGCAGGAAGTTCTGCCCCAACGCCTTGCTGGCTCTGATCTGGTGCCGCTCGAGCACCTCGCGCAATGGCGGCAGACCGGGCGGCAGTCCGGTTTGCGGGCCGGACGGCGGGCCGGCGTCTATATGGGTCCCTGTCATCGCAAGGTGGTATTATTCCGCTGGCGGGTCTTGCGCCGCCCGGGTCCGGCGGCGGGCCATCAAGCCGGCGTGGGCCACGGCGGAGATCAGGCTCATGGCGTTGGCCCGTCCCTGGCCGGCGATATCCAGGGCCGTGCCATGGTCCGGCGAGGTGCGGATGATGGGCAGACCCAGGGTGACATTGATGCCGGCCTCGAAGCCCAGGGTCTTCACCGGGATCAGCGCCTGATCATGGTACATGCAGATCGCCACGTCGTATTTTTGCCGGGCCGCTTCGTGGAACATGGAATCGGCGGCAAAAGGCCCGGCCACGGCAAGACCCCGGGCCCGCAATTGCTCGATGGCGGGCTGGATGATATCGGCCTCTTCGCTGCCCAGGTCGCCGGCCTCGCCGGCATGGGGGTTCAGGCCGGCAAACGCCAGGCGGGCTGGGGCAAAACCCAGATCGCGTTCCAGCGCGGCGGCGGTCACCGCCGCACACTGCACGATCATCTCCGTGCTCAGACTGGCCACGGCCTCGGCCAGGGGCTGGTGAATGGTCACCGGCACAGTTCGCAGGCCCGGGCAGCTCAACATCATCACCGGCAGATGGCCGCCGCCGCAAAGCGCGGCCAGATATTCCGTGTGGCCCGGGTGCGCGAAGCCGGCCGCATGCAGAATGGATTTCTGGATCGGGTTGGTGACCACGGCGGCGGCCTGACCCGATTGCACATGAGCCACCGCCGTCTCGATGGCGCCCAGCACCGCCGGCGCGTTGGCCTGGTTCAATTTGCCCGGTTCGGCCGCTTCGGCCAGGGCCAGGGGCAGCACCGGCAGGCCGCGTTCGAAGCTCTCTATGGCCTCGCCCGGGGCCGTGATTTCGCAGATGGTGCGGCTGGCTGACGCCGCCTTCCGCCTGCGCTTGGCCACGGTTTCCGCTGCCGCGCGAACCTGCGCCGGATCGGCGATCAGGTAAAACGGCGGCAGATTATAGGCCGCCCGCCGGGCCCAGGCTTTCAAGGCGATCTCGACCCCGATGCCGGCCGGCTCGCCCATGGTCATGGCGATGGGCGCCAATGGCGGCGGCTGTGGTGGGCGGGTCGCGGCCATCAACGCAGTTCCACCACCGCCGACCGGCGCAGGTCGCGCAGATAGCGCTGTGCCAGCGCCGCCAGACGGCGGCGGGTCAGGTTCTCGGTAATGCTCTCCCGGCTGGGGCCCTTGCCCTTTATTTCGTCACGCTTGCAGACCATCAACAGCATGGCGCTGCCCTGGTTGCGGATTGGCGCGCTGAAGCGGCCAACGGCCAGGCCCTTGACCGCGGCGGCAATGTTCTTCGGCAGGTCGGCCAACGCCAGGGTGCCCAGATCGCCGGCCGAGGCCGCATGCAACTGCTTGGCAACCGCATCGACCTCGCCGCAGCCCTTGGTGCTTTTCATGGCCGCCTGGACCGCCAGGCTTTGTGCCGCGAGGGCCGCCGTATCGGCCTTTTCAATCGCGGGCAGGATGATCTGTTTCAAGGTCAGCTTCATACTTGTTTGCCCGACCGCGGCGATCTGCCGGCGCTCGTGCAATTGCAGCAGATAATAGCCGCCCGTGGCGCGGATCGGTTCGGAAACCGCCCCGACCTGCAATTTTGCCATGGCCCGGTCCAAAATCGGATCCAGCTGGCCCGGTTGCACCCACCCCACCGCGCCGCCCTGGGGCGCCGTGGCGCCGCGGCTGAATTGCCGGGCCATGGCGGCAAATCCGGCCCCTTCGCGCAACTGCCGCAACAGCCCCAACGCAGTGCGGCGCACGTCATCTTCCTGTCCCGGTGCATCGATGGGGAGAAGAATTTCCGAGATCCTTTGCTCGGAACGCCCGGCGTTGGCTTGTAACTTGGCCAGGACCTCGTCAACCTCCTCGTCACCAATCTGCACATTCCGCCCCAGGCGGCGGCGGATCAGCTTGGACCAGGAAATTTCCGCCCGCAATTGCCCTTCCAGGGCGGCTTTCGGGATCCGCTTGGCCTGCATGTAACGGTCCAGCTGGCCCCGGGGTACTTTGTTCTGTTGTTCGATAAAGCCGAAGGCGCGGTCCAGATCAGCCTTTTCGACCCTGACCGAATGCAGTTTGGCCGCCTGTATCTGCAGGCTTTCATCAATCAGGCCGCGCAGAACCTGCTGCCGCAGGCGCCGGCGCACCTGCTGGGTATCGCTCAACCCGCTGGTGGAGATCACCAGCTGAATGCGTTGCTGCACATCGTAGCGCGAGACCACTTCGTCATTTACGATGGCCGCGATGCGCTGAATATCCTGCGCCCGCGCCGCCCCGATCGCGGCGGAGATGGCCGCGGCAAGGACCGCTGCGGCAAACAACGGCGGCAGCCGGAATGCGCCCGGCGCCGGCGCATGGGGCGCGGCGGCAACCTGGCTTTGTCTTAATGGCGATGCCATCAGGCGAAGATCTCCCGGTCCGTCACAATACAGGCAAAATAGAGCCTTGGCGGCCGCAATAGAAGCGCTTTGCGGCATTTTTCCGCTGCGCCGACATTATCCACCCCGATTTCGCCGCCATCATTCTTTTCCCCATTTCCATTCCCGAGCCTGCCGACCCCCTCCTGGCGGCCCGGTTTTGCTCCGCGCCGGCCTGCCGTTTCCCGGGCCGCCGGCCTCCCGGTCAGGTACGCATGGCCGCCTCGGCCCTGGGCTGGGCATAGCGCGCCGCCAGCACGGTCACCGTGGCCAGCAACATGAAGATCGGCGCGAACCAGAATAACAGGCGCGGTTCGCCCTGATCCATCAGCCAGCCGAAAAACACCGGCGTCACCGCGCCGCCCAGATTGAGGCCGGTGGAGACAAAGCCAAAGACCTTGCCCATGGAGCCTTCCGGCGTCACGGCCCGCACCAGCATATCACGGGATGGCATGATGGCGCCGAAATTCAGGCCCGCCAGGGCCATGGCCGCGATGATCCAGCCGGCCGACAGCAGGACATTGCCGACCACGAAAATCACCACGGCGGTGATCAGAAAGCCGGTCACGGCGACCCATTCATGATGCCGCGTATGGTCGGCGATCTGTCCGCCAATCAATACGCCGACGGCGCTGCCGACCAGAAACGCGGTCAGGGCCATTTGCGCCCCTTCCAGCGAGATTTCCTGAATGGCGATGAAGGCCGCCACGGCAAAGGTGGACAGGCCGCCCTGGGACATCGAAAGCATGACGAAAAACAAAAAGCACATGAGGATCGGCATGGACAGCAACAGGGCGACGCCGCTTTTCTCCGGCGCGCCGCCCGTGCGCGTACCCTGCTCCGTGTTCCGACCCGTGCCCTGCGCCTGGGGTTGCGCCTGTTCGGCGACCCCGGCCTTGGCCGGGGTTGCCGCCTTGCCCTCCGGCGCGCTGTCGGACAAAAAGCGCCGGGCGAACAGCAACGGCAGCCAGACCGCCAGGCCCAGAACGCCGGTCAGCATCAGACCCGTGCGCCAGCCCCATTGGATCGAGGCATAGGCCATCACCAGGGGCGCCGCCGCGCCGCCGGCAAAGCCGGCGAAGGTATGCAGGCTGAAGGCTCGGCCGATGCGCTTGTTGGAGATCGAGGCCGACAGCAGGGCGTAATCGGCCGGGTGATAGACGCTGTTGGCGACCCCGGCCACGCCGGCCAGGATCAACATGGCGGTATAGCCGGCGAAGGCCCCCATGCCCACATAGGCCAGGGTGGAAACGGCGACGCCAAGGATCAACAGCCGCCGGGCGCCGAAATGGTCGACCATGAAGCCCATGGGCACATGGGTCAGCCCCGAGGCCAGGTTGAAAACCGTCATGATCAGGCCCAGGGCGGCGTAACCGACGCCAAAATCTTCCTTCAACAGGGGCAGAATGGGCGGCAGCAGATAGATCAGATAATGGCTTAGAAAATGCGCCCCGCCGACCAGGCCGATCACCCTGCCGTCCGAGCGCCGGCCCGCCGCCGTGGCGGTCCCCGTGGTGGCCGGCGTGGCCGCGCCGCCGGCGCCGCTGCCGCTATCTGTGCTTAGTCTAATGGTCATGCACAATGTACTAGCCGCTTTCGCGGTCACTGTCACTCGGACTGTCAGCGGCGCTGTCACGGTTGGTTTGAAAGCCGCGCACCATGGGTTAAACTGGCCGCCCCGCCACCCCGGCGGGGCCATCTGTCTGCCCATGGAAAGCTTTATTGTCCGACACCTCGAAGACATCACCGCCGGCGGTTTCGCAAGCCACGGCCCTAAAGGCCCTGTTGCTGCGGCTCCGCACCACCGAGCGCATGGCCCTGGCCGAGGTGCTGGAGATCAAGGCGACCCAGACGGCCGCCGCGGCCTTGGCCGAACTGGGTAAATTTACCGCCGACGTTGTGGTGACAGACATTGGCACCTCGGACCGGGAAACCACCGCCCTGTTGCAGGGCCTGCGGGATCCCGCCGCCTCGCCCTGCAAGGGCCTGCCGGTGATCTGTCTGTTATCCCACAGCAGCCCCGAACAGGTCCGCGGCCTGGTCAGGGGGGGCGTCGATCACGTCATGATCAAGCCCATTTCGGCCGCCGCCCTGCGCGATCTGGCGCAGCATCTGTGCGCCAACCCCCTGCCCCAGATCAGCGTGCCGAAATACACCGGCCCGGACCGCCGCCGCCTGCCCGACGAGTCGTTTACCGGCCCTAACCGGCGTAGCTAGCTACGCCGGTTAGGGCCGGTAAACGACTCGTCGGGCAG
>JAJFGG010000043.1 GCA_021776235.1 Alphaproteobacteria bacterium | reverse complement strand
CCCTGGAAGCGTGGGTCAGGCATGACGGCCCCATACCGGGCGGCCATACCACGATTCTGGAATTCGGCAACGACAGCCCCTATTTCGGCCTCGTCAATGGCGTGCTTGAATTGTATGCGCCGGCCGGCGGCGCCGTGGCGGCCGATGAATGGGTCCATGTGGCGGCCAGCTACGACCATATCAGCGTTACCACCAGCCTCTATGTGAACGGCGTACAGACCGCATCGGTCAATGCCGCGCCGTCGAATAGCACCGGCACCGGTCTGGGCATCGGCTTCAATGTGGCCGATACGCCGTGGACGGGCAATATCGACGAGGTCCGCGTCTGGGACGTGGTGCGCACGTCGGCGCAGATTGCTGGGGCCAAGGACGAAACGCTTGGCGGCGGCGAGGCGGGGCTGGTTGCCTATTACAATTTCGACGGCGACAGCGGCACCTCTTTCAGCAATCTGGCCGGTGGCGGCTTTGACGGTACGCTTCTGAACGGCGCAGCCCTGGTCGCGGACAGTGCGCTTGCTGCGAATTTCCGTGTGGACGAGGACGCGGCGCTGACCGTCACCAGCATTTCCGTCTCGGATATCGATGCCGGTGCCGATCCTATCCTGGTCAGCTTGAGCGCCGGCGATGGCGCCCTGTCGCTCAACGACACGACCGGTCTTGTCTTCACCGACGGCAACGGAGCGGACGGCACACTGTCATTCTCGGGCGCCCAGTCGGCGATAAACGCGGCCCTCGCCGCCGGCCTTGTCTACGACCCCGACACTGATTTCAACGGCGTGGACACGGTGTCTGTTACGGTCGATGACCAGGGCAACAACGGGGCCGGCGGCGCGCTCAGCGGTACCGAGAGCTTCGCGGTTACCGTCAACCCGGTCAACGATGCGCCGGAATTGGTGGGTCTGACCTCCGTTCTGGATTTCAACGTCACATCCACGTTGTTGACAAACTCGTATACGGAAGACGGCTATACCATCAGAACGGTGGATGGGGGCGAGCATTTTGTCGTGCGATCAGATTTTGGCGGCATTACTTTTGTCCAGGCGGTCAGGGGGACGCCGGTCGAGTACGTCCGCAACGACGGCGGCGCCTTCACGATGGAGAGCTTCCAGACTTTCGGTATGAACTCCGCCGGAACATCGACGTTCACGGCGTATTCCGGCGCGACGGTTGTGGGGACGTTCAGTGTGAACGAGGCATCGTCGGGCACCATATTCCTTCCCGGCAGCTTCGAGAACGTGACTTCGGTGCAGGTGGCCCCGGGGAATTTCCTGTGGTACGACAACCTGGTGCTGGCGCAGGTCTATCAGACCGACGAGGACACTGCGGCGACGTTCTCCACTGATATCCGTATCTCGGATATCGACGAAGCGGACAACCCCTCCGGGCTCTACAGCACGACGCTTACGGCGGCGCACGGCGATCTGAGCCTTGGCGGCCCGGCCAGTGTATCGGGCAACGGCAGCGGCACGGTGACGCTTTCGGGCACCATTGCCGATATCAACGCCTCCCTGGCGGCGGGTCTGGGCTACACCCCGGATGCCGACTTCAACGGCGATGATACGGTGACGGTGACGGTAGATGACCAGGGCAACTTCGGTTCCGGCGGCGCGCTCAGCGATACCGGGAGCTTCACCATCACCGTCAACGAGGTCAACGACGCGCCCGAGGTGACGGTGCTGGCAGCCGGCCATGTGGCCGACGAAGGCATTGCTGCGATCTTCACCGACATCAGCATCTCGGACATTGACGAGGCGGACAACCCCTCGGCGATCTACAGCACGACAATTACCGCGGCGAACGGCGTTCTGAGACTCGGCGTCCCGGCAACCGTGTCGGGCTACGGCAGCAGCACGCTGATCCTGTCGGGCACCATCGCCGATATCAACGCCTCCCTGGCAGCGGGTCTGAACTACACCTCGGACGCCGATTTCAACGGCGTGGACACGGTGTCTGTTACGGTCGATGACCAGGGCAACAACGGGGCCGGCGGGGCGCTCAGCGATACCGAGAGCTTCGCGGTTACCGTCAACCCAGTCAACGACGCGCCGGAAGTGTTGGGTCTGCCCTCCGTTCTGGATTTCAACGTCACGTCCACGTTGTTGACAAACTCGTATACGGAAGACGGCTACACCATCAGAACGGTGGATGGGGGTGAGCATTTTGTCGTGCGGTCAGATTTTGGCGGCATTACTTTTGTCCAGGCGGTCAGGGGGACGCCGGTCGAGTACGTCCGCAACGACGGCGGGGCCTTCACGATGGAGAGCTTCGAGACTTTCGGTATGAACACTGCCGGAACGTCGACGTTCACGGCATATTCGGGCGCGACGGAGGTGGGGACGTTCAGTGTGAACGAGGCCTCGTCGGGCACCATATTCCTTCCCGGCAGCTTCGAGAACGTGACTTCGGTGCAGGTGGCCCCGGGGAATTTCCTGTGGTACGACAACCTGGTGCTGGCGCAGGTCTATCAGACCGACGAGGACACCGGGGCGACGTTCTCCACCGACGTGCGTATTTCGGATATCGACGAAGCGGACAACCCCTCCGGGCTCTACAGCACGACGCTTACGGCGGCGCACGGCGATCTGAGCCTTGGCGGACCGGCGGCTGTATCGGGCAACGGCAGCGGCACGGTGACGCTTTCGGGCACCATTGCCGATATCAACGCCTCCCTGGCGGCGGGTCTGGGCTACACCCCGGATGCCGACTTCTACGGCGATGATACGGTGACGGTGACGGTCGATGACCGGGGCAACTTCGGTTCCGGCGGCGCGCTCAGCGACACCAAGAGCTTCACCATCACCGTCAACCTGGTCAACTTCGCACCGGTGGCAGCGGGCGATAGCTTAACGGCCTTCGATGGCCACGTGCGCATCATTGCGGCGGCTGAAGTACTGGCGAACGACAGCGATCCCGATAACGACACCTTATTTATCAGTTCGGTTGCGGCCGTCGCGCGCGACGGCGCAGGGAATGTGGCGGGAAGCGTGGCGCTGAATGTTGACGGGAATATAGAGTTCACCCGCGCCGAGGGGGCGCTCGGGGCGGTCAGTTTCGATTACATCGTAACAGACGGCTTTAGCGAATTCGACACGGCAACCGTCAGTTTCGATCTGCTTGCAGAGCAGGCCGTCATTGCCAGCCTGGGCACAACCGACTCCGGCGCGGCGGGCGGCAACGGCGCCGACCGCAGTTTCACGCCCAATGGGACCTCGGCCGCGCCGATTGGCGGTGATGGCGTTGACGGCGGCCTCGGAGGGGACGGCGCCGTCGCCCTCGCCGATTATGATGGGAACATCCTGTACGGGACCAGCCTGAATGATTCTCTTGCCAACTTCGGCGACGCCCAGGCCGGCGGCGGCGGCGGCGGCGGCGGGGGCGGCAATGCCGGCGGTGGTTTCGTGGACAAAGTAAGCTTGTCTGCTACGAACCGTCATATATATCATTACGCCGGCGGCGACGGCGGCGACGGCGGCGCGGGAGGGAACGGCGCGTTGGCGACAGCCGGCACTTCCGGCAATCTTCTCTCGGCCATCACCGGCAACGATGACCTTGCGATCGACGTATATGGTGTTGGCAGTTCTGGCGGCAGCGGCGGTGCCGGCGGCGGCGGCGGTTTCGGCGGAAGCCAGGGTATCATTACAGGCGGCGGTCCAAGGGGTAATCAGCAGACAAACTGGCACCTGGTCAATGGTGCGACGGGGGGTGACGGTGGTGCCGGCGGTAGCGGCGGCGACGGCGCCGATGCCTTCTCCCAGGCGCTGGGCAATGTGCTGGAAGTTGGCGGCGGCAGCAATTCAATCAACATCCGTATCGACAGCACGGGGGGAAGCGGCGGGCGTGGTGGTGATGGCGGCGGCGGCGCACAGGGCGGCCTTGTCAATCCCGGTCGGTCCGACGAGGCCAACTACGGTGGGATCGGCGGCGGCGGCGCGGACGGCGGCGATGGCGGCAATGCGTTTGCCGAAGCGGCAAACAATCGTCTCGACGGTGGCGGTGATGCTGACGACCTGACGATTTCGACGGTCGCCAATGCCGGACAAGCGGGTGATGGCGGAACGGGCGGCGCTGCCGGGGTCGGCCATAATATTCCCGGAAGTAGCAGTAACCAAATTTTTAAATCAACCCAAGGCGGCGACGGCGGTGATGCGGGAGGCCGCGGCAATGCCACGGCGTCCGTTCATGATAATATTCTTGATGGCGGCGCCGGTGTTGACACGCTTTCGCTAAGCGCCAGCATAAACGGCGGGGCGCTTGGCCTTGGCGGCAGCGGGGGCAGCGCCACCACCAGTGGTTTCTATACACGAATTGCCGGTGTTGATGGTACAGACGGCACGGCCACGGACCCCTTGCAGGCGACGCAGACGATTTCCATGGTTAACAACATGCTTTCCGGTGGTGCCGGCGACGATATGCTGCGTTTGTCCACCAATGCCACCAACGCACAGAATCTGACCCTGACTGTTTCCGGCAATACCCTGGATGGCGGCGCAGACTTTGACACCGCCGACTTTTCTGGACTGTCGGCGAGCGTGTTCATCAGTTTGCAGGCCAATAATCTTGCGATTGCCGGCGGCATCAATACCATCCGCAACGTTGAGAGCGTGATCGGTTCGAACTTCGACGATACGCTTGTTGGCGCCGCGGGCGCCGAGGCGATCGCCGGCGGCGCGGGCAAAGATATCATCCTTGGCCTGGGGGGCGACGACACCTTGGACGGTGGTACGGGCGACGATCTGTTCGTCTTCGGTAACGGCGGCGGTAACGATACGATCGAGAATGCCGAGATCGGGTTGGGCGATGGCGACGTGTTTGACGTCGTCGCTTTTGGTTTTGCCGGCTTGAATGACCTGCTTTCGTCATCGAACGATGTCGGCGGCAACGTCATGATCACGCTGGACGGGGACGACTCGGTCACGCTGCTCGGCGTCAGCAAATCGCAATTGGCGGATGATGACTTCATTTTCTCCTGATCGTGGTGCAACGCCCGCAATGGCAAGTTCCGGAATAACGATCTAATGACAGCCAAACGTGCTGCGTGGGAATGCTTCTGGGGACTAGGTAATGAGCAAGCGTAGCGGCGAGGAAAACATCGGTACTGCGAGGAAACCGGGACAGGCACCGGAAATCGAGGATAACGAAGCGGCGTCAGGCTTGAAGATTTCCGCCTCACGCCAGTTTCAGGGCTGGCTCGCCGAGCACGACATCAGCCTTGCTTTCACCACTTACCAGGCGGGACGTCTGTTCCTGATCGGCCGTCAGCGGAACGGCCGGATGTCATTCTTCGAACGCTCGTTCAACCGCTGCATGGGCCTGTGGGGTGATGGCGAGACCCTCTATATGAGCTCGATCTACCAGATCTGGAAATTCCGCAACGGTCTCGAACCCGGCCAGATACACGAAGGTTACGACCGCCTCTATGTGCCGCAGGCCGGCTACACCACGGGCGATATCGACGTCCATGACCTGGCGCTGGATGGCAACGGCCGCCGAGGACCGCTGTCATCTCAATGGTATGGCGTTGCACGATGGCATGCCGCTTCGAACCGGTCGCCTTCTGCTCCGGCTATGCGCGCGGCCTGTGTTTCGCCGGCGACTTCACCATAATCGGGTTGTCAAAGCCGCGCGATGGCACTTACTGCGGCCTGCCGCTCGACGACAATCTGGCGGCAAAAATGGCGGAGCCGCGCTGCGGGCTGTTGGTGGTGGATCTCAAAAGCGGCGACATCGTTCACTGGCTGCGCTTCGACGGACGGTTTTGCGATCGGAAAGGCCGGCGGGGGGATTTGTTCCGCAGCCTGGAACCAATCGCCGCGCTGGTGGATAAATCCAAACCGACCCGCTATCGTGCCGCGGTTGCTCTTTGCGGAAAGCAGAATGAATTGAAGACGGCTCATGCTCTTGCTTACTGAAATACTGGGTAGCGCGAGTGACCCCGTATTTGCCGATCGGCTTCATGCTATCTCGCACGAGGGCGGGTTGGAGTATTTTGAGGTCACACATAGAGACGCGCAGCGCCGCCGGCTCCGGGGGAAAACCGACCATGGCACCGATTGCGCGCTTACCCTGCCGCGCGACGTCCAGCTAAGTAACGGGGACGTATTGCTGTTGCAGCCCGAACGCGCCATCGTCGTGCGCGTTGATGTTGAGCGTTGGCTTCGATTGCGGCCGCGTGATGCAGCCGTGGCGCTACGTCTGGGCTATCACGCGGGGAACCTGCACTGGCGTGTGCGGTTCGAAGGAGCCGACCTGTTGATCATGCTGGAGGGTGCCCGCGAGGACTACGTCGCACGCCTGCAGGAATTCCTCCTCGCCCGTGAAATCGAGTTCGGCAATGACGCTTGACGCCGCAGCATTGGTCACCGCGCTTCGTTTGGGAGACAGCCAGTTCCCCTCTGGTGCCTTCGGGTTTTCCTGGGGCCTGGAGGTGTTGTGGCGAGAGCATCGACTGCGCGCCGGCAGCTTGCGGTCGGTTGTCGAAAGCGAACTGGAAGGGCGTTGGGCTGTAGCCGACCGGGTCTTCATCGCCCGTGCCATGACGGCGGCAGACATAATGGAACTGCGTTTGATCGATGATGAAGCCGATGCCATGGCATGGCCTTCCGCCTTTCGCGAGGGTGCTTGCCGGGCCGGCGCCGGTCTTCTGGCCAGCCACGTACGTCTGG
>JAJFGG010000042.1 GCA_021776235.1 Alphaproteobacteria bacterium | reverse complement strand
GAACAGCGCGATGGCGAAGAAGTTTCCCATATTCATGGTGTCACTGACGCGGGTCAGGCTGCCACCGTGCGCCTTGTCCCTGAAGGCGCCGCGGTGGGAAACTACGCCTTCGATGTCACGCCGGCCCGTTTGGTGACCGGGTTGATCACGGAACGCGGGGTTTGCCCGGCCAGCCGTGACGGTTTGTTGGGCTTGTACCCGGAACAAGCGGCAAACGCTGCGCCTTGAGATGGATAATCTTTGGTCCGATATAGACGCCCAAGACTGCATAGACCGTTGCGCTGCGGCCGGCGTTGGTGAAGCCCTGGCCCTGCGTCTGTACAGCGCCCGGTTATTGGGCCACGACCGGGATTTGGTCCTGCATGGCGGTGGCAACGCGTCCCTAAAGGTCAAAGCAACGGACCTCTATGGGAATGAGCTGGCACTCATGCACATCAAGGGAAGCGGTTGGGACATGGCGCAAATCGAGGCCGCGGGCATGCCGGCCGTACGATTGGAACCGTTGCGCCGTTTACAGACACTGGCGGCGTTGGATGATCTGAGCATGGTCAATCTGCTCCGGGGCAGCCTGATGGAGGTGCAGGCGCCGGATCCATCGGTGGAGACCCTGCTGCATGCCTTTCTGCCCCAGGTCTACGTGGACCATACCCACGCATCAGCCATTCTGGCGTTAACGAACCAGCCCGACGGCGACGCGATCTGTGCTGAAACGTTTGCCGAAATGGCTGTCGTGGTGCCCTACGAAATGTCGGGACTGGCCCTGGCGAAGGCGGCGGCGAAGGCCTATGCCGGACAACCGAACTGTATTGGGATGATTCTGTCAAAACACGGCATGGTCAGTTTTGGCGAAACAGCGGCAGAATCCTATGCCAGAACGATTGCGCTGGTCAATCTGGCCGAGGGCCGTTTGCGCCAGGGCCGGCGCAAGATCTTTGCCTCCATCGCCCTGCCGCGGACACCGCCGACCGCGGCGGAAGTAGGCCCCATCCTGCGCTCGGCGCTGGCCCGGGCCGACGAGGCCATGCCGGGTGGTTATCGCCGGGTTGTGCTGTCGTACCGCGGCGACGACGAGGTGATGAAATACGTCAATGGCAAGGATCTTGGCCGTTATAGCCAGGTTGGTGTGGTCACGCCCGATCATGCCATCCGCACCAAACGGCTGCCGCTTATTCTGCCCGCCCCTGAGGGTGCCGATTTAGCTGAATTCGCAGCAGAGGCAGTGGCTGCCACGGCGCATTATGCGGCCGCTTATGGTGACTATTTCGGGCGCCACAAGAGGCCGGAATTGGTCATGTTGAACCCGCTGCCCAAAGTCATCCTGGTGCCCGGCGTTGGCCTGTTCACGGCGGACAGGACGGCCCATGATGCGGAAATGGTGGCCGATATTGCGGCCAGCGCCATGGCGGTGATTGCTGCGGCGGAACATCTGGGCCGGTTTGAAAGTGTCGACGAGACGGATCTGTTCAACGTCGAATATTGGTCCCTGGAACAGTCAAAATTGGGCCGGACGCCGGAATCGGCTTTGGCCGGCCACGTCGTCGCGGTAACCGGCGGGGCCGGGGCCATTGGCGCTGCCACTGCCGCGGCTTTTGCGGCGGAAGGCGCGGCCGTGGCCGTTCTGGATCTGGATGGCGACCAGGCGGCGGCAGCCGCGGCTGGCTTTGGCGGCTTGGGGCTGGCCTGTGATGTCACCGATGCGAGCGCCGTAGGGTCGGCTTTCGATCATGTTTGCGCCCATTATGGCGGCGTGGATATTGTTGTCTCCAACGCGGGCGCGGCCTGGCAAGGCAAGATTGGTGAAGTAGACGATAGCCTGTTGCGCCGCAGTTTTGAGTTGAATTTTTTCGCCCACCAACTGGTGGCAAAAACCGCCGTGGCGATCATGCAACAACAGGCGACGGGCGGCGTGTTATTGTTCAATGCCTCAAAACAAGCGGTCAATCCGGGCCCGGATTTTGGCCCCTATGGCCTGCCAAAGGCAGCTACCTTGTCGCTGATGCGGCAATACGCGGTAGATTATGGCGATCAGGGTATTCGTTCCAATGCGGTCAACGCGGACCGCATCCGCAGCGGCCTTTTGACCGAAACCATGGTCGCGGCGCGCTCAAAGGCACGCGGTGTGTCAACGGCGGACTATATGGCCGGGAACCTGCTGCGCCGGGAAGTTACCGCAGAGGATGTGGCGCGCACCTTCGTCGCCCTGGCGAAAGCGGAAAAAACCACCGGCGCGGCGCTGACGGTCGACGGCGGCAATATCGCCGCCGCCCTGCGCTGAACTAGAGCACATTTGAAAAAAATGTGCTCCCACTCTTTAAGATAGAGCAATTGAACCAATTACTTAGGTCGCGCGAGCGACCACGATTAATTGAAAATTGCTCTATATTGAAATCGGCGTGATGGTAATCTCGTCCTGGCGGGCTTCGATGGCGGCGCGCTCGGGCACTCCGTCCTGAGCGCCAGGCCTCAGACAGGCGAGGCCGCCAGCAACACTACCCCAGCGCAGGCGGTCTGCCAGGGCCATCCCACCGGACTGGGCAGCGACATAGGCGCCCACGAAGGCATCTCCGGCACCAACGGTGTCCAGGGCCCGTATGGGCAGGATGCCGGCCTGCAAGGCTTCATCATGGGCGAAGGCCATGGCGCCTCCCGCCCCAAGGGTCAACACAACGGTTGTGTCAAAACGTCCCTGGACCCCGCCACAGACACCAGGCAAATCGGATGTATCCAGGCCCAAGTCATGGGCCAACATGGATGCCTCCACCTCGTTCAAGATCAGGACATCAATTTTGGCCAGGGCAGCCAGAGGGATGGATTGATACGGCGCCGCATTCAATATCGTCCTGGCGCCGCGTTCCCGGGCCAGATCAAGCCCGGCCCAGATCTCCGATGGCAGGATTTCCATCTGTTGCAAGACAAGATCCCCTGCAGCTGGATTCAATTGTTCGGCCACAGTATCAAGATTGGCACCAGACGAAACCACGATCTGATTTTCGCCAACGCTATCAACTGAAATCGTGGCGCATGCCGTGGGACGGCCGCGGCGCACCACATCTGTGAGATCGACACCCGCCAGATCCAGGTTGAGCAAGGCGCGCTGTCCGAAATCATCATCGCCAATTGAGGCGGCAAAGCGGACGGTCGCGCCCGCCCGGGCCGCGGCCAACGCCTGATTAGCGCCTTTGCCCCCTGGCAACATGACATAGTCCGCAGTCAACACTGTTTCGCCCGGTCGCGGCAAGTGCTTTACCGACTGGACAATATCCAGGCCGATGGAACCGAACACAATGATCAAGACAAGCAGCCTTCTTTAGCGCCGTAATCAAGCTTTGTGATCAGATACCTTGAGCAAATACCCTGATCAGGGTTTTCCGCCGATTTTTGTGGTGAGGCGCTGCCCCAGGCGATAAACATTATCGCCCTTCAAGTCGGCACGTTCGTTGGCCAACTGGATATTTTTCTGGCGGCGACCGAGATCCTTGAGCTGTTTATCTTCCAGAGCCTCGTCGAATGTGCGTAGGCGCAGCTGTAAATATGGACTCGTCATCAATAATTCAACTCGCGCTAGAGGACATGAGGCGGCATGTTTCTCGCCAAAACCAACTGAATACTTCAGCCCAGAACCTAACCGAAAATTTAGCATGATTTGCCGCTGACTCCAAGGCGCCCTGAGGCCCATTTTGGTTAACCATAACGGGGATTCTGTGCTCTCTTGTCATCGGGTCCCGGTAGCTCTAGGATTCCGCCAAATATTCCGATGGCTTATCAGGCGGCATGCAATGGATTTGGCTTTCAGCAACGATGACCTAGCATTTCGAGACGAGGTTCACACTTTCGTGAAGGCGCATTTACCTGCGGATATCGCCGAATCGGTGCGCCGGGGCCGTCCCATTGCCAAGGCGGATATCCAGCGCTGGCAGTTGATTCTTTACAATCGCGGCTGGGCGGCGCCTGGTTGGCCCGTGGAATTTGGCGGTACCGGCTGGAACGCCACGCAACGCTATATTTTCGATGAAGTCATGGCTGAATTCGATACGCCAGAAACCATTCCATTTGGTCTGCTGATGGTCGGTCCGCTGATCTACACCTTCGGCACCGATGCCCAAAAAGAACGTTTCCTGCCAAAAATACTGAATGGCAAGGAGTGGTGGTGTCAGGGTTATTCAGAGCCGGGATCAGGCTCTGACCTTGCCTCGCTGCAGACCAAGGCTGTGTTGACCGGTGATCATTATCTGGTCAACGGCACCAAAACCTGGAATTCATCGGCCCACATAGCCGATTGGACCTTCTGTCTTGTGCGGACCTCGAGCGAGGGCAAGCAACAGGAAGGTATCTCCTTCCTGTTGATTGATATGAACACGCCGGGGATTGAACCCAAGCCCATAATTTCCATTGATGGCGCGCATCACTTGAACATGACCTATTACACAGATGTAAAGGTGCCAGTGGCCAACCGCATCGGTGAAGAGAACAAGGGTTGGACCTATGCCAAATTTCTGCTTGGACACGAACGTAATTCTATTACCGAGGTGGGCCTGTCCAAACAGCGGGTGCGCCGGCTGAAGAGCATCGCTGAGGAAGAGCGCACCGGCGGCAAGACGCTTTTGGACGAACCGGATTTTGCCGGTAAGCTGGCCGACGCGGAAATCGCCTTGACGACGCTGGAATATCTCAGCCTTCGATTTCTGGCCGAAGAAGCCGCCGGGCGGCCCATTGGGGCCGAGGCCTCGATGTTGAAAATCCGCGGCACAGAGATCCGCCAGCAATTGACCGAATTGACGATCGAGGCCTTGGGTTATTACGCTGCGCCGTTCGAGATGGAGCAAATGTCCGACCGATGGAATGAACCTTCAATCGGTCCCGACTATGCCGCCGCGCAAATGCCGCAGTATCTATTCAGCCGGGCGGCGACGATCTATGGCGGCAGTAACGAGATCCAGCGCAATATCATCGCGAAAATGGTTCTGGGTCTCTAAAATCTGCTGCCATGAATCTTAAACAACGCCGACAAGCAGCAAAACGAACCGGCCGCCCTAGCGCCCAGCCGGCGGCACCGTCCTCGCCGCGCGCAATACCAGCCGCATTGCCGGGTGCCGGCGCGGTCGCCTATCGTCAATTGGCGGAATTGCCCTGACCATGGGGCATACCGATACCCGCGCTTTTTTCTCGTTTTAGGAGCCCGCTATGGACATGCATTACCGCCCGGAGGATTTGGCTTTTCAGGCTGAAGTACGCCAGTTTATCCAGGCAAATTTGCCCGCGGACCTGGCGGATAAAGTCCGGCGCGGCTTGCACCTGGACAAGGAAGATTTTGTCTTCTGGCAAAAGAAGTTGAATGAGCAAGGCTGGTTCGCGCCCCATTGGCCGGTTGCGCTGGGTGGCGTGGAATGGAACCCCACCCAGCATTATCTGTTTCAGAACGAACAGGTCGAAGGGTGCTGCCCACCGGTCATTCCCTTTGGCGTGCGCATGGTGGCGCCTGTCATCTTCACTTATGGCAGTGAAGAACAGAAGCAACGCTTCTTGCCCGATATATTGGATAGCACGGCCTGGTGGTGCCAGGGTTACTCGGAACCAGGTTCCGGCTCGGACCTGGCATCGCTGCAGACCAAAGCGGTGCGGGACGGGGATGACTACATCGTCAATGGCACCAAGACCTGGACCACACTGGCGCAGTATGCCGATTGGATTTTCTGCCTGGTCCGTACGTCGACCGAGGGCAAGCCTCAGGAAGGAATTTCATTCCTGTTAATCGATATGAATAGTCCAGGCATTGACGTTACGCCGATCATAACCATCGATGGCTCGCATGAAGTCAACAGCGTGTTCTTCACGGATGTCAGGGTGCCTGCGGAAAATCTGATCGGTCAGGAGAACCAGGGTTGGACCTATGCCAAATTTCTGTTGCTGTTCGAACGGTCCAACAGTTTGACGGGCAGTTTGAAACAGCAGCTGCATCGACTGCGCGGCGTCGCCCGACAGGAACTGACCGGTGGCGCGCCGCTCTGCGCCGATCCGGCCTTTGCAGCCCGATTGGCCGACTATGAAGTGCAATTGCGCAGTTATGAATTTCTCGAGCTGCGCACCTTGGGCAACAGCCGTCCGGGCGCCGAGGCATCATATCTGAAAATCATCGGCACCGACCTGCAGCAATTGGCTTCGGAACTGACCTTGCAGGCGGTCGCCTATTACGGCAATCCCCATATCAGTGACGCCCTGGTCCATGGCTACAACGAGCCGTCCGTGGGGCCGGATTACGCGGCGCCTGCGGCACCGCAGTATTTCAATTACCGCAAGACCGCGATCTACGCGGGCTCGAACGAGATCCAGCGTAATATTCTTTCAAAGGCCGTGCTGGGCATGTAGCGAGCCGTAATCGCGGACGGCGGGAGATGCATGCTTTGCGGCGCCGCCTGATCAT
Source organism: Alphaproteobacteria bacterium (assembly GCA_021776235.1). Taxonomy (GTDB): domain Bacteria; phylum Pseudomonadota; class Alphaproteobacteria. Next base: position 31,935 of record JAJFGG010000042.1, on the reverse strand, counting down.
GCTAGTTGATGGATATAAAAAATTGCTAGGAGAGCGTCATGGATTTTTCCCTCAGCGAAGAACAACAACTGCTGAAAGACAGTGTGCAGCGGTTTGTGCGCGAGGAATACGAGCTGGAATCGCGCCGTAAGCTGGTCGCCACTGACATTGGCTACAGCGAGGACAATTGGGCCAAAATGGCCGAACTGGGCTGGTTGGCGCTGCCCCTGCCGGAAGAATATGGCGGCATTGGCGGTGGCGCCGTGGATACCATGGTTTTGATGGAAGAATTCGGCCGCGGCCTGGTGGTGGAGCCTTATATGTCATCGGTGATCATAGGCGGCGGCTTTCTCATGGCGGGGGGTAGCGAGAAACATAAAACCGAACTGCTGCCCAAGCTCGGTGCCGGCGAATTGAAGTTGGCATTTGGCTATGCCGAACGGCAATCGCGCTTTGATCTCAACGACGTGGAATGCAAGGCTGAGAAAAGCGGCGACGGTTACATCCTGAACGGCCACAAGGGCGTGGTCTTTCACGCCGCCACCGCGGACAAGATTATCGTTTCGGCCCGCACCTCGGGCGGCAGCCGTGATGCCGATGGCATTACCTTGTTCCTGGTCGACAACAATTGCAACGGCTTGAGCCGGCGAGACTATCCCACCGTGGACGGCTTGCGCGCCTCGGAATTGGAACTGGATGGCGTCGCGGTTGGTGCAGATGCGGTTTTAGGCGCGGTTGGCGGCGGTGCGGCACTGATGGAAGAGGTGGTTGGCCAGGCCATTGCCGCCATCTGCGCGGAGTCCGTTGGCTGCATGGACGTTTTGCAGGAAACTACCAACGAATACCTCAAGACACGGGTGCAGTTCGGCGTGCCCTTGTCAAAATTTCAGGTCCTTCAGCACCGCATGGTGGACATGTTCATGGAATGCGAACAGGCCCGGTCCATGTGCTATATGGTAACCCTGAAAATCGGCGACGAAGACCCGGTAGAGCGCGCCAAGGCCGTTTCTGCCGCGAAAGTGCAGATCGGCAATTCCGGCCGCTACGTGGGCCAGCAATCGGTGCAATTACACGGCGGCATGGGCATGACGGACGAATTGCACGTGGGCCACTATTTCAAGCGCCTGACCATGATCGACACCATGTTTGGCAACAAGGATCACCACCTGAAACGCTACGCAGATCTGTAACAGTTTAATCAAAAAACAGGGGCCGGCCCGCCGTGTGTGAGTCGGCCCTTTATCTGCCCTCCGGCGAGAACTCTACCTTTTACTACACGACGATATTTAGAGCGATATCCTCCGGCGATGCCGCGCGCTCTGACACATCATCTCCTTGCGCGGGCACTGGTGCGCCTTTGGCCTGAATTGTCAGGGGCAGCTTGACGCCATCTTCCTCGGTATCTTCATCAATATTTTCATCGGTATCTTCCTCACCATCCTCGTACTCATTCTCATCCCCCTGTACGCCCCGTTTCTCTTCGTCAACGCCATCCTCACTCTCACCGGCATCGTTGTCCTCACCTGCCAACAAAGCGGGGGTAACGACAGCCAAGGGCATTCTGGCGGTTTCAACGACGTTAGGGGCCCCTGAATTTTCAGGCAGGTTTGGCGCCGCCGCTTCCACGGTTGGCCGCAACAAACCCAGACTCAAGCCACGGGCCAGGACGGAAAAAATTTTCCCGAACATCAGGCGCACCTCGGCAAGTGCTGCCATATCGATGGCGGCCAGACGCGCCACGGGCGAAGATGATTGCACCGACTTGGCCGGTCCCGCGGACGTTATTGTGTTGGTATCGGCGGGCGGCGGCAATGGATCGCGATTACTCGCCAAGGCGGGCGTGTTATTATCCTGGCCGGCACCTTTTGTCCGCTTGTGTTGCGGCGTTAGGACATTTCCATGAATATGATGTATCGCAAGCATTCTGCTCTACTCCCGCAGCGTTATCACGGAGGCGTCAAGCGCGAACCGATGATTGTGGCCGCAATATAAAGACCAGTAATAGAAGCAAAGGAGCAAATTAATGGTTAAGATATTTTGGTTGCCCATTAGCGCGCTGATTGAGCCAGTTCGTGCCAATTTCTGTGCTGACCGCCGCGGCAATGTTTGCAAATGGCAATTCCCATGTTGAGTACGGCGCAAATCGCTGATTACCAAGAAAAAGGTTATGTGATCCCCGACTATCGTCTGCCGGCGGCAACCTTGGCAGCAATCGGTCGCGACCATGACCGTTTGCTGGCCAGCTATCCCCAGTTCAGGGATAATTGCCCGGCATTGTTGTCTTACGATCTGGCTTTTCTGAATTTTGCCCGCGACGCAAATATCCTGGATATGGCGGAACAGTTGATCGGCCCGGATATCGCCCTATGGAACATGAGCTTTTTCGCCAAGCCTGCCATCAATGGCAAGAAAACGCCCTTTCATCAAGACGGGGAATATTGGCCGATCCGGCCGCTGGCGACTTGCACCGTCTGGATTGCTGTGGACGATGCCACGACCGAGAACGGCTGCCTGCGTATTATTCCAGGCTCCCACAAGCCACGGCGCCTGATGGCACACGAGCAGAAAAGCGATCCCAACTACACTTTGCAACAGGAATTGCAGGCTGACGAATACGACGGCGCCGCGGCCGAAAATTTGATCCTGGAAGCCGGTCAAATGTCTTTTCACGATGTCTATTTGGCCCATGGTTCGGAAGCAAACTGCTCTGCGCGGCCCCGGCGCGGCATGACCCTGCGCCTGATGCCGACGTCATCCCTCTACGACCGTGAAGTGGCCAGGAAAATGCACGACGCGCGCGGTGGCTTTGATTTATCGAACCACTCGTTGTTTCTGCTGCGCGGCAAAGACCGGTCAGTCGGCAACGATTTCCGGCTTCGGGATCCAAGCGACATGCTCTAAGGCGGCCATCGGGTTCGCATCGCTGCCGTGAATATTACCTATTCTTCGATCTCACACCATACAGGCGTGTGGTCCGACGGGCGTTCCTTGCCGCGCGGGGTGCGGTCGATCTCCACGGCGCCCAGGCGATCGGCGGCCTGCGGGCTTAGCAATAGATGGTCGATGCGGACGCCGTTGTCTTTTTGCCAGGCCCCGGCCTGGTAGTCCCAATAGCTGTAAGCGGTCATATCGGGATGCCGGGCCCGGAATGCCTCCGTCAGACCCAGGTAAAGCAACTGCCGCCACCTGGCGCGGCTTTCCGGCAGGCATAAGGCATCGCTGGCAAAACCGGCCGGGTCATGGCAGTCCCGGTCTTCTGGAATAATGTTGTAGTCGCCCCCCAGAACCGTCGCGTCCTCGAACACCAACAGCTCTTTGGCATGGGCCACCAATCGGTCCATCCAGGCCAGTTTGTAAGGGAATTTTTCGCTGTCGGTCGGGTTGCCGTTGGGCAGGTAGATGGAAGCGACCCGCACCTTATCGACGACGGCTTCGATATAACGGGCCTGCTCGTCACTGTCATCGCCGGGCAAACCGCGCTGCACATCCTCAATTGGCCGTTTCGCCAGGATGGCGACACCATTATAGGTTTTTTGCCCATGCACGGCAGTGTTGTAGCCAAGATCTTCGATGGGCTGATAAGGAAAGGCCTCATCCGTGACCTTCAATTCCTGCAACAACGCCACGTCCGGTTGGGCCTGTTCCAGCCATTCCAGGACGCGGGGCAGCCGCGCCTTGATCGAATTGACATTCCAGGTGGCAATTTCCATGAGCGCCATAGAGCCATGGCCTGCACGGCAAAGGCAAGGCCTAAGCTAGATGGCGAAGGAGGTGCCGCAACCGCAGGCGGATGACGCGTTCGGATTATCTATGCGGAACGCGGCGGCCATCAGATCTTCAACATAATCGATCCTGGCCCCACCCAGAAACTGCAACGAAGTTTCATCAATCAGAACCACGGCCTCATCCAGTTCAATGATCAGATCATCATCATTGACCTGGGTGTCAAAGCGGAAGCCGTAACTGAAGCCGGAGCAACCGCCGCCCTGCACTTCAATCCGCAGCTTCGCGTCCTCGCCTTCCTGCTGCATGAGAAAGGCAATACGTTTGGCAGCGTCCCCCGTGAGGGTTACATCGCCCCCCGCTGCATCAATTTGCGTGCTATCAGACATCTACTCACCTTATCCCCAATAAGTTAACTGAATGTAAGATCAGGAACTGAAAAGTCAATCGGTTCCCCCCTGTGGCAAATGGCGTTAGGTTGCCGGTCATGGCCGATTCAAAGACCCTCGCCGCTTATGCCAGCCGTCCGGAAAACAGCCGGGGAAGGTTATTTGACGAGCCCGAAAGCGCAACCAGAACCGCATTTCAGAGAGACCGGGACCGCATTATCCATTCCGCCGCCTTTCGCCGCCTGCAATACAAGACCCAGGTCTTTGTCTATCACGAAGGCGATCATTACCGCACCCGTCTGACCCATTCCCTGGAGGTGGCGCAGATCGCCCGTTCCATCTGCCGTGCCTTGGACCTGAACGAGGATTTGGCTGAAGCCCTCGCCCTGGCCCATGATCTGGGCCACACGCCGTTTGGCCATGCCGGTGAAGACGTACTGAACGAACTGATGCAGCCCTACGGCGGCTTCGATCACAATGCCCAGGCCTTGCGCGTCATCACTCTCCTGGAACATCGCTATGCGGATTTTGCCGGCTTGAATCTGACCTGGGAGGCCCTTGAAGGCACTGTGAAACACAATGGCCCGGTGCTGGACCTACCGTTACCACTGGCGACGGCGGAATACACTGCCCGCCATGACCTGGAACTAGCGACCTATGCCGGCCCGGAAGCACAGGTGGCCGCATTGGCCGACGATATTGCCTACGACAATCATGATATCGACGATGGTCTGCGGGCCGAATTGTTTTCCGCCGATGATCTGGTGCAGGTGCCGCTGGTTGCCCCTGTGTTGGCGGAACTGCGGGCGCGGTACAGGGATTTAAGCCGGGAGCAGTTGGTGCATGAAACCGTGCGGCGTCTGATCGGCGCCATGGTCGATGATGTCATTTCTGAAAGCCGGACCAGACTGTCCAGTACAGGGGCGCAAAAGGTAGAGGATATTCGCGCTTTGTCCCATCCGGTAATCGCGTTTTCCGACACCATGACCGTGGCGCAAAAGGTCTTGAAATCATTTCTCTACGAGAAGATGTATCGCCATCCAAGGGTTAACCGCATGACCGAAAAAGCCGGCCGGGTTGTCAGCGATTTGTTCGGGTTGTATACGGCCCAACCGGAACGGCTGCCGGTCGCTCGCGGCACCGATATGCCCGATACACCGCGCCGGGTTGCTGATTTCATCGCCGGCATGACCGACCGCTTCGCTCTGGAAGCACACCGTCGCCATTTTGGCCAAGTTACCTAATACCACTTTGCCCAAGATCATTGCCCGAGGAACGACCCGAAAATCATGAATCCCTTTACCTATATCCGTGAACAGGTGATTGCCATGGTTGGCAGCCTGGCCGACGATGGTGTCCTGCCGGCGGGCCTGGATCTCTCCAACCTGGCGGTCGAGGCGCCGCGCGACTCCTCACATGGCGACGTGGCGACCAACGCCGCGTTGGTGCTAACGAAACAAGCTGGGATGAAACCGCGGGATATTGCCGCCGCCCTGGCCGAGCGTCTAGCGGGCCTGGGCGAGGTGGCGGCGGCCGAAATTGCTGGGCCGGGTTTCATCAACCTGCGTCTTTCGGCCGAGTTTTGGCGGGCCCGGTTGGGCGACGTGTTGAGGTCTGGCATCGCCTATGGCGATTCCCAGATGGCGGCGGGCGAGAAGATCAACATCGAATATGTTTCCGCCAATCCCACGGGACCGTTGCATATCGGCCATGTCCGTGGCGCGGTTTATGGTGATGCCCTGGCCAATCTGCTGGCCAAGGTCGGCTACACGGTATGCAAGGAATATTACATCAACGACGCCGGTGCGCAGGTCGATGTACTGGCGCGGTCCCTGCATTTGCGCTACCGGGAGGCGCTGGGTGAGGCGATTGGAGACATTCCCGAAGGTTTATATCCAGGGGACTATCTGGTTCCCGCGGGACAAGCCATGGCCGACCGTGATGGTGACAAATGGCTTGGCCTGGCCGAAGCAGACTGGTTGGCTGAATTCCGGCGCTTTGCCGTCTCCGCCATGATGGATCTGGTGCGCGGCGATTTGGCCAGCCTTGGAATCGAACAGCAGGTCTTTTTTTCAGAAGACAGTCTGCACAGTGATGGCGGCATCGACAGCGCCCTGGCGGCCCTGCAAAAAAAGGATCTGATTTACACCGGCATCCTGGAGCCGCCCAAGGGCAAAACTCCCGATGACTGGGAACCACGGCCGCAGACCTTGTTCAAGGCAAGCCAGTTCGGTGACGACGTGGACCGGCCCTTGCAAAAATCCGACGGCAGCTGGACCTATTTCGCCGCCGATATCGCTTATCACCACAACAAGGTAGAGCGCGGTTACAGGCAAATGGTGGATGTCTGGGGCGCCGACCACGGCGGCTATATCAAGCGCATGAAGGCCGCCGTGCGGGCCTTGAGCGACGACCAGGCAAATTTGGATGTACGTCTTTGCCAGATGGTACGCCTTTTGCGCGGCGGCCAGGTCGTACGCATGTCGAAACGGGCCGGTAACTTCGTCACCTTGCGCGAACTGGTGGACGAAGTTGGCCGTGATGTGGTGCGCTTCATGATGCTGACCCGAAAGAACGACGCGCCGCTGGATTTCGATTTTGACGTGGCCATGGAACAATCCAAGGATAACCCGGTCTTCTACGTGCAATACGCTCATGCCCGCATCCGTTCCGTCTTACGCCGGGTAGCCGAGGAACTGCCCGAACTGCCCCGGGAACCGGAAAACCTAGCCGGCGCGGATCTGAACCGCCTGACTGATTCGGCGGAAATGGAGCTGATCAAGCAATTGGCCAGTTGGCCCCGGGCTGTCGAGATTGCTGCCCTGGCAAGGGAGCCGCATAGAATTGCCTTTTATTTGAATGAGTTAGCGTCGGCTTTTCATGCGCTATGGAACAAAGGTAACGCGGAACCACAGCTCCGCTTTATCATAGTTGAAGACAGGGACCTCACTCAGGCGCGACTTGCCTTGATCCAGGGCGTGGCTTTTGTCTTGGCGTCTGGATTGGCGATCATGGGCGTCGAACCGGTCGAGGCCATGTAGTGAACGACAGGCAATACGATTGCCGAGGGAAGGGATTGATGTCCGCTGTTGAACCAGAAGGTGATTGGCCGGAACAGGATGACGGCAATCCGGAACGCGGCGAGCCGCGCCAATGGGGCCGTTTGGTCGGCATTGCCGCCGCACTAGGAATGTCCGTGGTTTTCGCCGCGGCGGCCTGGTATGCGCTGCAACGTTCGGATATGCAGCCAGGGGCAACGGCGGAAGTGCCATTGGTCAAGGCGGAGCCGGGAGCGGTTAAGGAAAAGCCTGACGATCCCGGCGGCCTGAAAATTCCCAACCAGGATAAGCTGGTGTTTGAGCGTATTACGCCAAAACCTCAAGCCCCCATGGTGGAAAAACTGGCGCCGGAACCTGAGGAGCCCATGGCCAAGGCCTCCGCTCCGGAGGCGCCTGCAATCACTGACTTACCGGCTGATGCCCCAGCCAATCCGGTCAATCCAGCAACGGCGAAGGCGATGGCGGCAACTGAACCAATGGCAGAAAAGGCGGCGGAAACGACGCCCAGCCCCGCCACTGCGCGGACACATGCCGCGCCGCCGGCAATCCCCGCAAAAGCGGAGGCCGCCAAGACCTCCAAGGTGGAGAGTCTACTGCCTGCCGCTAGGGTCGCGCCCAAGTCCACCGACAGCGGGCCAAAGGCCACGGTCAGTGAAATAAAGGCCACGGTCAGCGAAAAATCCTCGCCAACGCCAACCGCTCAAGCAAAGGCGCCGCCGGCTACCAAGGCAAAAGTATCAGTCGCCACCCCAACAAAAGCTCCCGAGAGCGCGACACCGGTTACTAAATCGGCGGCGGTAAAAACAGTGAAATCCGGTTATCGCATTCAAATGGTGGCCTACCGCAAGGCCAAACTTGCGGATGCGGCCTGGCGCCGTCTTCAGAAAACCCATGCAGACATTTTGGGCGGTCTATCTGGCCACACGGCGCGCGTGGAACTGGGCAAACGCGGCATTTATTATCGGGTTCAGGCAGGATTTTTTGAAACCGCGGCCAAGGCAAGATCGGCCTGCGTAAAATTGAAGGCAAAACGGCAGGACTGCTTCATTGTCCCGCCGCAATGAGGCGGCGAAATCATGACATCGGCCACCCCCCGGGCGGTCGTATTCGGTTGCGCGGGGCCGGAGCTGCAGCCTGATGAAGCGGCGTTTTTTCGCGCCACCAATCCTCTGGGTTTTATCCTGTTTGCCCGGAATTGCGACAATCCGGAACAAATCCGCAAACTGACGACCGATTTGCGGGCCGCCGTCGACCGGCCCGCGGCGCCGGTGCTGATGGATCACGAGGGCGGGCGTGTACAACGATTGCCGCCGCCGCAATGGCGCAAGATACCCCCGGCGGCATTTTTTGGCCGTTTAGCCTTGAATGAAGCAAGCTTGGCATTGGAAGCGGTGAACCTGAATGCCCGCTTGATGGCTCTGGAATTGGCGTCTTTGGGTGTTGACGTTAACTGCGTGCCCTGCCTCGACGTGCATGACCCGACTGGGCACCAGGTCATCGGCGACCGCGCCTTTTCCGCTGATCCGAATTTGGTGGCGAGCCTGGGCCGTGCCCAAGCGGATGGTTTGCGCGACGGCGGTATTTTGCCGGTGATCAAACATATGCCCGGCCATGGCCGTACCCAAGTCGACAGCCACCTGGAGATGCCCGTCGTCTCGGCCAGCCGGCATGAGTTAGTTGAGCGGGATTTTCGACCTTTCGCGGCCCTGGCCGATCTACCCATGGGAATGACCGCCCATCTGCTTTTTCCCGCCCTCGATCCTGATTTTCCGGCAACGATGTCCAAAATCGTTATCGACGAGGTAATCCGGGGTGAAATTGGCTTTGATGGCCTCTTGTTCACAGATGATCTGTCCATGCAGGCTTTGGGCGGAAACCTGGGGCAGCGGGCGGCCAACGCCCTGGCGGCGGGTTGTGACGTGGCCCTGCATTGCAACGGCAACAGGGTTGAAATGCAGGCCGTGGCCGATGCCTGCCCAGCCCTTTCCGCGCCAGCCCAGGACCGCTGGCAACGTGCTCTGGCCTGGCGGCGGGCACCCCAACCGGTCAGATATGATGAGCTGCTGGACCGATTGAATGATCTGCTGAAATTTTTGTGAGCCACGCCTATTTTGCGATACGGTTAAGGACAGCCACAAGATATTGCGTAAATCAGCTTGGTCGACCGTATGGATAGGGTATAATCGTGCTATGAGCGAACGCCGCAAACCAGGCACCGTAGTAAATTCGACGGATGCCGCCACAGCAGCCTCCGGCGAGCCCTTTGAAGGGCCGCCGCCGAACGCGGTGCTGGCCGCGGGGCGGGTCGAGGGCTTCCAGGTCACCTTGGATGGCTATGAAGGACCATTGGATGTTCTTTTGACCTTGTCGCGGCAACAGAAGCTTGATCTGACCCATATTTCTATTCTGGATCTGGCGGAGCAGTATCTGGTCTTCGTCGCCGAGGCCCGGCGCCTGCGCCTGGAGGTGGCAGCGGACTATCTGGTCATGGCAGCCTGGCTGGCTTATCTGAAATCCCGCTTATTGTTGCCGGCCCAGCCCGGCGATGACGAGCCCACCGGCGAAGAACTGGCCGCCCGCCTGCAACATCAATTGCAACGCCTGGAAGCCATGCGGGAAGCGGCCGAAACCTTAATGCAGCGGCAACGCCTGGGCGTAGACATCTTTTCCCGCGGCGCCCCGGAGGGGGTGACGGTGATCCGAAAATCCCTCTATGACTGCAGCCTTTATGATCTGTTGATGGCCTATGTGGGCCAGGTCGACCGATCGGAGGTGATGTCGATCACGCCACGCCCCCCGGCCATTTTGTCAGTGGAGGAGGCGCTGCGCCGACTATCAATGTTTCTGGGCAAAATGCCTGATTGGGCCAGTTTGGAGGCCTTTCTGCCGACCGAGTTGAAGGCCGGTATGGAATTGCGCTCCGCCTTGGCGTCGACCTTTACCGCGTCGTTGGAACTGGCGAAACAAGGGCGCCTTAACCTGCGCCAAGGTCAGACTTTCGGACCCATTTATGTCAAGGAGGCCAAAGGCTCATGACCGCGGACATCGCGCCCACTGAGAATACATCCCCCACGGCGCCAGCCACTGAACAAGAGGCGGGCTATCAACGCATGGTCGAGGCATTGTTATTCGCAGCAACGGAGCCGTTGGATGTAGCCAGTATGGCAGCGCGCCTGCCGGATGACGCCGATATCCCCGGCCTGCTGAGCCAGTTGGCATCCGCCTATGCCAATCGAGGCGTCAACCTGGTGCAGGTCGCTGGAAAATGGGCCATGCGGACGGCGCCCGATCTGCATTTCCTGTTGCAGGAGCACCGTCAGCAGCACCGCAAACTATCCCGTGCGGCGCTGGAAACCCTGGCCATCACGTCCTATCATCAGCCGGTCACGCGGGCCGAGATCGAAGAGGTGCGGGGGGTCAGCCTCTCCAAAGGCACTTTGGATTTATTGATGGAACTGGGCTGGGTGCGCATTCGCGGCCGCAGGCGAACGCCGGGGCGGCCAGTAACCTACGGCACCACCGATGGTTTTCTGGAACATTTCGGCTTTCAGAGCATCAAGGACCTGCCCGGACTGGACGAATTGAAGGCATCGGGATTGTTGGAAGGGCAGGCGCGCACTGATCTTTTGCCACTGTCCCATCGGGAACCGGAAGACCCCCTGGAAGACGGCGATGACGGCAGCACGCCCATCCTGCCCGAGGTTCCGCCGGCAGGCGACACGGAGATACGCGCGCAATCAGCTGAAATCATCGATATCCAAGGTTGACGTCAGCCAGGGACCGGCACTGACAGTACGATTTCGCTCGACGAAATCGGCGGCAAGGCCCATATGTCGGTTACATTGCTTCATGGCGGTCCTTCTGCCATATTGCCGCAGATTTGGCGGGCGTGACGGTGCGCCCCGGAACACGGAGTTTTACCCATGGGTTTGAGTTTTTGGCAAATTGCGATCGTTGTCTTGCTGGTTGTATTGCTGTTCGGTCGGGGCAAACTTTCTTCCCTGATGGGCGACTTGGCCAAGGGCATCAAAAGCTTCAAATCCGGTATGGCAGAGGACGACAAAGTGGCGTCCACCTCGCATGAGACCCTTGACGGCGATGATGCCAAACCGGTACAGGCCAGCGCCACCAAGGACGAGGCCGCAAAAAGTTAGGGTTCCCTTCACCGCGCCGCAGGCTGAAGTTTGAGGCTTGCTACGGCCCGAGGGGATCTGGCGCCATGCTGGACATAGGTTGGAGCGAAATGTTGATGATCGCCGTCGTGGCGATCGTCGTGATCGGGCCTAAGGATCTGCCGCGCACTTTGCGTACGATCGGGCAATGGATCGGCAAGGCACGCGCCATGACCCGCGATCTGCAGAACAGCGTCAACGACATGATTTCCGAATCCGAATTGGACGAATTGCGCAAGGCTTCCAACAGCATTGATGATTTTAGCCCAGAGGGCTATCTGAATCCGGCAATCGATAGCGGCGCCTTGCCGACAGACGGGCAAAGCGAGTCCGGTGCGCAGTCGGGCGACTATCCCACGCCGCCGCCGACGCCGATGAAATGGCCGCCTGATGACGACGACGATGCGGCGATGGCGGAAGCCGCGGCGCAGAGGCCGGACATTACTGGCGATGACGAGGCCACAAGCAGCCCGCCAGCCAAAGTTCCGGACGCCTAGCCGTGTCACAGGAAGAAATCACGGACGACCCGGAATTCGAGGCCGAAATCGAAGACGAAGTTGAAGCCGAAAAGATGCCCCTGATCGAGCATCTGGTAGAGCTGCGCAACCGCCTGCTCTGGTCCATCGGCGCCTTGGTGATCGGCTTTGTCCTTTGCTATCTGGTGGCGGAACAAATCTATGCCTTCCTGGTACAGCCCCTGGCGGACGTGATGGAGGGCCAGGAGGGCCGGCGTCTGATCTATACAGGCCTGCACGAGGCCTTCTTCACTTATCTGAAAGTGGCCTTTTTCGGCTCCGTCTGTCTGACCTTTCCGATCGTTGCCGGACAGATCTGGGCCTTTGTCGCGCCGGGCCTGTACAAACAGGAACGCCGCGCATTCCTACCCTTTTTACTGGCGACACCGGTGCTGTTCCTGTTGGGTGCTTCCCTGGTCTATTACCTGATATTTCCTCTGGCCTGGCAGTTCTTCCTCAGTTTTGAAACGACTGGCGGGGCCGGCATGCTGGCAATTCAGATGGAGCCCAAGGTCAACGAGTATCTGTCCCTGGTGATGAAATTGATCTTTGCCTTCGGCCTGTCCTTCCAGCTTCCCGTGATCCTGATGCTCATGGCCCGGGCCGGTCTGGTGACCGCCAAGGGACTGGCGCAAAAACGTAAATACGCCGTTATCATCACCTTTGCCGCGGCCGCCATATTGACCCCCCCGGATGTGATCAGCCAGATTGGCCTGGGCGTTCCCATTCTCCTGCTCTACGAGATTTCCATTCTTGGCGCCCGCATGGTGGAAAAGAAACGGGCGGAACGCGAAATGGCCGACGACAGCTAAAATCACCGGTCCCGCGCTGGATTTTCCATCTGAGCTTCCGTCCGCCCCGCCGCCGTCAGCGACCCTTCGTACTCGCACGTTTCTCAAAAGCACACGGCATGCGGACTGGTTATGTCAATTTTAGCTATTGTCTAGGTGCGGGTTAACGTCTACGGTTTGTGCGCGGTTATGGAAAATATGTGGGAATAAGAAGGAACATAATCGTATCAAGCATATAGGCGCTCAGGGGAGGTAGCTATGAATAGAGGAATGTTCTCAAAATTATTGATCCCAACTATGGCGTTGGCGTTGATTGCCACGCCGGCCATGGCAGCCAAAAAGCAACCCGTCAAGATCGGCCTTTTGTACGCCCTTTCCGGCCTGGCGGCGGTTTATACCAAGGGCACCGTTATTGGCCACCAGATTGCTGCCGAAGAGATCAATGCCGCTGGCGGCGTTCTGGGCGGACGCAAGATCAAGTTCGTAGTCCGCGACAATAAATTGAAACCCGGCATCGCAGTGAAAGAATTCCGCCGCCTGGTGACCCGGGACAAGGTTGATTTCGTCATGGGCGTGATCAGCAGCGGCGTCGCCCTGGCGGTTTCACAAGTGGCCAAGGAGATGAAGGTGCTGTTCGTGGACACCATCGCCCAGACGGCGGCGCTGACCGGCGAACAGGGGCATGATTATGTGGTCCGTACCAATACCAATACGACGGTAATGGGCCGCACCGCCGCCCTGGCCGCATCCAAGGGGCCTTGGAAAAGCTATTATTTCATCGGCCCGGATTACGAATACGGCCATCGCGTCAATGCCGACTTCTGGGAATTTCTACAGACGAAACGCGGCGACGTTTCCAAAAAGGGCGATCTGTGGCCAAAGCTCGGCGAGCGTGACTATTCCGCACACATCACCGCCTTGCTGAACGCCAAGCCGGATGCAGTCTTTTCCTCGCTCTGGGGCGGCGACCTGATTGCTTTCATCAAGCAGGCCAACGCCTATGGCTTGTTTGACAAATTGCAGTTCATATCCACCGGCGCCGGCGACCTGGATATCCTCAAGCCTCTGGGCAAGGAAATGCCGGATGGCATCATGGCGACATATTTCTATGCCTTTGATACCAACCCGGTGAAGATGGCCCAGAACAAGAAGTTCATCGCTGAATTCAAAAAACGGGCCGGATACCTGCCAAAGTCCGGTGACGTCATCGGTTACGTCTCCACCTATATGATGGCGCAGGCGATGAATGCGGCCGGCGCGGCGGACTCGAAGTCCATGAGCAAGGCTTTGCGCGGCGCCAAATTCGATACCTTGTTGGGTGACGTGGAAATCCGGAAGATCGACGGGCAGGCGACGTTTGCCTACCACGCCGGATTTACCTATGTGGATCCAAAGTATCCTTTCAAACGCCTGAAAGACGTTACCCGGGCCGAAGGCATGGACGTGTTGCGCACCAAGATGGAAGTCGAAAAGGCGCGGGCCATGTACAACAAGAAAGGCAGCTAAGGCTTCGTTCGGCGGTATCAATTACTGTCGCGCGGCTTTGCCAGCGCAATGTTCCGGGGCCCTGTCTGGTTCGGCCGGGTCCCCGGATACCCTTAGAGCCTCTCGTTGCTCACGATAACCAGCATTGCCTCCCACGCCGATCAGAACTTTGCATTTGCCCTACAGCGTGACCCATTCGACTGGGGCGTCAAATTACGGAGACTAGTATGGCCGATTTCATGACGAACGTGTTTTTTGTCCAACTGGTCAACGGATTGTTTATCGCCGCCGGCATCTATCTGGTGGCATCAGGCCTGTCCTTGGTCTTCGGCGTGCTTGGAATTCTCAACTTCGCGCATGGCTCGCTTTATATGTACGGCGCTTTTTTTGTTTTTACCTATGTCGGTTTTACGGCCGGTGATTTTTGGCCGGCGCTGTTCATTGCGCCCTTGGCGGTGGTGGTTCTGGGCATCGTCATGGAAATCATCTTTTTACGACCGATCTATAAAGCCGATCCCCTCTATCAGCTTTTGCTGACCTATGGCCTGGTCTTGATATTTGGTGATCTGGTGAAACTGATCTGGGGGGCCGAAAACCAATCCGTGGCGCGGCCGGAAGGTTTTGAAGGCACGGTAACGATCGCCGGCAGCCTGTTTCCCAGTTATCAGATATTCGTGCTGCTGCCTGCCGGTTTTCTGACGCTGATCGGACTATACCTGTTTCTCAACCGCACCGCGGTGGGACGCACCGTGCGCGCCGCGACCCAGGACCGCGAGATGATCGGCGCGTTGGGCGTCAATGTACGGCTGCTGTATACGGGCGTCTTTGCCATTGGCGCCTTTCTGGGCGGTCTGGGTGGCGCGGTGCTCGCACCCATGGGGGCGCTATATCCGGGCATGGATTTTGACGTCATCATCGAAATTTTCCTGGTCGTGGTGCTGGGCGGCCTTGGCTCCATGGCCGGGACGGCGCTGGGGGCGCTGATTTATGGGGAATTGAAATCCTTTGGCATTCTGTTCGTACCGGAGTTGGAGTCCGTGTTCATTTATGTCCTCATGGCCGTCGTTCTGGTCGCCCGGCCACAAGGCCTGTTGGGCAAGAAGGTCGAAGGCGGTCATTGATCGCAAATCATTGACTGAACTGTAGGAATTGTGAACCAGAAATTTCAGGGGGCCGGTGTGGCATCTTCACAAGACACATTACAGCAAAATATGGAGCCGCTGTCGCAGGCACGGGCGGCGTACCGGGATCCTGTGCTCTGGTGCTTTTTGGCGGTCATGGCGTTGATGTTCTGGGTGCCGGAACTGATTATCTATATGGGATGGGCCGATTTCTGGATCATATTTCTGACGGAAGTCTTCATCTGGTCCCTGTTCGCCGTCGCCTTCAATTTGTTGATGGGTTATGGCGGATTGATCTCGTTTGGTCAGGCCGCCTATCTCGGCATCGGCGGCTATACGGCCGGTTTGTTGTTGAAGTATATCGTTTGGATGAACTTTTACGTGGCCCTGATCGCCGCCCCCATTGGCGGCGCGCTGGCGGCGCTGGTGATCGGCTATTTCTGTATTCGCCGCACACACATCTATTTCGCCATTCTGACCCTGGCCTTTGGCCATATCGTCTATCTCATTGCCTTCAAATGGTACGATTTTACCGGCGGCGACAACGGTCTGATCGGGATTCCGGTGCCCGATTGGGTTAAGGACCCGACCTTCGCCAACTACTACAAGTTCGTGCTGGTGATCACCATGATCGCAGTATATTTGCTCTGGCGGATCGTTAACTCGCCATTCGGCAAGACCTTGACGGCAATACGGGAAAACGAGGTACGGGCGGATTTCGTCGGTGTCGATGTGCAGCGCTTCAAGCTTTATGCTTTTATGATCGCCGGTGCTTTCTCGGGTCTGGCCGGGGCCCTGATCATGATCAACGAGCGCAGCGTCTATCCTGATCTTGCCCATTGGACACAGTCGACCCAGGTTCTATTGATGAGTCTGCTGGGCGGGGTTTACACTTTCTTCGGGCCCGTCGTCGGGGCCTTCTTGTTGCTGACACTGGATGCCGACATCACGCAGAATTATCCTGAGATCTGGCAACTATTCCTCGGCGGCATCCTGGTACTCATATTGTTTGGGCTACCGGGAGGCATTGTTGGCTTTATTCAGGAGCGGGATGAGACCTCGGCCGACGACCAAGTCACCAAGATGAACAAGCTGATAGCGCAATTTAGCCGTAAGACCTGGTATTTCTTTATTGGCGCGGTCGTTTTCACGGCATTCTTTGCGATCCTGCAGGCTCCGGATTCCTGGTGGATCTCAGAAGACTGGGATTTCGAGCTATTGTCTCTGGTCACCTGGGGCATCATACCGCGGACAGTGCTGCAGGCAGTTGTCGGCGCCGCGTTGCTGTGGTGGCTGTTGCGGGGCGTGCGCTCGTACCAGCTGCTTTTCCGCTGGTTGCTGTTGGCGTTCACGGTGCTGTCTCTGGTTCTACAGATGTATCTGGAAACGCCCTTGTCCGGCCTGGCCATTGTCTTCCTGTGGAATATCTACTGCTTCTACGTTCTTTTCCAGGACGACATCAGACAGGCGTTTAGCGATGGCGTCCCGGCGGCTGCAGAGGACGCTGCGCGGGAAGCCGCCGATTGAATAGTGCCGCAAGCGGTTTGGGAGGTTCCAGGGATGTTGCTTCGTGTTGAAAACGCTACCATGTCATTCGATGGTTTCATTGCCATCAACGACGTCAACCTGACTGTCGAAAAAGGTCAGATGGCCTGCATTATCGGTCCCAACGGCGCCGGCAAGTCAACCATGTTCAACCTTATCACGGGTCATTTGACGCCGACCGAGGGCCGGGTCTTTTTCCATGACGAGGATATTACGGGCCTGGCCCCCCATACCATCTGTCAGAAAGGCATGGGGCGTTCCTTCCAGCGCACCAATATCTTTCCCCGCCTGTCCGTCTTCGAAAACGTCCAGGTCGCGGTTCTCGCACATGCCCGCAAGTCGTTTAATTTTTTCACACCGGCCAAGGATCTGGTGCAGGAGGAGACCTACGCCTTGCTGGGGGATGTCGGTTTGGTAGATGAAGCCCATTCGATCAGTGGTACCTTGTCCTATGGCTTTCAAAAGCAGCTTGAAATGGCCATTACCCTGGCCAGCGAACCGGAAATCCTGCTGCTGGACGAGCCCACGGCCGGCATGTCGCCCCAGGAAACCACCAGCACAATCGAATTGGTTGAACGGATTGCCCAGGAGAGAGATCTGACGTTGCTGTTCACCGAACACGATATGGATGTTGTCTTTTCCGTCGCCGACAAGATCACCGTTTTTCACCAGGGTGCAGTCCTGGCCGAAGGCAAGCCCGAGGATGTGAGGGATAATCCGGACGTACAACGGATCTATCTGGGAGAGGCGGCATGATCCTGGAAGTCAACGATATCTACACCTCCTACGGCCTGAGCCAGATATTGTTCGGCATTTCCATCAATGTGGATGAGGGCGAGTGTGTCGCTCTGCTGGGCCGTAACGGCGTCGGCAAGACGACGACCTTACGCTCCATTATGGGCCTGACCGCGCCGCGCCAGGGTTCGGTGATTTACAAGGGCGCCGATATCACCGGCAAGGCCGCATTTCGCATTGCAAAGTTGGGCGTTGGTTTCGTCCCCGAGGAACGGCGTATCTTCCCTGATCTTTCGGTCCGCGAAAACCTGGAAGCGGGACGTAAAGCCGCGGCCACGCCCCATGCCAAGGAATGGACCATCGACCGGGTGCACGAAATTTTCCCTGTTCTTGAAGGCCTCGCCAGCCGCAAGGGCGGTTATTTAAGCGGCGGTGAACAGCAGATGCTGACCGTGGGCCGCACTCTTATGGGCAATCCGGACCTGTTGCTGCTCGATGAACCCTCGGAAGGACTGGCCCCCTTGGTGGTCCGGGACCTGGGCACGCAAATCGCGCGTTTGAAGGACGAAGGCATGACTATTCTGTTGTGCGAGCAGAATGCGAAATTCGCCACCGGTCTCAGCGACCGCGCCTATATCCTGGAAAAAGGCCAGGTCCGCTTTGGCGGTACCATCGATGAATTGCAGGAAAACGAAGAAATCCGCCAACAATACCTGGGCCTTTAGAGCCATCAGTATCCATGATCAGGCCAGACCGGCGCCCATAAGATCGACGAAATTGTCATGGTAAAAGCGTTGCCGTGCCTGCGGCGTGGCTTTCTCCAGACTGGCGTCAAAGCGTTTGATGGGCGCCCGGCCGCCCTCTACGTGGGGGTAGTCGGAGGAAAACAGACAGACTTCCTCGCCCACCTGATCAATAACCCAGCCGGCATCCTCGGTCGGATAGGGGGTTATGCGAATTTGCCGTTTGACGTATTCGCTGGGCCGCAGGCTTAGTCTTTGCAGGCGCTCTTCATGGCGGGCGAACGCCTCATGCGCCGCGTCCAGCTGCTGCATCATGCCTGGTAGCCAGACCGAGCCCAGTTCGATAATGCCGAATTTCAGATCCGGGTGCGCCTCGAAGATCCCATCGATGATCAGGGTCGCCAGAGTTTGCGCCGTGGGGCGGGGAATGGCCATATAATCGACCGAGCGGAAGTTCTCGGCACCGCCGTGAAAGTCCTTTACGGGCGCCAGGCCATTATCGAAATATCTTGGGTCCAGCAACTGTCCGCCGCCGCCGACATGCATGACGATGGGCAGCCGGGCTTCCTCGGCCTGACGCCAGACGGGGAACAGGCCCGTGTGGCTGGGTGAATGGTTGGCCGGGCAGGCGGATGGCACCAGGATAGCCTTGGCACCGGCCTTGATCGCCTCGGCGGTAAAGGCCGCGGTTCGGTCAAAATCCATCAGCGGTACGTAGCAGGCAGGCAACAGGCGCCGGTCGACGGAACAAAAATCCAGCATTGCCCGGTTATGGGCCCGTGCCGCGCCATAAGCGAGGTCGGGGTCATCGCCCATTTCCAGGTCCAGCAGATAGGCGTTCCAGAATGTGTTGAACATCAGTTGGCTTTTGAAGCCCAGCAGATCAAGGGCGCCGGCACGGTCTTCCTTTAAGAACGATCCGGTGGCATGCCAGTTCTTGCGGTGCATGATATCCGTCTCGTCACTGGCCCGGTAAGCCGGATCGGTATGATTGCGCCGGACTTCGGCAAACATTGCCGCCGCGCCCTCGCCACCCATCAGATGCGAGAATTGCTGGCTGCCAATGCGTTCGCGTACGTCCGGATCCGCGAAATCCGCCAGCATCTCGGGCGTCTCCATGATATGGGCATCCGCGTCATGAATGGCGCGGCCGGTTACATACGGCATGTATTATGCTCTCCTGAACAATCCAGGCGCCATTTTGCCATGGGTCTATGCCCGGCACCAGCAAATCGGCCGGAATAATGGCGCCTGCGGGCGCCGGTCTGCTATAAGCGATGGTCGATAGTTCGTGTGTTACAGGAATAGGGAGATGGGTGATGGCAAAAGACGAAACAAAATTGAAACTGCGCAGCCAACGCTGGTTCAATGATCCCGATCATCAGGAAATGTCGGCGCTGTATCTGGAGCGTTATCTCAATTTCGGCCTGACGCCCGAGGAATTGCGATCGGGCCGCCCCATCATCGGCATCGCTCAGACCGGTAGCGATCTCTCGCCCTGCAACCGCCACCATGTTGAATTGGCCAAGCGTGTACGGGACGGCATAATTTTTGCCGGCGGCGTACCGATCGAATTTCCCGTGCACCCTATTCAAGAGACCGGCAAGCGGCCAACGGCTGCCCTGGACCGCAATCTGCAATATCTATCCCTGGTGGAAGTCCTGCACGGTTATCCCATCGATGGCGTGGTTTTGACCACGGGCTGCGACAAGACCACGCCGGCCATGCTGATGGGGGCCGCGACGGTGAATATTCCGGCCATCGCGCTGCCCGGCGGCCCGATGCTGAACGGTCATCACGAAGGCAAGAATACGGGCTCGGGCACCATCGTCTGGGAGGCGCGCGTCAAACTTGCCGCGGGCGAGATTGATATCGATAAATTTGTCGAACTAGTTGCTTCTTCGGCACAAAGCGTAGGCCATTGCAACACCATGGGGACGGCAACCTCCATGAACTCGCTGGCCGAGGCTTTGGGGATGACCCTTACGGGTGCCGCGGCGATCCCGGGTCCCTATCGGGAACGGGGCCAATGCGCCTATCGCACCGGTCTGCGGATAGTGGATATGGTGCGGGAAAATTTGCGCCCCTCGGACGTGATGACCCGTGACGCCTTTCTGAACGCCATTGTTACGTCCTCGGCCATCGGCGGATCGTCCAACTGCCCGATCCATCTGGCCGCCATCTCGCGTCATATGGGCGTGGAGCTGTCATTGGAAGATTGGCAAAGCCATGGCCATGATATTCCCCTGTTGGTCAATCTGCAGCCCGCCGGTGAGTATCTGGGCGAAGACTATCACAAGGCCGGTGGTGTGCCCGGCGTGATGCTGGAGTTGAAAAACGCCGGTAAATTGATTGAACGCGCCATGACTGTCACTGGCAAGACCATGGGTGAAAATCTGGATGCCGCCCATGCCGCCAGCCCGTATATCAACCGCGACGTCATCAAACCCTACGACCAGCCGATGATGGCCAAGGCCGGCTTCGTGGTGTTGTCGGGCAACCTGTTCGATAGCGCGGTGATGAAGACGTCCGTCATCGACGACAATTTCCGCAACCGCTATCTCTCCAAATCTGGTGATGAAGATGCCTTTGAGGCCCGGGCGATCGTTTTTGAGGGGCCGGAAGATTATCACGCACGGATCAACGACCCATCCCTGGAAATTGACGTGCACAGCATCCTGGTCATTCGGGGCAGTGGCCCCGTGGGTTATCCCGGCTCGGCCGAGGTGGTCAATATGACACCCCCCGACGCCCTGGCGGCGCAGGGGATCGAGGATTTGGCCTGCATGGGTGATGGCCGGCAAAGCGGCACGTCCGGTAGTCCGTCAATTCTCAATGTCTCACCCGAAAGCGCGGTCGGTGGCGGTTTGGCGATACTGGTAACCGGTGACAAGGTGCGGGTTGATTTGAACAAACGCACCGTTGATGTGATGCTGCCGGCGGACGAGATAGAGAAACGCAAGGCCGCCTGGATCGCCAACTTCCCTGGCTCCCAGACACCGTGGGAGGACATTTACCGCTCCATGGTGGGTCAATTGGAAACCGGCGCCTGTCTGGAACCCGCGACCATGTTCGTCAATGTCATCGAGGAGCGGGGCGAAGCCCGGGATTCGCATTAGATCAAACAGCCCAAAAATGGCATCATTTTTGGGCTGATAATTTGATCAATTTTAAAGAGTTAGCGCAACTTGTCTGCGCTCAAATGAACGCAGGTTGCTCTAGGGGAATGATATGAACAATTGTGTCCACGATCATGGCAGCTGGGGGGCTGGCGATCAGCTTGGCGCGGCCAATCAGTTGGGGCCCGAAACGACGCTGGCGGCCCTCTCACTGGCGAAATCCGGCCAGGTGCTGGATCTGAGCCATGTAATCGAAAACGGCGCGCCGTTCATGGCGCCCAATCAAACGCCTTATGTGATCCATTCCGGTGCCACCGCGCGCAACAGTATGCGGATCAGGGCCGGCATGGGGGCCACCAACCAGGTTGGCGCCAATCTGGAACGGGTCGGAATGACCATGCACGTGGGCACCCATATCGATGCCCTGGGCCATTTCAGCATCGGCGAGCATCTGTACGGCGACCATACGGTTGACGAGAGTGTCGGCGATTTTGGCCTGCTCAATCTGGGCATCGAACATATTCCGCCGATGATCACACGCGGCGTATGTCTGGATGTTTCCGGCCTGGACGGCGGCGAATATCTGGGCGTGGGCCGGGCTGTCACCACCGACGACTTGAAACGATGCTGCGAAGCCAGGGACATAGAGCTTCAGGCCGGCGACGCGGTGTTGGTCAATACGGGTTGGGGCCGTTTTTTCATGGTCAACAACAGCAAGTACCTGGAAGGCGAGCCGGGCCTGGATGTCGGCGCGGCGCAGTGGCTGACCGAAAAAGGGGTGGTGGCCATTGGCGCCGACAATATGGCCCTGGAAGTCCTGCCCGGCACCAATCACCCGGAGATTATGATGCCGGTGCACCAGCATTGCCTGGTCGAGGCCGGTGTCCATATCATCGAGAATCTTGTCCTGGCCGATCTGGCCCGGGACGGCATCAATAGTTTCTGTTTTGTCCTGCTGCCAGTCAAATTCAAGGGCGCCACTGGTTGCCCTGTTCGGCCCGTCGCCATTCTTTAGGACAGAATTTATACCGGAATATGGTGACCGCTATGTCACCAGACACCGAAGACGAAACCGCGCGCCTTGGCGCCGCCCGTGCGCTGCTCCACCGCTTCATGGGTCAGGGTCGTGCGCATACGGCGGTTGCGCAGCCAGTGGAACAGTCTTTCATGCAAAAGCGCCCGCTGTTCTGCATGGTCCGGATCCGTTCCCAGATCGTTTTGCTCGCACGGATCTTCCGCCAGATGGAACAATTGCGGGCGGAAGCCTTCATAAAAGATGTACTTCCAGGCGACGGTGCAAACCATATAGGCGCGGGCCTGTTCGGGGCCCAGGTTCAAGGTGCGCCGGGCCGGATGAAAGGTATAATCCGTCTCTGAAAATGCCGCATCGCGCCACGCCGCCACTTCACCGGTGCCGCGCAGCAGCGGTAACAGGGACCGCCCTTCCAGGCGATGGCTGTTTGGATCTCCACCCTGACTGTCCAGAAAGGTCGGGATCAGATCAATGGCTTCGACCAACCGTTCGTCCACGGCGCCACGGCGGCTGTCCGCGGCGGGGTCCGGATCGTAAATGAGCATGGGAATACGGGCCACCTCTTCGTGCAACAGGTCTTTCTCGCCCAGGCCATGATCGCCCAGATAATCCCCGTGGTCCGAGGTCAGAACGATCATGGTGTCATCCATGCGGCCCTGTTCTTCCAGGAATACCATCAGCCGGCCCAACTGATCATCGATTTGGCTGATCAGACCCATATAGGTGGGGATCACCGTTTGCCGCACTTCATCACGGCGGAAATTTACACTGCCTTCATGGCCCTGAAAGGCCGCCACGACAGGGTGCGGATTATCGAATTCCTCGCTGCTCTGGTTGACCGGCAAAATCTGGTTGGCGCTGTACATCTCGTTGTAGGGTGCGGGCGCCATATATGGCCAATGCGGCTTGATTAAGGAGAGATGCAGGCACCAGGGTTCGTCCTTCGCCTGCTCAATGAATTCCATGGCCCGCCGGGTCATATAGGGTGTCTCTGAATCCTCGTCCCTGACCCGCGCCGGCAGGCGGGCATGGCGCATCTGCCAGCCGCTCAACACTTCGCCATTCGGACCCTCGGCCGAGTTGGCGAAATCGTGCCATGGATTGTCGGAAACATAACCCATGGCGCGGAGATAGTTGTTGTATGCCAGATTGGGATCCAAGGACTGATCGGGATGCAAACCGTCATCCCGTTCAAACGGCTCAAAGCCGCATTGGCTGACCCAAACACCCAGTTCCGATGCCGCGGCGATTTGCAAACGCTCCATGCCGGCCCGGTCCGGCACCATGTGGGTTTTGCCTACCAGGACCGAGCGCATGCCAACCTGGCGCAGATAATCGCCCATGGTCCATTCGGCAACGGAGAACGGCACGCTGTTATAGCCGGCGCCGTGACTGGACATATAACGCCCGGTGTAGAACGAGACCCGGGACGGGCCGCAAACCGGGGCCTGGCAATAGGCCCGATTAAAACGTACGCCACGCTGGGCGAAGGCATCGATATGAGGCGTGCTCAGGGTGGGATGGCCCGCGCAGCCCAGATAATCCGCCCGCAACTGATCGTACATGATAAACAGAATGTTCTTGGTCTTGGCCATAATAATCTTTCTCCACGCAAACAGGGTCAGGGCAGGGGGCTGCCTATTGAGGGTCTGCCTTTTCCCGGACCTGGGCCATCCGCGCGCGATCGGTGATCCCGGCAGGGTTGGCATGGGTAGGAATAAGGGGCTTGTAGGCGGCGAAGGCGGTCTGGCCAACAGCGAAGACGCGGGCCAGTTCGGCCGGCGCGTTGGGGTGATCGTCAACCCGGATGTCCCAGTCGGGATAATCCTCGGTCGTGTAGATCTGCAATGCCGCCGATTGCCGGCCGCGCTTGTCGCCGCCCGCGGCGTCACCCGCCAACAGGCTTCGCAACAGCCGCTCGCCAAAGGGCCGGTCGCCGTGATCGCGGTATTCATCCAGACAGGCCTGCAGCACAGCCTTTCCGGCCAGCATGTTGCCCGCTACGGAAACGTCTACACCCGCCATGTCACCGCACCAATCGATGCAATCGCCCCCGGTGTGCGCGGCCCGGTTACCGTGGCTGTCCAGAACGTGGACCTGGCGAACCGCACGGCCATCGTCACCACCCCAGGCGCCATCCAGGGCCGCCTCGACCGTTTCACCCGCCTGCAGGCGATCAAGGATGGCCGGGCCCAGCATGGGATTGGCCATGGCCTGGCTGGCCACGGCGCCGACCCCGCTTCTGATCCATGGCACGATGGCACCGACCGCAAAAAAGCGCGAGGCCACAGCTATACCCAAGCTGCCATTTTCTCTGTCCCGGGCAATAATCGACCAGGTCATCCAATCCCCCCTTTGCAGTCATTGCTGCCGTGCTACTGTCATGCAAAATGGACCGGCGGTCCAGACTGCATGGGAGCTTTTTTGAGGAGCGGGAATGACCATACTGCTTGGCTGTATCGCCGACGACTATACCGGCGCCACGGACTTGGCCAACACCCTGGTCCGCCAGGGTATGCGTACGGTGCAATTGTTTGCGCCGCCGGGCGCGGACATTGAAGTTCCCGAGGCAGAGGCCGTGGTCATTGCCCTGAAATCGCGAACCAATCCGGTTGACGAGGCGATTACGCAATCCCTGGCCGCGCTGAATTGGTTGCAGGGTGCGGGCGCAGAGCAGTTCTTTTTCAAATATTGCTCGACTTTTGATTCCACGCCCCAGGGAAACATTGGTCCGGTAACCGAGGCCTTGTTGGATGCCTTGCAACAAAATTTCACCATTGCCTGTCCGGCCTTCCCCGAGAACGGCCGCACGATTTGTTATGGCTATCTGTTCGTTGGTGCGCAGTTGCTTTCGGAATCCGGTATGCGGGATCATCCCCTGACACCCATGACGGATTCCTCTCTGGTACGGGTATTGGGGGCGCAAACCCGCCATGCGGTCGGACTGGTCGATCACCGCACGGTCGCGGCGGGGCCGGACCAGGTGCGGGCGGCCTTTTCGGCCTTGCAGGCAGAGGGCAAATATCACGCCATTATTGACGCCTTGGGCGACGATGATCTGTTGACCATTGGCGCGGCCTGCGCTGATTTGAAACTGCTAACAGGCGGTTCCGGCGTTGCGCTTGGCCTGCCGGAGAACTTTCGCCGGCGCGGCAAACTGCCTGCTGACGCGGTGGCCGACCAGTTGCCCTCCGTGCCGGGCCCGGCGGTGGTACTTTCGGGCTCTTGCTCGCAAGCGACCCTGTCCCAGGTGGCGCATATGCGGCGAAGCCGGCCATCATTTCAGCTGGACGCCATGGCGCTGGCGGCAGGTGAGGATCAGGCCGGCGCGGCGCTGGCCTGGGCCATGGATCATTTAGCCGAAGGACCGCCTTTGATCTATGCCTCAGCCGCGCCGGAGACTGTGCGCGCGGCGCAGGATAAACTGGGCCGGGCCCGGGCCGGCGAACTGTTGGAGGCGGCCATGGCAAAGATTGCCAAGGGTCTGGTCGCCGCCGGCGTGCGCCGTCTTGTGGTCGCAGGGGGAGAGACCTCCGGCGCCGTGGTTCAGGCTTTGGGCGTACATGGGATTCGCATCGGCCCGCAAATCGATCCCGGTGTGCCCTGGACAACCACCCTGGGGCAACCGGCATTGGCGCTGGCCCTGAAGTCTGGCAATTTTGGCACAGAGGATTTCTTCCTGAAGGCATTGGATTGTGCGCCATGAATGAAACTCATCTGCGCCAGGAAATCTGCGACATCGGGGCCTCGATCCATGGCCGGGGCCTGACCCATGGGGCGACCGGCAACATTTCCGCCCGTCTCGATGACGGCTGGCTTATGACGCCAACCGGTTCGAACCTTGGCCGGCTTGATCCCGGCCGCCTCTCGCGCCTTGATGAAAACGGCAAACATATCGCCGGCGATAAACCGACCAAGGAGAGCTTTCTGCATCTGGCGGTCTATGAGCAACGGGCGGGCAGTGGCGCGGTGGTGCATTTGCACGCGACCCACTCCGTCGCCGTATCCGTGCTGGCGGATTTGGATCCGGCGGATCTGCTGCCGCCCATTACAGCCTATTATGTGATGCGGGTGGGAAAATTGCCTCTGGTGCCCTTTTTTGCCCCAGGCGACGCCAAGCTGGCCCAGGCGGTGGCGGAGACCGCTCAGGCCCATCATGCCATGTTGTTGGCCAATCATGGTCCCGTGGTAGCAGGAGCGGACTTGTCGGCGGCCCTGGATGCAACCGAGGAACTGGAAGAGACAGCGCGTCTGTTCATGCTTTTACAAGGGCAGCGAACCCGTTATCTTACGGAAGAACAGGTGGCTTCGCTGCGCGCGGCCTATCCGGTCCAGGCCTGATGCGATGTCGGATCGAATTCAACAGTAGAGAAAGAAGGGGCAATATCATGAGCTATTCACTGGAAGATTTCTGTCAGGACTGCCGCGACGCCTTGACCGGCAATCCGGGCCACGAAGGCCGCGACATAGCGCGCGGCAAACTGGAAAAATTATTGGTGGATCCGGATTTTGTGTCGACGACCCTGGGCGAGGAGCAGGCCAAGGGTGTCCGCACATTGTACGAGGATCCCGATCTTGAGTTCTGCGTCCTGGCCTACCGGGCCGGCGCCGGGCACAAATCGCCACCCCATGATCATGGCGCGTCCTGGGCAATTTACGGCCAGGCCCAGCTTCATACGGATATGAAGATGTACAGCCGGGTCGACGGCGGCGACGGCGCCGGCGATGCGAAGTTGGAAGTGATCAAGGAATTTCGCCTTAACCCGGGTATGGCCGGATTGTTCGATGTCGGCGAAATCCATACCATTGACCACCCCGCCGACGCCCGTTTCGTTCGGGTCACCGGTACCGACCTGAACGCGGTGCAACGCCTGCGCTATGATGAAAGCCGCGGCGTCGCCGAGGTGATCGAGAACGCCTCTGTCCCCGAGCCGGATAGCGACTGACGGAGCCGTCCACAATGATGGCTTTTGTCGGTCGTAAAAGCGCTTAGTTGGAGCATTGGCGGCTATGAACCGGCGTTCCCAGTTCATCGCGCAGGCATTGGCCCAGCAGCCGGAACTCGTCGCCCCGCCGCGAGGTCTGACGCCAAACCAAGGCAACGCGGCGCGATGCTTTGGGACTTGAGAAGGGCCGGAAATCCAACTTGAGCCCACGTAAAATGCCGGCATCCACGGCCATTTTCGGCAGCACCGTCACTCCCAGGCCGTTATCGACCATCTGCACCAGGGTATGCAGACTGGTCGCCTGAAACTGTGAAATATGCGGGTCTTGGCCCAGCTTACCCATGGCCAGGGTTTGTGCGGTCAGGCAATTGCCGTCTTCCAGTACCAGCAATGATTTCCGATCGATTCGCGCCGGTGTCATTGTCTCGAATTTGCCCAGGGCATGGCCCCGCGGGAAAACGGCCAAAAAAGGATCATCGGCAAAGGCAAAAATTTCCAGCTTCTCCATCCCATGGGGCAGGGCCAATAACACCAGGTCCAGCCCGCCGTCGGCCAACTGCCGCAGTAGCACGTCAGTCTGTTCCTCACGCAGGTATAGGCGTAAATCGGGATAGGATTGACGCAGCCCCGGCAATACACGGGGCAGCAGAAAAGGCCCAATAGTGGGAATGACCCCCATGCGGAGATCGCCCGCCAATGGCACGCCCGCGCCCTTTGCCGCGTCAGTTAAATCGTCGATCCTGACGATCACCGCCCTGGCCAGGTCCACCATGTCATGGCCCAGCGGCGTCAGCATGACGGAACGTTTGGTCCGTTCGAACAAGTTGGCGCCTAGGATGTTTTCCAGTTCTTTGATGCTGGCGCTCAACGATGACTGGGTGACCAGGCACGCATCTGCCGCGCGACTGAAATGGCAATGCTCGGCCAGACTAAGAAAATGACGGAGCTGACGCAGGCTGGGCTCAGGTTGCATAGGTGATTTCTTTATAAGTGATAAAAACGATTAATATCATCATAATTACTAATTTTACTAATTATATAATCATCATCATATTTATCAGGACAACCGGTCATACAGTCAAAAGGCCACGCCAAACCACGCAACGAGAAGGATATGAAAATGAACGCCGTCCCTAACGTTACCTTTAAGACACGGGTTCGCAACGATGCCCTGAAAGTCCCCAATCCGTTCGAATGGAAGGATCTGACCAGCGCCGAGATATTTAAAGGCAAGCGGGTTGTCCTGTTCGCCTTGCCGGGCGCCTTCACGCCAACCTGTTCGACCTCGCATCTGCCGCGTTTCGAGAAACTTTACGACGAATTCCGCAGCCATGGCGTCGATCAGGTCGTCTGTTTATCCGTCAACGACGCCTTCGTGATGTATCAGTGGGGTCTGTCTCAGAACGCAAAAAATGTCTTCCTGCTGCCCGATGGCAGCGGCGAATTCAGCCGCAAGATGGGCATGCTGGTGGACAAGTCGAACCTGGGTTTTGGCATGCGCAGCTGGCGCTATTCCATGCTTGTCGAGGATGGCGAGATCGTCAAAATGTTCATCGAGGACGGATATTCGGACAACTGCCCAACCGACCCGTTCGCGGTCTCGGACGCCGATACCATGTTGGGTTTCCTGAAGGAAAACCGCAAGGCTGCCTGACCTGATATCGCCCAGCCTACCCGACAACACAGCGCCGGCATCTCCCATTCCGGGGAGTGCCGGCCGCTATATACCCAAGGCGGAAAGGTCCAAACAGCCGTCTAAGGTGGGCGGACACCAAAAATAGCTGCCGGTAATCGGGCGCGTGAAGCGAAAGAGGCCATCCAGGATATTGTCTTCCTGCCCAATCATCCGCCCAAGTTGGGCCTCGAATGGATCAAGAGACGCGCCGAATGCCACGAAAACCAGGCCTTCTCCATCCGCATCCGCCCACGGCATTGACCGGCGGACAACGAAGGCCTCGGGTTCGAAGCTTTCCTGCGCCGTCCGCTTGACGTGCGCCGAGATCGGCGCGTCATCAAACTCCTCGTTATCGCTTTGGCGGCGCCCGATGATGTTGTCTCGTTCCTGCTGAGGCAACGCCTCGAAGTGGTCGAGATCATGCACCCATTGTTGCGTTGCGACGAAAGAAGAACCATCAAGGCCGGCACCGGCGTCTTTGAGGATCGCCGTGTCGATGGCCGCGTCTCCCTCTGGATTCTCGGTCCCATCCACGTATCCGGTCAAATCCAGCCCTTGCTCATATTTGAAGCCATCGACCAGCCTGTCACACCGGAACGCCGGCTGAAGCAGGCGTACAACGGCACGGGCCGCATGTGTGATCCGTCCACGGTCATCGCCCCTGACCCAGCACCAAATATCCGCCTGGGTGGACGGAATTTCGCAGCCGGGCCCACTCAGGCCAGGGAAGGGGCGCAAACCCTTGATCGATTGGCCCAGACCCTGAACCAGACCCGGGCCGATGCCTAGGACCAGTTCCTGGTCGACAGGCCGGGATGCCAGTTGTCCGAGGACAGGGGCAATGTCGCGGTCAGGAATAGCGCCGAACTCTAAATAGCGGGAGAAACTTGGCACAGGTGCAAGAATGCCGGACTGCGGTGTACTCGATTGCATGGGAGACGTACCCGATTCTTGGTGATGGAGGCTTGAGGTAGCGTAGCCTGCATTAAGGATACAGTCGTTGCCCTGCGCCATCCAGAATCATTTTGCTATGATCCGGCAACGAACATCCCGCAGGCCGACGCCCCTCAGTTATTTGCACCCGGTGCCGCCGCTATCGATCAAGCCAGAAGGTATCGGGACGGTAGATGCCGAAATGGGCGCCAGGGTCCCAGTTATAGATGCCTTCGGCAGGCACGTTCTTCAGGCCATGCTTGACCACGATGGGTTGCTGAACGCCGGCAATGACACCAATGGAATAGATCTGCTCGGCATGAATGGCCAGCATGCGGTGCCAGATTTCCTCCCGCCGGCCCGACTCGCTCACCGATACCCATTCCTTCGCCAGGGCGGCCAATTCCTGGGCCTCCGGCTGGTCCGGGGCTTGGCCCGATTTGCCGGAGGTTTCGTAATACTGGCCCCATTTCGGCCACATCAATTGATATTGCGACGTGGGGGCGAGCTCATCCGGCGAAGTCTCGGCGGAGGCAACGCCGTTTTCCAGGCCGCTCCAGATCGACATCTGGGCCTGGCCCGAGAATATGCGGTTACGGAAAACTTCCCGTTGCGAGGGCTTAATGAACAGCTTGACGCCGATTTCGGCCCAGGCTTCGGCGACCAGTTCCAAAATGTCTGTCTGTTCCGTTTCCTCGCCCGCGGTTTCGATTATGATCTCCATGGCCCGGCCGTCGGGCAGCAGGCGGATATTATCATCGTCGTATTTGGTCAGGCCCATTTCGTCCAGAAGCTCGTTGGCCATGTCAGGGTCGTATTCGGCCCATTGCTTCTGATATTCCTCCCGGAACAAGGGGCTATCAGGCAGCAGGGTGTTGTTGCCGGTCAGGGCCAGGCCGAAATACAGCGAATCATTGACAGCCTCCCGATCTACGCCCAGGCTCAGGGCCCGGCGAAAACGCACATCCCGCATGATCTTTGACCAGACCGGATCATCCACGTTCATATTGGGAAACAGGGCCGCATGGGCGCCCTTGGCGATGCGCCATAAATAAGTATCGAATTCTCCGTCTTTTTCGTTTTCCCGCAAAAAAGTCAGATTATTGAAGGCCAGGTTGCGGGCCTGCAGATCCACCTCGCCAGTGCCCGCCTTGGCGGCGATCAGCTTGCCGTCAGACACAGACAAGATGAACTTGTCGATATAGGGCAGCTGCCGGCCTTTTTCATCGATCCGGTGATAATACGGGTTACGCACCCCGATGAAGCGGGTCGCCGGCGGCCGGGTAAGATTGACCCAGGGCTGTAAGGTTGGCAGTTCCGGATTGTCGAAGCGGTACATGTTGTCAAAGCGGTTATGCAACGAGGCCCAGCTGCGGGTGCGCTTTTTTCGCAGCAACTTTTTCAGCTTCCCAGGCTCGGCATATTGGCCGTGATAGCGTTTCAGGTAATGCGCCGGGCGATAGATGAACAGGGGTGAAGCGCCGGCCAGGCGGGGCAGAAAAAATGGATTGGCCTTGGGCCAAGTATAGCGCACCGTGGTCTCGTCCAGGATCTCGAAAGCCGGTGGCTGGCCATCGGACAACATCAGGCGCGGCGGTCCGGCTGGCGCGAGCTTTGGATTATTGGCGACGTCTTCCCACCAATAACGGAAATCCTCCACCGTGAAGGGATGGCCGTCGGACCATTTGTGGCCGGGCCGTAGCTTGAAGGTGAATTGCCGGTTCTCCTTGACATCGACCGAGAGAAGGATATCCGGCTTGATTTCGAACTTCTCGTTATAGCCGACCAACCGGGCATAGCCATAAACCACGAACAGGCGAACGTCCTTGGCCCGTCCGATCAGGGTGCGCATTTCGCCACCCTGCTTGCCGATCTTGCGCTTGCCGGTAAACTTTACGACGGAGGGTACCTTTGGCAGCCGCGCACTGACGGCTGCCAGCTCGCCGGCTTTGATCCGGTCCACAAACATAG
This sequence comes from Alphaproteobacteria bacterium, assembly GCA_021776235.1. Classification (GTDB taxonomy): domain Bacteria; phylum Pseudomonadota; class Alphaproteobacteria. The sequence continues at coordinate 1 of JAJFGG010000042.1, read as the reverse complement.
G
>JAJFGG010000041.1 GCA_021776235.1 Alphaproteobacteria bacterium | reverse complement strand
TGCCAGTGGTTGTCACCGATTGTACCGATGCGGTGACCAGATCGGTGGTGTCAACATCGCTGACCGTCAGCGTGCCGGCGGTCGCCAGGCCGGAATCCGTCTCCACCAGGTTCTCCGCCGAACTGTCGCCGCTTTCGACCGAAATCTCCGGGGCATCGTTGCGGCCCGCGATCCTGACCACCACCTTCTGGGTGTCCGACGCGCCGTTGTCGTCCGTTGCCGCCACCGTGTAGACCAGCCTGACGCTCTCGCCCACGGCCAGGTAATCAAAGGCCTCGCCGGCGGAATTGAAACTCCAGCCCAGGCTGTCACTGTTCTCCGTGCCATCGAGAATGGCCGTCGGCGCCACCGTCAGCATCGACAGCAGCGCCGCGTTGCCCGGCAATGCCGGATCCGTGTCGTTGCCAGTGGTTGTCACCGATTGCACCGATGCGGTGACCAGATCGGTGGTGTCAACATCGCTGACCGTCAGCGTGCCGGAGGTCGCCAGGCCGGAATCCGTCTCTGGCAGGTTCTCCGCGGCACTGTCGCCGCTCTCGACCGAGATTACCGGAGCATCATTGCTGCCAATGACCGTGATCGTTACTGTCGCCTGATCGGTATCGCCGTCCGAATCCTCAACCTCGTAGACGAAAGACACAGTGGTGCTTTCGCCGATCGCCAGATATTCAAAGTCGCCGTTGGGATCAAAACTGAAACTGCCGTCGGGATAGCCCGGCGTGCCGCCGTTGAAGGTCAAAATACCTGCCGCGGGCGGCGTCACAACAGTGATCGAGCGCACGAAGTCCGGCGCATCGTCGTTGGTGAAGACAGAGGCGAAGGCGGTGTCGCCGTTGTCCTCGTTAAGCTCCACCGCATCGTCAACGGCGGTCACCGCATCATCCGCCGTATTAACCTCATTACCATCCACGAAGGTGCCCACATCCTCGAACCGGCTGGCCGCCAGATCGAAGACGTTGAACTGGAACACCGCGCCGTCGGCCTCGCCGCTGACGGGATTCGTGTGCACTGCCAGAAAATCAAGATATGCGTCCAGGTCATCCTGCAGGCCCGGATTCAGGTCGAGCCATTCCTGCAAGGTGAATTGCAGATCCAGACGGTCGATGTCCGCGCCGCCATCATAAACGTCGGAGGCGCCAACATTCTCGCCCACTGTGTAGTTGGCCAGGTCATCACCAAGCCCGGCGTAAAGCACATCATTGCCGGCGCCGCCGTCCAGATAGTCGTTGAAACTCAGATCCGCGCCACTGCCCGAACCATGGGAGCCTCGGCCGCCATGGGAGCCGCTGCCCGAACCGTGGGAGCCTCTGCCTCGGCCCCGGGAACCGCCGCCTGAACCATGGGAGCCCCTGCCTCGGCCATGAGAGCCGCCGTGGGAGCCCCGGCCTGAACCCGAGCCCGAGCCGCGCGGGAAATCGCCAAACAGCACATCGTCGCCCGCGCCGCCCAGCACTGTATCGTCACCGACACCGCCGACCACCACGTCGTTGCCGTCACCACCATTCAGGGTGTCGTTGAAGCTGGCCGGCAGGCCACCCGAACCGTGGGAGCCCCGGCCCCAGCCGGAACCCGAGCCCCAACCGAAACCCGAACCCGATCCAGAGCCTCGACCCCAACCGGAACCTGAGCCGCCCTTGCCGTCGCCGATAATCACATCATCGCCCGCGCCGCCGTCGATCACATCGTCACCGGCGCCGCCCGTGATTACATCATTGCCCGCGCCGCCATCAATCGTGTCATTGCCGGAACCGGCCTTGATCCAGTCGTTGCCATCGCCACCCAGGATATCGTCGTCGCCGGAGCCGCCGTCGATCCGATCATTGCCCGCGCCGCCATCAATCGTGTCGTTGCCCGAACCGCCGTTGATCCTGTCGTCGCCCGCACCGCCCAGGATAATGTCGTCGCCGGAACCGCCGCTGATGTGGTCGTTACCCGCACCGCCATCAATATTGTCGTTGCCCGAACCACCTTTGATGTGGTCCCGGCCGTCGCCGCCCAGGATAATGTCGTCGCCGGAACCGCCGCTGATATTGTCGTCGCCGGAACCGCCATCAATGCTGTCGTTGCCCGAACCACCTTTGATGTGATCCCGGCCGCCGCCGCCAAGAATGATGTCGTCGCCGGAGCCGCCGTCAATATGGTCGTCGCCCAAACCGCCATCAATGCTGTCGTTGCCTGAACCGCCTTTGATGTGATCCCGGCCGCCGCCGCCGACCAGGGTATCGTCGCCACCGCGGCCGTCGATATGGTCGTTACCGTCTCCACCGGTCAGCACGTTATCGTCTGAATCGCCTCTCAGACGCAGATTCCTGTCGCCGCCGCCAGAGCCATGGCCAGAATGGTGACCGCCACTGCCACCGGAGCCGCTACCATTTTTGTTCTTTTTCCTGGATTTCCTGGCCATGGTATATTCCTCCGGATGTGGATTAAGACCACAATGTTTTTGAGACTTTGTTTTTGAAACTTTGTTTTTGAAACTTTGAGATTACATTAATGAAACATTACGATGTTTTGCGAGACATGAATAGTTTACGGAATGGTTAATACGAAAAAAGATACAGTAATTTTACATAATCTATTAACGGGTGTGGTGATTTACCGGAAATCAATGCGGGTTCGCTGCGGGAAGGTGGTCGTGCCGCGCTACAAACGCCATGGGCAATAGCCATGGAACCGATATGATGGCAGTCTGGAGGCGGTAGCGGCGGCGAGATGTCGGAAATTGCGAAACATACCGGGGGACTTGTGCGGGGCGAAAGGTTTGACCGCCTGAGCGAGGTCTTCCATGCGCTTACCGGCCGCCGCGCCGCGCGCTTCCTGTTTCCGGGCGGCAAGGGGCGCAAATCCGCCGTGGTCGTTGCCGATGGGGATGAGTTGTTTGTCATCACGCGGCGCCGGCACCAGGGCCGGGCGGAACTAGAAGCGGAAGTCCTGCGGGAGTTGAAGGCGCGGGGCGCGCCGGTGCCGGAGGTGATCGGCCGGGACGGCAAATGGATCATCCAGGAGCATCTGGGCGGGGTGCGTCTGTCGGAGGCGATCGATGCGGCGTTGCCGGCGGCGCGACAGGTCCTGCTGCGGGCTGCCGTGGAAAGCCTGATCGCCCTGCATCAGGCCGGCCGACGCGCCGGTCTGGCGAAGCGTGTCGTTGTCATTGGCGGGAATCCGTCGTGGCTGGAAACTCTGGCAGATATGCCCCTGCGCATAGGCGAGCATTTGCGCCTGCCGATACCATCGCTGCCGCGCGCGGCGGTCATGTCGCGCCTGACGGTCGAAAAGCCCGCTTTCATCAAATGGGATGCCCGCCCCGGCAATGCGGCCGTGCAGGCCGACGGGACCGTCGCCTGGTTCGATTGGGAGCATTGCGGCTGCCGCGCGCCGCTTGACGATCTAGCCTGGTTATTGGGGGATGAATGGTCGCCGGATGACCCATTGGGCGAAGCCGGGCTGCTTGAAACCTGTCTGGCCGGTTTCACGGACGATGAGCCGGCAGCAGCGCGGGATTATCTGACGACATTTGGTACGCTGCATATGTGTGTGCGCCTATCATTGATCCTTTCGCGCAAGGACGACGGGGATTGGTGGGACCGCGACTACTGCCTGGCCGGCGACAAGATCGGCGTCACCTTGCAAGAAGCCCTTAAACTGGCCCGGCATGCGGCCCGCTGGGCCGCCGCCTCCACCCTTCTCTCGCCCCTATCGCCCTGGTTTGAGGATGTCGCCGACCGAGTGCAGGAGCTCTAGCAGTCTGTCGGGTTTGTGATAACCCAGCTTCTATATAATGACTGTGCGGCGTTTTACGCTACCAGTCCAGATAGGCGTTTGCAGTTATGCGCGAGGGCCATGAGGGTCCATTCGTTTTGAACATCCTCGATGCCGCG
>JAJFGG010000005.1 GCA_021776235.1 Alphaproteobacteria bacterium | reverse complement strand
TCGCGGCCGGCCTCCGACTGTCCGGCGGAGAACACCACCGGATGCCCCTGCGGCGGGCGCGGCGCATTGAGCGGCCCTGCGACCTGGAAGTGTTTGCCCTTGTGGCCAAGCGCTTGGACCTTTGATGGATCGAGAAAGCGCCCGGTTGCCTTGTCCTGCGGAAAGGCATCGTCCGCCCAGGAATCCCAGAGGCCCTTCACGACGTCGGCGAACTCGTTGGCACGCTCGTAGCGCGTGTCGCGCGCGACGTGCTCCCTATGGCTGAAGTTCAGCGCATCGTTTGCATTGGACGTCGTCACGAGGTTCCAGCCGGCGCGGCCGCCGCTGATGTGATCAAGCGAGGCGAAGCGCCGTGCGACGTGGAAGGGCTGGTCGTAAGTCGTGGTGGTGGTGGCGACGAGCCCGATGTGCCGCGTCACCATCGCCAGCGCCGACAGTAGGGTGACGGGCTCAAACACCCCCGGTCGGTCCGAGGGCGAAGTGGCGGCGAAAAGGTCCGGCTTGTCCATATTTCGCACGCCGTTGCCATCGGCGAGAAAGAGCAGGTCCATCTTGCCGGCCTCGGCGATCTGCGCCAGTCGCCTGGCATTGGCAATGTTCGCGGCCGGTTTGTCCCATGCATCGGAATGCCTCCACTCCCCCACGTGACTGCCTTGGGCGTTGGCGTTGGCGGCAAGTATCATCGGCATGGTCGGTGTATCCGGCGGCGGTGGCGTGGGTTGGGCTATGGAGAATGTAACCATCGCCCGGATCTGTCCAGCAGGATGAAGATCCGATACGAAACCTCAACGAGGTCGATCGATCCGGCAAACCTAATCCGTTACGGAACCGCTTGGCGCTACGGCGTCGACGGCAACCCCATGTCACGGCCTTGGCGGAGGCCAGGGCGGACATTCGTCACGTAAATCCGCCACAATAGAATACGACGGCTTGACCTTTCCTGACGAGTTTTCCAGGTCAGCGGCGTTGAATTTACCGATTTCCGTTTGCCGGAACGCAGCCCGCCGAACCTGCGCCACCGACAATGTAATCATAGGTGCCGTCCGGCATATTCACGACGCAGCCCCGACCGCATTCAAGGCGGCGATATAGCCCCAGGTCAAGCAGGGGCCCAATGTGGTGCCCGCGCCGACGCCTTTCGAACCAAACGAGTTGGCCATGACATTGCCCGCGGCATACAGACCGCCGATCACCTCCCCCTCCTCGTTCAACACCTGTGCCCGCGCATTGGTCCGGGCGCCGCCCTTGGTGGCCAGGAAGCTGGCCTTGAACGGCATGGCAGAAAAGGGCGCCTGCTCAACCGTGCCCAGGGTGGGGTTGGGTTTATGATCCGGGTCCCCGCCCCGGTTTTGATCCCAAATGCTCGCACCACGGTCAAAATCGTCGTCCACGCCTGTGCGGGCGAAATCGCTGAACCGCCGACCCGTCGCGGCCAGGCCGTCTGGATCAACGCCTATTTTGCGGGCGAGTTCTTCAAGCGTCTCCGCCTCAAAATAGTTACCCGGGACTGATTTGTTCGGCATGGCGTGGGGATATCTGGTCGCAAACTGGTGGTCATAAATGCGCCAGGCTGGCAGGTGTGCCGGTGTGCCCGTGTCGGGATCCATTTCGGCAAAGGCCAGACCGATATTCATCTGCTTTTCATTGACGAAGCGGCGACCATGGCGATTGACGATCATGGAATGGGGCAGGAAGTAATCCGCTGCCGGCTGGCCATGCAAATGGCCTTCGTATTGCACCGGGGTGACGCCCATTATGAGGGCCTGGTCCATGTGATCCAGGCGCGCGCCGATCTCCGCCGCCATGCGTTGGCCGTCGCCCGTGTTGGTGCGGGGCGATGCGGTCCATTCCACGGGACCGGGGAAATGTTCCGCCATCATCTCCTTGTTCCAATCAAATCCACCACTGGCCAGGATGACGCCTTGCCGGGCCGCAATCGTAACCGCCTCACCGGCACGATCCACTTCAAGGCCTGTAACACGGCCATCTTCCATCAACAATTTCTTCGCCGCCGTTTCAGCCCAAACTTCAACGCCTTGATCCAGGCAACCCTTCAGCAGGCCAATGGTCAGGGCGCGGCCCCGTGGGTATGCGCCCGTCAGCTTGCGCCAAATCAAGCGGGGCAACAGCCGGGGCATGTGCCGTTTCGGATTGGCATACAACGAGGTATCGATCGCCTCCTCATATGATAGGCGCAAATCCATCGTCGGCTTACGCACTTTATCGGCCCAAGGGCCCAGCTGCCCGATACGAATGGGCGCGGGAGATATATTGCGGCCATAGGCCATGCCGCCAGGCACCTCGGCATAAGGATCAGGGTCACGGTTGGGATTGAACCGCGTGGGGCTGTGGGCCTCGACAAATTTCAGCATCTGGGGCGCGTGATCCACAAAGGCGGCCCACAAAGGCTCCTCCCTGTTATGCCAACCATCGGGAGAGACGGCACGGATATAGTCCAGCGCCGCCTCCCGGCTGTCGGTCAATCCTTGGGCCGCCAGATAATGATGCCCCGGTATCCAGATACAGCCCCCCGACATCGCCGTGGTTCCGCCAATCACCGGTGCCTTTTCCAGCACAAGGGTCCTGGCCCCATGCACGGAAGCCGCCAAAGCTGCGCTCAAACCCGCAGCACCTGTACCCACGACAACAACATCGAAGAGTGTTTGTTCATTCATTGGCGGAGTATGGCAAACTGGTGGACAAGTGGGTAGAGGGAGGTGTTTGGCACGGCCGGTCCCGAAGACCACTGAGTTCTATCACCTCGCAGCCATGGAAGATCGGGAAAAGGCCTATGCGCGCTTAAGCTCCCGCGTCGATCTCATGCGCGAAAGGAACCGCCATAGAATGATTAGAAGCGTCGAGATTGCCGGATACAATTAGCAAACTTAAGCCTCGTCACATTATCCAAACTCCGGGACGACAGCCGATGCAGCCGCGACCAAAGGTATCGACGTAATTGACGCGGCGGCTAGCGGCGCGGAAGCAAAAACCAAAGCCGAAACCCTGACGATTATGGTCGGCGGCAAGGAAGCATTGACGGCGACGTGGCCATGATGGAGCAGTTCGACTAATCTTCTGATGTCGGGCCTTTAGCGCATTTTCATTATAGAAATGCGCGGACTCTTGAAATAAGAGCAGTTTTTCCAATCGCTTAGAATCACGAAGCGTTTCTCATCAATCTGGAATTGCGCTAGGCCCGTTTCGATATTCATCGAATCAGGTCTAGCTATTGTCGCTCACGCTTGCACGCCAAGGTGCACCGCTCCGCGTGGGCGGCGCATTAGCGCCGGGCCGCCGTCGCGGCCTGGATTGCGTAATTCGAAATCGAAATCGGTCTAGGTGTTTAGTCCCAGGGTGTGATGGATTACTTTATGATGATCCGACAACACGGGAGGACTTATGGGACAGGTATTACACGGCAGCGCCACGACGACGCACGCGATCAGAACGGCAATACAGCGATCGCAAGCTTCGATCCAGG
>JAJFGG010000040.1 GCA_021776235.1 Alphaproteobacteria bacterium | reverse complement strand
CGAGCAGCAACGACCTCGACGATTTGGGGGCCTGCAATACCTCGGATTCTACTACCTGGTATGATCTCTTCGAGCCGCATTATTCCTTCTCTCCGGGTTACGCCGTATAAATTGTCGAGTCTCTTTTTCCCGAATTACGCGAGACGTTGGCGCAACACCAATTCTTTGGCATACTTAGCCACGTATCCCCACATGGGATCTCAAAGACCTTGAGCCGCTTGACTATTCTAAGCACGACAAACTCCGTGGAGGAGCTCGTCAGAACCCCTGCGAGCGCGTATGCGTGAGCTAAGTTTTTGTACCAGGCCGAGCTTGAACGATTTGCCCTCGCTTTAGTAGCCCAAAGTTGCAATGAGCATATAATTTGCTAGCTCAAGACCAGCATCATAATGATCTGAGGTGCCACGTTTGTTCTGGGAGAATCACCGTTTCGACGCAAGCTTTTGAGGCGTATACTGCGACGTTCTGTGCCAAATTCTCCCACTGGTCCGGCCATAAGAAGAATGACGGGCAAAAATGTTAGGCAATGGCAAATTCGAAACCGGAAAATATTCTCCGCTAGGGCTTCCGCTGCCGCCTATGCACTTGTGATGAGCATCTATTCGTCGGTCAATGCTTTCCCAAATGGTAGGCAGTACGACAATTGAGTGCGACATAGGTGAACAGATATAGACACTCTGGCACCCCCACCCCCCCCCTCGAAGGGGACCGGGGGTGTCGTTTGCTATCAACCGCCAGCCGGATGGATCGCTTGGTCAGTCATTGAGTGTTCGTCATTCCGTGCCGACCGCCACCGTGCCCACCGAGCCCGTTGCGCCATTGCAATCCGTTCCCGCCCCTCGACCGTCTTCGGACCGGTCGACAAGCCACCATGGAATCGACAGCGGCGCCGGCCGGGCTCGACAGGGCACTGGCACGGCTGGCCATCCCGTTTTCGTCGGGCACCGCAGCGGATCCTAGATCTGGGTTTTCCGGCCATGCTTCCATTCCTGGATAACAATTAATCTTAGGCACAATCATCATTGCGCCAGCTGGCCAGATTATATCGCAGTTGGTCGCTAATTGGTAGCTATGACTAATTCGCAGATTTCGAAATGGACGCCAACTCATTGAAATCATTGGTGCCGGCGACAGGAGTCGAACCCGTGACCTACTGATTACAAATCAGTTGCTCTACCAACTGAGCTACGCCGGCATAGGGGCGTTGTAGTCGGTTGTGGGGGCGGGCTCAACCGTCTTTCGCGTTGGCTCGCCGGCGTGGCGCCGGGCCACCGCCATGGCTTGGCGGTTGGGCCCGCGCGCGCGGGCCTGGCAGCGCCAACACCATATCAACCGGCGAACCGCGCTCGCCCCGTATGGCGGGTTGCCCGCTACTTCATTTTTTCGGCTTTCCAGGTTCCGTCGCAGCGTGTCGTGGCGGTTTCCTTCCAGGTGCCGCCGCCGGTGCTGCCCTGCAATTTGCCGTCAAATACCGCGCTGCCGGTGCCTTCGGCCTTGCCGTTCTTAATTGTGCCATCCGGTCCAATTGTACCGTTAATATAGAAAACGCCGCGCGCGTCATGGCGCAACAGACCGGTCACTTTGCTGCCCTTGATGATCATCGGTTCCCGCATCAGGTAACCACGGCAGAGCGGCCCGCTTGACGATCTCTTGGAATATTCAATGGACATCTTCCATTTCCCCTCGAACGCGCCATCCGCGGCGGCCGAAGAGACTGCGGCGCCTAACATGCCGGAGAACATGGCAACGGTGAGAATTTTAGCTGTTTTGGACATCAAAATTTCCTTCGCAATTGACTTTGGTTGACCGGGGCCGCTTGTACCGCTGCTGCCGAATGAAACGGGCCGCCTATTTTACAGCCGCCCGGGAATTAGACCCCGTCCCCCCGCAACCGGGACATTCGTGGCCATGGGCCGGCGCCAGACCGAGACGGCAGGCCGGCCCGGCGGCAATTGCGGCTATTTTGCGCCAAACGCCCCTTGGGTTGCAATGAAGTATTATTGTTACGAAAAATTTATTCGGGTAAAGTGAAACAGTCGGGGCTTTGGTGGGATACGGGCCATGGCTGCCGGCGCATGCTGATTGCTACAACAATACGCCTGCACCGGCCGCAATTGATAATTCGCGCTCTGCGCGCACAGACCTGAAAGAAGAATAGCCCATGAACAAACCTATTTTCATTGCAACATTGGCAATGGCGGCACTGATTGGCCTGCCTGCCGCGGCGGGTGAAGGTGTCGCCACGCCGGGCCACGCCTCGAAACAAGCGCTCGCCAACGCCTATACCGGCAAGGTCTACTCGCCCTTCGCAAAACGAAACTTCCCCGAGCGTCCCCTGTGGGGCGATAGTCACCTGCATACCTCGCTATCCATGGACGCGGGCCTGTTCGGCAACCGCCTGCCGCCCCGCGAGGCCTATCGCTTTGCCCGCGGCGAGGAAGTGGTGTCTTCCACCGGACAGGCGGTGCGTTTGTCGCGCCCGCTGGACTGGCTGGTGATCGCCGATCATTCCGATGGCATGGGCATGGTCGGCGACATTGCCGCCGGCCGGCCGCAACTGCTGTCCTTCGAACAGGGCGCGCGCTGGAACAAGGGCCTGTCGGCGGGCGGCGATGCCTCGGTCAAGGCGGCGCTGGATCTGATCACAACCTTCTCGCAGGGCAAGGTGAACCCAGATCTGTTCGCGTTGTATTCGCCGGGCTCGAAACTTTACAAGAACCTCTGGGAAAAGGTCATCGACGATGCCGAGGCATTCAACGATCCCGGGCGCTTCACCGCTTTCATCGGTTTTGAATGGACCTCGTTGATCAAGGGCAACAACATGCATCGCGTCGTGATCATGCGCGATGGCCCGGTCAGGGCACGGCAGGTGGTGCCCTTCACCATGACGGCGCCGCAGGGCAGCCCGGACCCGCGCGATTTGTGGAAGTATCTGAGCGACTACGAGGCCAAGACCGGCGGCGAGGCGCTGGCAATCGCCCATAACGGCAACCTGTCGAACGGCATCATGTTCCCCCTGGAGGCCCAGTGGAATGGGACGAAGCTTGATGACACCTATGTCACCCAGCGCGACAAGTGGGAGCCGCTTTACGAAGCGACCCAGATCAAGGGTGACGGCGAAACCCATCCCTTCCTGTCGCCCGACGACGAGTTCGCCGATTACGAGACCTGGGCCATCGGCAACCTGGACGTCTCGGAGGCGAAAAGCAACGACATGCTGGCCGGTGAATATGCCCGCGAGGCACTGAAGCGCGGCCTGGCGATCGAGGCCAAACTGGGCACCAATCCCTACAAATTCGGCATGATCGGCGCCACCGACAGCCATACCTCGCTGGCCACCGCCGGGGAGGATAATTTTTTCGGTAAACATTCCGGCTACGAACCCAACGGAGGCCGGCTGTCGCATCCGTTCATGAAGAACGAGAACGGCTCGATCATGGGCTGGCAAATGGTTGCCTCGGGCCTGGCCGCCGTCTGGGCGAAGGAAAATACCCGCGCGGCGATCTTCGATGCCATGCAGCGCAAGGAGGTTTATGGCACCACCGGCCCGCGCATGGCGGTCCGCCTGTTCGGCGGCTGGAACTTTACCAAACAGGACCTGAACTCGCGCATGCCCGCCGTGGTCGGTTACAAAAAGGGTTCCCCCATGGGCAGCGATCTGCGGGTCATGCCCAAGGGCGCCAAGGCGCCGAGCTTCATGGTCTATGCCCTGCGCGATCCGATCGGGGCCAATCTGGACCGCATCCAGATTGTCAAAGGCTGGCTGGACAGCGGCGGCAAGACCCACGAGAAGGTGCATGACGTTGCCTGGTCGGGCAAGCGCACGGTGGGCGCCAATGGCAAATTGCCCGCCGTGGGCAATACCGTCGACGTGGCCAACGCCAACTGGAGCAACAGCATTGGCGCGCCGGAGCTTGGCGCCGTATGGACCGACCCGGCTTTCGATCCGAAGCAGAAGGCATTCTATTACGCCCGGGTGATCGAAATTCCGACGCCGCGCTGGAGCACCTATGACGCCTTCCGTTTCGGCATCAAACTGCCCAAGGAAACCCCGACCTCGACCCAGGAGCGGGCCTACACGTCGCCCATCTGGTATAACCCTAAATCCTGAACGGGCCCCAAATCCTGAACAGGCCGTGAATAGAACGCCGATGCAGCGGTTCCTTCGGGGGCCGCTGCCGCGTTTGCCGCCGCGATTTGGCGCGGCCCACCGCCTATGCCGTCATAATCCACTACCATGATGGCGGCGGCCATGGCGGTCGATACGGAAACCTCGGCCGTGGAGATCGTGGAATTGAAGCAGCGCGTGGACAGGCTGGAGGTATTGCTGGCGGAGAGCAGGTGATCAGTCCCTCATTTGCAGCTTTCGCACGGCCTCGGCATTTTCCAGATCCAGGCTGCTCCAAAACCACCGCGAGGGACTAAAAAAGCCTACGTCATCCAGGAACGAAATGCCGAAATAACAGGCTTCGGGCACACTGTCATACGGCGCGTCGATGAACGAGCCGTCCCGGCGCAAAGAATGCCCTTCCACCATGGCCGCTTCCCGGTTCAATGACCATTCAAGTATCCGGGCAGGCCACGACGAATTCGCTGCGAATAATCCGCAGCGCCGTTTGCTGCCTGGGACCGCTTGTTGATATAGCTGAGCTGGCGCAAATCGTCGAAGGGAAGGTCCTGGTCAAGGGCACCGCGTTCGTAAACCAGCTCGGCAAAATAGCCGCTGAGAAGCATTTTCCAGCTGAACGGCACCTGTCCCGCGATGGCCCGGACATTGGTAACCAGGTTTGTTGTGCAATTGGTTGTTGCTGTGTTGTAGAACTCGGGCTGCTTCGACAACCGATTGAGCGTGCCGGCGTAGTGCAGAAACAACTCTTGAATTTTCTCTTTCGGTACATTGACCTTGTAGAGATAGACATCTTCGTTGGGGTCACGGTAGGTCGTGCGCAGGCCGATCAGATCTTTCTCGTCGGCCACCACATAGTAAAGCTCGTAACGGCGGAAAAATCCGGCCAGGGTCGAATAGTCTTCACCTTCCTCTTTCCGTGTTTCGATAGAGATGGCCACCCGTTCGTCCGCAAAGCCAAAACTCAGGAACGTGTGCGCAATCGCGTCGCCCATCCAATAGACCGCGATCAAATCAAGCGAGTCGAGCGCCCGCAGGTCGAAGGTCTTGTCGTACCAACGGGGTGTGTAATCGAATTCGCTGCGGTAGTCGAAATCCCGAATATTGCGCAAGGTCACCAGGTCACCGTCAATTTCGGCCGTCGCCGGTTTTGCGACATCACGCAGCCATTGCCGGTCGTTGCTGGGTTCGATATTCGACCACCAGACGAGCGCGGCCGCAAAGCTGACCACAAGGAAGGTCAGAATCCCCGTGAACCTGCGGCGCCCAAGGCTGAACAACAGAGCGCCGGCCGTAACGGCGGCGTAGGCGGCCGCCACAACTGTGCGGATATCGTCACTGGCCGGCAGGGTGAACCATAGTAACAGACTGACCCATCCCATGCTCCCGACGACAACCGTACCCGCGACGATCAGCAACAGTATTTTCAGTACCCTGGTCATTTTCCCGGCATTCCTCAATGGTTCCGGCTTCAGTGCGGGGTCTGCGGGCCGGCCGCACCGAGACGCCCGGCCCGGATGTTAGTGCATGACCGGACCTTGGTCCATCGGGACAACGGTTTTGCCCCATTGCGCTTGTCTTTGTGTCCCGCCCGCGCCGTCATTGCCATCAATCCCGGGCCGGCGGGTGTTTCCAGCTCCGCGCCAGATTTCCGGCTTCGGCGATCTGAGCCGGGCGCATTTCGGCGGCAACTTTCGCCTTGTTCTGACGGCCTGCCCTGACGCCATTGTCGCCGGCAATACTGTACCATAGATACGCTTTCACGAGATCCCGCGCCACACCCCGGCCCTCATCGTACATGACGCCAAGATTATACTGGGCGCTGGAATAGCCTTGGGTGGCGGACTTTCGGTACCATGCCATCGCCTCGCCATAATCCTGCGCGACGCCGCGGCCCATGAAGTACATGAAACCGAGATTATACTGGGCGTAGGGGTTGCCCAATCTGGCGGCCTTGCGAAACCAGTTGACCGCCTCCACGGGGTCCCGCGGCACGCCATGGCCATACTTGTACTTGATGCCGAGATTGAATTGGGCGCTGGCAAAGCCCTGCGCCGCGGATTTCCGAAACCATTTCACGGCCACCAGTTGGTCCGTCTCCACACCCTGCCCCTGGCTATACATGACGCCGAGGTTGTATTCGGCGCCGGCATAGCCCTGCGCCGCCGCCGCGCGGAACCATTTCAGGGCCTTGGCGTAGCTACGGGGGACGCCACGGCCATGATAGTAACTGAGGCCAAGATTGTACTGGGCATTGACATAGCCCTGTATGGCGGACTTGCTATACCAATTTGCCGCCCTGGCCTCGTCCCGCGCCACACCGCGCCCCTTGGCGTAAAGCACGCCCATATTGTACTGCGCACCGGGATGACCCCGATTGCCAAGCGGCCGCCACACTCGCAACGCCCGGGCATAATCGCCGGCGGCATAGGCGCCCGCGCCGTCCTGATATGGGTCAGCGGCGGCTGTGCAAGGCAGTCCGGCAAGCAAGGGCAGCGCAACGATCATCGCCGCCACGATACGGCTGCGCCATCTCATGGCGCGCCCCGCCCCGTAAGCATATGCGACATGTCCCGATGTCCCCCCAAAAATCGTTGTGTCACGACCAGCCTGAACCATTCAGAGCGCCGTGCAGTTTTGCCGGTGGCGCATATTAATAGCAAGCCGCATTGATAGGAAGCCACGCGCCTCTGTCCGGTGCAACGCCCCGGGCCGCCTGCAGGGCGCCATGGCGGCAGCGGCGGGAACCCAGAACATTTCTTCGGCCATTGCGGTTTAAGGGCTGGTTTAGGCCGGCCTCGGGTCGTATATTTTGCAACATTACAATTGCAATCGACGTCACCCGCGGGCCGGGAGTCCCCGGGATCCGGTATAATGGGAGAAACGAACGAATGCGAAACAAGCTTTTAGGGATTCTGCTGACCCAAATCGCCGCTTTTGCGCTGGTTGCCGGCGCCTCGGCCGGAGAGCTGAAGCCGGGCTATCTGCATGGTGTCTGGACCGTCGACAATAAGGAGAATTGCGGCAACAGCGATATTGAGCACCTATCGTTCGCGCCCGACGGCACCTTCAAATCGGAACGCTTCAAGATTACCGATGCGGTCGGCTATTGGCGTGAAAAAGACGATGTCATACAGCTGCATCTGGTAACTTCTCCGGCCCATTTTGACAAACGGTTGCAACAGTTCCAGGGCCATTTCGAATACTTCCTGGTCCAGGTGGTGCCAATCGACGTGGCGGAGGACAAGCTCAGGGTCTTCGGTCTGATTGGAGAGCAGATCACGAAAGCGACCATGGTCAGGTGTGGGAAATGATCGGCAAGCTTACGTGCTGGAATGTTACATAACGTAGCAAGCGGGCATGGCGTGTTCTACCCGCCGTCGCCCGGAGATAGCTTGTGAACGGAATGAAGGAAAGGACAATATGATGAAACCGAGGAATAACATGGTCCGCCATTCGGTAAAGGGCCTGGCCGTGCTGCTGGTCGCCACGGCGGCCATGCTGCAGGACAGCCGGCCCGCCAAGGCCGGTGACGCGGGTGCATTTCTGGGCGGTGTCGTAGCCGGGCACGTTGTAGGCGGCTTCGTTCGCCGTGACAAAGCGCGCACCCAGGCCGAGATGGACCGGACCTATCGTGCACCGCCGCCGCAGCAGGCAGCACCTGTTGCGGCACCGGCAGCACCGCCGCCCCAGTCCGTGGAGCAGAGGCTGACGCAATTGGATGATCTGGCGCGCAAGGGCTACATCAACAAGGACGAATATCAGACCCGGCGAAAGGCCATTCTTGACAGTATGTAGGGCCGGAACATAACGATATGGTGCCTTGCGCCACTGTTCGGTTTTCGCAATAGAGAGAGGCACAGCCTGAAGCCCCCGACGCGTACGGTCAGGGCAGATCCTCTACCACACAGGGGCGGTGCGGTTCCTTCGACTGCGCTTTCGGCAACAGCAGGCCAAGCACGTTGAAGGGCAGCGTCAGGGCTTCGGTCACCGCCCGTCCGGACTTCACACCAGGGGCCAATTCGACGACAGGTTCCGACAGTTTACCGCTGACCGAGAAGGGCGTCGCCACATCGACCAGCTGTTGCCGCTTCGGCCTGGTATTAAAGGACAGAGCAATTGTGTCCGCGGGGAGATCTATATCGCCGGCGCCGACGATCTGGACGTTGGCGGTCTCGATTACAATGGAGTCCGCACGACCCCGGCCGTCGCTGAAGTCCAATGCCACGACGGCGCAAACCAGCTTTGCCTGACCGCTGCCCGATGGGTCTGAAAATGCCCAGTCCACAACGTTCTGGCCGCCAAGATCGATCTTTCTGCTGGCCACGCTGCCGCCCCAGATCGAGGCCGTGAACTTGCCGTTCAAGGACTTGTCGATCGCGGCCCGGTCACCGGTCACGATCGAGAAGTCGAATTTCGAATCCAAGGCGCCAGTCACCAAAGGCGTCATGGCGAGCGATTCCAGAAAACTCCCCATGTCAAGTTTGTCGATTTGGCCCTTGATTGCCACGGACGTGGGTGCGTGGTTGGTGTCTGCCCGCACCCGGCCGTCAACATTGCCCTGCAAATAGGACATGTGCAGCGGTGCAAGCTCGGCAATGCCGTCCTGGTAGTGTCCTTGGGCGCGGATGTTGCCGACTTTTTTGCCATTCGCGTCGAGCTCGGCAATGCGTAGGTCCAGTTCCACCCGCGTCTTCTGGACAAAACTATCGTCCAAATCGATCTCGATCTCGTCGTTGTCCATGTCGGCAAAGACATTGTAGACGTCGACGCCGCGCTCTATATCGCCCAGATAAAGCAGATCGGAAGCAATACTGGCCGAGATGAAGGGCCTGCCGTCCTTAATTCTCATGCTGGCGGCAACATCGACTTCGGTTTTACCAATTATTGCCGCGCCTCGCACTGACGGACGGCGCTTTGGGAAGATTAATTCACCGTTGAAGCCGACGGCGCCGGCCTCGGCCGTGGCCCCCAGCGTTTCGGCCACGGTGCCGAAATCAGCAATGTCGAGGTCCAGTTTGAGGACAAGGGGGTCCGCCGGAGCGGCCTGGTCGCCGACTTTTCGCATACTGAGGGAAATCAGTTTGGTACCGCGCAGGTCGCCCTGAAACTCGGTCAGTTGCAGGGCCCCGCTAGCATCGGACAATGAAAGCTTGCCCTTGAGGCGGCCAAGCTCGTGGGCCCGCGGTCCCGGGGCCGGCATAAGAATCTCCGCCAGCGAAATATTGAACCTGCCCGTCAGGTCTATGCCGGAAAAGCCCAAGACATCCTTCATATCCGCGGATAAGTCGAAGACGGGGTCGTCCTTTGGCCCTTCGCGGATTCGGATGCCAAGAAAACCAAGTTTGCCGTCCGCGTCCCTGACCATCCGGCCCAACCGGATCGGGCCGATATGCTGCAATTCAGCGGCGGCAACATTGGTGAAAACAAAAATCTGCCGCACGACGAGACGATCCAGATCGCCGTCGATAATGCCCTTGAGGCCGGCGAGATCAACTTCGTAAATGGCGGCGGGCTTGCCCGGCTCGGCGTCATCCCGGCTCAGGTCTGCCGAAAAGGCAACATCGATACCCTCGCCCGCAATCAGATTTGCGAAGCTGCCGGTCAGCTCGAAGGCACGGCCCCGTTTGTCACCAAGGCCAAGTTCGATGCGCTCGGCCCGCATGCTATCGAGCGGCCCGGTCAAACTGGTTGTCAGCGTACCGTTACCTTCCACCTCGTAGGTCAACTGCATCAATTCCAGCAGTGTCGCCAGGGTCTCGGCCTTCAGCTCGGCCGTAGCCTCGATCGTGGCGACAGGGCCGGAGACGTCCAGCGACCCGGCAAGCTTCGCCGTAAGGCCGGAGAACCCGATGCTAAGGTCGAAAGGTCCCTTGCCTTGCAGAACGGCATCACCAGGCAATTTTGCGAAGTGTGCGGCGAGGGAATACGGCAGGCCATTCAGGATGCCGCGGCTCTCGAGCACGATCTGTCCGCCGGCCGCCGTCTGCCGCGAGGAAAAGCTTTCGATCTCCAGGGCATACTCCCAGCCGCTGGCATCCTGGTAATCGATGACGACATCACGGATTTCGAGATGATCGGAGAGCGGCGCCTTGATGAACCATGAAGGCAGCTGCGTCAGGGTGCCTGGAGACATGCTGCCGCCCGCCTCACCCGTCAGGTCCACGCGCCCGCCCGACATGACCAGTTCGGAAACATCAATGCGCCCGGCCAGCATTGACCACAGCGGAAATGACAATTCGACATGTTCCACCGGCCGCGCCCCGGGCAGCTTGGCACCTGACGCGCCGCCATACTGAACCTGGGAAATTTTTAACTTCATGGGGTCCGCGAAAACCAGAACAGCATCGCCCCGGACCGCGATCGGCCACTCCAGAAAGTCGGTAAGCAGACGGGCCGCCAGATCCCGCCGCGCATCACTGAAAGGCGGCGCCCAGGCCAGCACGGCAAAGGCCGCCGCGCAAGCTGCAATCACCGTAGCGGCCAGCAGCGCCGACAGAAGATATTTCCGGCGCCGCTTTGCTCTGTATCGCATCACCCGGTACTTCCTTACTTACCTTTGCGAGGCTTTTGCGGTTGCCAAGTATGAAAAGATTAGCAGTCGGGACACTGCCTTTGTTACCACTATAAGGCACAATGGGCAGGCGCGTGGGATTCAGTTTTTCAGCATCACCAGCAATTGGCGGGTTTGCCGATGAGGTGCGGGACAAAAGCTGTTATACTAAGGCTTGCTAATATTGCGGCTTGCCGCCAAAAATCCAAAAAGGTGCATACCATGCAAGTGAGGCTGCCGGTTTACGGACTCAGGAAAATTGTGATTTTGGCGGGGCTCTGCGCCGTACTGGTGGTTGCCGGCTGCACCTCGGCGCCAGAACGCACGTTGTCACAGACGCAACCGAAATTTGTCGCGCTGCCGAACGGTCATGATCCCCTGAAACCAGGACAACTGGCGGTTGGAGCATCACCCGGCAACGCCGCGCTTATTGAAGGCGTCATTCCCCATTTCGAACGCGTGCGAGGCCACGCACTGAACATATTGCAGCTGTCGGGCGGCGGGCAGAACGGCTCCTTCGGCGCAGGCTTCCTGAAGGGCTGGCGGGCGCGGGGAGACCGGCCGCAATTCGATATTGTCACCGGGATAAGCACCGGCGCATTGTTGTCCACCCACGCCTTCCTGGGCACGGCTGCCGATGACGCGATCCTGGAAGAGATTTTTACCAGTATTTCCACCAAGCAGGTCTATAAAAAACGCTTCTGGCTGAGCCTGCTGTTCGCCGGGAATTCCATGTACGACACGGCGCCGCTCAGGGCCCTGCTGGACAAGTACATCACCGAGGATGTGTTCAAGCGGGTGGCCGCCGCCTATGATGACAACCGCTACCTCATGGTTGGTACGACCAATTTGGACTACCGGCAGACCTGGGTTTGGAATTTGACCCGGATTGCCAAGGAAGGCGGGCCGGAAAACCTTACACGTTTCAAAAAGATTCTGATGGCTTCCGCCTCACCGCCGCTGGCTTTCCCGCCAGTCGAGATTGATGGATATCTGTTTGGGGATGGCTCCATCAGGATTAATTTGCTGCTGATTGGGCTGCAAGGAACCGTAGTGCCCAAGCCGCCGATGCATGGACCCGGTACCATTTTCGTGATCCACAATGGCAAGGAGAGCTTGCCACCCAATGCCATTCGCAATGATGTCCTGGGTATCGGTGGTCCGGCGCTGGACTCGATGATGACATCGTCCATGGAAACGCAGCTACTGCGTTCTTTCGCCGCGGCCCGTGCCCACGGCTATCAATTTCGTCTTGCCGCGATCCCGAACGACGCCGCGATCGGCAGCAATCCCCTGGCCTTCCACCAGGGCGAAATGCGCGCCGCCTTTGTTGCCGGCCAAGAGCTGGCGCAACGGCCCGATCCCTGGCAAAAAGTTCCGCCGAAATCCGACGACCTTCCCGATTGGGCTCTGGAATATCTGTCCAGACCGAATACCGAAGCAGCCGTCCGCCGCTAGAGCATTTCCGGGCCATCGGTGGGCACTGGGGGCGGCATGATGGCGCAGCCGATCAGGCCCGCCGAATGCTCCACAACGGCGGTTGAACGACAGATTTCCGCCAGCCGCGCCACATCGCGGTAGCTATTTCGACCAGGATTGTCGCCGTCGGGATCGCCATAGACGGTTGATTTGCCCTTACCCAAACACAGGCAAACCTTCGGCATCCGGCCCGCACCGTTGAACCGATCGTCGAGCGTTCATTCTTTCGAACCGTAGATCTTCGGCTCTCGCGAATTGAACGGCGGATTAGGCGTTGACATGGAATACGCCCCTCATTTTCCAGTTCAATTTGCGCGATCGCTCGGTCATATGAGTTCACTGCAATAAAGTTTAGTCGATTCACATAGATAATTTCCGATAATCGGGTATATAGTGACAGATACATATCTAAAAATAGGCCGTTCTCCGTTGTATGTAGTACCCCAAAATCATGCCAGTTTTCGTTCGATGGAAAATCGAATCCACACCAACTGGATCGGCGATGCACTGGATCATCACGCGAACAGAAACCGTGCCGGCCTGGCCAGCGCCATGGGGTTGAATTCTTCGCGAATCAAAGAGATTATCGATGGAACCCGGCTTGTGAAGGTTTCCGAAATCCCGTCACTCGCCGCCTATTTGCAAATCAGCGAAACGGACTGTCTGCACTTGTTGCTGGGGCACATATCCGAGCCGCCGAAACAGCCCAGCATACATCATGATCGCGAGCGGGTATTGACGATTACCGAAATGGTGCTGACGGAGAATGCCAGCCTACCCGAAAGCCGAACGCCCGAGCAGCTGGCCCAGGTGATTTCTCACTTCCTCTGCGATGCCGATGATTGGCAGAGAGAATTGTTCCTAGATCAAGCGCGCGAAAAGGCCAGTCAAGTCTTGCGCGTGCTGCATCCCCGCAAAGACTAGAACTTACAAATTCGATGCAAGAAATGCAGATGCCGAAAACTGGGTTGCGATACAACCACCGGAGGCCAAATAGATGAAGCGGTATATATTTCCGAGAGACGACGCAGTTGTTCATGTTGAACAGTTGCCCTGGCATCGCACCATTACAAACAATCATTTGCCGTTGCGGCTTCTTACACTGTGCAAGACTTGGGAACATCACTTCCGCATCGACCCGCCACCCAACATGACCCAGTTGCGCACAAAGTTTGGCGAGCTTGGTATGCTCGGCAATGTCCACGTTGTTGACGTGTTGCATAGCAATCCTGCTGACTACAAGTTTTTGACCTGGGGGTCGAAATCACAAATCTTCGCCGGCGAAAGTTGTTATGGCTTGACCATCGGAGATTGCCCCAAGCCGGATTATACCGAATGGGCCGGCGACGACTATGCCGCCGCCGCCGTTGTGCGTCGCCCGATAATACAGCACATTTCCACACAAACCGGTACGGAACTATCGGTCCGCTTTCGCGCCTTACTACCAATCCTTCGCCCCGATGGGGTCTGCACCACGATCCTTTCAGCCTGGGAAAAAGAGCAGCCACGCATCCAGTTGCTAGTGCGCGAAGGCACTTTGTTGCGGCCGATCGAGCGCAGTGTCCGCATCGGCACGCCACGCCGACAGACCCTCAAATGGCATGGTGAGTGATTCCACCTTTCCCGTGACCGCATATTCGTCATCCGTGGTGATCTGAACGGCCTCGGCATATCCGTAGAGGTTGCGCGGAAGGCCGCCATCGGCAATTTTCTGTGTTACCAAACCGATAAACCACTCCGGCCGCCAGATTTGCACGGTGAAGGCGCGGGCAATGGGATGCAGCGTCCTCGTTAGTCGGCGATGGCGGTAATCCGGATGGATCCACAGACCGCCATAGTGGGCAATCCGTCCGCCCAGCGTTTCCGACAGGGCGCTTCTATTAATGGCCATGCGCTTGCCATCCAGCTCCGGATCGGGGCCGAACCATAATCTATAGCTGGCCATCTCTTCCAACACATCGTCGCAATCGATTACCTTGCCCGCAATACAGCCGATGCCCTGGCGGTTAGGCCCCAACAGTTCCAGCCAGAAAGCACATTGCAGCTGACAGACCTCCGGGTCAAAGGCGTGATTGATGTAGCCTGGATAGGCCGCGGGCTCAGACATGAAATCGACCCAGGCATCCATATCCGTGCGGAACTTCACGCTGAAACCACGCGTATCAAGGTCTGTCTGCAACTGATTTAGTCTTGCACACGCTATGTCACTATGATTTTGCACAACAATCTCCATGTTGATTTTCAGATGCCCAAGAATCCCGAGATAAGGCGCGTAACTCCATCTCGCAATTCTGTGATCAGCGTTCGTGTGACATATCTATATTATCGTAAATCGGTTTTATAATATAATCAATAATCGATAATAATACACGAAATTTGACTATCCCGGCAGATCTGCAGCATATGAAAAACTGCAGTAGACTGCCTTCATGGGTCCGAAATGACCGGATCAGATTGTAATCCCCGCGGCCTTCATCACGGCTACAAGGCAAACGGAAAATACATGCGACGATCCGGCGCCACAGTCCACCAAGCCCACGGGACAGGCGACTTGCCAGCATTCAAAGCTCCCGGCAAGGATTGGGCGGCTTACAATGGAGCGCTGCCCGATTGGCTCGGCATTTGTGAGAGGAACGCTGGCACCAAGGAATTGCCGACCGATCAGGCAACCCCCACCTGATAGCCGATCATTTCAAGGCTCGGGCCCATCCAAATCACGCGCCACCGGCGCCGGCGTTTCGCCTTTAGCGCACTTTTGTCGCCGACCAGGTTCCCTCACAGGTGGTTTCACCGGTTCCGCTTGTGGCGCCTCTCGCCTGGCTCGGACCGAAATTGCCAGTGAAGTTGAATTGGAGATGTTCGCCATCGGCAAACATGCTCACAAAGCCGTCCGCCGCTACGGTGCCGAAAAGGACAAAGCTACCAGCGGCAGGATGGCTGAAATTAGCCCGTACACGGCCGTTCTGTATCCACATCGGCATTATGGACATGGCATCACAAGGGGAATTTGGTAGCTTCATTTCCCATCTCCACTCTCCATCGAGCGCGGCAATCGAGGTCAATTCTCCATTCCTGCCATCACTGGAGGGGTTTTGCCCAATGGCCCCTTCTTCCACCATTCTTTGCGCCCGTGAAACGTCTTCCGGCGTCATTCGTGAAACAATCGCGTCGCGCAATTTGCGGGCGTGGTCATCGCCCCGCGCGGCGGCAAGATTGTAATACGCATGTGCCATGGCAAAATTTTGCGGTACGCCTCGACCCTCCTCATAGAGTTGTCCCAGACGACGCGCCGAAGGCGCGTCCACCGCGGCCTCCCATTCGGTGGCAGCAGCGGAAAAGTCTCCCGCATCAAATGCCCGCAGCCCGTCGTAATAGTCAGCAGAGGCCGGTTGAATGACGGCTATCAGCATCGCTGCGAGAATGGAAAAAGCAGTTCGCCGTTTGGCGGCAAGCATAGAAATTACCTTGCATGGTCAGGTCCGGCAGGGCACGAGTCTCTTCGGCGGTGGTTCTTTTTGATACTGTTGTTTCATAAATCCGGCCTTCCACTTTATGCCACTGTACCCATTCTGGCGGGGGCAGCCCGCGTGCCGGAGCCTCTTCGGGGGACTTTGGGCAAGGCAAAGCCTTGCTGGTGGCAGGCTTTGGTGATGACCGTGAATTTCCACAGGACGCCGCCCGCGACGGCGCCGAGGCCGGCCAGAAGCCCGGCCGCAGCGGCCGCGACCGGCTGCTCCGGCCATAGGGCGAGGAACAGCGCGAAACCCAGCAGCGGCAGGCCATGGCCAAGCAGGCGGAGCGGCAGGGTAATGGCAGCCAGGGTGTTCCGGGCCAGGGGGCCGATGCCGCCGGTTGGCGCTGCGGTGCAGTAGGTATGCCACAGAAGGGCGTTGATCACGGCCAGAACGCCACCCGTCCCTGCCGCCAGGGGTGCGGCGCCGGCCAGACCGGAAAACAGGCCGGCGGCGATGGCCAGCAGGCCCGCACCTTCGAACAGGCCGGTGGCCAGCAACATCCAGGGCATCAAGGGGCCCCGCCAGGCCGGGATGCCTTTGGCGGCGGGCAGGATGCGGGCCTGGCAATAGAGAAACCCCGCGGCCGCGGCTGCCAGGATCAGATGCAGCAATTCAGACGGCCATAGGACATCCGCCAGCAGCGTAGGATAAAATATTGCCACGGCATAGGTTTCCCGGGTCATCCAGGATGTCTGGGGCCGCAGCAGGACGTAGAGAAAGCGGAACTTGCGGGCGATTTCCAGAAACACAAAAAACAGCCCCACTGCCATACCCGCCCCGGCGGCCAGGTTGATGGCCAACAAGCCTTCCTGCGGCAGAAAGCCCGCAACATGGGCCAGCCAGGCCATTACCACCAGGCCCGTGCTCATCCCGCCCAGGGTGAAATTCATTGCCGCCCGCATATCCCAGAATGTCTGTATCTGTCCGGCCAGGGGGTTGTCCGGGTCCTGCAAGGCCTCGTCATCCACATCGTCGGCCGTACGGTCCCGCCCCGGCGTGCTTTCGGGCAGGCCATAGAGATATTTGATCTGTGGCTGGGTGCCCAGCTCCTCATGCATCTGAAAGGCCCGGCCGTCGCCGGCCAACTGGGAAACATTGCTGCCGGGATCGGCGAAGTCACCGAAATGGATCGCCGTGGCGATGCAGGAATTAGCGCAGGCCGGCGTCGCCTCGGGGTCCAGGCCCGGCGTCAGGCCCTGGGCCAGGCCGTGATCGACGCGGTCAACGCAAAAGGTGCATTTGTTGGCGACGCCGATGCGGTTCTTCTGGGCGACCTGTTCTTCCTGGGCCGTGGGCGTACCGTAGTACCAGTTTTGTTCGTGGGCGATGGTCCGGGCCTGATAGGGACAGGCCACGGCGCAATAGCCGCAGCCGATACAACGGTCATAATCCATGGTGACCAAGCCATCGGCGCGCTGGCGGGTCGCCCCCGTGGGGCAGACGGGCACACAGGGCGGCTCGGCGCAATGCTGGCAGCCGGTGACCAGGAACAGCCGTTCCACATCGGGAAACTGACCCAGTTCCACATCGATGACCCGGCGCCATTGCACGCCGGGCGGGGTGTCATTTTCATGTTTGCAGGCGATGGTGCAGGTCTGGCAGCCGACACAGCTGTTCAAGTCGATGACCATGCCAAAGCGCGGCGGGGCAGCCTGGCGCGCGGCCTCGCTCACGATCCCGCACCCCGCAGTTCGGTATCCCTGGAAATTTTCACCCGCACGATGTCGGAGCTGCTGCCCGTGCCGTCAGTCAGGGACAGCGAAATATCGGTCACCGTGTTCAGGCTGGGCAGGTTCAGATCCTTAGCGAATGGTGTGGCCCAATGGTCGAACTGGCCGATCATCAGCACCGTGTCGGGGCGGATCCCCTGGCGCAGCACGGCATTGCCCCGGGTCACCCCAGTCGCGGATTGGATCACCACCGGGTCGCCCTGGCCGATGCCCAGACGTTGGGCTGCCCCTTTGTTGATGATGATGCCGGCATGGCCGGAAATATTTTCCGCCACTTCATAGATCAGGGGAATGCCCACGTTGGCGCCCCAGGCGTATTGCATACTGCGCGCGGTCAGGGCCCAGAAGGGAAAATCGTCGGGGTCCTGGCCCTTTTCGCGGACAAACCGGGTCCAGATGTCCGGGAAGGATTCGTACCTGGGCAGAGGATCATAATCCTTCAGTTGCCCATCCCACCAGGCAACGCCGGCCTCGTGCAAACGATTGGCAAGCTGGACACCGTGGCGCTTGATACGTTCCTGATAGGGCAATTCAAAACGGATGCCCCGTTCTTTCAAATAGGGATACAGATACCATTCGCGCTGGGCGAATTCGCGCAGCATATAGCCATTTTCCTTGAACCAGTCGATGCCATGGACCTCTTCGCCATTGCTCAGGTCGTGGCTGGCCGCCTTGGCCACCCGGTCCCAGATCTCTTCGACCTCATGGGCCACGTCCGGTTCCAGGCTGTAATCGAAGTTCTTGGCTTTCAGCTTCATCCCGGCGGCGCCCCGGTTTATGGCCATGTTGTATTCCGCCAGAAAACCGGCGCGTTTGCAGATTTCCGTGGCGATGTCGGTCATATCCATGGCGTCCACCACCGGCTCCACCGCCGGCTGGCGGATCATCCAGCCCTGATGCTTCCAGAACTGCTCGCCCGATCCGGTTCCGCCGATCCGGCTCAACTGCAGGCTTTCCAGATCGGTCGCTTCCGGCAGTACGATATCTGCCATGTGGTTGGTCTCGTCCCTGGTGTAGGCAAACGAGACGGTGAAGGGAAACTCCGCGATCCGCTCGGCCACTTCCGGCGCGTTCCAGGACGAGATCGCCGGATTGGTGCGATAACAGAACCACAAATCTGGCAGGGTCGGGCGCGGCCAGTTGTCCGGCGCCTCCTTCTGGAACAACCAGGGCAAATGGGCCGGGCCCAGGGCCGGGGCCCAGGGCGAGGAGGAGGACAAGGGCACCAGGGTGTTATAGCCGTTGCGGATGCGCGGCTGGCTGGCCCAGCCTTCTTTCGAAGTCTCGTTGAATGGAAAGTCCATAATGCCGTCGCGGCTGGACACCGCGCTGAGGTGCTTGTTGTTGGCCGGCCGGTTCAGGCGCACCTTGGTGCCCAGGTTGGCGCCCGGCACTTCGATGGCCCCGACCAGGACGCTCAACAGGGTTCGCGCCCAGACCGCGTGATAGCCGCCGGGCCCGTTGTTGACGCTTTTTCCCAGCATCACCGCAACGGGACGAAGCGGCAAGGTCTCGCCCTCGATCTCGATGGTTTCGCCGACCCGGGCATGGGCCACGAACTCGTCGCCGATCCGGCGCATGGTTTCCGCCGGCACGTCGCATTCGCCCTGGGCCCATTCCGGGGTGTAGGCGTCAATATGATCCAGCAGCATCTGGAAGGCGGGGCGAACCTCGACGCCTTCATGCCGCCAGGCTTCTTCATCCGCGCCCAGTTCCAGGCCGGAAGCGCTATAACTGCCGTCCAAGGCAGGCCGGGCAATGGCGGCATCAAAAGGTTTGGCACGGCCGTCTGCCAGATCCCAGATCAGCGGCTTTTCGGTGCCCGCCTGGCGCAGGTAATAGCCGTTTGGCGCGACCAGATAGGGCGCCGTGGTATCCTGCTCCAGAAAGCGGACGTCACAGACTTGCCGCCAGTCACGTTCCTTTATGATGCGGTGGATCACGGCAAACAGAAACGCGGCATCGGTCTTTGGCTTGATCGGCACCCACTCGGCCGACATCGCCCCGGTCACCGATAGATGCGGTTCCACCATCACCCGTTTCATGCCGCGTCTTCGCGCCTCGGCCCCCCGGCGCACCCCGGTGGCCCCGCCGGAGGCGTCCACGTTGTTGCCGCAGTTGATGACATAGTCGCAATAGGGGGAATCCACCGCCAGGGTAAAGGCGCGCTGCCACAATTCCCCATACAGATGCTCCGAATGATAGCATTTAACCCCCTGGCCGGCGCCAAAGCCCAGATCGGCCGGGCCCCAGGCCGCCAGCAGAGCCGGAAAACTACCCATGAAGCGGGTCGGCGTGCCGCCGCCGCCAAAGCTGGCCGCCAGGCGCGGATAGCCGGAATTGTCCTTCGCGCCCTTGGCGCGTATTTCCCGCAGCTTGTCGGCCACGGTGTCCAATGCCTCGTCCCAGCTGATGGGGACAAAGCCCGGATCCTCGTGCCGGCCCTTTTTCGGGTTGGTCCGCTTCATGGGCTGGGCGACGCGGTTGGGATTGTAGGTCTTTTGCACCAGGCCATAGGCCTTGACGCAGGGCGTGCCCTTGCCGGGATGCTGGCCGCAGATGTTCATGTTCGGTTCGATCCGCACCGCGACGCCGTCTTCGACCTCAACCTTGATCAGGTCGGGGCCCGAGACGCATTGAAAGCAATAGGTTGGGACCTTCTTGTTTTCCTGCTTCGATCTGGTCATGCCATGCATCCCTGTTCGCAATCCGATCCGCGATCCGGTCCACACCACGGTATCACGTCGCATTCAATGAAGGCAAAGCCGCGGAATTCCGTGTAGCATTGATCATAAGAAGAAAATTCGCAGGAGGAGAGTGCCTTGTCCAAGGACAGTATAGTCATTGCCGGCTATTCGGAAACGCCGGTGGCGTTCAAAAGCGGGCGCAGCGCCTATGACTTCGCGGGCGAAGCTTTTGCCGGGCTGCTGGCAGCCACGGGCCTGGAAAAGGCGATCGTCGATGGCCTGTCGGTCACCGTGCCGTTGAGCGAATGCGCCAATCCTTTTTTTGCCGTCTATATGACCGAAGCCCTGGGCCTGTCGCCCAGTTGGCTGAATTATGGCGGCATTGGCGGCTGTTCGGCCACGGGCGGGGTGGCGCGGGCGGCGGCGGCCATTCGCGACGGCCAGGCGGAGGTGGCGGTGGTGTTGTCGGCGGATGCGCCCAGCACCAATTGGGCCGCCAATTACGGCGCCTGGCGCGGCGAATTCCAGGATCCGGTCGGGATCATGGGGCCGCCGGCGGCGTTCGGGCTGTTGATGAGCCGCTATGAACATCAATACGGCCTGAATTATGAGGCCCTGGCAAAGATCGCCATCACCCAACGGGAAGGCGCCCTGCTGAACGATAACGCCTACGCCAAACTGCAAAAGCCATTGAGCGTGGATGACTACATGAACTCCCGCATGATCGCCGATCCCTTGCGCTTGCTGGACTGCGTGATGTTCTGTGATGGCGGCAACGCGTTCCTGGTCACCACGGAAGGCAGGGCGAAAGAGCTGGGTTTGCAAAAAATGGTCCGGGCCACGGCCTATGCGGAAGTGACCAATTTCAAGGGCGACGAGGCGACAGCCGATATTACGGAAACCGGTTTCAGCCAGCTGGCGCCCAAGGTGTTCGGCAAGTCGGGTTTGACACCGGGCGATATCGGCAGCTTTCACCCCTATGACGATTTCACCATCGCGGTGATGATGCAGTTGGAGGATTTCGGCTTTTGCCCCAAGGGCCGGGGCAGCGACTATGTGCTGGCGACGGATTTGTCCCACAAGGGCGAACTGCCCGTGAACACCGGCGGCGGGCAACTATCCGCCGGACAGCCGGGTCTGGCCAGCGGCGGCCTGAACCTGGCGGAAGCCGTGCGCCAGATGTTCGGCGAGGCCGGCGCGCGGCAGGTCGCCAACACCGGGACCGCCCTGGTCACCGGTATCGGCGTTATCCCCTATGCCCGCAACTGGGGCGCCAGCGCCGCCATGATATTGGAGGCCTGAGATGCCGGAGAGCAAAATGCCCGAGAGCAAAAACCAACGCCGTGTGCCCAAAGCCAACCGCTTTGTCGAGACAGAGGCATTCTGGCAAGGTGCCGGACAAGGCGAATTGTGGCTGCAATATTGTCCCGACAGCAAACAGTTTCAGCACTATCCGCGGCCGGTCAGCATCCAAACTGGCCGGCGCAATCTGGAGTGGCGCAAGGTGTCGGGCCGGGGCGTGATCTATGCCTGCACAATCGTGCGGGTGCCGGGGCCCGGCCTGGAGGGCCGCCTGCCGCTGTCCGTGGCGACCGTGGAACTGGACGAGGGCGTACGCATCCTGGGCAATATCCTGAATACGGCGCCGGATAATGTGGCCATCGGCCAGCGGGTTGAACTGGCCTGGGATGCCATTGATGGCGAGACGTCCTATCCCGCCTTCAACGTCGTCGAGGCCTAGGCCATGCGGGTCGAGGCCGTGCTGGCCGCGCTTGCGGAACGGCACCCGGAAAAGACGGCGGTGATCTGCGGTGGGCAGGTCATCAGCTATGGTGCCTTGCAGCAGTCCGTCAGGCGGATCGCCGGTGCTCTGGCGGATCTGGGGCTGGGGCCAGATGACAAAATCGTGCTGTATCTGCCCAACAGCCTCGACGTCGTTCAATTGATTTACGCCGCCTTTACCCTGGGCGCGGTGGCGGTGCCCGTAACAACCCGGCTGACCGTGCGCGAATTGACTGATTTTTGTGAAGATTGCGATGCCAGGGTTCTGGCGTTTCACAAGGATCAGGCGCCCGCCCTGGCCGATCTGCTGGCGGCACGCCGGAATATGGCGTCCGTGGTGGTCGGCGGCGAGGTGCCGGGCGTGGTGCCCATGGAGGCGCTGTTACGGGCCGAGCCCGGCGTTCTGCCAGCCGTGCCCTCGGATCAGGACGAATGCATGATCAACTATACCTCCGGCACCACGGGGCGGGCCAAAGGGGCGATCATCACCCATGCCAATGTGTTGATCCAGAACGGCTACATCCATGCGGTAGAATGGCGCTTGACCAGCGATGACTGTTTTCTGGTGAGCACGCCGCTGGCCCACCGCACGGGTATGGGCCGCCTGGCCAATGCCCTGTGCCTGGGGGCGACCATTGTGGTCATGGAAAACTTCGATGCGGCAAAGGCGGTGGAGTTGATCGAGGCGCATGGCGTCACGGTGATGGGCATGGTGCCCACCGTGTGCCGCATGCTGCTGCCGCAAGTCGCCCTGGACCCGGGCCGGTGCCGCAGCCTGCGCCGGGTCCTGGTCACGGGTGAGGCGTTTCCGGTGGCACTGAAGAAACAGTTCATCGAACTGCTGCCCGACGTCAAACTGGTCTCGTTCTTCGCCATGACCGAGGCCGGCGGCGTTACCTCCCTGTCCCACGAGGAACAGTTTACCCATCCCGCATCTGTCGGACGGCCAACGCCGGGGATCGAGGTCAGGGTCGTGAACGATGCCGGCGCCGAGGCCGACACGGGCGAGATCGGCGAACTGCTGGTGCGGGCCGGACCGCCGGGCGCCTTTACGGTGATGAAGGCCTATTTGAACCGTCCGGAGGAAACCGCCGCCGCATTGCGGGATGGCTGGTTTTATACCGGCGATCTGGGCTATCGGGACGCGGACGGCTATCTCTATATCGCCGACCGCAAGAAAGACATGATCCTGTCGGGCGGCTTCAACATCTATTCCAAGGAAGTCGAGGGCGCCTTGACCAGCCATGCCGGGGTCGCCGATGCCGCGGTGATCGGCGTCGCGGACGAGATCTATGGCGAAGCCGTCGCCGCCTTTGTCGAGGCGGAGGCGGATACGCGGCCATCGGAAGAGGAATTGATCGACCACTGCCGCGCCATGATCGCCAGCTACAAGAAACCGAAGTACATTGTTTTCCTGGATAGCCTGCCGCGCAATGCCGTTGGCAAGACCCTGAAACGGGAGCTGGCGGGCCTGGCCCCGGAAACATTGCGGCCGCTCATGAAGACAGGCAAATGAAGAGGCACCGATGACAATTCAAAAGGCACCTGCGCCGTCGGCCAATCATTGCAGCCGGGATCTGCGGGAATGGCTGACCCATCTATCTGCGACCGACCGCCTGGCCGTGGCCAAACCCGGCCTGGGTCTGCGGCACGAAATAGCCGCCGTCTCGGATCGCCTGGAAAAAGACAAGGCAGTGCTGTTCCCGGGTCCCGATGGCCATGCGGTGGCTGTCGCCGCCAATCTGTTGACAGGGCGCAACTGGATCGGCGATTGCCTTGGGGTCAGCGAGGACGATTTGCTGGACCGCTATCAGGACGCGGTCCGCCACCCCCTGCCCTGGCGCGAGGTTGCGGACGGCCCGGTGCAGGCCGTGGTGCACATGGACGTGGATATCACCGGACAACTGCCGGTGCCGACCCATAACGAGCTGGACAGCGGGCCCTACATCTCGGCAGGCCTGATGATTTCCCGCAATCCCAGCAATGGCATTCAGAATGTTTCGATCCATCGCTGTCAGATCAGCGGCAAGGACCGCATCGGTGTGCTGCTGCTGCCGCGCCATACCTGGACCTATGCCCGCATGGCGGAGGAGGCCGGCGAGGCCTTGGAAGTGGCCATCGTCATCGGCGTCGATCCGGCCAGCCTGTTGGCCAGCCAGGCCATCGTGCCCCTGGATTTTGACGAGATGGAGATCGTCGGCGCCCTGCATGGCGCGCCGGTGGAGATGGTCAAATGCAAGACCAACAATGTCCGGGTGCCGGCCCGGGCGGAAATCGTTCTGGAAGGCCGCGTTCTGCCGGACGTGGCCGAACCCGAAGGCCCGTTCGGCGAGTTTCCGCAATACTACGGCCGCCGGGCCAATCGTCATGTCATTCAGGTGGACGCCATAACGCACCGCAAACAGCCGATCTTCCATACCATCGTAGGCGGCGGCATGGAACATCTGTTGCTGGGCGGATTGCCCCGCGAGGCGACCCTGCTGGAAACCTTGCAGCGCAATGATCCCAGCGTGCTGGACGTGCATCTGTCGCGGGGCGGCGTCTGCCGCTATCATCTCGTGGTCAAGATTCGCAAAAAGCAGGAGGGCCAGGCCAAGAACATCATGATGGGCGCCTTCGCCGGCCACTACGACATCAAACAGGTGATCGTGGTGGACGAGGATGTCAATATTCACGACGCAGAAGCGGTGGAATGGGCTGTTGCAACGCGCTTTCAGGCCGACCAGGATTTGCTGGTGGTCGGCAATACCCAGGCCTCCAAGCTGGATCCGACCACGACGGACGACGGCGTGGGCGCAAAAATGGGTCTCGACGCGACGGTGCCCCTGGCAGCGGATGAATTCACCTTCACGGTGATCAAGGTGCCAGGCGCCGACGACATTGATCTGGATACGGTTTTGACCGATGCGGGCGCCGCCGCCGCAATCATCGACGGCAACCAGCGACGATCATAAACAGGGGGAACGAGCCATGACGGAAAACACAACGGTTGGCCATGCTGTATTGGCGCGGCTGCGCGCGGCCGGCATCGAATACTTCCTGGCCAATGCCGGCACGGACTTTCCCCCCATTATCGAGGCCATCGCGCAGGCCGGAGAGGACGATGGCCCACAGGCCCTGGTCATTCCGCACGAGAATGTCGCGGTCTCCATGGCGCATGGCTATGCCATGGTCACGGGCAATCCCCTGGCGGTGATGCTACACGTCAACGTCGGCACGTCCAACGCCATCTGTGCCCTGACCAACGCCTATCGCACCAACGTCCCCCTCGTGCTCATGGCCGGGCGCACCCCGTGGACCGAACAGGCCGGCCTGGCCGCCGGCACGCGCAGCCGGCATATACATTGGGCGCAGGAAATGTTTGATCAGGCCGGCATGCTGCGCGAACTGGTGAAGTGGGACTACGAGCTGCGCGCGCCGGGCGAGGTTGACGTGGTTCTGGACCGGGCTATTACGATCAGTCAATCGGATATTCCCGGCCCGGTCTATCTGTCCATCCCGCGGGAGGTGCTGGCCGCGCCGGCGATGACGTCATCGGCGCCGCGCCGGGCCGCGCCCACGGGTACGGCCTACCCCGACCCGGATCAGATCGCCCAGGCCGCGGAAATCCTGCAGGCGGCGGAGAACCCACTGATCATCACGGCGGATGTGGGCAAATCACCATCGGCAGCGGGGCATCTGGCGGAACTGGCGGAACGCTATGCCATTCCTGTGATTACCCACGTGCCCCGTTATTTGTGCCTGGGCAACGATCATCCCATGCATCTGGATTACGAGGCCTCGCCCCATCTGGCCCAGGCCGACGCGGTGTTGGTGCTGGACTGCGATGTGCCGTGGATCCCCGCCACCGACCCCGTGTGCGACGGCGCCAAGGTCATCCATCTGGCCCCCGATCCGCTGTTCAGCCGCTATCCAGTGCGCGGTTTTCCGTCGCATTTGTCCATTGCCGCGGATGCTTCCGCCGCCCTGCCGCTTTTGGCCGCGGCCATGGCGGGCGCCGATACGGCCCGGATCGAGGCGCGGCGGGACCGGGTCGCCGAGGCCCGCCAGGCCGTGCGCGATAGATGGCAAGGGATCCGGGACAAAGCCCGGCAGGCCGAACCCATCCATCCGGCCTGGCTGGCCCAATGCGTCGGCGAATTGCTCGACGGTGATACCATCCTGGTCAATGAAATGGGCGTGGTGCCTCAGCATGCGGGCATCAACCGGCCCGGCCGCTATTTCGGGCCCAGTCCGGCGGGCGGCCTGGGCTGGGGCCTGGGCGCGGCGCTGGGCGCCAAGCTGGCCGCGCCCGATGATCTGATCATCGCGACAATCGGCGATGGCTCGTATTTCTTCGGCAACCCCATGGCGGCGCATTATTGCGCCCGGGCCTATGACCTGCCGGTCTTGTTCATCATCGTCAACAACGCCGGTTGGGGCGCCGTACGCCGGGCCACCAAGGCCATGTATCCGGACGGCAAAGCCTTGGGCGGCAATGACATTCCGCTCTCGCGCCTTGATCCCGCCCCCGATTACGAGCAGATCATCGCCGCCTGCGGGGGCTATGGCGAACGGATCAGCGATCCCGATGCGTTGCCGGCCGCCCTGGCCCGGGCCGTGAAAATTGTCACCGAAGAACGGCGTCAGGTGCTGTTGAACGTGATCGTCTCCGAGGTCGTATAAGGAAACAGCCAATGACCGATACAAAGACCGTTCTGCCCTCCATGCGTGTTGATGGCCAGGTCGCCCTGGTCACTGGCGCGGGCCGGGGTATTGGCCGTGGCTGCGCCCTGGCCCTGGCCGAGGCGGGGGCGGAGGTCATCGTGCTGAGCCGGACGGTGGATGAAATCAGCGAGGTCGCGGCGGAAATCCAGGCCAAGGGTGGCACCGCCAGCGCCGTCGTCTGTGACGTCACGGACCAGGCGGCCTTGGCCAAGGTATTCGATGGCCTGGCGCACCTGGATATATTGGTCAACAATGCGGGCACCAACATTCCGGCCGGGTTTCTGGAAGCCACGCCCGAAAGCCTGGATATCATGCTGAACCTGAACATTCGCGCCGCCTTCCTGGCGGCCCAGGCCGCCGCCCGGATCATGGACCGCCAGGGCGGCGGCGTGATCATCAACCTGTCCTCGACCTTCGGCAAGGTTGGCCGGCAAGGCGCTTCCATCTATTCCGGCACCAAGCATTTCATTGAGGGACTGACCAAATCCACCGCCGTCGAGCTGGCTGCCAGGAATATCCGCGTCGTGGCCGTCGGCCCCACGGCCATTGAAACACCCATGCTGACGGAACGTCTGAAGGACCCGGCAGTGGCGGCTGACCTGCGGGGCAAGATACCCATGGGGCGGCTTGGTCAGATCGAGGATGTCCTGGGCGCCGTGGTTTTTCTGGCCTCGCCGGCGGCGGCCCTGATCACCGGCACAACGATCATGGTCGATGGCGGCTGGACGGCGCCATAGGGGGTGTACGGTGGTGGTAACGAGTACAGAGCGTGTTCTGATCGCCGGCGCCGGGCCGGTGGGGTTGAGCGCGGCAGCCTATCTAACCCGGCGCGGCATACCGGTAACCGTGTTCGAGGCCGAGGATCGTCTGCCGGAAAACCTGCGGGCTTCAACCTTTCATCCTCCGACCCTGGATATGCTGGCGCCATTTGGCGCCTCGCAGGCCCTGATTGAACAGGGCCTAAAGGCGCCGAAGTTTCAATTTCGCGACCGCGCCAATGGCTGTCTGGCGGAATTCGATTTTGCCGTTCTGGCCGACGACACCGGGCACCCTTTCCGGGTTCAATGCGAACAGTTCAAGCTGAACCATCTGCTGCATGACTGGCTGCTGGCCCAGGGCGGTGCGGATGTACGCTTTGGCCATGCCATCACTGCGCTCAGGCAAAACGGCGATGGCGTCACGGCGCTGGTCGAAACCCCTGATGGCGGGCAGGAGGCTTTCAAGGGCCGCTGGCTGATCGGGGCCGAGGGCGCCAACAGCGTCGTACGCCAGGCCCTGGAAATTCCGTTCGAGGGCTTTACCTGGGACGAACGTTTCCTGGTGGTCTCCACGCCTTTCCCGTTCGAAACCGTCCTGCCCGATCTGACCCTGGTCAACTACTTCGCCGATCCGGAACAATGGTTTTTCTTGCTGAAGGTGCCTGGCCTGTGGCGGGCCATGTTCCCGACCCGGCCGGAGGAGACCGAGGAGGAGATCTTTGATCCCGACCGCATCGAAGTCCGCATGCAATGGGCCCATGCCACGGCCACACCATACGAGCGGACCCACACCACCCTGTACCGGGTGCATCAGCGGGTAGCGCAGAGCTATCGCGCGGGCCGGGCCTTCATTGCCGGCGACGCGGCCCATATCAACAACCCCCTGGGCGGCATGGGCATGAACGGCGGCATTCACGACGCCTTTAATCTGGCCGGGAAGATGGCCGCCGTCTGGCATGGCGAGTCGGACGACGGCCTGCTTGATCTGTACGAGAAACAGCGCCGGCCCATCGCCCTGGATTACGTCAACAGCCAGACCATTCGCAACAAGCAGAATTTGGAGGCGAAGACGCCCGAGGCCCAGCAAAATTTCCGCAACTTCCTGGCCGAGGTCTCCGCCGACCGGCGGAAAACCCACGACTACCTGCTGCGCACCTCCATGATCGCCAGCCTGCGCGCGGCCGCCAAGATCACGGCATAGACAGCGGTTAGCGCCGCGGGCCCAAAAATTGCACTGATGGATTTCTCAAAAGATCGCCCGTAGTATGCCGGCCAGACAGGATGATCAGGTCATGACCACACGTGAAATGTTGCGGCGTTCCGGCGCCGCCATCCGGGAAAAGCTTGGGTTTCCCGCCAATAGTCGGGCAACGGAACTGGCGCCAGGTCTGGACCGATTGGCGGAGGAATTGGCATGGGGGTCTATTTGGGCCCGCCCCGGTTTGCCCCTCGACGATCGCATGCTGGCGGTTCTGTCGGCGCTGACGTCAGAGCAACGCCTGCCGCAGTTGCGCCGCTATATTGGCGCGGCTTTGCATATCGATATTGCGCCGCGCACGATCCAGGAAGTCTTTATTCATTGCGGCATTTATTCCGGCTTTCCCACGGTATTGAATTCCCTCGCACTAGCCAATGAGGTCTTTGCCGAAAGAGGTATCGTGGTGCCGGATACGGAGATGCCCGAGCCGGATGGCGAGGCGCTGATGACCCTGGGCCGTGAAACCATGCACAGCCTGCATGGCGACCGGTCCGAACGGGGCTATGCGGCACCGGACAACGCGACGACGGGGCCTTTGTATGAGACGGCGGTCGCCTATGGCTATGGCGATATATGGAACCGGCCGGATCTGGATCACCGGCAACGCATGGTTTGCACCATTGCCGCCTTTACCGCGATCCACCATCTGGTCCAACTGGCCAAATTTGCCCCATCCGCGCTCAATATCGGTTTGAGCCGGGAACAGATCGTCGAAGTTATCATGCAAACGGCGCCCTATACCGGTTTCCCACGGGCCCTCAACGCGCTCTCGGCATTCAACGATAGCTTCGAATGAAGCCCCGCAAATCAATACCTGCAACTTCGCACAAAGAGTATATGGACATGACTTTGCCGATCCGAACAGACTCGACCACAGGCCTGAAGAGCTTCAATACCCGCGCCTCGAAGGCCAGCGCGAACATTGCCGGCAAGGGTTACTCGGTCATCGATAACGAGGCTCTGAAGACGCTTCCGCCGCCGCCGCCAGGGGCCGCATTCAATGCCGAAGAACAAGCGAAGTACCGCGCTTTCAAGGAATCGCGACGCGGTGCCGCCGACTACATGGCGATGGAAGGCGAGTTCAGCAAATACCTGGAAGATGTCTACTCGGCGGCGCCCATCGAAAGAGAGGCCCTGACCGATAGCTGTGAAATTCTTGTGGTCGGCGCCGGCTTCGCCGGTCTTTTGTTGTGGTACAAGCTGCGCGCGGCGGGCTTCACCGATGTCCGGTTTTGCGAGAAAGGCGGGGACGTCGGCGGCACCTGGTACTGGAACCGCTATCCCGGTATCGCCTGCGATGTTGAATCATATAGCTATCTGCCGCTGCTTGAGGAGATGGAATACTTTCCGACGATGAAATTCGCGTCGGGTTTCGAAATTCTGGAATATTGCCAGAAGATTGCCGAGAAATACGGCTTCTACGAGCGCTGCCTGTTCCACACGACCGTCGGCGAGACGGCATGGGACGAGGGCACGGGCCGCTGGACGGTGACGACAGACCGCGGCGACAAGATGCGGGCCCGCTACCTCGTCCTCGCCAACGGCATTTTGACGACTCCGCGGCTAGCCAGAATTGACGGCATGGAAACCTTCCAGGGCGACGCCTTCCACACATCCCGCTGGGACTACAAGGTCGACCTAAAAGACAAACGTGTGGGCATCATCGGCACCGGCGCCACCGCCGTGCAGGTGATACCCGAGCTCGCAAAAATCGTGAAGGAACTGTACGTCTTCCAACGCACCCCATCCTCCATCGACGTGCGCGACCAGCGCGAAACGACGCAGGAGGAGATCGAAGCCTGGTCCAAGGAGCCCGGCTGGTCCCGCGCCCGGCGGGAAAGACTGGCCACGATTTCGTCCGGCAGGACGGCGCTGAAAGGCAACGATGACTTTTTGTCGGGCAGGGTCGCCGACTTCAAAGTGCGCAAGAAGCACGCAACGGTGTTGTCGCCGGAAGAATTGATGCAAAAGCAGCTCAACACCAACTTCCGGATCATGGAACAAATCCGCGCCCGGGTCGACGCTACCGTCAAGGACCCGAAAACCGCGGCCGCGCTGAAGCCCTACTACACCTATGGCTGCAAACGACCCGCCTTTCACGATGAATTTCTGCCGGCCTTCAACCTCCCGCACGTCACCCTGGTCGATACGGCGCCTCTTGGGGTGACGGAAATAAATACCAGGGGCGTTGTTCACGCCGGTACGGAATATCCCCTGGACATCCTGATTTATGCCACCGGGTTTCAGTGGATGGCGACATCGACGTTCGAGATGATCACCGGCCGAGATGGGCAGACCTTGCGGCAGAAATGGCAATCCGAAGGTACCAAGACATTCCTTGGCCTGCACAGTCACGGCTTTCCCAATCTGTTGGTCATGTCGGGGCCCCAGGGCGGCGGCGGACAGTTCAATTTCACCCGCGGTATCGAAGCGCATACGGATTACGTCGTCTGGATGCTCAGCACCCTGCGTGAGCGGGGTGCCGGTATCGTCGACGTCAAGCGGGAGCCGGAAAACGAGTACGCAGAGCATTGCCGCCTTGCGGATCTGAACACCCGTCCCTTGCGTGACTGTATTTCCTACTACAACGGCGAAGGCACCGCGGAACCTGGAAGCCTGGCGTACTATGGGGGACCGCAAAAATGGCACGAACTGCGCGCCGCCGCGCAAGCGTCGATGGAAGCTTACGTGTTTGCCGCCGCACCGGAATTGACAGGCGGCGCTGATTGACCTTCAGTACGGGCAGCAATCTAATTCTACGGAAAGGGGAATCGGAATATGAGCAAGGATAGCGAGCGTGCGGTTTTGGCAGGTGGGTGTTTCTGGGGTATGCAGGATTTGATCCGCAGGCTTCCAGGCGTGATTTCAACCCGTGTCGGATATACCGGTGGAGACGTCCCAAATGCCACCTATCGCAATCACGGGTACCATGCCGAAGGCATAGAGATCGTCTTCGATCCGAACCAGACGAGTTATAGAGCATTGCTGGAGTTCTTCTTTCAGATCCATGATCCTTCGACCGTCGACCGGCAAGGCAACGATATGGGCCCCTCCTATCGTTCGGGCATCTATTATGTTGATGATGCACAGAAGGCAGAGGCTGAGCGTACAATCGCGGATGTCGACGCTTCGGGACTATGGCCGGGCAAGGTTGTGACAGAGGTCAAACCGGTCGGCGATTTTTGGGACGCGGAACCTGAGCACCAGGATTATCTGGAGCGCATCCCGCACGGATATACCTGCCATTTTGTCCGTCCCAATTGGAAGCTGCCCCGGCGTGAGGACGCAGCCTGACAAAGCGGCCTGACAAAAGGGTGCATCCATCGCCTCAGGCGCGGTGGCTGCCATTGGCCGCCGATCAGTGCCAATCCACGGCAGCTGTTACTGAAGACCGGATCAATCGCCTGCAAAGCCCGGGCGCTACGATGTCTGGCTACGTGTGGTCCTCGGGCCGTTCGGGGAATGTGATCTGATCCCTCATGCCCTCGCCAGCTCTCACACAACATAATAATCCCACAGTCGGCATATTCTGCGTCGTCCTGGGCATGACGTGCATAACCATCAACGACATGCTGATCAAGCTGCTGTCGGGAGGTTATCCCTTGCATGAAATGGTTTTCGTGCGGTCGGCCATCGGAATCGTTTTCAGCCTGATGCTGATGCAAATGGAAGGCGGTTTCAAGGTTCTGCGTACGGACAAACCGTTGCAGCATTTATTGCGCGGATTGCTTCTGGTCATCTCCAATATGTCATTTTTTGCCGCACTTGCCGTTCTGCCGCTGGCGGATGCCACGGCGCTTTTTTTCGTGGCGCCGTTGTTTATTACACTTCTTTCAATTCCATTACTGGGCGAGAAGGTCGGCTTGCGCCGGATCGGCGCGGTTGTTGTCGGCTTTTCCGGCGTGCTCGTCATGCAGCAGCCTTGGGCATCCGAGGCGCCCGGCACCAGCGAAAGACTGGTCTTGCTTTTACCCGTGCTGGCCGCCTTCACCTACGCCCTTTGCCAAATTCTGACCCGCCGCCTGGGTATTGCCACGAAAGCCTCGGCCATGGCTGTCTATGTTCATGGCACTTTTGTTTTCGTCAGTGGTGGTTTCTGGATTTTTGCCGGCGACGGTGGCCTGGCAAGCGGAACGAATAATCCGAGCCTGCAGTTTCTGTTCAGAGCCTGGCGCTGGCCGGACCAGGGCGATGAGCTCCTGTTCCTGGGACTGGGGGTATTGACCGGGGTCATAGGTTATTCGATTTCCCAGGCATACCGTCTGGCCCAGCCCGCAACGGTGGCCCCGTTTGAATACGTGGGCATGCCCTTGGCCGTCCTTTGGGGCTGGTTGGTTTGGGACTATCTGCCGTCGGTCCAGGTCATGGGCGGCATCATCTTGATTATGGGCGCCGGCCTCTATGTTTTCGTACGGGAAAGGGCGCGCAGCAAAATTGCCGCCCAGCGGGTTCCGGACGACTGAAGGCCGGGCTCAGTTGCCGAGCCACAGGCACCAAATGGCCAGCAGCGGCGTTTTCGTCGCTTGCATCCCATGCCACACGTTGGGCGGATTGTGTACCAGGTCGCCAGATTGCTTGAGCCCCAGTGATCGATCGTTCTGCATCCATTGCCCCGGTGACAGAACGAGGTAAAGCTCCTCGGGCGGATGGTGGTGTCTTGGATATTGAATGTCAGGCGCAACCAGGCTGATGCCTATCAGCACGTCTTGCCGTGTCTCCAAGCCACCTTTGCCGACAATGATGGCGTTGGCGTGGCTGTTGTAAAAGCCGCCCGCGGCCTGTGCCGATTCCGGCCTGCGGCTCCAGGCAAACTCCGGCTCTATTGCCGCCAATGCATCCGTCAGCTCGGGGATGGGTTCAGGGCCGTTGCGTGCCTGCTTAAAGGCATCTTCGAGATGATTGCAGGCCGCCAGGCGGCTCGGCTTGCTCTTGGCGCTGCTGCCGCTGGTTTCTTTCAGGGTCAAAAATATTCGCGCCGCCAGCAACATTGCATCAGGATATTCTGCCGCCCGTGCTTGAATCCCCGCCTCCGTGGCATCGATGAGACGTTGCAGCTTGTGATTCCGATCCGGCATTGCGCATTCCCTGGTTTTCAGCTTGCAACCCAACCGGAATCCAACCATCGATCCCGAAAAAGTGCAACGTCGAAGAGGCCCATGTTCGGTTTGTTCCGCGGCGGGCGGCGTTCGGGCCAACAGAATGAGCCAGGGCTGCACGGGAGCGGATTAAGCTATTTCTCCAGGCGGCGGGCCTCTTCATCCATCACGACGGCAACCCGGCCTTGGGACAGGCGGCCCAGCACGACGGCCATGGCATCCTGAAAATCGTCCAGGGCAAAGATATGCGAAACCTTTGGGTTCAACCGCCCCTCTTCAAACCAGGTAAACAGTTGCGCCAGCATCGCCTGCATGCGGGGGCCGTATTGGTGGCGCACATCGTCCGGGCTCCAGCCAACGTAATAGCCCATGTTCAGGCCGCAGACGGTGATGTTCTTTACCAGCAAGAGATTGGCGGGGATCTGCTGGATCGTCCCGCCGGCAAAACCTACCGGCATGATCCGGCCCTCGGGCGCGATGCAGCGCAGGGATTGCGCAAACACCTCGCCGCCCACCGGGTCATAGATAACGTCGGCGCCCCGTCCCCCCGTCATCTCCAGTACCTGGTCGCGGAACGGCCCGTCCCGATAGTTGATCACATGGTCGGCGCCATGGGCCCTGGCAACCGCCAGCTTTTCCGCCGAGCCCGCCGTGGCAATGACAGTGCCGCCAAGGATCTTACCGATCTCGATGGCGGCAATGCCGACACCGCCGGCCCCGCCATGGACCAGCAAGGTCTCGCCCGCCTGAAGGTTCAACAGATGGGGCCAGGTCAACGCGGCGCAGGAGGTGCCATATGAATTGGTGAAACAGATGGCGCGGTAAAATTCCAGGCTATGGGGCAGGACAAAGGTATTCACTTCGTGGGCCACCATTTCCTCGGCCAAACCGCCCCAGTCCAGGATACAGGCAACCCGGTCACCGACCTTTACCCGCTGCACGTCCGGACCGCTCTCGGTGACGATGCCGACCGCTTCCGTACCGGGAACAAAGGGCAAGGGCGGCTTACGCTGATAGCGTCCCGAAACGATCAGCGAGGTGGCGAAACTGACGCCGGCGGCCTGGGTTCTGACCCGCACCTGCCCCGGTCCCAGGGCCGGAACAGGACAATCCCGGATCCGCAGGTTCGCAAATTCGGTAAATTCCTCGACCAGAACACCACGCATCAGGCTATTCCTATCACATTGATTAATGAAAACAGTTTGTCAAAACGGCTGG
This sequence comes from Alphaproteobacteria bacterium, assembly GCA_021776235.1. Classification (GTDB taxonomy): domain Bacteria; phylum Pseudomonadota; class Alphaproteobacteria. The sequence continues at coordinate 12,371 of JAJFGG010000040.1, read as the reverse complement.
GCCGCATAATCTTAGGGTCAAATGATGCGATGGAAAGAGAAGACTGATGGCCAATGAAAAAATCCGGGTCGGCGTTATCGGCGCCGGCGGTAATACCACCAAACTGCACATACCCGGCCTGCAAGCCCAGGACGGCGTGGAAATTCAGAGCGTGGCCAATCGGACCATGGCGTCCGGTCAGCGCGTGGCCGACGAATTCGGCATTCCAGGCGTTGCCGCCGATTGGCAGGAGATTGTCGAGAACCCTGATATCGATGCGGTCTGTATCGGCACCTGGCCCTATATGCATGCGCCCATGACCATTGCGGCCCTGGAACAGGGCAAGCATGTCTTGTGCGAGGCCCGGATGGCCCTGAATTCCGATCAGGGCCGTGACATGCTGGCGGCCTCGCGCCGGGCGCCCCGCTGCGTGGCGCAAATTGTGCCCGCGCCCCACACCCTGGCCTTCGATCAAACCATAATCGAGATGATCGGTGCCGGTTACATCGGCGATCTGATAGCCCTGGATGCCAGGATCGCGGTGGCCAGCGGCTTTCCCAATCCCAATTCGCCGACCCATTGGCGCCACGACCGGGACCTGTCCGGCAACAACATCATGTCCATGGGTATCTGGTACGAGGCGATGATGCGCTGGGTCGGTCCCATGGCGTCTGTCTTTGCCACGGGTCAGTCCGTCGTCTCTCACAGGGACGACGGCAGCGGGCGGCGGGTTACCATGACAATTCCGGACCATGTGGATATCATCGGCCGGATGGAGCAGGGCGGGCAGATTCGCTTTAACGTTTCCACCGTGCTTGGCCATGCGCCGGCAGTGATAGATGTCTGCCTGTTCGGCACCAATGGTACACTGCGCCTGTGCCAGACCGGCGCCGATCCGCTGACGCTCTATGCCGGCGAACGCGGCGGTGACGGCCTGGCGCCGGTTACGATCGATCCGGCGAAAAAGGGCGCCTGGCGGGTCGAGGAAGAATTCATCAACGCCATTCGGGGTGTCGAAGCGGTGAGCCACACGGATTTCACCACGGCGGTCAAATACATGGAATGGACCGACGCCGTTACACGCTCGCTCCGAACCGGCCAAGCCATCGACCTGCCCCTGATGGGTTAACACCAACCCGCGCTGATGTAAGGCGGGCGGTCAGGATTGCCCTGGATCAAGCGCGGCCCCGTCATCCCGCAATAGCACGTAGATTGCCGGGATCACCAGGACCGTCAGCAGGGTGGAGGAGAGAAGGCCGAAGAGCAGTGAAATGGCCAGGCCCTGGAAAATCGGATCCGTGAGAATAAAAGCGGCGCCGATCATGGCAGTGACGGCGGTCAGGAAAATCGGCTTGAAACGAATGGCGCCGGCGGCCAGCAGGGCCTGGCGCAGAGGCGCGCCCTGCTGTTGGCGCTGGCGGATGAAATCAATCAACAGGATCGAATTGCGCACGATGATACCGGCCAGGGCGATGAAACCAATCATCGAGGTGGCCGTGAACGGCGCCGACAAAAGCCAATGGCCGCCGACGATGCCGATCAGGGTCAGGGGTATGGGCACCAGCACCAGCAACGGCACCTTGAAGCCGCCAAACTGGATGACCACCAATAGATAGATGCCGACCATGGCGGCCATGAAGGCGGCGCCCATGTCGCGGAAGGTGACATAGGTAATCTCCCACTCGCCGTCCCACAGCAGCACCGGTGCCGCGTCATCGGTCGGCTGTCCGTGCAAAGCGACAACGGGTTTCGTCAGCTCGCCCCAGTCGTGGCGGTCAATGGCCTCTTGCACGGCCAGCATGCCGTATATGGGTGCTTCGAAGCGGCCGGCCAGCTCGGCCGTGACCATCTCGGCATAGTTGCCGTCGCGGCGGAAGATTGGGAAGGACGCGGTATCCCAACTGACTTTGACAAGATCGCCCAACTCCACCAGTTGGCCGTCGCGGGCCGGGACCGGCGTGGTCAGCAGCCGCTGGCTCAGATAGCGCTCTGCTTTTGGCAGGCCTATGGCGATTTCCATGGGTTCCACCCCGGCCCCGCGATGGGAATAGCCCAGGCTGCGGCCGCGCAGCAGGGTGGCGATGGTATTGTAAAGCTCGACCTCCTCAACGCGGTGATATTCCAGGCTTTCCCGATCCACGGCCAGGCGCAGGCGTTGCCCCGGCACGCCAAAACTGTCATCAACATCGACAATGAAATCGATCGCCTCGAACAGACTGCGCAGCTCGGTCGCAACGGCGCGCCGGGTCTTGCCGTCGGGGCCGTAGATTTCGGCCAGCAGGGTCGCCAATACGGGTGGCCCCGGCGGCACCTCGATCACCTTGATGTTTGCGCCCTTGGGCAACGTCAACCCGTGCAGGCGCTGGCGTATATCCAAGGCGATGGCATGACTGCCGCGGCCGCGGTCTTCCTTGGCCCGTAGATTGATTTGCAGTTCACCTAGATTGGGCGCCGCGCGCATATAGCTGTGGCGGACCAGTCCGTTGAAATTAAAGGGCGCCGCAGTACCGGCATAGGCTTGCATATGCAACAGTTCCGGCAGGTCGGCAATGGCCGTTCCGGCGGCACGCAACAGCCGCTCGGTATCTTCAAGGCTGGCGCCTTCCGTCAGATCGACGACCACCTGCAGTTCGCTCTTGTCATCAAAGGGCAGCAGTTTGACCACGACATCCTGGGAATAGAACAGCGTCAGAGAGGCCAAGGTAGCCACGCCCACGGCAGTCAAAAACAGCCCGGAACGCCGCCGCCCCGTTAGCAGTGGGCGGCCAACCATCAGAAACAGCCGGCCCAGCAGACCGCCATTTTCTTCGAGCCCCGGTTCAGGCTGATCCGGCACGCCCGCGGATGAGCCGCGCGCTATTCCCCGGCGAAATTTCATCATCAGCCATGGCGTCACGGTCAGCGCCATTAGCAGGCTGAGGAACATGGCGGCGGAGGCGATGGCGGGAATGGGGCTCATGTAAGGGCCCATCAGACCGGAAACGAACATCATCGGCAGCAGTGCCGTGATAATGGTGAATGTGGCGATAATCGTTGGATTGCCGACCTCCGCCACCGCCCCGATGGCGCGGGCGACAGCATTGCCCTGATCGGTTCCGCCGGCGCGCCAGTGGCGGACGATATTCTCGACGACAACGATGGCGTCATCAACCAGGATCCCAATGGCGAAGATCAGGGCGAACATGCTGACCCGGTTAATGGTGTAGCCCAGAAACCAGGCCGCCAGGAATGTCAGCAAAATAGTGGTCGGCACCACGAACATGACCACCATACCCTCGCGCCAACCCAGAAACAGGGACAGCAGGACGACGATGGAAACCGTCGCGGAAAGCAGGTGCAGCAACAATTCGTCAGCTTTTTGTTTCGCGGTCTCGCCATAGTTTCTAGTGATGATCAAACTGACACCCGCCGGCAGCTTGCTTTTGGCAATACGGCTCAGGCGCGCGATACTGCCATCGGTAATATCGACGGCGTTGGCGCCCTGGCGTTTGCCGACGGCCAGGCTAACCGCCAATTCCCCCCGCAGTTCGCCATTTGCGTCGGTTGCCAGATGCCAGACCCGCTGTTCGTCCTGGCGGCCGTCCGTCACCACGCGCGCCACATCCTTCAGATAGACCGGCCGGCCGTCGACGCTGGTCAACAGCAGCAGTTCCACATCCGTACTGCCACGCAGGGTCTCGCCGACAACCACCGGCAGCGTTTGGCCCGTTTGCCGTACGCTGCCGCTTAGAAAGGCGCGGTTGGCATTCTCCAGCTTTTCCACCAGCTGGTTCAGGGTAATGCCTTCGAGCGCCAGTCGTTCGGGGTCCGGCTCTATACGGACCTGTGCCGGGCGCCCGCCGACTATATAAGTCAGGCCGACATCGGTCTGCCGGGTCAGTTCGTGCTGCAGTTCTTCCGCCAGATTATAGAGCGCGACGTCACTCACGCGGCCGGGATTTCCGGGCTTGGCGGCAAGGGTCACGACCAGAACGGCGACATCCTCGATGCCCCGGCCAACGATCAGCGGCTCTGGAATGCCCAATGGGATACGGTTCAGATTGCCACGAATTTCACTATGCACCCGGACAATCGCGTCATCGGCGTCGTGACCGACATTGAATCGCACCGCCAGGCTGACCCGGTCATCGAATGATTGCGAATAAACATGCTCGACGCCGTCAATGCCTTTGAGAATATCCTCCAGCGGTTCGGTGACCAACTCGACCACATCTTCCGCCTGCAGGCCGTCGGCGCGAACCAGGACATCTACCATGGGTACGCTGATCTGCGGTTCCTCTTCCCGCGGCAGAATGTAAAGCGCGAGCGCCCCCAGTGCGATCGAGGCAATCAGCAGCAACGGCGTTAAGGGCGAGGATATAAAGACCCGGCTGATATGCCCTGAGATGCCCAGTTTCATGGCTGCACCAGTCGGTCGCCGCTGTGCAGGCCGGAAAGAACTTCGACCATACCGTCGCGGTTTGCCCCCGTCTGCACCACCACTTCGCCGCCATCAGCCAGCCGGATAAAGGACACGCCCAGACGCACCCAAACGTATTCCTTCGGCACCAGATAGGTCCAACGCTTGCCGCTGGATATCCAGACCCGGACCCGTTCACCCACAAAAAAGTCACCCAGCCCCGGCACATCGACATCCGCCACCACCCGGCCATCCTGGATTTCCGGATAGATCTGGCGAATATGACCCACCCGGTTGCCGGCGGGTGTGGCGGCGAGGCCCCGTGCGCCGACCTTGACCGGATCATTCACATGGACGTACTTGGCGTGCCGCTCGGGCAGGCGCAGACGCAGGATGTAGCGATTGGCGGCGATCAGGGCGACATCCTCGCCCGGCACGACGACGCTGCCGGAAATTTTGCCGATCCGCAGAATGCGCCCGCTGGTCGGTGCCAGCACGGCGCCTTCCCGGGTCCGCTGGGTAATCAATTTTCTTTCCGCCCGCAGGGCCGCCATTTCCTGCAGCAGGACATCCACTTCGGTTTGCGATTCATCAAACCTGGCCTGGGAAACCGTACCCTTTTTGCGTAATTCGCCCGTGCGGTCCAGATTGGTCCGTGCCAGTGACTTGCGGGCCTTGAGGGATTCCAGCCTGGCGTCCAGGGCCACGGCCTGTAGCTGCAGTTTTTCGTCAACCACGACAGCCAGCACCTGCCCTTTCGTGACCAAGTCGCCTTCGTCTACGGACAATTCCCGCAAGGTGCCGGCTATACGGGTGCGGGCGTGGGTCTGATCAACAGACGCAACCTGCCCAAAGACCGCCTTTAAATCGTCTACCAGGACAGGTTGGGCAACCACATCCGCCCCTGCCGGCGCCGCAGCACCGGCAAGGACGGCCGAGAGAAGATAAGGCGTGGTCGCTTTCAACATGACGGCCTCCTAACATCGTGGCTGAGACAGCTATCCCAGCGGGCGGCGAAGCGGGCGTTTGCGTCTAGTCGAAAGCGGGCCCCGACACTTTGCCGATGCGGTTCAGAATCTTTGCCAGCGGGCAAAAACCGGTAAATCCAGCCTGCAGCAGATTAAGGCCGACAAAGAGGGTGAACAACAGGAAGGCGGGGTGCACGAAGTGACCCAGGGCCAGGCTGACGACAATAAATGTGCCGGCGATGCTGATAACAAGGCGATCGATATTCATGGTTGTCTCCTTCAAGTGATGGGGCTGGTCAGATCCGGCCCCATGTGGCGCAACGGTTGCGCCGGGATGGCGGTATCCTTTAGTTTTGATTATCTAAATATTTGTAGTTTTGTATGTATGCATTATATGATTGCCTGACAAGCCCTTCTGGGCAAAAATGTTGAAAGCCCTGAAATTGACCTGTTTGCGCAGGTAGAACCGCCAATTTGGCTGGTTTGGAAGGTGTGGGAATGGAAATAGACGCAGTCGAAATGCACGGCGCCGCCGGCAATGCAACGCAGTTAATGAAGGCTCTATCAAACGAGACCCGTTTGCTGATCCTCTGTCAGTTAATCAACGGGGAGCTTTCGGTCGGTAGATTGGCGGATCTGCTGACGCTACGGCAAACCACGGTTTCGCAGCAGTTGAGCCTGTTGCGGCGAGACGGCCTGGTCAGCGGCCGCCGCGACGGCCACTCGGTATTTTACTCAATCGCCAACCCCGGGGTCGGTCGGATCATCCAGATTCTTTACGACATGTACTGCCCGAAACCGGACTGAGGCAACCAAAGAAGATCGGCAATCGGCTGCATGGACGCACCTCCATTGCACCACGGCAAGGTTGCCATCACGGCCGCAGCCGTTATCCTTGGCGCAGCTGCGGAAATTCCACCCCGGCAATAGCGAGGCTGATGGGAGACGAAAATGGCTGTCGTAGAGACGGAGCGGCATGGACAAATCTTCGTGGTCAGGATGAACCGGCCGGAGCGGTTGAACGCCTTGAACCACGAATTGCGCAGCATGCTTGCTGAAATCTGGACGGAGTTCCGGGAAAGCAGCGACCTGGAAGTCGCCATCTTCACAGGCGCGGGCCGGGCCTTCTGTGCCGGCGAGGATATGAAGGAATCCCTGCAGGATGGTGCGCCGGGCGGACGGCGGCCGGCCAAGGATGACCCGTTCATGTCCGGGGCTTTGGAAAAGCCCGTCATCGCAGCCATCAACGGCTATGCCATGGGCGGCGGTTTCATGCTGGTCGAACGCACCGACCTGCGCGTCGCCGTGCGGGAGGCGGTCTTTGAGGTGTCCGAGGCAAAGCGCTGGCTGCTGGGTGGCTACAACCACGGCCATATTGCCAACCTGCCGTATTCGGTGGCGATGGAGATGGCGCTCGGCTTTCGCTTCAGCGCCCAACGGTTTTACGAGATCGGCTTCCTTAATCGCTTGGTCGAGGCCGACGCGTTGATCCCGGCGGCCCTGGAAATGGCCGAGCATCTATTGACCCTGCCCCCGGCCTCGCGGGTCAACACCGTACATATGATGCGCCAGATGCGCCCTGACGTGGCCCCCGAGTTGCAGCGCCTCGCCGGCGCCCTGCACGAGCATGGCGCGAAGAGCGACCTTATGGAATCCCGTGCCGCGTTTTCGGAGAAACGCGCGCCAAACTTCAAGGGCTGGGACGATCCCGAGGACCGCTATCGTCTGCCGAGCCTGGAAACGCCGAAGACATAGCCGAGGCTTCGCGCCAAGGCGGGCGGCGCGCGGGCCTGTGCATCGACGATATTCCAGGTTGACCGGCAGCAGTTAATATTTCACGCTTCATTGTGGATTGTGGCTCGAGCCAGCGACATGCCGCCTGGGTGTGTGACTGCGGGTGTGTGTCTGCCGGTCGTCTGGAAATTCCTTGAGTCACTGATATCTCGTTACCGGCCCGTGCCCGTTCGAATTGGCGCAGGAGTTGGGCGGATGTCTATGCCGGCAGCTGATTTGGAACCCGTGGTTTGTTTTTCGCACGCGGGCATTAAAGACGCAGAGGAGGCAAGAAATGAAGCATCACCGATCAAGTATCGTTTACCTGCTTTCACTATTAATCGTGGCGTTCGCCTGGACGCCCCTATCGGCGGCGGATCAGAAGGGCACACTTATCGTCGCCCTCGAGTCTCTGGGCGGTCAAAGCATGGATCCAATTCAGGAAGGCCGGCCGACGAATGCCCACATTCAGGCGCCCGTGTTTGATTCATTGCTCGGCTACGACTATGAAAAAGGCGGTGTCGGCCCCGGCGTGGCCGAGCGCTGGGTACTCTCCGATGACGGCTTGAGCTGGACCTTTCACCTGCGCAAGGATGTCAAGTGGCACAATGGTGACCCGCTTACGGCACACGATGTGAAGTTCAGCCTGGAACGCACCATGTCGAAGGATTCGCTCTCGTCGCGGCGGGCCCAGCTACGCCGGAACGTGGTGAAGATTGAAGTGGTCGATGATTATACCGTCCGCATCTTCACCAATGGCGTGCAGGTGCATTTTCCCTCGGGGCTCAGCCGTTCTGTGTTCCAGGAAGGGCAACTTATGCCCAAGAAATACATCGAGAAGGTTGGCGAAAAGGAATTCCGCAAGAAGCCCATTGGCAGCGGGCCGTGGAAGTTCGTGCGCAGCGTGCCCGGTGATCTCATTGAATACGAGGCGGTCGACTACCCCCATTGGCGCGGCACGCCAAAATACAAGAAACTGCTGATCCTGCTGGTGCCCGAGGAAAGTACCCGGGTTTCCATGGTCCGGACCGGCGAAGCGGCGATCGCCTCGATCAGCCCAGAGGCGATCCAGGAAGCCAAGGCCGGCAATTTGAAAGTGATGTCCGTGCCGGCGACCATGCAGGCGATCTTTCAGTTCTGGGGCCTGTATCAGCCGCAGTTCAAGGATTCGCCATTGGCCGACGTGCGGGTTCGCGAGGCGCTTTCCCTGGCCATCAACCGCCAGGAGATCATCGACCATGTGATGTACGGGCAGGCCAGTTGGCCCATGCCCTTCGCCTCGTTTGGCTACAGCGTGGACATGGATGCCGAGCGCTGGGCGAAATGGAGCCGGCATGCCCTGCGTTATGACCCGATCAGGGCCAAGCAATTGTTGACGGAGGCCGGCTATGCCGACGGCTTCGAGCTGAACTTTGCCAATACCGCTCTGCCCGGGACCCCTTATATGACGCAGATCGGCATCGCGGTCGCTGATTTCTGGACCAAGATCGGCGTCAAGGTCAAACTCACGAACTATGAGTGGGGGGCGTTTCGCACCCTTAACCGGGGCGAGCAAAAGAAACTGGCGGGCGGCGCCTCGATGTTCCGCACCGCCGGGCGGCCGGTCGCCATGAGCCGCTACAACGTGGCATTCGGCACAAAAAGCCCGCACCGCTTGTATGGTAACGCCGATATCTGCACGGGTATCTGCCAGACTTACAAGAAGATGTACGCCAAGCAGGTGACGCAGCAGAACCCGGTCAAACGGGCCGCCATGACCGATGCCATCATGGGTCTGGTGGCCGATTCCTGGGTTGCGGTTCCAATCCTGGAAGGTATGGGTTATTGGGCTATCAATCCTGAAAAGGTTGGCGCCTTCAAGCCGATCCCGGGGCGCCATGAGTTCGGCGATGTCTTCGAACGCATTCCGCGACCGGAGCAAAAGGCCTGGCAGTAGGTCCGCAACACCGCGGTTTCTGAAAGATTAGTTTCCGAAAGATCGGATTGGATGCAGCGTTATATTGTCAAGCGCCTGTTTCAAGGTGTCCTGCTGCTCATCATCGTGTCGACCGTTGTCTTCGCCGTGGGCCGTCTTACGGGAAACCCGGTTGATTTGCTGCTGCCCGAAGAGGCCTCCGAAGAAGAGCGCCAGGCGATGATAGAGACCCTTGGACTCGATGGCCCGGTCCTTGAACAGTTTGTGGTTTTTATCAAGGGCGCGGTGCAAGGCGACCTGGGCGTCTCTATCCGGTACCGCCAGCCGGCCGTCGATGTCTTCTTTTCCCGTCTTCCCAACACCCTCATGCTGATGCCGGCTGCGATGCTGCTGGCCATCCTCATGGCCATTCCCCTTGGCATTCTCTCGGCCCTGCGGCGTGGCCGCCTGACCGACCGGATTTCCGGCACCATAGCGGTGCTGGGCATCGCCACGCCAAATTTCTGGCTGGGTATTCTGTTGATCTATCTTTTCAGTGTCCAGCTAGGCTGGCTGCCGTCGAGCAGAATGGGCGATTGGTCGCACTATGTGCTGCCCACCATAACCCTTGGCACCTTTCTGGTAGCCGGCTTCATGCGGCTGATCCGCTCCAGCATGCTGGATATCCTGGACAGCGAATTCGTCAAACTGGCCCGGATCAAGGGTCTCAGCGAGATGAAGGTTGTCTGGAAGCACTGTCTCAGAAACGCCCTGATCCCCGTTCTCACCCTTTGGGGCGTGTTCATGGGTGGGCTGGTGACCGGTACCATCGTAACCGAGACGGTGTTCGCCTGGCCCGGTGTCGGCCGGCTTACCTACGAAGCCGTGATCTTTCGCGACTATCCGCTGCTGCAGGCAGTGGTCATCATGGACGCGGTGCTGATCCTGGTCATAAATCTGGTTGTCGACATTCTATACGCCTATGTCGACCCCCGGATCCGCTTCACCTAACGGGAACTGCCTATGCGAAAGCTGCCCTGGGTCTCGATGTTGATAATTGGCGGGATGGTGTTCGCCGCCATCTTCGCGCCCTATCTGACGCCTTATTCCCCGATCGAGCAGTCCCTTCCGGAAAAGCTGTTGCCCCCGTTCTGGGAAGCAAAAGGCAGCACAAAATATATTCTGGGCACTGATATTTTCGGCCGGGACGTTCTGACCCGCCTGCTCTATGGCGCCCGGATTAGCTTGATCGTGACCGGGCTCTCGCTTCTGGTTGGCGGCGGCGTGGGCCTGGCGATCGGCATCGCGTCGGGTTACATCGGCGGCCGTTTGGACAGCCTGTTGATGCGGCTGGTCGACGCCGCCTTCACCTTTCCCGCCATCCTGTTCGCTTTGCTGCTGGCGGTAACCATGGGGCAAGGCCTGGACACCCTGGTCATTGCCATTGGTCTGCTGCTCTGGGCCGGCTTCGCGCGGATCATTCGCGGCGAAGTCCTGGCCCTCAAGCAGCGGGATTTCGTGGCTCTCGCCAAGGTCCATGGCTGCTCGGAGCTTCGCATCATGGTCACCCATATTCTGCCCAATGTTATGAATACATTCATGGTTCTGGTTACCCTGAATGTCGGCGCGGTTATCGTCGCCGAGGCGTCGTTGAGCTTCCTTGGCGCCGGCATTCCGCCACCGACGCCGTCATGGGGCCTTATGGTGGCGGAGGGGCGCGGCAAGATCAGTTCCGCGTGGTGGCTCTCCCTGCTGCCCGGTATCGCCATTACCCTGGTCGTGCTGACCTTCAATCTGTTCGGGGACTGGCTGCGCGACCGGCTGGACCCCAAGCTTCGCCAGTTGTGAGGAGCGGCGCCGTGCAGAACCGGATAACGGAAGGGGGCGCCACATGAACGGGGATTTCGCCCTCGAGGTGCAGGACCTTCACACCCATTTCTTTCTGCGCCGCGGCGTCGTAAAGGCCGTCGACGGTGTCAGCTTTTCAGTCCGCCGCGGCGAGGTGCTGGGCCTGGTCGGCGAGTCCGGCTGCGGCAAGAGCGTGACCGCGTTGTCACTGCTGCGCCTGCTGCCCAATGAAGCCGCCCGCACCGTGCAGGGCCGGGTGCTGTTGGATGGCGAGGATCTACTTGGCAAAAGCGACCGGCAGATGCGCCAAATACGCGGGCGCAAGATCTCGATGATCCTGCAGGATCCGCAAACCTCGCTAAACCCGGTGTTCACCATTGGCAACCAATTGTCCGAGGTGATCGCAAAAAACGGCGCGGGGCGAGGCGGCAGCGTCATGCAGCAGGCCGTCGAGGTGCTGCGCAAAGTGAAACTCTCGGCGCCGGAGCAGCGGGTCCAGCAGTATCCGCACCAGCTGAGCGGTGGTATGAAACAACGGGTGGTCGGCGCCATCGCCATGCACCGTGGGCCCAGCGTTTTGATCGCCGACGAACCCACGACGGCCTTGGACGTGACGATCCAACTGCAATATCTGAACCTGCTAAAGGACCTGCAGGAAAATACCGACATGGCGATCCTGTTCATTACCCATGACTTCGGTGTTGTCGCGCGGATGTGCGACCGCGTGGCCGTGATGTATGCGGGACGCATCGTCGAAACCGGCCCGGTGCGCGAGGTCTTCAACAATCCGTCCCACCCCTACACCCAGGCCCTGATCGCCTCCGTGCCCAAAATGCAGCGGTCGGCGGCGCGCTTGCATACCATCGAGGGTCAGCCCCCTGCATTGTCCGACCTGCCCGAGGGATGCCGCTTTGCGGCCCGCTGTCCCCACGCCGAGGCCCGTTGCCAAGCGGCCTATCCGGGCGCATTCACCGTTGGCGCCGAGCATGCCGCCAGTTGCTGGAGGCTCGAGCCGGCATGACCAATCCGCAGATCAAATCCCTGACGGCGCCGCAAATCGAACCGTTGTTGCGGGTCGAGAACCTTCGCAAATACTATCCCTTCACCCAGGGCATTGTTTTCACCAGGAAAGTGGGCGACGTAAAGGCGGTTGACGACGTTTCATTCGCCGTTGCGCCGGGCGAAACCCTGGGCCTGGTCGGGGAATCCGGCTGTGGCAAAACCACAACCTCCAAGCTGGTGCTCAATCTGGAACGGCCGAGCGCTGGCAGGGTCCTGTTGCAGGGGCAATCCATCCATGACCTGCAGGGCGCGGCGCGGCGCGAATACCGGGCCCAGGTTCAGGCTGTCTTTCAGGATCCATGGGCCTCGCTTAACCCTCGCATGCCGGTGGGAAAGATCATTGCCGAGGCTCTGGTGGTGACCAAATGGGGCAGCCGCGGCGAAATCAGGCAACGTGTTGACACGTTGCTGGGCATGGTCGGTCTGCGGCCGGAGCATGCCCTGCAGT
>JAJFGG010000039.1 GCA_021776235.1 Alphaproteobacteria bacterium | reverse complement strand
TCAACAGCTCTCGACCTTTCGGCGTCAGGCGGGCATTCTTGTGTATGTTCATTCGGTTCTCTCCTTGAAGCTTCTGTCTTGGTAAACATCAGCTTCTCAGAAGAGGATCGAATGAACAACCTCGTGAGAACTCACACCTAGCCGTTCGCATTCCAGAATAAAGAATGGCAGCTCCTGGCACTTTTCAAGCATCAGGCGGCGTGGGGACCATTTCTGCTTGACCCCCAACCTCGAGCATTGCCGGAAGATTCTGGGACCCTCGAAAATGACCCCAAGCAGGCATAGGACGATGCAGATTCCATAATCTGTGGGCCTGAAGGTGGAACCATAGTTTGCCGCCTTGTGATTACCCCTCGTTGATCCAGAGATTGACAATCAGGCCATGTGGTAAGTGACACGCTTCACATATTTGCGCTCTGTCCAAATGTAATGCCTTACGAATGCCACGCGAACTGTTGTGGCTTTCGGGACGAGCCTTGCGAGATCACAATGTTGACCAGCGCAGGACCGGGAAACGCCATCGCCTGGTCGAGAGCGGCCGGTATATCCATCGGGTCCTCGACGAAGAAGCCCTTGCCGCCGAAGTCCTCCATGATCTTGTCGTAGCGCGCACCGTAAATTAGCGCATTTGGCATCATGTTCATCATCGGATCTTCCGGAATTTCAGGCATACCTGGGCCGATGCCGCCATTGTTGAGCACCACTATTTTGGCGGGCAGATTGTAACGGACTAGCGTCTCCATCTCCATACCGGAGAAGCCAATGGCCGAGTCGCCCGAGAGGTGGATGACCGGCCGGTCCGGATGCACGACGCACGCGGCGATGGCATGACCGAGGCCTACACCCATGGTGCCGTAGGTGCCGGCGTTCAGGCAGGAGCGTGCGTCGGAGACCGGCAACTGGGTGAGCCCGATATCCATCGTGCCGGCGCCCTCAGCGCTCAGGATAGCGTTCTCCGGCATCCATGCTGCAACGTCGCGCAAGGCCCGAAAATACCCTGCAGGCGCCGTATCGTCGTTAACTTGTGCCTGTATTTGGTTGACGTTTGCGGACACTTTTTCGCCAAGGGACGTGCGCCATGGTGTGTCCTTGGGATAGAACCACTGCCGCCCTTCGAGGGCCTGGTTCATCTGACTCATGATCGCCTTGCCATCGCCTACAAGCGCCACTTCCGATGGCTTGTTATGCCCAATCTCCTCGGGAGAGATGTCGAGCTGAATGACCTTGACGTCGGGTGCGAACCGCGGCGGCAAGCCAAAGTGGAAAATCCAGTTGAACCGGGCACCCATCAGGAAAATGACGTCAGCTTGCTGTAGCGCGAGGGTCCGAGCTGCGGATGCCGCGAGCGGATGGTCGTCGGGGATAACGCCTTTACCCATGGGGGAGCGTACGAACGGGATTTGTGTGCGGTCGATGAAGTCGCGCACTTCATTCTCGGCGCGTGCCCACGCCATGCCCTTTCCGACGAGTACGAGCGGTCGCTCGGCGCCTTCAAGTACGTCCAAGGCAGCTTCGATGTTCTCTGTCGGCGCCACCATGATCGGCGGCTCCGGCACGCGCTCAACCTGGACGATGTCGTCGAGGTCACATTCGCCGGAGATGATGTCATCCGGCATATCGAGGTAGCAGGCGCCCGGGCGTCCATATATCGCGTGCCGTGTCGCCATCTCAACGTAGTAAGGGATGCGTTGGACGCTTTCGATGCCGTGCGCAAACTTACAAAACGGGGTGGCGATCAGTACTTGGCGCTCCTCTTGGAATGCGCCCATACCGCCGCGATACGTCTCCGAGGCGCCTCCGATCAAAATCATTGGCCAGCAATTTTGCTGGGCATTCGCTAAACCCGCAAGGCCGTGCACCACGCCCGGGCCCGTAACTACGATGCATGCACCCGGGCGGCCAGTCATGTAGCCGTACGCTTGTGCGGCGTAGGAGGCTGCTTGCTCGTTACGCATGCCCACGTAATTTATGCCTTCCTCTTGTGCCGCTACGGCAATCGGGCCGACCGGAAAGCCGACGACGCCGAATAGATGATCGACGCCCTGCTGCTTGAGGCTCCTTGCTATCAGGGTCGCACCGCTGATCTTACTCATCTTATTCATCTCCCATTATTTGCTGTGATGCCGTCAGACTTTCCCAATCTGAACCCTGAAAAACCTCGTCGTCAAGGGAGAGAACGCGATCCGCGAAGCCAATCAGATCGTGGCCACAGCACTAATGTGTCGTCAATCATCTTGAAGGGGCGTCTCCGATCTAAATCGACAACGTTCCTGACGCTGTGGACGGCTCCTGCCCACCGGCATCTTGGTGCCATGTATCAGAGACTCCTAACAGGCCGCTTATGGCACTCTTCGAGGATCAGGGCCGAAAACCGCGACTTCCGCTGTTGCCCCAATATCGAGCTAAGTCCGAAAATTTGGAGACCGTCGAGAAAGACCCAAATAAATGAGCTAGGCAGGCAGGCGCTACAATCCGGCGCGAGGCAGAGTTGAGACAAATTCAAATCGCAACTTCATTGACTTGCGCCGTGATGCAGCCAGGCGATGTCTTCTGGCGGCAACAGGGTGCCTAGGCGTTCCTCATATGAGGCCAGATCTTCGGCGCTCAAGATATCCCGCCACTGGCCGCCGGTACCCTTGTTGAAGAAGTTTTCGTCGCTTTTGTATATGCCGGCGTCCGCTTGGGGCGCGAATTGAGAGGCATTATTACGCATGTTCTGAAATCCGGCGATCCGGGAAACTTGCCCGACATCCTCTTCCGTGGTCTCGATCCCCAGCACCTGGGCCAGCTTGGTCACGGCGGCGGGCAGATCCCGTTTCATGTCCCCATAATTGAAAAAGTGAATATTTGCCAAATGCTCGAACCGCTTGTAGCTCTTGAAGTGATTAATGATGATCTCCATCGAGGTGATAGGGCCAGCATCATTACGGGCCGGTGTCCGCACCCATTCCCGGAAGGTCGCCGATAGGTCTTCGTCCGGATCAAACGTGAAATCACTACGCTGAAAATTGTCCAGATGATTGCGCAAGGAAAAAAACACATCGCGCGGATCCCGGTAAACGGCCACATAAGTCGATCGCGGATTGTAGGGAATGCCATCCAAGGGTGTGTGGGTCTTGATAAGGCGGCGATGATCCTGGGCGTTGAGCAGCGCGTTCACGGCCTCAACCGGATCAAGATTAAAATCGTACCAAAGCGATACATCGGAGGGTTTGATGGTGAAATCACGCCAGCCGAACAGCAACAGGCAACATAGGGTCTGGGTCCAGGTGGTGCCGCTGCGGTGCGGCGTGCAAACGAAAATATCGCTGTCGCGTCCCGTAAAATGGTCCCAGCGGGCGGAATCGAAATTATTGGTGAAATAATGGCTTTCTCGCTGCGGCAAATCTTCACTCATATATCTCTCCCTTAGCGGTTTAAACAGCGGTTTCGAGCCATCAAAACCGAGTTGAGAACAGACAAGATCGATACGGAAGCGACGCCACGCGCTATTCCGACATACCCGCCTTCCGCAGGCTATCGAGCAAGCCGTTCAAGGTGTTTTCGTGCATGCTAATGAAGGTGCTTCGAACAAAACCGCAAGACAGCGCCGGTTGCAGCCGGGCGGCGTCTTGGAGCGCCGACCGCGCCGCATCTATTCTCCCGGCTTCCGCCAACGAAGCGGCGAAGTGCAGGTGTGCCACGAAGGTGGCGTCGGAGAACTGACACGCCTGCCGGCCAACCGCGACGGCCTCTTCGTAACGACCGAGAAAGCGTAGTACCGAGCCTTTCGTAAAGAGCATCGCCCAGCGCATCGGGTCGCGCGGGCTGAGCCGGAGCGCGGTATCCAGATGCGGCAGGGCTTGGTGCCATTGGCCGGCGCCATAGACGTAGGCAAGACCGAGGCCATAATGACCCCAGCCGAAGTCGGGATTGATCGCAATCGCGGTTTGCAATTGTTCAATCGCCATCTCGACGTCGCCGGAATGCATGTTGAACCGCCCCAAAGCGCAATGCGCCACCGGTTCGTTGGGGTCAAGAATGATTGCTTGTTCGGCTGCCGCGCGGGCGGAGGTGCGGACTTTTTCCGAATCCTTGACAAAGCCGAGCAGGTCCAAAGTCGCAATAGTATAAGCCAGGTAAGCGTGGGCCGCCGCGAATTCCGGATCCAGCGCGGCGGCTTCCCCGAATAGTCGCACGGCCTCGGCATAATCGATCTCGTTGAAACGATAGTAATGCGACAGGCCACGCTGCAGAAGCTCCCAGGCGGCCAGACTTCCAGGCGGTTTGCGTCGGACACGTTCGCGCTCCCGTACCCCGATCTCCGGCTCGACCGCTACCACGATCTGTTCGGTTATCTGGTCTTGCAGGTCGAAGACTTCGTCTAGATTGCCGTCGAAGCGGTCGGCCCAAAGATGCTTGCCGCTCATAGCTTCGATCAACTGTGCCGTGATCCTGACCCGGTTGCCCGCCTTGCGCACGCTGCCCTCGACGACATAGCGCACGCCCAGTTCGCCGGCGACTGTGCGGATGTCCGGCAAGGTCCCCTTGTAGGTGAAGCTTGAATTGCGGGCGATCACGAACAGAGAGCGGAAGCGGGATAGCGCCGTGATAACGTCCTCTGCGATGCCATCGCCGAAATACTCTTGCTCTGGATCGCCCGACATATTGTCGAACGGCAGCACGGCGATGGAGGGCTTGTCAGGCAACGCCAGTGTTTGCTCGGCCGATGCTATGGCATCAACCGTCGTGGCATTTACATCGGGGGACCAGCGCCACACGTGAACCGGATGGTCAATGTTTTTGACCTCATGTTCGCCATCATCGCTGAACGTGACAGCGAGCTTGCCATTCACCTGCTCATGAATGTTGCCGGAAATGGCAATACTGCCACTGTGGGCAATCGCCTGCAGGCGGGCCGCGACATTTACACCGTCGCCGAAAATGTCATCGCCATCCATGACGACTTCGCCAATATTGACCCCGATCCGGAGTAACATGCGGCGCTCTTCAGGCAGGTCACCGTTGCGCTCAAGCATTTTGCGTTGCAGGACAACCGAACTCTCGACCGCCGCCACGGCACTCGCGTACTCAACCAACAGGCTATCGCCAGCGGTGCCGACCACGCGGCCTCCATGCTGCTCGATGACAGGGTTCCAAAGTTCTGCGCGGTGCGCCCGCATCGCAGCCAGCGTGCCCGCCTCGTCCGCGCCCAAAAGGCGCGAATAGCCCACGACATCAGCCGACACGATCGCCGCCAGTTTTCGTTGAGTTCCCTCCGACATGGCGTGAGTGTAGCGGCAGAAGTGCTGCTAATCCATTCGTGACTGTCGAGGCTCTGATGTCGCCTTATGGCACTCTTCAAGCTTTATCGGGCCTGAGACCCTTGTCCGCTGCTGCCTTAACATCAAGCATTGCCAGAAAATTTGCGGGCGGTCGAGTCTGGCCCAACTCGAGAATCGTGGACAGCCGCGACCAATGAATACGGCGGCCCAAAGACGGCCGTTTTGAATACTCTATGGAGAGATCATCGAGCTGCTTGTTTCTTCCGCCGCCGTGCCGCGCCAAGGCCCGGCAGTCCCAGGCCGAACAGGGTCAGAATGGCGGTTTCCGGAGAAGGAATAGGCGTCCCAGCAGGGCTTGCGCCCGTATTCCAGTTGGATACACTGCCCGCGCCGCCGCAAGTGGCGTTACAGGTGACTTCGGCAAAACCACCGTTGAACAAGAACTCTCCGTTTTGATCGAGCGCACCGCCGAGATTGGTCAGGTTGAACAAATGGATATTGCGCAGAACGAGTTTAGTTCCTGTTGTTCCATCCGCCGCGCCGGCTTGGCAGTTTGTCTGCTGCTGGTTTGCCAGGCTGCTCCCGTGGCGGCGGACAGTCTGGAAACGCCGGCCCTGCGTCAAGCCGTGGCAGCAGGTCAGATCCCGCCTCTAGCTCAGCGCCTACCCAAATCGCCGCGCGTGATGCCCATGGATGGTCAGGATCAGTCGTTGGGCAAACATGGTGGCACGTTGCGGACACTGGTACGCATGCAAAAGGACGTGAAACTATACTCCATTTATGGATATGCCCGCTTGGTGGGGTATGGACCGGATTTGTCACTCCGGCCCGACATACTCGAAAAGCTGACTGTGGAGGAGGGCCGAATATTTACCTTTCACCTGCGGCCCGGTCACAAGTGGTCCGATGGCCAACCCTTCACAGCGGAAGATTTCCGTTACTGGTGGGAAGACCTGGCAAATGTTCCGGCGCTCTCTCCCAGGGGGTTGCCTCGGGCAATGCTGGTCAACGGCGAGGCACCGCGCTTCGAAATTTTGGATCCGGTGACGGTTCGCTATTCCTGGTCCCGGCCGAACCCGTTCCTGCTGCCGCGATTGGCGGCCGCATCGCCGCTTTTTCTCTACCGCCCGGCCCACTACCTGAAACAATTTAATCGGCGCTATACCAGTGATGAAAAATTGGCCCGTGAACAGCGGCGGGCAAGAGTGCGCAAGTGGGCGGCGCTACATAACCGGCGCGACACCATGTATCATTTCACCAATCCCGACTTGCCGACCCTGCAGCCCTGGAAAGTACGGACCGCGCCGCCGACAACCCGGTTCGTCGCGGAACGCAATCCTTACTTCCACCGTGTTGATGCGGCGGGCCGGCAATTGCCATATATCGACCGGTTTATCCTGGAAGTCGTTGCCTCAGCGCTGATCGCCGCGAAATCGGGCACGGGCGAAACACATTTACAGGCGCGCGGCCTGTTCTTCTCGGATTATGCCTTCCTGCGCAATGGTGAAGCCGACTATGGTTTCAAGACCCATTTGTGGCGAAAAGCAGATGGCGCGCATATTGCACTCTATCCAAATCTGAACGCCGCCGACCCGGGCTGGAGAAAACTGTTGCGCGACGCCCGCTTTCGCCGCGCTCTCAGTCTTGCCATTGATCGGCAGAGTATTAATGAATTCATTTACTTCGGCATGGCGCAGCCCGGCAATAACACCGTGCTTGCCGAAAGCGCCCTTTACAAAGACAGCTACCGCACCCGTTGGGCACAATATGACCCGGAGTTGGCCGGACAATTACTGGACGAACTGGGACTGAACAACAGGAATTCCGATGGTATCCGATACATGCCTGACGGCCGGCTATTGCGGTTGGTAGTGGAAACCGCCGGTGAGCAGTCCGAACAGACCGATGTTCTGGAGTTGATCGAACAGACCTGGCGGGACATTGGCATAGAGCTTCTGATCAAGGCATCGCATAGGTACACCCTGCGAAATCGTGTTGCCGCCGGAGAAACACATATGTCCGTCTGGAGTGGTTTGGAGAACGGCATCGCCACTGCGGATGCCAGCCCGGAGGGGTTGGTGCCCCACCACCGAATGAACCCGCAATGGCCAAGCTGGGGGTTGTATGAGGAGTCTGGTGGAACATCGGGTACAAAGGCCGGTCTGCCTTCGGTCCTGCGGCTGCTCGCACTCAATCAGGCCTGGTTACTGACGGAGGATATGGCAAAACGGAAAAGCATCTGGCATGAAATGCTGCAGATCCATGCCAACCAGGTTTTCTCGATTGGCATTGTCTCCGGCGTTCGACAACCGGTTGTCGTCGCCAAAAATCTGCGAAATGTCCCAGAAGTGGGTTTGTATAATTGGAACCCCGGCGCCTACTTCGGCATCTATAGCCCCGATACATTTTGGTTCAGTGATTGAGCGTCTGATCCTACAGACTGATGCCTGCGAATGGCGAAAATTTGGGGTCTCGGTTCCGAGCGCGATCACGCGCATCTCGGCAGCACCAAGGGGCTCGGTGTTGGGATAATAGTTGGCTCTTTGCACGGTATTGTCGGCAGAAATGGCCGATTGCAGAGCGCCATCAAACGGGTCTATGTTCTGTGAACGTGGTCTAGGTGCCATGTACTAGGAAATTCTAGGCGTCCGTTGTTGGCACACATCGTCGGTAAACGCGCCTGATGATGATTTCAGTTATCCCCCCGGTATCGAGCATTCATGGTCGAAGTTCCGGCTGTCGAGGATGACCCGAAGCAGCCGAAAGCATTTCCCATGCGACAGCCGTTCCGCGCGACATGGTCGCACGCAAAAATTCCCGGTTGCGCTTCAAGCACAAAGTCTAAACTTGACGAAGACGGGTAGCCGTCGCACATGTTTCTGGGCAGCAGGAAAGATCGACGACATCATGACTAAGGCAAACGACGAGGGGGCGATGGGTGACGGCTTCAAGCCGGCGCCAGTTCCCGACAACGAGGCAGAGCGTCTGCGCGAAGTCAGCGGGCTCGGCCAGATAGGGATCTACCGCAAGGACCCGCACCTCAACGACATCATCCAAATCACCTGCGCCGTCGCCGACACCCCTATCGCGATGGTCAACATCCTAGACCGACCGGATCAGCACACTCTGCAATCGTGCGGCGTACCGGCGACGGTTCCAACAGAGATACCGATCGAAGGCTTTCTCTGCCAGTTCGTCCTCGCGCACGGCGATGTCCTGATTATTGAGGACTTACGCACAGACGAAAGGACCAGGGATCATCCGCTCATCAGTCCGCCGATGTCTCTGCGCTTCTACGCCGGCGCGCCGCTTGTCAGCGCTAGCGGCTACATTATGGGCACGCTTTGCGTAATGGCGCCGGAGCCGAAGACCCTGGATCCGCGCGCTATCGACGCGCTGCGCCGGCTGGCCGACCAGGCTATGCGCCTGCTGCAAGGCGGAGCCCTGCGCGACGGCGGTGATGTGGTGGCACCAGCAAAGGAGAAGACACCCGTGCGCGGCCAGTTCCATTCGCAGGCCAGTATCCTGTTCACTGATTTTGTCGGTTTCACGCGCCACACCGAAGCTCTGGAACCCGCCGTGCTGTTGGAAACCCTCGCCCGCTACTTCGGCGCCTTCGACAAGATATGTGATCGCTTCGATCTCACACGGGTCAAAACCATCGGCGATTCCTATATGGCGGCGGCGGGCATCCCGGCAGCCAGCGCCAACCATGCACGCAACGCCGTCGCCGCCGGCCTTGCGATCCGCGATTACATTGCAGCGGAGAACAGCGCCCGCGCCGCCTTGGGGGAGTCGGCCTGGGAAGTCCGCATCGGCGTGCATTCCGGCCCAGCCATCGCCGGCAGCCTGGGCGAACATGGCATTGACATCTGGGGCGACACTGTCAATGTCGCTTCCCGCCTGGAAGCCGCGAGCGACGAAGGCAGCGTCAATATTTCCGAGGCATCATTGACCTTGATCGGGAACGCCACGACCGAAGAGCGCGGCACCTTCCCGGTGAAGAA
>JAJFGG010000038.1 GCA_021776235.1 Alphaproteobacteria bacterium | reverse complement strand
CGGTGGCCTCGCCGCCATCCCCCTTGCGCCACAGGAAATAATGAAACGGTGCCACGGCAACGGCGCTATCCGCCTCGTTCTCCAACAAAGTTTGAATTGCACCATCGATATCCACATTCGTGGTCAATGGCGATGTACACTGCAAAAAACACAGCAGATCAGGTTCGTAGCCGTGCTCGTCCCGCAGCGCATCAAGCGCATGCAGAAGCGCCGATTCCGAGGTCGCCGCATCGCCGGCGATGGCGGCCGGGCGTATAACGACGGTGGCGCCGTGGTCACGAGCCAGGCCGGCGATCTCCATATCATCGGTGCTCACAACGACGCGGTCGATGCGCTCCGCGGCGCACGCCGCTCGTATGGTGTGAACGATCAATGGCTGGCCGCCCACCGAACAAACATTCTTGCGCGGAATGCCTTTTGAGCCTCCCCGAGCCGGGATAATGGCGCAGCAGCGCATGGCGGTCACTCACGCGCCAACAGTGGCCGCATTTTCCGATTCCCGGCTGTGCCACTTCAGTTTGTCGCGCTGCACTTTCTCGATATCCAGGATTTCCACGGGTTTGTAGGTTAACGCCTGCTCGATAGCACGGACGTTCCGGACCAGACGGCGCAATCCATCGGGTTCCAGCGAGGCGGCGTGATCGGTGCCTTTCCACGTGCGGTCGAGCGTATAATGGCGCTCTATCCATTTCGCACCCAAAACATATGCAGAAGGGTCGATGGAAATGCCGTTATGGTGGCCGGAAAATCCAATGTCGGCCACCACGCCACCAAACTTTTCACGCAGGCGGCTAATTTCCAGCAGACAGATATCCTCCATGGGAACCGGATAGCCCGACGTGCAGGAGTAAAGCACGAGATCCTTGGCGCGGCCATGCTGGCTGAACAACTCGACGATCTGGTCTTCTTCGCGCTGATTGGTCATGCCGACCGACAGGTGAATCTGGCCGCCGAACTGGTCCGCCAGATAGTCCAGCATCTCGAAATGAAGGTTGGAAGCCGAAGGAATCTTGATGAAATCCGGTTGCAAGGCAGCAATTTCCCGGGCCGAAGTGATATCCCACACCGAAGTGCTATAGCCGATCCCCTCCTCCTCGCACCATGCTTTCAATTGACGATGGTCATCCTGGGAAAGCTCCAGGAATTCCCGGTGAGCGCCGTAGGTGTTTCCATAGGAATTCGCCGGGTTGGGATGCGCGGCGCGATATTGCTCCGGGGACAGTAATTCCGTTACGTTGCGTTTCTGAAACTTGACATAGTCACACTTGGAGAATGACGACGCGACCTTGATCATTTCATGGGCGATTTTCATCTCGCCCATGTGATTGCAGCCAATCTCCGCTACTATTTTGACAGTCATAAAACCTCCCATGGGAACTGCTTAGTCATCAAATTATCTTGGGGGAGCCAAGGTTTGTACATGATATCATAACAATTACCGATTAAATTATCACAAAACGGCCTATATGGTAATTCACCTCTGTTAATATTGTGTTCTTGCGCGGCCCGCGCAGTGCCATGAACTCAACGTCAAGCTGGAAGAATAATTGACCTTGATAAAGTTGCTGACAACCTGCTAGAATTGGCCTAATTAGTATTATAGGCACTGATTTCTCACCTGGGCATGAAAATCGGTCGAACTAGGAAGAATAAATGAGAGTTCTATTCATCAATCCCCCCTTCCTCGCCCGTTTTTCCCGGGAGCAGCGCAGCCCGGCGGTGACCAAGAGCGGTACGCTTTACTACCCTAAATGGCTGGCGCTGGCCGCCGGCGTGGCAATCAAAGAGGGACATGACGTCGATTTGCTGGATTGCCCGGCCGCCGGACATACAATCGACGATGTCATTGATCTGATCGAGCGGAAAGACATCAAGGCCGTTGTCTGTGATACGTCGACCCCCAGTATCGTAAACGATGTAAAAATCGTCGAGACCATCACCTCGCGATGCCCAGGCGTCAAAACCCTGATGGTCGGGCGTCATGTTTCGGCCATGCCAGACGAGACCATGGCCATGTCGCCGGCGGTCGGTGCATTGGCGCTACGTGAATACGATTACACCGTGCGCGACTGGCTCGCGGCCCTCGACTGTGGCGCCTCCTTGGCTGATGTGGAAGGTATATGCTGGCGCGATACAGCGGGCGAGGTCATCCGCAACAAAGCAAGGCCGGCGATCGCCAATCTTGATGAATTGCCTTTTGTCAGCGAGGTCTACAAGCGGTTTTTGAATGTCACCGACTATTACTACGGACATTCGCTGCATCCCCTCGTCGTATTCGACACCAGTCGCGGCTGCCCCTATCACTGTTCGTTCTGCGTCTATCCGCAAACCTTCAGTGGTCACACAATGCGGTATCGCTCGGCGGCCAATGTGGCGGACGAGTTCGACTACATCGCCCGCGAATTGCCTCAGGTCAAAACCGTCATGCTCGAGGACGACACCTTCATTATCAACCTCAAGCATACCAGGCGGTTGGCGGAGGAATTGATCCGCCGTGGCAACAAGCTTCCGTTCGATTCCAATTGCCGCGCGGATCCTTCCATCGATATTGACCTTCTGAAGACGTTGCGCCAGGCTGGCGCGCGCCTATTCTGTGTCGGCTTCGAGAGCGGCGACCCGGATGTCATTCGAAAGATGCGCAAGAACAACAACAAATCCAAGGACGCGGGTTTTCAGAATGACGCCGTGACATTTACCAAGAATTGCCAGGAGGCCGGGATTATGGTGCATGGTTGCTTCATGGTCGGCAATTTAAACGAAACCCATGACTCGATAAAGAAGACGATTGATTTCGCCATTCAGTTGCGCCCGGACACGGCGCAGTTCTTTCCGATCATGGTCTATCCGGGTACTGAAGCCTACGCGGAAGCCAAGGAAAAAGGCTGGATTGCCTCCAATGACTTTTCCGATTGGCTGACCGAGGACGGCCTACACAACAGCGTCGTGAATCTGCCAAATATCACGCACCGGGAACTTGTGGAGTACTGCGACCAGGCGCGCCGAAAGTTTTATTTGAACCCGCGATATTTGCTTTACAAGGCCCTTCAATCGCTGAAGAGCCGAGATGAATTATTGCGCAATGTCATGGGCGGACGAACGCTCGTTAAACATCTGGTCCGTGGTAGCTTTGGTGCAGCACGTTAAATCCGTCCCCAGCGTCTGGAGCGACCGGGAGCAAATCCAGTACGCTGCGAAGCCGATCGCTGGTGATATATGATCGAATTATGTTACGTTAAGGGCATAGCTACGTCTATCCAGCTTTCGGATTTGTACAGATTAATTGACCGAACCAAAAGCTGCCGCATATTGTGATCGGTAAGAGGAAAACACATGGACCAGTTCGCCGTCGAAAAGACATTTGCCAAGGATACGACGCCATTTTCGGCGCCCAAAGGTACCGAAGACAGAACCTTGACTTGGAGCAAGGAACGCGCGTTTAAGCGCGTGCTGCTGGTATTTCCCGACTACAAAGGCGGGCATTTCGGAGCACTAAGACCGCCCGCAGGACTGGGATATCTAGCGCAAATTCTTGAGGATAATTTCATTGATTACGATGTAATCGATATGTCTGTCGGCGGGAACGAGGACACCCTGATAGAAAAACTTGACAGTTTTAATCCTGATCTTGTCGGCATTAGCATGATGTCCTTTATGTATCATCGGTCGTACGAAATTTTGCGCCTGGTTAAGGAAAAACACCCTGGCGTAACCACGATCGGCGGCGGCCCTCATCTCTCCTGCGTGCGCGAGACGGTATTGCGGGAATGTGATGCGATGGATTTTGGCGCCGTGAAAGAGGGCGAGGCGACGTTAATGGACCTCGTCAACGGAAAGCCGCCAAGTGAAATTGGCGGCCTGATTTGGCGGGATGGCAACCGCATTGTGTTTAATGGCGAGCGTCCGTATGAAAGGATGCTCGACGTTTATCCGTGGCCGAAATATTCGAAGTTTCCTCTCGGATCTTATGTGACGGAGGAGATTGGCATCGAGTCGTCCCGGGGCTGCCCGCAGCAGTGTACTTTTTGTCCGGTCATTCCTTCAATAGGTAGAAAACTGCGGCAGCGGACTGCGGATTCGGTCGTTGAAGAAATTCAGCACTGGTACGACAAGGGGGTCAGACAGGTTAGTTTTCTGGACGATAATTTTTCAATTATCCGCGATCACACATTGAAAGTTTGTGACGCCGTAGAGAGTCAAAATTTTTCCGGATTGGAATTGAACTGCAATAACGGAATCCGGGCGGATCGCGTTGATCAGGAGATGTTGGACCGAATGTATGACGCCGGGTTTCGCTATCTTGCCTTTGGCGTAGAGGGCGGCAACGACCGGGTACTGCAAAACATAAAAAAGGGCGAAAGTATTCAAGATATTGAAGACGCCATAAAGATGGCGCTCAAGGCAAAGTTGAACGTGACGCTATTTTTCATAGTGGGAAATACAGGGGAAACCGCCCGCGATGTGGATGATAGTATCGAATTGGCCTTAAGGTATCCCGTATTTGATACGCGGTTCTATAATATGATCCCGTTTCCGGGAAGTGAATTTTATGACTGGGTTACCCAAAGCGGATTATTCATAAAGAATCCGGAAAACTATCTTAATTCGTCATCGCAGTGGGATTTTGAACCCGTCTTCGAGACCGAGGAATTTTCCAAAGCGGAGCGTATCAAATGCCTGCATCTTGTCCGAAAGGTAAGAAGAACCGTGCGGTACAAGGCGATGAAGAGGGAAATTGGGCATTTCGGAATATTTGCACCGATCGTCGCAAGACTCTACGTAAACGATAAATTCCAGGACTTATTGATGAAAAACCGTTTCCTTAGAACAAATTTGAAACGCCTTTATATGCGGTTTACTTCCACTGGAGGAAACGCGGTATCGTTGGCAACGATGCGCGGCGATTAGCGCACGTTCGACGTCTCGCTGGCCGTTTGCGGTGCGGCGATGATGCTTTCGAAATACTCAATCGTACGCTGCAATCCCGATGCCACATCCACCGTCGGCGACCAATCCAGCAGTTGCTTCGCCCGGGCAATGTCCGGGCAGCGCTGTAGGGGATCGTCTTCCGGCAGGGGTTGATATTCGATTTCCGTGTCTGATTGCGTCTGCGCGATGACCATTTCAGCCAGTTCAAGGATGGTATTTTCAACCGGGTTGCCCAGATTTATGGGCCCCGTAACCTCATCTGGCGCCGCCATCAGACCGATCAGGCCCTCGACCAGATCATCAACATAACAGAATGAACGGGTCTGGCCGCCATCGCCATAAATCGTGATCGGCCGGCCAGTCAACGCCTGTACAATGAAATTCGAAACCACGCGGCCGTCATTGGGATGCATGCGCGGGCCATAGGTATTAAAGATCCGCGCCACGCGGATATTCAACTGATGTTGCCGGTAGTAGTCAAAGAATAAGGTTTCGGCGCAGCGCTTGCCCTCGTCGTAACAGGCACGCGGACCGATTGGGTTGACGCTGCCGCGGTAATTCTCCGTTTGCGGATGAACGGTCGGGTCGCCATAAACCTCACTGGTCGATGCCTGAAGAATTTTGGCCTTGGTCCGCTTGGCCAGACCCAGCATGTTGATGGCGCCATGTACCGAGGTCTTGGTGGTCTGAACGGGATCGAACTGATAGTGGATCGGGGATGCGGGGCAGGCCAGATTGTAGATTTCATCCACTTCCACATAGAGTGGAAAGGTGACGTCATGACGCATTAATTCAAAATGCGGCTCCGGCAATAAATGCAGAATATTGTCCTTGGTGCCGGTATAGAAGTTGTCAACACATATGACATCATGCCCGGCCGCAACCAGGCGTTCGCACAGATGCGAGCCAACGAAGCCGGCGCCGCCGGTCACAAGAATTCTCTTTCTGCTGTGCATTTGCGTTTTCGAATAAATCGTTTCGGTATCGCTGTTGCCCGTCAATAAGCATTCTCGTGATCGAAGGCGACCCTCAATTTCATGATCAGAATTTGCAGATCGAAAAACAACGACCAGTTCTCGATGTAGTGGACATCATGCTGGACGCGCTGGACAATCTTGTCCTCGGTGTCGGTTTCACCGCGCCAGCCATTTACCTGTGCCCAGCCGGTAATGCCCGGTTTCACCTTGTGCCGGACGGCGTATTGCTCAACCACTTCCGAGTAGAGCCTGTCACCCGCCTTGGCCAATTTCGCGTGCGGCCGGGGCCCGACCATGGACATGTTGCCTTTCAGGACGTTGAATATCTGCGGCAACTCGTCCAGGCTCGTGCGCCGCAGGAAGGCGCCGAGGGGGGTTATCCTTGGGTCGCCGCGGACGGCCAATTGCCCGGCATCGTCGTCGCGCATTTCATGATGCATTGTACGAAATTTATAGACGTCAATGAGTTGATTGTTGAAACCATACCGCCCCTGCCTGAACAGCACGGGCCCTTGGCTATCGAGTTTGACGGCGATGGCGATCAAGAGCATCAATGGGCTGAAGAGGACCAGCGCCAGGGCCGCCAGCACTTTGTCCTCGGCCGTCTTAACCACCACGCTCCAATCGGCCAGCGGTTTTGGCGCCACGTCGAGCAGCGGAACGCCAGCCAATGTCGAGGTTTCTCTGTTGGGAAACTCATAGTGGATCATATCCACGGCAAGGCGGACGTTGACGGGCAGTTCGCGCAGTTGATTGATCACCGACGACAGGCGGTCCACCGCATTCCATGGTAGCGCCACCACAATATCATCAACCCGTTCGCTGCGCGCGTAACGCATCAGGTCTTCAATGTTGCCCCGCACCTGTCCGCCGGCGATATGGTCCTTGGTCCGCTCGCTGTCCTGACGATCGTCGAACACGCCGATCAGCTCGTTCCAGGGCGAGTCCGCGCTCTGCAGGGTGCTGATAAATCGCGCGGCTTGCATGGTGCCGCCCACGACCGCGATCCGCCGCGTCATGCCGCCAGTCCGGGCCTTGCGACGTATGTGGCTACGAACGCCCATCCTAAAGAGGCAGATCAAGGTGGTTTCGGCAATCAGGCAGGCAAAAAACCAGACCCGCGAATATTCCGCCGAGACCTTAAGAGCGAAGGCCGAGACGAGCATCATCATGAACACTAATATGCAGATCAACACCACTTTGCCCAGGCGTCTGCCCGGCGCCAGGATGGCGTCGAAATTGTAGAGTCCAAAAAAATAAAACAGCCCGACCGTGAGAGCAGCGTTGGACAGTAGATTAACGATGTAGCGGGGGAAATGTTCTGGGGTCCAGTCAACGTAGCCGAAAAAGACGCCGACGCCGACGCCGAAGATTATTGCGACATCCGCAAAGCCCACGATGCCGGTGACGATCGCCGGTGATAGGCCGGCGCTATTTCGGCGCTGGTCCCGCTGTTCAATATCAATCTGATTTTCGTCTGCCGCCGCCTTTATCTGCTCGGCATTTTGTACTGTCACTTTCGACCTCTCAAACGCCCTCAACCGGAAGAACCGCCCTACTCGTCTTTTTATCGCTCGAATCAGAATAAATTCAAACGCGCGTCTGGGTCGATTCTTGCCGTTATCGTTGCGCGAATACGCCGTCAGGAAGATCTACTCCCCATACCGCTGGAACCTCTCCACCGCAGTACTTTCATGTGCGCATTTATTTCAGATTTTGCTGCTAGTGTCACCATCTAATTTGGTAACAAAACCTAATTTTTCGCAATGCAATCCGGCCAGGGCAGATTACCATGTTCCGCGATAACCATTTGAAAGCATTATGCTAATTCGAATCAGAGCGCAGATTCTCAAGGCATTGTAGTTAACTATATTTGTTAAACCTTTGCGGTTACGACCATTGCCTGGCGCACGTTGCAAGCCCTCCATACCGCTAACATCAAAAGCAAAACTAGCGAAACAATCAACGGGTTCACAGTCGCGCTGTCGGGAAATTCCGCCAGGGCCGCGCGGGCCGCCACGCCTGCGTCCCTACAACAACCATGGAGCTGCCAAAGCGGTCAGGCGGTCAGTTTGTCAATATCACGCAACTGGCTTTACCCATCACGCCGGTCGAGATCTCGGCCTTGCCCGGCCGCACGATGTCCGCCGTGCGCAGGCCGCCGGCGAGGCTAAAAGCACCCCTCAGCTCGAATCCAACAGTAGTTTTGTTGCACTTGCGCCGGTCTTTTCGAGTTCCTCTTTGAGGCAATGATTATGGCTGCCAAAAAACAGTCCGGATTTATCAAGGGTCTCGGCATTGTGATAGCTGTAGGGTGTTTCATTGTCGATCAATTCCAAGACCGGATTATTCAGAAAATTTCCGGCCAGTATTGGCCGCGTCTCCACGCCGTCCGCGGCAAGGGTGGCAACCAGTTCCTTGCGCCGCGCCGCGCCGCCGCTATCCAGCACCAGGGCAAAACCGAACCAGGAATGTTTGCCATTTTCACGTTGCGTACTTACGCCGGGGATGGCGCCGAAAGTCTGTTTGAAGATCCGCGCGTTCCGCCGCCGCTGGGCAATAAACCTATTCGCCTTTCTCAATTGCACCTGCCCAACCGCGGCCTGCATCTCCAGCGGCCGAAGATTGAAACCCGGCAGCACAAAGCGAAATTTCCTGATGAACTCGTCCTCATCGATATGCAATTTGGAGCCTTCCGGCAAATTCCGCGTCCAGCCATGAGCCCGCATGGCAAGCATGGCGTGATACAGCTCTTCATCGTCGGTTACGACCATCCCGCCTTCCATGGTGCACAAATGGTGCGAGAAAAAGAAACTGAACGTTCCGAGCCGCCCAAAAGACCCCGTTTTCCGCCCATTCAGCTCTGCCCCAAGAGACTCACAATTATCCTCCAGCAACATCACGCCGCGACGCTCACACATAGTCTGAAGCTGATCCAGTTCGCACGGGTTACCAAGGAGATTAACGGCGACGACCGCCTTGACTTCCGGGTCTGCAAGCGCCTGTTCCACCTGATTCAGGTCGAGGTTAAAGGTGCCGGCATCAACGTCGACGAACTTCAGCACATAGCCCGACTGGCTGAGCGGGAAATAGGTCGTACTCCAACTGACCGCGGGGACGACTATTTTATCGCCGCGGCGCAATGGGTGATCATCAACATACAGCAGCGAATTAAAGCCAAGCAGATTGGCCGACGAGCCTGAGTTGACCATGACCGCATAGCGGGAACCGTTCCAGGCGGCAAATGCCGCTTCAAAGGCGCGCACTTCATCGCCCATGGAATGGATGCCGGAATCCACGATCCGCTGGATCGCGTCCCGCTCTTCGTGATCCCACGAACTAACAGCCAGAGGGTATTTCATTTGCGGTCTCTCGTTACTTGGCTAATCAGCCTAGTCCAGGCGCAATGCCTTGCGCTCACGCGGGTTCTCGTTGCCAAACCGTTCCGCGTACACCTGGCGCAAGCCAGCTTCAAGTTCGATGCCGGCACGCCAGCCGAGTGCCGCCAACCGATCGCTGCTCATGAGTTTTCGTGCCATGCCATCAGGTTTGGCGGTGTCTCGAACCAGTTCGCCTTGAAAACCAACGATCTTCATAATCAGCAGGGCAAGATCATCAATCCGAATGTCCTTGCCGGAACCGACATTGATATGGCCCTTATCGGAATAATGTTTCATCAGAAAAACCAGAGCATCGGCGCAATCATCGACATGCATGAATTCCCGCATGGGGCTTCCGGTGCCCCAGATCTCCAAAGATGCCGCGGATGACATCTTCGCATTGTGGGCCTTTTGCAGAAGCGACGGGACGACATGACCAGAGTTGAGATCGTAGTTGTCGCCGGGTCCGTAAATGTTCGTGGGCATGGCGGAGATGAAATCGCAGTCATGCTGGCTGCGATAGGCCTGACAGAGCTTGATCCCCGCGATCTTTGCAATGGAGTACCATTGATTTGTTGGCTCTAGCGGGCCACTCAATAGCTCTTCCTCAACTATCGGCTGCGTGGCCAGTTTCGGATAAATGCAGCTTGACCCCAAAAAAAGCAGCTTTTCTACGCCCACTTCAAAGGCCGTTCGAATGACATTCGCTTCAATCAGCAAATTGTCATAAATGAAATCGGCGGGATAACTTTCGTTGGCGAAGATACCCCCGACCTTTGCTGCCGACAGAAACACCGCATCCGGCGCCGTTTCGCGCATCCAAGCCTCCACCTGGTCCTGCCGCGTTAGGTCGACTTCTTGACGCGTAATTGTCAGGATGGTGCACTTCTCATGCTTCAGGCGGCGGACCAGGGCAGAGCCAACAATGCCGCCGTGGCCAGCAACCCATACGCGTTTGCCGCGCAGGTCATAGACCGTACCCAGCGAAGTTCTCTCTTCCGGCATCAGGTTTCATTCCCTCGGACGTTTACTCTGTCCCTGAAATGCCGGAGGTCGGCCTCGACCATTTCGCATACCAGTTCGTTAAACGACGTTTGGCAGGTCCAGCCCAGTTTTTCCCGCGCTTTGGATGCATCGCCCAGAAGAATATCCACTTCGGTTGGGCGAAAGTACCGCGCATCAATTCTGACCAGTACATCGCCGTTAGCAGCGTCCACACCGGTTTCTTCCAATCCTTCGCCCCGCCAGGTAATTTCGGTGCCAACTTCCCGAAAAGCCGCCTCTACGAATTCCCGGACGGAATAGGATATGCCCGTTGCCAGCACAAAATCGTCGGCCTCATCCTGCTGCACGATGCGCCACATGCCATCGACGTAGTCGCGGGCATGGCCCCAATCCCGCTTGGCATCGAGATTTCCCAAATACAAAACTTTCTGCATGCCCGTTTCAATAGCGGCAACGCCCCGCGTGATTTTGCGGGTCACGAATGTTTCGCCGCGAATTGGGCTCTCGTGATTGAACAGGATGCCATTCGACGCATGCATGCCATACGCCTCTCGATAGTTCACTGTTATCCAGTAGGCATAGAGCTTGGCGACCGCATACGGCGAACGGGGGTAGAAAGGTGTGGTTTCCGTTTGCGGTGTTTCCTGCGCCAACCCGTAGAGCTCCGACGTTGACGCCTGGTAGAAGCGAACCTTATCGGCCTTGCCGAGCAGGCGGATTGCCTCCAACACCCGCAATGTCCCCATCGCATCGGAGTTCGCAGTATACTCCGGCGTCTCAAAACTCACTCGGACATGGCTCTGGGCCGCAAGATTGTAAATTTCGTCCGGCTCTGTTTCCTGCACCAGTCGAATAATATTTGTGGCATCGGTCATGTCGCCAAAGTGCAGATTGAAGTTTGATTTCTGATCGTGCGGATCCTCGAACAAATGATCGACGCGCGCGGTGTTGAATGACGAGGAGCGGCGCTTTATGCCATGGACTTCATAACCCTTGGAAAGAAGCAACTCGCTGAGGTATGCCCCGTCCTGGCCGGTCACACCCGTTATCAAAGCCGTCTTACTCAACCGGTCATTCCTTCACAATTGCGTCCTTACAGTTCGAATAGCCGGGCGGGAGTCTGCGGACGTCGTTGTCCCAATTGTTGCAGCCGTCTTGCTTTTGTCGATTGATAGCGGCGCCAGTACGAACCGGATTAAAAATCAGCGAACTCAACAACAGTGGTGACAGCGCTTACACAACCCCAAGTCGGCCATAGTACCGCGCTGCGGTGATATTTCCGGCGTGTTCGCGATTACAACGCCTTGCCCGAGCCAGGGTCCGCCGGCGACCGCAAAGGCACCGCTCGATACGATCGATCGGTCCACACTCAGACCGTTCCCCCATTCCCTCGCACCGGCCTTTCGGCATCGCACCTACCGGCAATGTGGTCAAGCCGCCAATTTATCCAATTCACGCAGCAGGCTTTCACCCATCACACCGGTTGAGACCTTGGCCTTGCCTGGCTGCATGATGTCCGCCGTGCGCAGGCCGCCGGCGAGGACGTTCTCCACCGCTTGCTGGATCAGGTCGGCATCTTCGGCCATATCAAAGGAATAGCGCAGGTTCATCGCAAAGCTCAACAACGTAGCGATGGGGTTGGCCAAATCCTGCCCAGCGATGTCAGGGGCGCTGCCATGCACCGGCTCGTACAGCGCCTTGCGCCCGCCGGTGGCGTCCACCGCGCCCAACGAGGCCGAGGGCAGCATGCCGAGAGAGCCGGTCAGCATAGCGGCGGTGTCCGAGAGCATATCGCCAAACAAATTATCGGTGACAATGACATCGAATTGCTTTGGATCACGCACCAGTTGCATGGAGCAATTGTCCGCGTACATATGGCTCAATTCAACGTCCGGGAAAGATTCTGCCCGCAGCTTGGTCACTTCATCGCGCCAAAGAACACCGGATTCCATGACGTTGGCTTTCTCCACCGAGCAGACCTTGTTGCCACGCTTGCGCGCCAATTCGAACGCCAGCACCGCCACCCGGCGGATTTCCGAGGTGGTGTAGGTCTGCGTATTGAAGCCCCGGCGCTGGCCGTCAGGCAGGGTTTCGATGCCCCGCGGCTCGCCGAAATAGACCCCGGAGGTCAATTCACGGATAATCAGAATATCCAGGCCCGAGATGATCTCCGGCTTCAGGGTCGAGGCATCGACCAGGGCATCGAAGCACATGGCGGGGCGCAGGTTGGCGAACAGGTCCATCTCCTTGCGCAGGCGGAGAAGACCGCGCTCGGGCTTTTGTTCAAAGGGCAGGTCGTCCCACTTCGGTCCGCCGACCGCGCCCAGCAGCACCGCGTCCGCCGCCATGGCATCCGCCATGGTTTCATCGGTCAATGGCGTACCGTTGGCATCGATGGCGCAACCGCCCACCAGGCCCTCCGAAATATCGAAAGTTACCGCGCGCCGGCGGTCCATCCAATCGATGACGCGGCGGACCTCGCGCATTACTTCGGGGCCGATGCCGTCGCCGGGCAGGATCAGCAGATTCTTATTGGAAGCCATGTTTATCTTCGCTCGCGTTGTCTGGTGGGACTATTGAAAACTATTGGCGGCCGTGGGGTTCTCTATTCCGCCGCGTGACCATATAGCCAGGGCTGTTCAGCTTTCTGCTGGTCTTCGAAGGTATCGATGCGGCCCTTGCGCTGCAGTGTCTGACCAATATCGTCCAAACCTTCAAGCAGGCATTGTTTGCGGAAGGGGTCGATCTCGAATTTGACGACGCCGCCATCGGGGCCCTGAATTTCCTGTGTCGCCAGATCCACGCTGACCGTCGCATTGGCGCCGCGGTCGGCATCATCGAACAACAGTTCCAGCTGTTCCGGCGTCACCTGAATTGGCAGGATGCCGTTCTTGAAACAGTTATTGTAGAAAATATCGGCGAACGAAGTGGAAATTACGCAACGGATGCCGAAATCCTTGATCGCCCAGGGCGCGTGTTCGCGGGACGAGCCGCAGCCGAAATTGTCGCCTGCCACCAGGATTTTTGCCTCGCGGTAGGCCGGTTGGTTCAAAACAAAATCCGGCTTTTCGCTACCATCTTCGTTGTAGCGCATTTCCGCGAACAGATGTTGGCCCAGACCGGCCCGCTCGATGGTTTTGAGATACTGCTTGGGGATAATCTTGTCCGTATCAATATTGATGCCGCGCATGGGGGCCGCGACGCCGCTGACGGTTTTGAATTTTTCCATTGCCTGTATTCCTTTCCAGAGCCGGCCTTACAGCATCTCACGCACGTCGGTCAGATGGCCGGCAATAGCGGCAGCGGCGGCCATGGCGGGGCTAACCAGATGGGTCCGCCCGCCGAAGCCCTGACGCCCCTCGAAGTTCCGGTTCGAGGTTGACGCACAACGCTCGCCCGGCTCCAACCGGTCGGCGTTCATGGCCAGGCACATGGAACAGCCCGCATAACGCCAATCAAAGCCGGCTTCGAGCAATATTTTGTCCAGGCCTTCTGCCTCCGCCTGGTGCTTGACCAGACCGGAACCCGGCACCACCAGGGCATGGATGCCATCCGCCACCTTGCGCCCCTTGGCGATAGCCGCGGCGGCGCGGATATCTTCAATCCGGCCATTGGTGCAGGAACCAATGAAAGCCTTGTCGATGGCCACGTCCGTCATGGCCGTACCCGGCTTTAAATCCATATACTCCAATGACCGTTGCCAGGCGGCCCGCTGGTCGTCGTCACGGGCCTGATCCAACAGGGGAACACTGCCGGTAATGTCCGCGCCGTTTTCCGGGCTGGTGCCCCAGGTAACCTGAGGGACCAAATTCGCCACGTCCAGGGAGACGTCAATATCAAAGCTGGCGCCGGGATCAGTTTGGAAGGTCTTCCAATATTGCACCGCCGCCTCGTACTGGCCCGCCTTTGGTCCCAGGGCACGGCCCTTCATGTATTCGAAAGTGACTTCGTCGGCAGCGATCAGCCCGGCCCTGGCGCCGCCCTCGATGGACATGTTGCAGACCGTCATGCGGCCTTCCATTGACAGGGCGCGGATCGCGTCGCCGGTATATTCCACGACACAGCCGGTGCCGCCGGCAGTGCCGATGTGCCGGATGATCGCCAGGATCAAATCCTTGCCCACGCAGCCCAGAGGCAAATTGCCATTGACATCAATGCGCATATTCTTGGACGGCTGCTGGATCAGGGTCTGGGTGGCCAGAACATGTTCCACTTCCGAAGTACCGATGCCGAACGCCAGGGCGCCAAAAGCGCCATGGGTGGCGGTGTGGCTGTCGCCGCAGACGATAATCATGCCCGGCTGGGTGAAGCCCTGTTCCGGGCCGATGATATGGACGATACCTTGGCGAATATCGTCCACCGGAAAATAGGGAACGTCAAAAGCCTCAACGTTGCGGACCAGGGTATCGACCTGCAGGCGGCTTTCCGGATTATCGATGCCCTGTTCACGGTTGGCCGTGGGGACGTTGTGATCGGCCACAGCCAGAGTGGCATCCCGGCGGTGCACCTTGCGCCCGGCGGCGCGTAGACCTTCGAATGCCTGGGGGCTGGTTACTTCGTGCACCAGATGGCGGTCTACATAAATGACGCAGGCACCGTCATCCTGCTGGTCCACCATGTGAGCGGCCCAAATCTTATCATATAGCGTCTTTGCGCCATCATTCTCAGCAGCCATCCCACCCGATCCTTTCAGACATGGGCGCCACCGAAATCAAGGCCGCCCATAAAACCGTGCGCGGCCGGCCTACCCGGTCCCCGCCCCGGTTGGAAAACCTATTCTGTACCAGCCGCCGTCGTCTCGGCCGCCTTGCCCCTGTTTTTGCTCTCGCCCTTGGCCCGGCCGGTGCGGCGATGATCCTGCTTTTCCGCGATACGGGCCCGTTTACCCGTCAAGCCGCGCAGATAATACAGTTTGGCGCGGCGCACCCGGCCCCGTCGCATTACGTCGATGGAATCGATGCGCGGCGAAAACATGGGAAAGACCCGCTCGACACCTTCGCCATAGGAAATTTTGCGTACGGTAAACGAGGAATTGATGCCGGCCCGCTTGACCGCAATGCAGACACCTTCAAAGGCCTGCACCCGCTCGCGCGTGCCCTCGATCACCTTGACATTGACCCGAACGCTGTCCCCCGGAGCAAATTTCGGTACTTCGTACTCCGTCTTTCGGGCCTGCAATTGGCCATCTTCAAACTTCTGCAACAAATTCATCGCACTAGCCTCGCGATTTTGTGGAGCGAAGGTACCGTTCCCACAGGTCCGGCCGCCGCTCTCTGGTCAATGCCTCGGCTTGTGCTAACCGCCAAGCCCTGATTTTCTCGTGGTGGCCGGAGGTTAAAACCGCCGGCACCTCCTGCCCTTCCCATATCTGGGGCCGGGTAAATTGGGGATACTCCAATAACCCTTGAGCAAAACTCTCTTCTTCCAGTGCCGCCGCGTCGCCGATTACCCCCGGCAATAGCCGCACCACCGCGTCCAACAGCACCAGCGCCGCCGTCTCGCCCCCGGACAGGACGTAGTCGCCGACGCTGACCTCTTCTATTCCGCGTCCTGTCAGGGCCCGTTGATCGACCCCTTCAAAGCGCCCGCAGATCAGGACCAGACCGTCCTGTCCCGCCAATTCCCGCGCCAGCGCCTGATCCAGGCGCCGCCCGCGGGGGCTCAAATACAGCACCCGGCCCGCGACCCGCGGCGCCAAACCCGAGCGCACATGATCCAGCGCGCCGGCCAATATATCCGCCCGCATGACCATCCCCGGGCCACCGCCAAACGGCGCATCATCCACGGAGCGGTGTTTATCGCGTGCAAAGTCGCGAATGTCCACCGTTTCCAGGCGCCAAAGACCATTTTTCAACGCTTTCCCAGCCAGACTATGGCCCAGGGGACCCGGAAACATCTCCGGGAACAGTGTCAGGACCGTCGCTGACCAGCTTTCACCGCGAGATTGCGCCGTCATCTTGCCCCGTCATTATCGCCACTATCATCACCGTCACCATCGTTGCCGTCTCGATCAGCGATCACCAGACGCCGGTTGGCGAGGTCGATTTCCGGCACTGCCTGACGACTGAACGGTATCATGATGCTCTCCCGTGTTCCGTGACCGGAATCGTTCGGTGTCAGTTCCAGCACATCACCGGCGCCAAAATCGTGCATCGCCTTAACCACGCCGAAGGCCGAGCCATCGGTCAGTTCCACCGCCAACCCAATCAGATCTGCATAGTAATATTCATCGCCGTCGGCGGGCAGATCCGGCAGCACATCACGCCCCACATAAAGCCTGGTGCCCTTCAGCGACTCGGCCCGATTACGGTTGGTTACACCGGGCAGCGCCGCCAGTACGCCACC
Source organism: Alphaproteobacteria bacterium (assembly GCA_021776235.1). Lineage (GTDB taxonomy): Bacteria > Pseudomonadota > Alphaproteobacteria. Next base: position 122,811 of record JAJFGG010000038.1, on the reverse strand, counting down.
CTTTACCGGCCCCCGCAATGATAGTTCAACGACCGCACCGCTTTCGTCGCGCAGCGGACCATAGGCGACGATATCCGCCGGTGCCTCGGTATGGCAGCGCACCTTCACCAGACCCTTGATGCCGTGGGCCGCGACAATCTCAGCCAACAGCAGACGTTCCTCGGGCATCTCGCGGTCCAGGTTTGGCGTCGCCGTTACGCCTCGGTCGGTGTCTCTCCAGCCGGAGCTTCCTCGGCGGCCGGTTCGGCGGCCTTTGCGGCGGCAGCGTCGGCGGCTTCCGCCGCCGCAGCTAGACGCTCCTGCGCCTTGGCCTTTGGTTTGGCCTTCTCCGGATTGTCGCGTTGCTTGGGCATCGGGATGATCTCGGCCTTACCCAGAAATTGCGCAACCCGGTCCGTTGGCAGGGCGCCTTGGTCCAGCCAATAGCGGATGCGGTCGCTTTTCAGAACCACCCGTTCCTCGCTGTTTTTCTCCAGCAATGGATTATAGGTGCCCAATCGCTCAATAAAGCGGCCATCGCGTGGGCGTCGGGAATCCGCCACGACGATACGATAATGCGGCCGTTTTTTTGCCCCGCCACGGGCCAGTCGAATTTTCAATGACATCCGTATTTTCCTGTTTCTAACTTACGCTATGTTTCGGTGGTATTTCAGTCTTGCCAAATTATCGCCAAATTATCTTGGGGGAATCTGCCCCGGCATGCCGGGTATTCCCTGCAGTGCGCCGCCTGGGCCGCCAAGTCCCGGCAGGCCCTGACGCAGCATCCCCTTTTTGCCCATCTTGGACACTTTCTTCATCATGCCGGACATCTGCTTGAACTGCTTCATCAGGCGATTGATTTCCTGCACAGAGGTCCCGGAACCCGCCGCGATGCGCTTCTTGCGGCTGGCATGGATCAGTTTTGGCCGCAGCCGTTCCTGGGCCGTCATGGACAGGATAATTGCTTCCTGGCGTTTTAACAGCTTGTGATCGATATTGGCCTCGGCCATCTGTTTTTTCATCTTGCCAACGCCGGGCAGCATGGCCATCAGGCCATCCAATCCGCCCATCTTTGAAATTTGCCGCAATTGGTCCAGCAGGTCGTTCATGTCGAACTGGCCTTTCTGCACCTTTTTGGCCAGCTTCTCCGCTTCCTGCTCGTCGATACTCTCGGTGGCGCGCTCGACCAGGCTGACCACGTCACCCATGCCGAGGATGCGGCCCGCGATCCGATCCGGATGAAAGGCTTCCAATTCGTCCAGTTTTTCGCCAACGCCCAGCAACTTGATCGGGCAGCCGGTGACCGCACGCATGGACAGCGCCGCGCCGCCACGGCCATCGCCATCGACCCTGGTCAGGACAATGCCGGTCAGGCTCAAACGTTTGTTGAATTGCTCGGCAACGTTGACGGCGTCCTGGCCGGTCAGGCTATCGGCAACCAGCAGCGTCTCCACCGGCTGCGCCACATCGCGCACCGCCTGCACTTCGGCCATCAAGGCCTCGTCCACGTGCATGCGGCCGGCGGTATCCAGAAGCAACACGTCAAAGCCCTGCAGACGCGCCGACTGCATGGCCCGCTTGGCGATGTCATTGGGGTTCTGGCCCTCGACGATAGGCAGCGTCGGGACATTGATCTGCTCGCCCAGAACCTTGAGCTGTTCCATGGCTGCCGGGCGCCGGGTGTCCAACGACGCCATCAGGACTTTTTTCTTGTCCCGCTCTACAAGGCGCTTGGCAAGCTTGGCCGTGGTCGTGGTTTTGCCCGAGCCCTGCAGGCCGACCATCAGGATCGGCGCCGGGGGCACGGCGTTAAGATTGATCTCGACGGTTTCACTGCCCAGGGTGTCGACCAGGGCATCGTGAACGATTTTGACCACCATCTGGCCGGGCGAGACGCTTTTGACGACTTCCTGGCCGACCGCGCGTTCACGCACCTTGGCTATGAAATCCCGGGCCACAGGCAAAGCGACGTCGGCCTCCAACAGCGCCTGGCGCACTTCGCGCAGGGCCGCGTCGACATCGTCCTCCCGCAGCGCGCCGCGCCGGGTCAGCTTGTCGAAAACCGTACCTAGACGGTCTGTCAGGCTATCGAACATAGCACCGTCACCGTTCCATCAAAATGCCAACAATGATTTGACAAAATTCTACGCAATATTGCACGCAAAACCGGGCCGCGCGTCAATAATTCGCGCCAGCCTGGATCGCGCCGGGTTTTAGGCGCAACGGCGCTAAGTGTCAAGCCGGCGAACGGCTGCAACGCCGCCCACCGGCCTGAATTCAGATCCGCCGCACTATTGGGTCGCCAACCGGTTGACGGCGGAAACGATCGCCCGCAGCGAGGCGCTGTTGGTGTTGGGATGCACACCCACGCCGTGGGCGGTTTGGCCGTCCTCGCCCTCCAGCTTGATGAAACAGACCGCCTCCACGTCGGATCCCGCGCCCATGGCCCGTTGCGTGTAGTCCAGGAACGTCGCCTGGACGCCGCAGTTCTCCTTCAAGGCGCCAAAAAAGGCGTCGATGGGGCCGTCACCGCGGCCGACAATATCCCGCACCTCGCCATAGGCCCGGACAGTAGCCGTACACATGATCACATCTGATGAATCCGCAGTCGAGTTCATACGGTAGTCGATCAACTCGATCGGTTCGACCGTATCCAAATATGTTTCCTTGAAGGTCTGCCAAATCTGCGAGGCGGTAACTTCCTTGCCGGACTGATCGCTGATATTCTGAATGACCTTCGAGAACTCGACCTGCATGTCCCGGGGCATATCAATGCCAAATTCCGTATCCAGAATATAGGCCACCCCGCCTTTGCCCGATTGGCTGTTGACCCGAATGATCGCCTCGTAAGAGCGGCCGACATCCATGGGATCGATGGGCAGGTAGGGCACTTCCCAGTGCGGATCGTTCGATGTCTTATGGGCCGCCATGCCCTTTTTGATGGCGTCCTGGTGCGAGCCGGAAAACGCCGTGTAAACCAGTTCACCGGCGTAGGGGTGGCGTGCGGCGACCGGCAACTGGGTGCAATGTTCCGAAACCTCGATGGATTCCTGGATGTTGGTAAAATCCAGTTTCGGGTCCACGCCCTGGCTGAAAATGTTCAGGGCCATGGTGATGACATCCACGTTGCCTGTGCGCTCGCCGTTGCCGAACAAGGTGCCTTCGACCCGCTGGGCCCCGGCCATCAGGCATAATTCAGTGGCCGCCACGGCGGTGCCCCGGTCGTTGTGCGGGTGCAGGGACAGAATAACCTTTTCCCGCTCCTTGAAATGGCGGTGCATCCATTCGATCTGATCGGCACAGTAGTTGGGCGAAGCCATTTCCACCGTTGCGGGCAGATTGAAAATCACCGGATTTTCCGCTGTCGGATGCCAGATATCCATCACCGAATGGCACACATCCAGGGCATAATCCAGTTCGGTCCCGGTGAAGCTTTCCGGAGAATATTCCAGGCGCACATTGGTGCCGCCGGCCTGCAATTGCGCAATTCTCTCCTTTATCCAGGCTGCCCCGTCCGTGGCAATCTTTTTCACCCCGTCCCGATCCTGGGCGAAGACCACGCGGCGCTGCAATTCCGATGTCGAGTTGTACAGATGGATGATCGCGTTTTTGCAGCCCTGCAGGGCCTCGAAGGTACGCTCGATCAATTCCGGACGGGACTGGGTCAGCACCTGGATGAAGACATCGTCGGGCACCAGATCGTTGTCGATGATATGACGGGCAAAGTCATAGTCCGTGTCGGAAGCGGCCGGAAAGCCAACCTCGATCTCCTTGAAGCCCAGTTTGACCAGGTGGTTGAAGAAATGCAGCTTCTTTTGCCGGCCCATGGGCTCTATCAGGGCTTGATTGCCATCCCGCAAATCGACCGAGCACCAGATGGGGGCCTTGTCGATGATTTGGCCGGGCCATTGCCGGTCCGGCAAATCAATGGGCGGGAAGGCACGGTATTTATGGATAGCCATGGTATTCATTACGTTAACTCCTTAGCGGGGCACTGCCCGGCCAGCATGGGACCCCATCGCGCGCCCATTTCGCACTGCGTTCTTCACAAAACCAATTGCGAAACAACGAAACGGCGCCGCGGCACTGACCGGCGGGCATATGGATGATAAAAAAGAGTACTCTAATTCAGTCTTGATGATCTGCATGTGACGCATGGTCCCTTAGCGTGCGCGCAAACAGTGCGGCATCCCGGCGCCCCTCAAGGGCCGGGTCGCTAAGTCGCAGGGCAAGGCCCGCTATGTGATAAGACCGCGTCATCGTCGGGGAAACTAGCGTTCCATCAAGTTCAGGTCAAGCAGGTTGTACCGACGAGCGCTGATAGAAAGCCATTGAGATCGTCTGCTCGGCTTGTTGGTATTAACCATATGAAAGCCGGGTTAATGGGCTGTTAAGGCCAGATAACGTGCATTTTGGGCCAATTCTGCCGCCATTGCTTACTTTCCAAGCGGGCCCGATAGGCCTCTTCGCGCCGCCGCCCGGCCGGCGTCGGCCGTACGATCAGACGCAGCAGATCGTCGATACCATAAGGGGCGGCCAGCTCCAATACACCAGCCCGTTGTGGACCTGGGTCGCTGTCCGTACGAATACGAACGGCGACGCAGGTCGGGGTTTCGAGCCAATGACGCATGGCATCAACAGTACCGCTGTATGGTTGATCACCGTTGCGCAGGTGCATGCGGGCCTGGTTTTTTGCCGACCAGGGCTGGCCGGGCATGGCCCTGTGCAATCGTTCCTCTATGGCCTGCTCGCCGGCCCGGCTGGTGTCGTCTGCATGGAAGTACAACAGGTCAATGTCATCCAAGGGCGTGGCCTGGGCAAAACCATGCAGGTGATCCCAGATCTTGCGGCGGACAAAGCCGGCGCCAATCCAGCAATCAGGCAGTTCAAGGCGCCGCGCGGCAACCAATACCGCCATCATCCACGGGTCCGCGGCGATCAACCTCAGGATGTAATGTTCAGTCCGCAAGGTCCCGTCCGGTCAGGCGCCGCTGAAAGGACCAAAGGTATAAGGCCAGAAAAAGTCCGAAATAGAACTCCTGGGTTTCGCTGGCGCGAATGTCGAGAGGCCAGGGCACCGGCCAGCCAAACCATTTTTCCAGACGTTGGGGCAGACCAATGGCAATGGCAAGAACAGCGGTCGTCAGCAACTGCCGGCTGGGCCAAAGCCAAAAATGTATATTGTGCGGGTCCATGGGCCGAGGCCGGCGCCGCAGCCATAGAAAAATCGGATACAGCAGGCCGCCGGTTAACACCCCCATTTCCAGCAGAAAGCGTGGTTTCTGATCCAGCCAAGAGGTCGTGTTGTGCAGATTGGTTTCCCCCTGGTCGTTCAGTTTATTGAACTCTCCCGGGGTCTCCCAACCCAGCCAGTGCTGGCCCCAGGACGCTTCTTCGCCACCAAAATAGACACTGCCAAGGACCACCAGCATTAGCCAACCCCTCAGCCAGGCCGTAGGTAGACGGGAGGAATGACGCAACGCAAACAAACCCGCGGCGATACCCGGCAGCAGAACCAGGACAGTGCCGGTTTCCACCGGGCCCAGTTCGCTTTCCCACAAACGGCGATACAATGGTTCGTTGGCTATGCGGAAGCCAAGCTCGATCACGATGGCGGCAATCGGCAGCCACAACCAGGCCCATGCGGGCAGCTCGCTATCAGCTATTTTTCGCCGCGCCACCTCAAACCACCTTGCATTGACAGGATTTCATAGGAACCACTCCATGCGTCCTTGGATTGGAGAGACGACACAGGCGGCGTGGAGAGTGGCGAAGAGGCCATTCCCGGCGGCATGGTGACGGCAAAAATCTACGGGTGAGGCTGCTATCAACCCTCGGCCAGCCGGGCCAATGCCGCCATGTCGTCAATCCGGACCCGGTTATGTTCTGGCAGCGAAATGACATTGTCTTTTTTCAACCGGGTCAATGTGCGGCTGACGGTTTCAATGGTCAATCCCAGATAGTCGGCGATATCGGCCCGGCTCATTGGCAGCTCTAATGGATCAACCGGCTGATCGGCAGCGGCGGTCCTCTCCATCAGGCTGCAAAGGAAATTCGCCGTTTTTTCCAGTGCATTCATGCGGCCCAGTAACAGCATATGATCTTGCGCCAGGCTCAAGCTGGAATTTGTCATGGCCAAAAGCCGGCCATTCATTTCGGGGTTTTCCAGGCCGATTCGCTCTAAATCACCAATGGAAAAACGGCAGAGGCTGGCATCCGTGAGAGCCTCGGCATTGTGGGCGTAGACTTCCGCGGCGGAAAGCCCGACGAATTCCCCAGGCAGGACAAAACCGGTTATCTGCCGCCGGCCATCGGGCAGCAATTTCGAAAGACGCATGGCGCCTTTCAAGACAGTGAAGAAGGCAGTCGCCGGATCGCCCTCCATGAACAGGCTTTCTTCACTGGCAAGGTCACAAATGGTGTGCAACTGCTCCAACTGCGCCAGGGCCGCATCGTCAAGCACGGCGCAAAACGCCCGTGTCTGCACCGTGCATTTGCGGCAGAATCCCACCGCAGAGCGCGAATGCCTTCGTCCGCAACTCATCGCCGGCGACGGTCCTTCGTAGGCCCGCGTAAGATTCATTCTGGATCCCCTCAATCCCCTGGTCGCATCCCGCTTCTGCAAGCGTCTGAACTGCAGCTATATTAACCAGTGTTGCAACGATCATATAGCCAAATAATTAGTAACCTCTTTCCGGCAAATTTCGTAATACCTGCAGCGGCTTTCCGTCCGCCGCGACGACACGCCGCGCCCGCAAACGGCTGTCATGTTCGACCGCGCAACTTGGCGAAAAAAGGACCCGGTCGCCGCTGCCGGAGAGGAGGGGCATCGTAAACGGCGGCAACCGGGCCCTAGATGCCTGTAAATGGGCATCATCCGGCCCGATGCCTAAGGTCCTCGATACGGCAACAGGCTGGAATTAGACATAACATGGGGAGAAAAGGTGAAAATGAAAAGGTCTGGCAAGCAAAAAAGGCTCTCAATTCATCGTGAAAACCGCCGCTTCACGGCAGCCCCGCATTTATGCGGCTTATACCAATGTCGTATTAGTCGCTGGCGGCCATGGCCGCGGGCTCGGCCGCGGTTTGCGCCAGTACGGGCGCCAACCAGTGCGCAAAGAAACGCCGTGACCAGCTTTCAATCCCGTCGTTATGGGCGGCATGACCGGCATGCTGGAGATCCCGGGCCTGGGCACCGCGGAGAACCATGCGATGGGCGACCTTGCTGCTCCACCGTGTCATCATCTCGCCCGTGACATCCGGATGGAATTGCAGGCCATAGGCAGTACCGGTCCGGAAAGCCTGATTGGGAAACAATTCGCTGGCCGCCAGATGTTCGACGCCCCTGGGCAGGGTGAAACCTTCGCTGTGCCATTGATAGAAAAACTGCTCATCATCAAACAGGTCTCTGCCGCCAGGACAGGCGGTAACCTTGTAAAAACCAATTTCGTGATAACCCTCGGCGTGGCGATCGACCGTGCCGCCCAGATAGCGGGCCAGCATTTGCGCGCCCAGACAAATGCCCAAAAATGGTTTGTTGGAGCGCAAGGGGATATCCAGCCAATCCAGCTCGTTGCGAATTGCCGGCAAATGATCGTCGTTGGCGCTCATGGGGCCACCGAATATGACCGCCGCCGCATAGTCATCCATGCTCTCGGGCAGGGCCTCGCCACAGGCATGGCGGCAAATTACGGGTTCACAGCCAAATTCCCGCACCATCTGGCCGATCCGGCCGGGATTGGAAGTTTGCTGATGCACGACAAGCAGAATACGCGGTTTCATTGCGGCCATAATTAGCGGTTTCGATCGAAACTGGCAAACATCCTCGGGTTGGAATATCGAGGGCTGTTGGCAGCATCATTGCACAAGCATGCTTACCGAACCGTTATAGTGTTCCTGCCGGCCCACATTCCACCGCCATGCTATTGTTTTGGGCCGGACCGGCCAAATTCCAAACCCAGCGGCCCTGACAGGGCACCTGGCATTTGCGCTTTCGGCAGGCTTCCGGTCCATGGCATAATGCGCGCCGGCGAACCGGGACACCCAAGCAAAAATACCAGCGGAGGAACGCGCATGCGGCTGATCCGTCTCATGGCCATGATCGTGGCGGCCCTGCTGTTGGGCGCCTGCGCGCAGGAACCGGCGTGGCACAAGCAGGATGGCAGCGCGGCGGCATTCGAAAAGGATACCGCAACCTGTTTCCGCGGCGCCTCTATCCAGGCACAGGCGCAGTTGGCCGACCAGGTTGCGCCGCCGCCACCGCCGCAAATGGAATTGCGTTTATCCCAAGGCCGTGTGGAAGACACCATGCGCGCCCCGCGCAAGGCCGCATCGCAGCAGGAAAACGCCCTGCGCAGCAAGCTCTATTCCCAATGCATGCAGCGCCTCGGCTATCGCCCAACCAAGCCCTGAGCCCAAAGCAGGCGTCCCGCCGATGCCTGGACCGGCCGGAATGAGTTTCCCGGCCGCATCATCGCCGCGCGGCTACCCTGCGAGGGTGCATCGCAGGCTAACGAAAGTAGTGGTTGGGGACCCAGGATTCGAACCTGGACTTACGGAGTCAGAGTCCGCTGTCCTACCATTAGACGAGCCCCCACCAAGGGTTCCGGGACCGAACAAAGATGCTGGGCGCAACCTATGAAGCAGCCATCGCGATGTCAACCGGTGCCGTGGGGCACCGTGCCTATTGCCAGGACCACGCCGAGGGGTCAAATTACGGGCAGGCAATTGTCATACCTTATCAGGAGCATGCAGGGCGGTGTCAGTCGGGGGCAACACAGAACGGGCAGGTCGGAAACCGCCCGCGCCGGTGGATCATACCTATGCCGCCGTGGATCTGGGCAGTAACAATTGCCGCCTGCTCGTGGCCCGCCCAATGGCCGAGGGCTTTCGCGTGGTCGATGCCTTTTCCCGCATTGTCCGACTGGGCGAAGGGGTTGAAGGCAGCCGGCGCCTGTCCGATGCGGCCATGGACCGGACCATCGCCGCCCTGAAGATATGCGCCGACAAGATGCGCCGGCGCAAAGTCACCCGGGCCCGTTGCGTCGCCACCGCCGCCTGCCGCAAGGCGCGGAACTGCGATGAATTCCTGGCCCGTGTGGACAAAGAGGCAGGCTTGTATGTGGAGACCATCAGCGCCGAGGAGGAAGCCGGCCTGGCGGTCGCCGGCTGCCGGCCTCTGTTGGAGGCGCGGGCCCGCCATGCCCTGGTGTTCGACATCGGCGGCGGCAGCACTGAATTGATTTGGGCCGAACATCACCCCGACCGAGGCATCGAGCCCATCGCCCTGACCTCGCTGCCGATCGGTGTGGTCGGCCTCTCGGAACACCATGGCGGCGGCGAATTCAGCGCCGAACAATACGAAGCCCTGGTGCGGCGCCTGCTGGCGGATCTGGGCGCCTTTGAAACGGCCCATGGAATCAATGAAAAAATGCGTCAGGGCAGGGTCCAGATGATCGGCACCTCGGGCACCGTCACCACCCTGTCGGGGGTGCATCTGGGTTTGGAGAAATATGACCGCCGGCGGGTCGATGGCCTGTGGCTGTCGTTTGCCGATGCCAGATCGGCGGCGGAACAGTTGCGCTGTATGAACCAGGCACAGCGCGTGGCCCACCCGTGTATCGGCCGCGGACGGGCCGACCTGGTGGTGGCCGGCTGCGCCATTTTGGAAGCTATACGCCGTACCTGGCCCTGTGAAAAGCTGCGGGTGGCCGACCGTGGCGTGCGCGAGGGATTGCTGTTGTCCCTGATGCGCCGGGACAACCACCGGCCCGGCAACGGCGGCAGGGACGGCACCAACCCATGACGTCCGGGCCAGGCGGCAAAAGTGGCTCGGGGAAGGGCGGTGGCGGCAAGTCCCGGCCTTCCGGGCGAAATCTGGCGGTGCGGGTGCGTACGGCGCGGCGGCGCAAAACCTCATCCACCCGCTGGTTGCAAAGACAACTGAACGACCCTTACGTCATCGCCGCGAAAAAGGACGGCTACCGGTCCCGCGCGGCCTACAAGCTGTTGCAGCTGGATGAAAAATTTGGCCTGTTGAAAAAAGATCAAGCGGTGGTTGACCTGGGCGCCGCGCCTGGCGGCTGGACCCAGGTGCTGCTGAACGCCCTGGGCCGGAACGGCCAGGTGCTGGCGGTCGATATCAATGAAATGGATGCGGTTGCAGGGGCCCAAATGCTGGTCGGCGATGTGACTGATCTGGCCACCGAAGAAGCCATTCGCGCCGCTCTGGGCGGGCCCGCCGATCTGGTTCTAAGCGACATGGCGCCGCCCGCGACGGGGCACCGGGCCACCGATCATTTACGCATCATCGCCCTGGCCGAGGCGGCCCTGGACCTGGCCAAGGCGGTTCTGCGGCCGGGCGGTGGTTTTGTCGCCAAGGTATGGCAGGGCGGGGCCGAGCAGGGCCTGTTGGCGTCCATGAAACGGGACTTCGCCGTGGTCCGCCATGCCAAGCCGGAAGCCTCCCGCGCCAGTTCGGCCGAGATGTATGTGGTCGCCACCGGCTACCGCGGCGACGGGGCCGGGTCGGATGAGGCGGATGCATAGCCCGGAAGTGCTCTAGCATAGGCATTGCGGAAAATTTGCGTTATACGAAGGCAGCAAGCGACAAATCGTAGACCTGTGTTGAGGCCGGAAAATAGCGTTATGAGCGAAGCAGCAACCGTCGAGGACCTCCAACCCTTTCTTCAGCCCACGACCTATGTGGACAGCGACCACGAGGCGGTCATCGCCTTTGCCCATCGGGCGGCGGGCGAGGGCGGTTCGGATCTGGATAAGGCCGTCCGCCTGTATTACGCCGTGCGCGATGAATTCCGCTATGATCCCTATGGCGTCGAGATGACCGAAGCCGGCATGAAGGGCAGCGCCGTGCTGCAACGGGGCAACGGCTTTTGCATTACCAAGGGCGCCTTGATGGCGGCGGCCTGTCGGGTTCTGGGCATTCCCGCCCGCCTCGGCTTTGCCGATGTGCGTAATCACATGGCCTCGAAACGGATGCTTGAACTTATGCAGACGGATCTGTTCGTCTACCACGGCTATGTGGAAATCTACCTGGAGGGCAAATGGGTCAAGGCGACGCCGGTTTTCAACCTCAGCCTTTGTGAAAAGTTCGGCACCCTGCCCTTGGAGTTCGATGGCCGAAACGATTCGGTTTTTCATCCCTTTGACGCGGCGGGCAACCGGCACATGGAATATATCACCGATCACGGCACTTTCGCCGATCTGCCATTCGATGATGTCCTGGCCTCGTTTATGAAACATTATCCGGCGATGTATGGCGAGGATCGGGGAGCCGCCGTGCAAGGTGACATGGAAGCGGAGGCGGAGGCTGACCGAAGAAGCGAATAGTCACCAAATCCGGGTTGCAGCCTGCTGCGGCGGGCAACGGAACTCTGGGCTGGATTTAAGCATGGAATCCGTCTTCCGGCCCCATTACAACAGGGCGCGTCAAGCGCCCTGTTTTTGTCCCGGACAGCATACAATACCGCCTGCCCCAATCTGGCGGCGGATTTTCAGGAGGCAGACTGCAATATGAAAATATCCGACGCCCTGACATTCGACGATGTTCTCCTGAAACCGGCGGCATCCTCGGTATTGCCCAATCAGGTGACCACCAACACCCAGGTCACCCGTGCCATTTCCCTGGGCATTCCCTTGCTGTCCTCGGCAATGGATACAGTGACCGAGCATGGGCTGGCCATCGCCATGGCGCAATTAGGCGGCATGGGTGTGATCCACAAGAACCTGACGGCCGAAGCACAGGCCGAGGAAGTGCGCAGGGTGAAAAAATTCGAGGCCGGCATGGTGGTCAACCCGGTCACCATTCATCCCGATCAAAGCCTGTCGGACGCCCTGAGCCTGATGCAAAGTCATGGCATTTCCGGGATCCCGGTGGTGGAAGAGGGATCGGGCCGTTTGGTTGGCATATTGACCAACCGGGATGTGCGCTTCGCCACGGATCAGCGCCAGCCGGTCAAGGAATTGATGACCCACGAGAACCTGGTCACCGTGCGCGACGGCGTCGATAGCACCGAGGCCAGGCGCCTGTTGCACCAGTACCGGATTGAAAAGTTGTTGGTGGTTGATGAAAATTACAAATGCGTCGGCCTGATCACCGTCAAGGATATGGAAAAGGCGACCACCTATCCCGATGCCGCCAAGGATGAACAGGGCCGCCTGCGGGTGGCCGCCGCCACCGGCACCGGTCCGGACGGCCTGGCCCGGACCGAGGCGCTGATCGACGCCGGCGCCGACCTGATCGTCGTCGATACGGCTCATGGCCATTCCGCCGGTGTTCTGAGCAGCGTCAACGAGATCAAGAAATTGAGCAACTATACCCAGTTGGCGGCCGGCAACGTGGCCACGGCGGATGGCGCCAAGGCTTTGATGGATGCGGGCGCGGACGCGGTAAAGGTCGGTATCGGGCCCGGTTCGATCTGCACCACGCGGATTGTCGCCGGTGTCGGCATGCCGCAACTGACCGCGATCATGGAGGCGGTGGAGGTCTGCCAGAACAACGAGATCCCGGTGATCGCCGATGGCGGCATCAAATATTCCGGTGATCTGGCCAAGGCCATTGCCGCCGGGGCCAATTGCGCCATGATCGGCTCGCTCCTCGCCGGCACGGAAGAAGCGCCGGGAGAGGTCTTTTTGTACCAGGGCCGGTCTTACAAATCCTATCGCGGCATGGGCTCTTTGGGGGCGATGGCGCGGGGCTCGGCGGATCGTTATTTCCAGGAAGAGATTCGCGATTCCATCAAACTGGTGCCCGAGGGCGTGGAAGGCCGGGTCCCCTACAAAGGCCCGGTTGCCAATATCATCCACCAGCTGATCGGCGGCCTGCGCGCCGCAATGGGCTATACCGGCAACGGTAACTTGGAAGCCATGCGCCGACGCTGCGAATTCGTTCGGGTCACCCAGGCCGGCTTTCGGGAAAGTCATGTCCATGATGTGGCATTGACCCGGGAAGCACCGAACTATCCCTTGAATCCTTCCTAGCGGATAGCCAGCAGCATGACCCCCGGCGCGCGGATCCAAGCCGCCATCGAATTGCTGGATCAGATCGCCGGGACGACGGCCCCCGCCGACCGTCTGGTCGCAAGTTTCTTCCGCAGCCGCCGATACGCCGGCTCCAAGGACCGCAGGGCGGTGACGGAAACCGTGTACGACATTTTGCGCCGCCAAGGCGAGTATGCCTGGCGGGCTGGCCGGGGCGACAGCCGCCATCTGGTGTTGGCCCATTTAGTGGCAAAAGATGACGCCAACGCCGGCGCTATCGCCGCCTTGTTCAATGGCGAAAAATTCTGCCCCGCCGACCTGGACGAGCGCGAACAGACGGCACTCAGACAATTATCGGAAATGTCAGCGGTGACGCTGGCGGCGGCGCCGGCCTGGGTAAAGGGCAATTATCCCGAATGGCTGACGCCATCCTTGACGCGGGTGTTTGGCCCGGAACTTGAGAGTGAGATGGCGGCCTTGCTGGGCCGGGCCGAAGTTGATCTGCGCGTCAATGTTCTGAAGTCCTCGCCGGCACGGGTTGCCGCCAAACTTGCGGCTGATGATATCGGCACCAAAGCCGGTGTCCTTGCCCCAACCGCTCTGCGCCTCGACAGCCGCCGGACCATGTCCAAACACGCCCTGTACCTCAACGGCGCCATTGAAATACAGGATGAAGGCTCGCAACTTGTGGCCCTGTTGTGTGCGGCTGGGCCGGGTCAGCAGGTGGTCGACTATTGTGCCGGGGCGGGCGGTAAAAGCCTGGCCCTGGCGGCGCAAATGCAAAACAGAGGCCAGATATTTGCTTTCGACAGCGATCCCCGGCGCCTCGAACCGCTGCGCGGCCGGTTGCAGCGGGCCGGGGTCCGGAATGTTCAGGCCCATGCCCTGGGCACTGGGGCGGCGGCCGCTGCCTTGTCCGGGCTGGCCGGCAAGGTAGACCGCCTGCTGCTTGACGTGCCATGCAGCGGCAGCGGCGCCTGGCGCCGCAATCCCGAAAATAAATGGCGTCTTCGGGTCGAACAGTTGGCCCGGCAAGGCGCTGTCCAGAGCAGAATACTGCGCAGCACAGCCCCCCTGGTGCGCCCTGGCGGACGCCTGATTTATGCCACCTGTTCAATTCTGATGGAGGAGAACGAAGACCAGGTAGAAAAATTTCTGGCCGAACAGCCGGCGTTTGAAGTCTTGCCCATCAGCCGCGTCTGGGAAGAAGTGATGGCCGTCACAGACCGCCCGGCCTGCCCCTGTGACGATCCGTACCTGCGCCTGACACCGGCCCGGCATGGCACGGACGGATTCTTTGCCGCCATCCTGGAACGCCGCGAGACGGCTGGCGAGGCCGCTAGCGAGACCGGCCCCGATGGGGTTATGATAGACGCCTGATGCATGGACAACTGGGGGTTACCATGAAGTTCCTATTTTCCTGTCTGATCGCCATGATGCTGTGGTTACCAGGGGCCTGGGCGGCCGGCGAAGGCGATAACGCCAGCGACAACCCAACGATTTCGGCGGCCCGCAAGGCTATGGACGCCAAAGATTGGGCCGGCGCCATTAAACTGCTGCAACAGGATGTCACGGCGAACAATGCGACGGCGGATACCTACAACTACCTTGGCTATGCCCATCGCAATATGGGCCAATATGACCTGGCCTTCAAAAATTACGCCCTGGCCCTGAAATCGAACCCAGAGCACAGGGGCGCCCACGAATACGTCGGCGAAAGCTACCTGGCGGTGGGTAACCTGGAGATGGCGAAAAAACACTTGGCGGCACTGGACCGAATCTGCTTCTTCGGCTGCGAGGAGTATGACGATTTGAAAGCCGCCGTCGCCGCCTATCGCCCGAAATAAGGCATTCCATTGCGGGTCGGTGAAAGGTTCTTGCGCCGGGGTCAGCCGCCGTCGTAATGCTGCTCCCCCATCACATAGCGCATGAACCTGTGAATGAGCGTATGCCAGACCGCATTCTAATCCTCGACTTCGGCAGCCAGGTCACCCAACTGATCGCCCGACGGGTTCGGGAAAGCGGCGTATATTGCGAAATCGTGCCCTATTTCAAGGGTGACGAGGCGCTGCGGGAGAGCCGGCCGAAAGGCGTGATCCTTTCGGGCGGGCCGGCTTCGGCGACGGAAAGCGATACCCCCCGCGCACCCCAGGGCCTGTTTGAACTTGGCATTCCCGTGCTTGGCATCTGTTATGGGCAACAGGCCATGTGCGAGCAATTGGGCGGGCGGGTCGAAACCTCGGATCATCAGGAGTTCGGCCGGGCCTTTGTCGATGTCAGTGACGATTGCACCCTGTTCCGGGGGCTATGGCAGCCAGGCCAGCAACACCAGGTCTGGATGAGCCATGGCGACAGGGTGATGGAGCTTCCGCCAGGCTTTCGTGTCGTCGGGACGTCGGCCAATTGCCCCTTCGCCGCCATCGCCGATGATGCGCGGCGCTATTACGGCGTGCAGTTTCATCCGGAAGTCATGCATACCCCCGACGGCACCGCCCTGCTGCGAAATTTCACCCATGAGGTGGCCGGTTGCCGGGGCGATTGGAGTATGGCCACATTCCGCCATGAGGCCGAGGCACGGATCAAGGCCCAGGTCGGCGACGGCAAGGTCATATGCGGTTTGTCGGGCGGCGTGGATTCATCCGTCGTGGCGATCCTGCTGCACGAAGCCATTGGCGAGCAATTGACCTGCGTTTTTGTCGATCATGGTCTGTTGCGCGAGGGCGAGGCAGAGGAAGTGGTGAGCCTGTTCAAGGAGCATTACAACCTGTCCCTGGTGCATCGGGACGCCGCCGACCTGTTCCTGGAGAAGCTGGACGGGGTCAGCGATCCAGAGCGGAAACGCAAGATTATCGGCGCCACTTTCATTGACGTTTTCGAGGAAGAGGCCCACCGGATCGGCGGCGCCGATTTCCTGGCGCAAGGCACATTGTACCCGGATGTGATCGAATCCGTCTCGCCCTTCGGCGGACCCTCGGCCACCATAAAATCCCATCATAATGTCGGCGGCCTGCCCGAGCGCATGAACATGTCCCTGGTCGAACCCCTGCGTGAATTGTTCAAGGACGAGGTGCGCGAGCTGGGCCGCACCCTGGGCCTGCCTGAGAGCCTGGTCGGCCGCCATCCCTTTCCCGGCCCCGGCCTGGCCATTCGCTGTCCCGGCGAGATCAGCGCCGAGAAACTGGCGATCCTGCGCCGGGCCGATGCGGTCTACCTGGACGAAATCCGCAAGGCCGGGCTGTACGGTGAGATCTGGCAGGCCTTTGCCGCCATCCTGCCTGTGCGTACCGTCGGCGTCATGGGCGACCAGCGGACCTATGACTACATCTGCGCCCTGCGCGCGGTGACCTCCACGGACGGCATGACGGCGGACTATTACCCCTTCACTCACGAGTTCCTGGGCCGCACCGCCACCCGTATTATAAACGAGGTCCGCGGCATCAACCGGGTCGTCTACGACGTCACCTCAAAGCCGCCGGGAACCATCGAACTGGAATGACAGCAATGGGGACACCATGAGCAAAACACCTGCGCCCAACGTACGTGACCAGATCCGCGCGACGGCGCCAAAGCTGATTGAACTGACCGAAGAGGTGATCTACGGCGATGTCTGGGAACGGGAACAGCTTTCGAAACGGGACCGCAGCCTGATCACCCTCGCCGCGCTGATCGCCATGGGCCGGGAGCGGCAACTGGTCGGCCATCTGGGCCGGGCTCTGGACAACGGCGTCACCCAGGAGGAGATTATCGAAACCATAACTCACTTGGCTTTCTATTCCGGCTGGCCCACGGCGATGACGGCCGCCGCCATCGCCAAGGACGTCTTCGCCGGCCGCGAGGCGTAGCATCACGCCATCCTCGCCTTTTTTCGCAGGAGCGATCCATATGTCCGAACTACATTACGCCAGCGCCACTCAGCTGGTGGCCAAGATCAAGGCCCGCGAAATCGGCTGCGTCGAGCTGCTGGATCATTTCCTGGACCGGGTGGACCGCTATAACCCGGCCCTCAACGCCATCATCTGGATGGACCCCGACGGCGCCCGGGCCCGGGCCGGGGCGGCGGACGAGGCGCTGGCCCAGGGTGAAGACTGGGGGCCGTTGCACGGGCTGCCCATGACCATAAAGGAATCCTTCAATTTCGCCGGCAGCCCGACAACCTGGGGCAAGCCCGAATTGAAGGACAACATTCCCGACAGCAATGCCCATTATGTGGATAGCCTGCTGGGCGCCGGCGCCGTGATCTTTGGTAAGACCAACGTGCCCATCAATCTGGCCGATTGGCAGTCCTTCAACGAGATCTACGGCACCACCAACAATCCCTGGGACCTGAAACTGACGCCGGGGGGCTCGTCAGGCGGCTCGGCGGCGGCATTGGCGGCTGGGTTGACCGGCCTGGACGCGGGCAGCGACATCGGCGCCTCGATCCGCAATCCGGCCCATTACTGCGGCGTCTTTGGGCACAAGGCGACCTTTGGCATCGTACCTGGTGACGGCCAGTCCCTGCCGGGCAGTTTCAGCCAGGCGGATATTGCCGTGGTCGGGCCGCTGGCGCGCAGCGCCGAGGACCTGGCCCTGTCCCTGGATATCACGGCCGGGCCGAACCAGTTCGCAGGGACCGCCTGGCGGCTGCAATTGCCAGGCCCGCGCAAGACCGCCCTGAAGGATTTCAAGGTGGCGGTGATGTTGAGCGATCCGGCGGCGGAGGTTGATCAGGCCTATCAGGATTGTCTGCAGGGGGTGGCGGATGCCCTGGCCAAGGCCGGTGCCACGGTCAGCGACAGCGCCCGGCCGGATGTGGATACGGCCCGCGCTTTCGAGGTCTATATCACTATTTTGCGGGCCGCGACCTCGCGCAGCGCCACCGAGGAACAGCTTGCCTATTTTGCCCAAGTCGCTGCCGACGGAACGGTCGATGACAGCAGTTATCTGGCCCGCATGGCGCGGGGCGTACTGCTGCCACATCGGGAATGGCTGGTCCTGGACAACGAGCGCGAGATCATGCGCCACGCCTGGGCGGATTTCTTCAAGCAATGGGACATCCTGCTGTGCCCGGCCGCCACATCCGCCGCCTGGCCCCATGATCAGGCCGGCGAGCGCCAGGACCGCACCATCACGGTGAATGGCAAACAGCAATTGGGCGTCGAGCAGATGTTCTGGGCCGGCTACCCCAACATGGTCTTTCTGCCCTCCACCGTCGCCCCCGCCGGTCACAGTCCCGAGGGTCTGCCCCTGGGCCTGCAGGCGGTAGCGGCGGAAGGCGAGGACAAGACAGCGATCGAATTCTGCCGCCTGACATCAGCGGAAATCTTCGGCTTTCGCCCCCCGCCCGGTTACGACTAACCCTAATTCGATAATTATCGAATTAGGTCTATCTATAGGTAAACTTGGCTTGGCGTTTTTCCAGGAAGGCGTCGCGGCCCTCGCGGTAGTCGGCTCCCTGGAAGCCTTCGGCGCGCAGGCGGTGCGAGGTTTCGGTCTCGTCGGTCGCGCCGCCGCTGATTTCGCTGACCATGGTCTTCACCGCGCGGATGGTGAATTGCGACAGATTGCACAAGTTTTGCGCAAAGTCCTGGGTGCCTGCCTCAAGTTCTTCCGGCGCGAACAGGCGGGTAGCCAGGCCGATCGCCAGGGCCTCCTGCGCCTCGATCACTTTGGCGCCCATCAGCATTTCCTTGGCCCGCGAGGGGCCGATCAGGTCGGACAGGCGCTTGGTTTCCAACAGGCTGTAGGCGATGCCCAGGCGCGCCGGGGGAATGCAGAAGCGCGCCGTGGTGTCGGCATAGCGCAGATCGCAATTCAGGGCGATGGCGCAGCCACCGCCGAAACACACGCCGCGGATCATGGCGATGGTCGGCTTGTCTATGTCGGCGATGGCGTCATAGGCGGTGCGGATCTTGTCATGATAGGCCGCCGCGCTTTCCGCCGTGGCGTGCACGATGGGAAATTCCGAAATATCCGCGCCGGCGGCGAAGGCGCGATCGGCGCTGCTGCGCAGGATCACCACCTTGATGCCGTCATCGGCGCCGGCCTCGCCAAACAGCTCGATGATGCCCTGCCAGACCTCGCTGTCCAGGGCGTTCAGTTTCTCCGGCCGGTTGAGAATTATTTCCGCGATTTCGCCATTTTTCGTCATAAAAATTGAATTGTTGCTCATCGTCCGCCTTTCTAGGTGCCGTTGGATTGGCTACACGCTATAACATGCCCCAGGCTCATTTCTGTGTGGCAAACCGAAGGCATGGCAAAGTATTCGATCTTCGCCCTTGGGCGCAATGCGTTGCAACGGCACCGCCACTGGCCGCGCGCCTGGCGCAGCCCGGCCCCGCGCCCATCCTATGACGCGATCATCGTCGGTGGCGGCGGCCATGGCCTGGCGACGGCCTATTATCTGGCCAAACAGCACGGCATGAACAACGTCGCGGTGTTGGAAAAGGGCTGGATCGGCGGCGGCAATACGGGGCGCAATACCACCATTGTCCGCTCCAACTATCTTAATCCGGAAAGCGCCGCAATCTATGACCACGCCCTCAATCTGTGGGAAGGCTTGAGCCAGGAACTGAATTTCAACGTCATGTACTCGCCGCGCGGTGTGATCAATCTGGCCCATGACCACCACGAGGCGCGGGAGTTGCACCGGCGCATCTATGCCAACCAATTGGCCGGGGTCGATGCGGAATGGGTGACGCCGGCCCAGTTAAGTGAGCTTTGCCCAATCCTGAACCTGGATCCCAACATGCGCTATCCCATCCTGGGCGGGACCCTGCAACGGCGCGGCGGTGTGGCCCGCCATGACGCGGTGGCCTGGGGTTATGCCCGCGCCGCCGACGGCCTGGGCGTGGATATCATCCAGAATTGCCAGGTCACCGGCTTCACCATGCGGCAAGGCCGCATCGAAGGGGTGCAGACCAGCCAGGGCGATATTGGCGCCGCACGGGTCGGCGTCGTGGCAGCGGGTCATTCCTCGGTCCTGGCCACCATGGCCGGGTTGCGTCTGCCGCTGGAAAGCCATCCCCTGCAGGCCCTGGTGTCGGAACCCGTGAAACCGATCATGCCGACGGTGGTGATGTCCAACAAGGTGCATGGCTATATGAGCCAGTCGGACAAGGGCGAGCTTGTTATCGGGGCCGGTATCGACGGCTATAGCTCCTATGCCCAGCGCGGCAGCCTGCCGGTGATCGAGGAAACCATCCGCGCCGTCGTCGAATTGTTCCCCATCACATCCCGCCTGAAAATGATGCGGCAATGGGCCGGCATCGTCGACATTTGCCCGGACGCCAGCCCGATCATCAGCGCTACGCCGGTGGCGGGATTGTATTTCAATTGCGGCTGGGGCACCGGCGGCTTCAAGGCAACGCCGGGATCGGGCCATCTGTTCGCCCACACCCTGGCCAAGGGCGAGGCCCATTCCCTGAATGCGCCCTTTGCGCTGGAGCGTTTCTACAGCGGCGCCCTGGTGGCCGAACACGGCGCCGCGGCAGTGGCGCATTAATGCCGAGCGGCGCTGATAGGGGGTACTAATGTTGCTACTGCAGTGTCCATGGTGCGGGGACCGTTCCGAAGAGGAATTCGCCTGCGGCGGCGAGGGGGATATTGTCCGCCCCCTGGTACCGGAAGAGCTGGATGACCGGGCCTGGGGCGATTACGTCTTTATGCGGCGCAACGAGAAAGGTATCCATTTCGAACGCTGGCGCCATGCCCATGGCTGCGGCCGCTGGTTCAACGTGGCCCGCAGTACGGTTACCCACGAAATCCTGGCCAGCTATCAGGTTGGCGACGACAGGCCGGAATTGCCCGAATGAGGCAGGCAA
Source organism: Alphaproteobacteria bacterium (assembly GCA_021776235.1). Taxonomy (GTDB): domain Bacteria; phylum Pseudomonadota; class Alphaproteobacteria. The sequence goes on along the minus strand of JAJFGG010000038.1, from coordinate 102,031 downwards.
TCAACCGCCTGGCGGAAGGCGGCCGCATCGACCGGACGGAGCGCCTGAGTTTTCGTTTTGATGACGAAATAATGTATGGCCACCCAGGCGACACACTTGCTTCGGCCTTGTTGGCCAACGGTGTGCGTCTGGTTGGGCGCAGTTTCAAGTATCACCGGCCACGGGGCCTGATGGCGGCGGGCGGCGAAGAATCCAATGGCCTGGTGCGGCTGCGTCAGGGCGGGCGCGCGGAACCGAACGTACGTGCCACGGAGATTGTTCTGTTTGATGGTCTGGTGGCGGAAAGCCAGAACCGTTGGCCCAGCCTGAGATTTGATCTGGGGGCGTTGAATGATCGCCTCTCGCCTCTGTTTCCGGCGGGTTTTTATTATAAAACCTTCATGTGGCCCGCCAATCTATGGCCCAGTTATGAAGCTGTGATACGGCGCATGGCGGGCCTGGGCAAGGCGGCGAAGAGCGGCGATCCAGACCGTTATGAAAAAAAATACGCCCATTGTGACGTTCTGGTGGTCGGCGCCGGCCCGGCCGGTCTGGCGGCAGCGCTTTGGGCCGGGCGCACCGGCGCACGGGTTATCCTGGCGGATGAGGGCACGGAACTTGGCGGCGCCCTGCTGGGCAACGGCCAGCAGATTGATGGCCGCCCCGGCACCGCCTGGGTGGCTGGGATCGAGGCGGAGCTGGCCAAGGCAGCCAACGTCCGTCTGCTGCCCCGAACGACGGTTGGCGGTTATTATGATCATAACGCCCTGACGTTACTGGAACGGGTGGCCGATCACCTGAGTAAACCGGACCAGGGCCAGCCGCGGCAAAGGCTGTGGCAAGTGCGGGCGAAACAAGTTGTGCTTGCCACCGGCGCCCTGGAACGCCCCATGGTGCTGGCCAATAACGATCGCCCCGGCGTCATGGGGGCGGGGGCAGTGCAAACATATATCAACCGCTATGGCGTCCGCCCCGGCCGCCGGGCGGTGCTGTTCACCAACAATGACAGCGCCTACCGGGTGGCTCTGGATTTGGCCCAGGCGGGCGTGGAAGTGCCGGCGATTGTCGATTTGCGCGCCCAGGCGCCGCTTGGCTGGCGCGCCGAACTGGACCGATTTGGCATTGAGGTGATGGCGGACCGGGCCGTGCTCGGCGTCGCGGGCCGCAATGCCGTGACCGGCGTGCAAATTGGCAAATTGAACGCGGCCGGGAACGGCGTGGTGCCCGGCCTGGCACGGCGCATCGAGTGCGATCTTTTATGCCTCTCCGGCGGTTGGACGCCCAGCCTGCACCTGCTGTCCCAATCCGGCGCGCGGTTGCGCTGGGACGGCACGCCGGGCTGCTTTCTGCCGGGCGAGGCGCATCAGGCGGTGCGGGTCGTGGGCGCCGCCAATGGCGATTTCATGCTGCAGGATTGTCTTACCCTGGGCGCCGGCGCTGGCAAATCCGCCGCCAACGACGCCGGCCACCAGCACCGGGGACGCGGCCCGCGCAAGCCGGTGGCCGCGGTTGAAGCGGACCCGACCCCGCCCCGGCCGATCTGGTCCATTCCGGGCCCTGGCAGGGATGGGCGCAAAAGCGGGGGCAAGGCATTTGTCGATTTCCAGTCGGACGTGACTGCCGCCGACCTGCGCCTGGCGGCCCGCGAAGGCTACCATTCCATCGAACACGTGAAACGCTATACCACTGTCGGCATGGGCACGGATCAGGGCCGCACGTCCAATATCAATGCCCTGGGCATCGTCGCTGATGCCCTGGACGTGGCCATACCCCAGGTCGGTCATACGACCTTTCGTCCGCCCTTTTCTCCGGTCACCTTCGGCGCCCTGGCGGGGGGTCAGACCGGCCCGCTGCTGGATCCGGCCCGCCGTACACCCATGCATGGCTGGCACCAGGCCAACGGCGCGGTGTTCGAGCCGGTGGGACAATGGCATCGGCCCTATTATTACCCGAAGGCTGGGGAAGACATGGCGGCGGCGGTCAATCGCGAGACCCTGGCCGCGCGCACCAGCCTGGGTCTGATGGACGCCACAACCTTGGGCAAGATCGACATCCGGGGTCCGGACGCGGCGGAATTTCTCAACCGGATCTACATCAATGGCTGGAAAAGCCTGGCGGTGGGCGGCTGCCGCTATGGACTGATGTTGGGCGAGGACGGTATGGTCTTCGATGACGGTGTCACCGCCCGCCTGGCGGAAGACCATTTTCATATGACCACCACTACGGGCAACGCGGCGCATGTCCATGACTGGTTGGAAAACTGGCTGCAGACTGAATGGCCGGACCTGGCGGTCTATTGCACGTCGTGTACAGAGCAATGGGCCGTCGCCGCGCTTTGCGGCCCGAATGCGCGCAGGTTGATGGCGTCATTGTGCCCGGGTTTTGACCTCTCGGCCGAAGCCTTTCCCCACATGACCTGGCAAACCGTGGCAATCCCTGGCGTGCTGGAAGGCCTGGAGGCGCGCATCTTCCGGATCGGCTTCACCGGCGAGCTGTCATTTGAAATAAATGTACCCGCCGGACATGGCCTGGCCTTGTGGGAAGCCTTGATGGCGGCGGGCGAAAAGTACGGCATTACACCGTTCGGCACCGAGGCCATGCATGTGTTACGCGCCGAGGTTGGCTTTATCATAGTCGGGCAAGAGACCGATGGCACCACCACGCCAGATGATCTGGGCATGGGCCGCATGGTCAGCAGTAAAAAGGATTTCCTGGGCAAACGCTCGCTGTCCCGCAGCGACACAATGCGCCAGGACCGCCCGCAACTGGTGGGTCTGTTGACCGACGATCCCGGCCATCGGGTGCCCGAAGGGGCGCAATTGATTGCCGGCAATAATCCGGCGCCGCCGCAGCGTGGCCTGGGTCATGTTACATCGAGCTATCACAGCCCGAACCTGGACCGAACCTTCGCCCTGGCCCTCTTGCAGGGCGGTCGCGGGCGCCATGGCGAGACCATTCACATCGCCTATGACGGCCGCGCCGTGCCGGCGCAGGTGACCGCACCGCGCTTTCTGGATCCCGGGGAGGCCGCAAAGTGAGCCGCGCCCGACACGAACCCCTGGCCCATCTCGCCCTGGCGGCAGCAGGCGAAACGACCGGTCCGGATGCCGGCGTCACCCTGCAGGCGGCGCCATATCAACCGGCCGTGATTCTGCGCGGCGAAAGTGGCAACGCGGCTTTCCTGGAGGCTTTTCGCGCCGGCATGGGTTTCGATCTGCCTTTGGCTGCAAATCACGTCAACAGTCATGCGGGAGCAACGGCCCTCTGGCTGGGTCCCAGTGAATGGCTCGTACAGAGCACGACCGGCCAGGCGGAGCATGGACGCCTCGCCGCGGCTCTGACCGGGCATCGTCACGCCATCATCGACCATGGTGACGGCCAACAAATCATCCGCGTATCCGGGCCCCGCGCCCGCGATGTCCTCAGTAAACTCTGTCCCCTGGACCTCGAAGGCCCGGACCTTGCCCCCGGTCGCTGCGCCCGCAGCATACTGGCCCGCTGCAGCATACTGCTGCACCCGCTACCGGGCGGCGGCTATCATATTCACGTTGGCCGCAGCTTCGCGGACTACGTTTGGCGCCTGTTGGCGGATGCCGGGCTGGAATTTGGTGTTGCCATAGGCGGCGCCGGCTAGGGCGTGCGCCCAAAAACCATGCCTGAAGCCGTATTTTCATGGTGAAATTCTGCCGATGGCTCTGAAATTTATGTACTGTAATCGTTGGTTGCGGCGATTCTTTCGCAGTGGCGGTTTCGGAGATTTATATGGGCATGAATGTGAGGGATTTGCGGCCGGCCTCTGGCAAACTTCTCGATACGATTGGCAACACACCTTTGGTGGCGTTAGAAAACCTGTTTGCCGACAAAACGGCGAAGGTTTTCGCCAAGCTGGAATTTTTTAATCCGACCGGCAGCATCAAGGACCGGATCGTCCGCCATATTGTCGAGGATGCCGAGCGTACCGGGCTCTTGCAGTCAGGCGGCACCATCATTGAAAATACCTCGGGCAATACCGGCGCGGCGATTGCCATGGTCGCCGCAATCAAGGGCTATCGCGCCGTCCTGACCATGCCGGACAAGGTCTCAAAGGAGAAGCAGGCGGCCTTGACCGCCCTGGGCGCCGAAATCGTGGTCTGCCCGACCGATGCTGCTCCCGGCAGCCCGGATCACTATGTTCAGCGGGCGCGGGATATCGCGGCAGCGACGGCCAATTCATTCATGCTCAACCAATACGACAATCCCAAGAATGCCGAAGCGCACTACCTCACCACCGGCCCTGAGATTTGGCGGCAAATGGACGGCAAGGTCGATTATTTCGTCGCCTCCGGCAGCACCGGCGGCACGGTCACCGGCGTCGGGCGATATCTGAAGGAACAGAATCCCCAAATCAAGGTGTTGATGCCCGACCCCATCGGCTCGATCTACTACACTTATTTCAAAACCGGTCAGATCGATGAAAGCGAAATTGGGACCTATCAGGTTGAAGGTATTGGCGAAGACCATATCGCCCGATGCATGGACTTTACGGTCGTCGATGAGATGCTGCAATTCAATGACGATGATGCCTTCAGCATGACCAAGCGCCTGGCGGCCAGCGAAGGCATCCTGGCCGGCGGCAGTTCCGGCGCCAACCTGTTCGGCTGCCTGAAACTGGCGGAACGGCTCGAACAACCGGCAAATATTGTCACCGTCTTACCCGATACCGGCCTGAAATATTTGTCGAAAATCTTTTAGCGCCGATCGTTGCGGGCGGTCGATGAAGATCGCAACCAGGCGAGTGCTCTAAGTTTTCGCCCGCTGGTCGGTCACCCGATTCGCCTTGAATTCGGTTTTTGGCAAACTATTCGGGGCGACCACCTCAACATCCACGCGCAGCTCGATTTCGCTGCGGATGGCGGCGGCAATCTGTTCGGTCAACGCCGATGCCGGGCCGTGATCAGGGTGCTCGGCCACCACCTTCATAACGTCCATGCCATCGACATCCCGGCTGGACAGGACAATCTGGAATTCATCGCCCAGGCCGGGAATGGCGCGGACGGCCTTCTCGATCTGAGTGGGAAAGAACTTGATGCCGCGCAGGTTGATCAAATCGTCGGCCCGGCCGGAAAAACAGCCCATGGCGCGCACATGATTGCGGCCGCAGGCACATCCGTCCTGGTTCAGGGTCGTGAAGTCGCCGACCAGGAAACGCAGCTGCGGAGAGCTTTCAGATACCAGGTTGGTACAGACGGAAAGGCCCCGTTGGCCCGGCACCGACGGCTGCAGGGATTCGGGATCGACGGTTTCCCAAACCTGGATATCTTCCATCAAATGGAGGAAATAGCCGTTGTCGTCCCGGCCGGTGGCCGCGCAGGTATAGCCGCCGGCTTGGGGTGCGGCCTCGGTACAACCATAGAATTCAACGATGCGGGCGCCCCATAAGTCCTGCAGCTTTTCCCGGGTCGGGCCGATGGCCATGGCCGGCTCGCCGGCGCAAAACAGCTTCGTGACCGTGCTTGCGGCGGGATCGAGACCCCTTTCCTGCAGGGTTCGGCCCAGATAAAGCGCATAAGAAGGCGTGCAGCAAAGCACGGTTGGCTTGAATCGCTCCACGATGCCGGCCCGCATCTCGCCATCCATGCCACCACCCGGGATCAAGCCAATTCCCATCTTGGCCAAGCCCATCTGCACCCCCCAGGCCCAGACGTGGGTGCCATAGCCGGTCATCATGAACACCGTATCCGACGGCACAAAGCCCATGGCATGCATGGCCCGGGCGTTGGACCAGGCCCAATATTCCCGATCAATCTGGGAATAACGAAAAACCCGGGGCGTCCCCGTGGTGCCGGAAGTGGAAAACAGCATCCATCCCCGGCTGCGCCAGATGTCATCGGACATGGTGGTGTAATTGCCAAAGGGCGGGTTAACCTCTACATCCACGGTCATTTCCGATTTATCGACCACCGGCCATTTAACCAGATCCTCGACGCCGGCAATATCTGTTGGGGCCAGGCCCAAACGGTCGAATCGTTTGCGGTAAAAATCGCTGTTCTCGTACAAAAACGGGGTCACAACCGCGAGTTTTTCGTTCTGGATGGCGATCAACTCGTCCCGCGATGCGCCGTCCAGGCGCGGCGACCACATCGCGCTGTCAGCGGCCCGGTCAGGGTCGTCTTTGAATTTGGCCAGGGTGGCCAGCCAATTGACCCGGGTATTTTCGCGGCGATCCGTCATGCTCGGTCTCCTTCCTGGCGCGCGCCTTGCCGCTCATCTTCCCGCAAATCTTCCCGTCGAATGGCGCGCCAGCCGATGTCATGGCGGCAGAATCCTTCCGGCCAATCGATGGCATTTACCCCCTTATAGGCACGCGCCTGGGCCGATTTGATATCGGCGCCCTGGGCCGTCACGCCCAACACCCGACCGCCAACGGCAAGCATGCGGTCATCCTCCCGCCTGGTGCCCGCATGCAGGACCGAGACGCCGGCAATGGCCTCGGCCGCCGCGATCCCCTTGATCTCGGTGCCCTTGGCATAGTCGCCGGGGTAACCCCGGGCCGCCATGACCACCGTTATGGCGGCCCGCTCCGACCAATCCACCTCATAGCCGGCCAGTTGACCCTTGGCGGCGGCCAACAGGGCGGCCAAGGGGTCACTTTGCCAGCGCGCCAGCAAGACCTGGCATTCCGGATCGCCAAAGCGAACATTGTACTCGATCAATTGCGGCCCGCGCTCCGTGATCATCAGGCCGGCGTACAGCACGCCTTTGAAGGGACGGCCGTCCTGTTCCATGGCCCGCATGGTCGGCAGGATGATACGCTCCATGGTTTTCTGGCACATCTCGTCGGTCATCACCGGCGCCGGGGAATAGGCACCCATGCCGCCGGTATTCGGGCCTACATCGCCATCGCCAACGGGTTTGTGGTCCTGTGCCGTGGCCAACGGCAAGGCATTGCGGCCGTCGCACAGGGCGAAAAAACTGGCCTCCTCGCCGACCATGAATTGTTCAACAACGATTTCCTTTCCCGCCGCGCCAAACTGGCCGCCAAGAATATCCGCCGCCGCCGCCAGGGCCTCCTCGGTGGTGTCGCAGACAATCGCACCCTTTCCCGCTGCCAGGCCATCCGCCTTGACCACAATGGGGGCGCCCCGGTCCTGGATATATTCACGCGCCTTGGCAAGCTCGGAAAAACGTTCGAAGGCAGCGGTGGGAATGTTGTGGCGCTTGCATAGGTTTTTCGTGAAGACTTTCGAGCCTTCAAGGATCGCGGCCCGGGCCGAGGGACCAAAGGCCAGGATGGCCGCGGCCTCCAATCTGTCGACCAGGCCCGCCACCAGGGGGCCTTCCGGGCCGACGACGACGAAGTCCACGGCCTCAGTCCGGCAGTAGGCGATGATGCCGTCAATATCGTCCACGGCAAGATCGACGCATTCGGCCAACTGCGCGATCCCGCCGTTGCCGGGCGCGCAACTCAACCGGCTTGCCAATGGCGACCGGGCCACCCCCCAACAAAGCGCGTGCTCGCGGCCGCCCCCGCCGATGACCAGAACATGCATGGAATGGAACCTCTTCGGTTTACTCGATACCGGTCCCTTGTATCATAGCCCGGCAAGAGCGACAGCAGATGATCGAGGTTTGTCAGTGATGCGCGAAAATGAAACCGACGGCGCGCCCAATCTACCGGAATATTCGGTCTCTGAAATCGCCGCTGCCGTAAAGCGGACAGTAGAGGACAATTTCGGCTATGTTCGCGTCAGGGGCGAAGTATCCGGCTTTATGGCGGCAAGATCAGGCCATTTGTATTTCTCCCTGAAAGATGACCGGGCCGTAATCGATAGCGTCTGTTGGCGTGGAACTGCGGGAAAACTGCGCTTTCGGCCAGAGGACGGTCTGGAGGTGATCTGCACCGGCAAGCTGTCCACCTATGCCCCCCGCTCGCGCTACCAGCTTGTGGTCGAGGCCATGGAGCCGGCGGGGATTGGCGCCCTGATGGCGCTTTTGGACGAGCGGCGCCAGAAATTGTCGGCGGAAGGCCTGTTTGCCCAGGAACGCAAACAGGCTTTGCCCTATTTGCCCCAGGTAATCGGGGTGGTGACCTCGCCTACGGGGGCAGTGATTCGCGATATTCTTCACCGCCTGCGCGACCGCTTTCCCAGCCGGGTGCTGCTATGGCCGGTTCTGGTCCAGGGCAAAGGCGCGGCAGAACAGATAGCGGCGGCGATTAGAGGTTTCAACGCCCTCGATGCGGCCTCTGCGGTGCCGCGCCCGGATTTGCTGATTGTTGCTCGTGGCGGCGGGTCCATTGAGGATCTGTGGGCTTTCAATGAAGAAGTGGTGGCCCGCGCCGCTGCCGAGAGTGACATTCCCCTGATCTCGGCCGTTGGTCATGAAACCGATACCACTCTGATCGACTTCGTGTCCGACCGGCGGGCGCCGACGCCGACCGCGGCTGCGGAAATCGCCGTGCCTGTGCGGGGGGAATTGCTGGCCAGCAACCAGGATCTGGCGCGGCGCCTGGGTTTGGCCCTGCACCGGCTGCTGGCCGAGCGGCAGCGCGACCTGGATGGCCTGGCCCGCGGCCTGCGCGGGCCCCGCGAGTTGCTGGCCTTGGCCCGGCAACGCCTGGACGAGGGCGCCGAGCGGTTACATCGCGCGTTATTGATTTTCGGCGGAGAGAAACGCAATAGCCTTACCGCAATCGCCGCGCGTCTGCACCCACGCCTGGTGCTGGCGCCGATCGAGACGGGTGGCAAAAATCTGCAGAATTTGCAGGGGCGCCAGCAACGGTCCATCCAGAGCCGGGTAAAGGAACACAACCTGCGCCTGGTCGGTCTGGTCCAATTGCTGAATAGCCTCAGTTTCGAACGGGTGTTGGAGCGGGGCTATGCCATGGTGCGCCGCCAGGATGGCGGACTGGTCATGGCCGCGGCCGAGGCGGGGCCAGGCAGCGCCCTGGCCGTTCGTTTTCATGACGGTGAAGTGGCGGTTACCGTTGATGACGGCCCGTCCAGGCGCCGGGCCAAACCAGCCCGGACACCGCGCGAGGCAAAATCCGGCGCCGGACCTCGTGCCGCACCCACGGGCAAGCCGAAAGATCCAGGCAGCCAGGGTTCGCTTTTCTGATGCCCATGTGGCTGGTGTTTTGTCTTCTTATCTGGCCTGGGGCGGCCTTGGCCGAGGCACCGGCCCTAAAGGGAAACTTTGTTCAAGGCGGCCTGGTATATGGACAGACCAAACCCGGCACAAAAGTGGAGTTCGACGGCCGCGCCGTGCGGGTGAGCGAAAAAGGCTCGTTCATCATTGGCTTTGGCCGGGATTTTCCCGGCACTGCCCTATTGCACTGGCACGGGCCCGACGGCACAAGCCATAGTGAAAAACTGACCATCAAGGCCCGGAAATACAAATTGCAGCGGATCGACGGCCTGCCCAAAAAGATGGTCACGCCGCCGCCGGAAGTACTGACACGCATTCGCCGTGAAAATGGCGCCATTGCGGCCGTCCGCCGTCAGGACAGTCCCGCCCTTTGGCATGAAAGCGGTTTCCTTTGGCCCTTGCGGGGCAGGATCAGCGGTGTCTATGGCAGCCAGAGAATTCTGAACGGCAAGCCCCGGCGGCCGCATTTTGGCCTGGACATTGCCGCCAAACCGGGCAGCCCCGTGCATGCCTCCACCGACGGAATGGTCGCCCTGGCCGAGCGCGATTTATACTACACGGGCGGTACGGTCATGCTGGATCACGGCCATGGCCTGACTTCGGTTTATTCACATTTGCGGTCCGTTACCGTGAGGCCCGGTCAATTCGTCCGCCAAGGCGAACAAATCGGCACCCTGGGCGCCACCGGCCGGGCTACGGGTCCACACCTGGATTGGCGCCTGAACTGGTTCAAACAACGCCTTGACCCGGCCCTTCTGCTTGGGCCCATGCCCAAAAATTAGGCCTTGCCGCCCTCGCGTCCGCGAGCGTTTCTATTTTGCTTAGAGCAACCTGCGTTCATTTGAACGCAGACAAGTTGCTCTAACTCTTTGAAATAGATCAAATTATCAGCGCAAAAATGATTCCATTTTTGGGCTGTTTGATCTAAAGCCACCTTGCACCGTTGATGGTGGCGAAACCCCGGACCAGGTCTCCATTTATCTCGCCCGCCATGATTGGCCGTTGCCTATCGCCGCCGGATTCCCAATTCATCGATCGAAAAATTCTGTCCATCCAGGGTGAGGTTGTAGCCGCCGCCGTCCCGTGCCGTTACCTGCGCGACGTCCGTCGGCGCGCAATCCACCGTCATCAGGGTCAGGAACTGTGTTTTCTCCGCTGCTGTCGTGGTGGCGAATACGCCGTGCCATTGGGCTGCATAATCGGCGATCTTTGAATCCGGCTCGGCGCTGAAACGGTTGCTTTGGGAGAAATTTGTGGCCGCGCCGGCAATCATTTCAATGCATAAAGAGGCCGGCCAGTTGCTGATGCCGATTGCGTTTGGGCGATAGTGCAACATTTCGTTCTTGGCATGAATGTTCCACTCCCAGCGCCGGGGTTGGTCGGCCTCCAACAGGTCATAAACCAGGATAACATTGGGCCGTAGATAGGCCATGGTGCGAAGCACCTTGCGCGTGCCCTTGCCATAGGCGCGGGTCGCATCGCCGACCACGAAATCTATGTCTTCATCGTGCGAGAACGCCACGGTTTCACCGCGCGCCGACATTGTGCCAATCGGCTGTCCCAAACCACCATCGTGCGTGATGGCGTTCTTGGATCTGCTTTGCCGGTTCCATTGATTGTGATGGTCGGAACCGTAGAAATCATAATAGCCCGAGGAAATGGCAAGGCGGCGGCTGCGTGAATGAACCACAAAGCTGTTCTGGGCGGCATGCGAATGATTGAAGGAGCCATAGGGGGAAGAAAGAAAATAGACCGACGTACGTTTCGGATTGCTCAGGTCACTGTGCATCGCTGTCCAGCCTATCGACGGGAAGTGAGCGGCTTTTGGCGATATCGGCATAAGCGTGTCCGAGGCCACGCCATTGGTCGCCGGTAAGGGTGCGAACACCCACGCTGGGTCGTTGCGGGCCGCACCCCAATCCCTGGCATAATACTGATAGGCCGGCCGGGTCACGCGTTGGGCATAAATATTCGCCAAGTGTCGCCAATTCGCGCTTCGATCGTATTCGTGGCCATCTCCGAACAGGGAGTCGGGTGTACCTGCAGGCGCAAAATAGCGCAAATATTGGCCGACCTCCTGCAGCCAGGCCGAGCGCCGCAGCGCCAATCCCGTGGCCCGCTCCAGGATATCACCAAATCGCAAATGGGCTGTCACGTTCCAGCCGGCATAGTCGAGACTGTTGGCAAAGCCACCGTCGTCGCCGCCCCAGGGATTACTCATGGCCAGGTAGACGGGCAAGGTGCGAACGAACCAGCCACGCGCGTCCGCGATCTCACCCGCCAGCAAGGCTGCGATGGACGCGATGGCACCTGAATGGCGAAAGCCATGGGAATTGTATGGCATCCGGGCCAGCGGATTGCGAACGCTGTCGATATAATGATCGAATAAGTCGCCCGTCCGAATAGCGATCGAAACCAACAGGCGTGCCCGGTCCTTGGCCTGCCAAAACTCATACGTCAGATCAAGCACAGTTGCCAGGGTCAACGCGATTTCGCGGGAAATGCCGTCCTGCGAGCGCCGCCCGGTACTGCCGCGTGGATCCCAGTCCGCCAAATGGCCGGCACGGCGCATGGCCTCGTCCAGGTAGCGCCGATCCCGGCTGCCAATCCATGCATAAGCGGCAAAACGGGCCGCGGCCGCCTCATGATAAACGACTCGGGCGATGGCTTGGCCGACACGGCGTTTTTCATAAAAATTTTCGACCAGGTATGTTGGCGTCGGCGGCTCTTCCTTCAAAGGCTGTCCGAAATATCGGCGATCGACACCGCGGCGCAGTTTCTCGAACGCATCACGTCGTTCCCCGGTCTGGATCGCCCTCAAAAGACGGCGCCCGGCTTCGCCATCGGGGATTAGCCGCGGTCGGGCCTTTCGACTCGCCCTTTCGAACAAGCCTTCAAATTCGGGCACCACGAAGGTATGGGCGTTGTGCGGCACCATGAAATGGCGCCAATCGCTCCAATCGGTCGCGCCACCCTCTTTTGGCCAACCACGCACACGCCATGCTTGCCGTCCCGGCGGCAGGGCGGCTTCCAGAAACAACCAGTTCTTTGACGAGATGCGGTCCAGTTCCCCACCGTCGCTGAGTTTAAGCGTGATTTCCCAAACCGACATATTGTCGTCATGTGGCCAGCGAATGACCGGCGGTGATTGCTTAACAACGGCCCCGTTGCCAGGATAGGGCTGCACGGCTGTGGGTTCGGACGGGGTCAGCCAATCCAGAGCGGGCCGGATGGTATCGACACCGCGCAACAGCAGATAGGGATCTGCAGCGTCCGGTATCGCATCTTTCGCCGTCGCGCCAAGGGGCGATACTGCCAGCATGGTCAGCCAAAGCAAATGCCGGCCCCACAAATGCACTGGCCTCTTATTCCACGTAATCATCACACCTGGGTCCCATCAATGCAGCTTGGTATAACACGGACAGCGCAGATAAAAAATTCTTGAACAGCATCAGGTTGCCGTCACACGAAGGACAAATTGGATTCGAATCATTTGAACTAACTACCCGAAATTGTTAGATTATTTTTAATTCTGCAAAGCCACCCAGGCAAATATGGCCACCAGACCCCGAGGATCCCATGACCGACACCGCCGTAGTCGCCGCCAATGTACAGCTGCTGCTCGATCGGGCCGATATCAGCCAGGTTATCCACACCTACGCTACCGCGATCGACACCCGCGACTGGAATCTGCTGGCCACCTGTTTCACCGAGGACCTGGAGGCCGACTTCCGCTCCTTCGCCGGGCGCGAGGTGGTCAAGGGCCGGGATACCTGGGTCGCCGCCATCAAAAGCACCATCGAAGGACTGGACGCGACCCAGCACCTGACCGCCAATCACGTCCACAAGATCGATGGTGACGCGGCCACGCTAATCGCCTATCTGCAGGCGGTACACCGCCTGGATAGCGCCAAGAGCGACCCGGAATATACGGTCGGCGGTTACTATACCTGTGCCATGGTACGCACCGCCGGGGGTTGGCGTATGCGCCGCTATAGCCTGGCTGTGAGCTGGCACCGGGGTAACCGCGATATTCTGCGCCAGGCGCAACGCCGCCTGGCACAGTAAGGACACAAAGACATGAAAGCCGTCGTCATCCCGGTTACCCCCTTCCAACAGAATTGCACCGTCATCTGGTGCGAGGAGACCATGGCCGGCGCCGTGGTCGATCCCGGCGGCGATTTGGACCAGGTTCAAAAGGCCATCGAAGACCAGGGCGTCACCGTGGAGAGAATTCTGGTCACCCATGGCCACATGGATCACGCGGGTGGCGTGGCCGAACTGGCTGAGCGCCTGGGCGTACCTATCGAAGGGCCCCACGAGGACGATCAGTTCCTAATTGACGCCCTGGCCGAACAAGGGGCGAAATATGGCCTGACCGAAGCCCGCCCCTTTACCCCCACGCGTTGGCTGCACAGCGGCGATACGGTTGGTTTTGGCAACGAAACAATGACGGTGCGCCATTGTCCCGGCCACACGCCGGGCCATATTATCTTCTATGATGCCAAGGCCAAGGTGGCGTTGGTGGGTGATGTGTTGTTCCAGGGTTCAGTGGGCCGCTCTGACCTGCCCCGGGGCGATCACGATACCCTGATCCGCTCCATCCGGGAGCAGCTTTGGCCCCTGGGCGACGAGACCACATTCGTTTCCGGTCACGGACCCCTGTCCACCTTTGGCCACGAGCGGCAGTCCAACCCTTTCGTCGCGGACCACCTCTTCAAGGCCTAGAGCATTTCCGGGGCCGGCTGCATTGCGGATACGGTGCCAGCCATGGAGCATGACATTCTCTAGGTAATGTCTTGTGGATTGCAATGCTGTGCGTTACGTAGACCGGACACGACATCAAGGAGATATTGCATGTTTCGACTAAAATTTGCGGCGGGCTTGTTAGCCATGATTTTTGCCTTGGCCACGGGCGGTTCGGCGATTGCACAAGAGGAAAAAGTCGTCGGCACGGTGGCCATCGATCAGGTACAGGTCGCTTTTCTCGCCAGCGGCAATTTCGGCGGCGGCACCCTCAACTTCCAAGGCAAGGCCTACCCCTTCAAGATCGGTGGCTTGGGCGTCGGCGGTATTGGCGTGTCCTCGATTGAGGCGACAGGAGAGGTCTATAAACTGACCAATATCGATGACTTCGGGGGCGGTTATGTGCAAACCAGAGCCGGCGTGGCCTTCATAGATATGAGCTCAGGCGGCATCGTAATGGAGAACAACAAAGGTGTGCTTATTCGCCTTACCGCCAAACGTAAAGGCGTCATGCTATCCGTGGGTGTCGACGGCATCATAATCAAGATGGAATAACTTAAAGCGACATCAATTCCCAGGGCCAGGTGTCAATAGCGTGGGCTGACGGAGTATGGCTTCTGTCAGTTCACACCGATGACACCCGGCCCTGCACTTAGACAGACGGCTGCGTCTGCCTCCGCCTGAATAACGCCAAGGGGACGGGACCACGGGTTTAGTTTGCCTTATGGTGGCCGTCGTCATTAAACGCATAGGCACGGAAACAACTTTAACCGCGCTTTGCGTAATCCACGGTCAACCAGCGTTCCAGGCTGACGAAGACCTTGATGGCATGACCACGGGCGTAACTCTCGGCCAGGCTGGCGGCATAATCAATGCCGCCCTGCTGACCCAGATAACGTTGCGCCATGGGTTGCAGATCGGCCAACAGATCCGACGGCGCGATGGCGGAAACCGGCCCTTCAACGGAGACATAACGATAGGGCGAAGCGGTTTCCTGAACCAACAGGCTGACCCGGACGCCCGGTTGCAGCAAGTGGCCTTTGCGCGCCGTGCTTTGGGTCAAAAACCACAAATCACCCCCCGGCAGATAATCGTACCAGACCGGGCTGGTCAGCGGCCCACGGCCGGTCTCGGGTATGGCGAGGACGCCAATTCGCGCCGCCTGCAAAAAAGCCTCGCGCTCCGCCTTGGTCATACTGAAAGCCATTTACGCCTCCCCAATGTCGATATCGTCTGAACCATCCTGGAATGACCCTAACCGTCATCTTTTGGCAGGCGGCCGCGGTCATGGGCCCCATCGAAATCCAGATCCGGGCCCACCGGGACAATGCCAAACGGATTTATCGCGGTGTGGCTGCCATAATAATGCTGCTTGATGCGCGGGATATCGACCGTTCCGGCAATACCGGGCCACTGGTACAGCTCGCGCAGATAGTTCGACAGATTTGGGAATTCCGCGATCCGCTGACGATTGCACTTGAAATGCCCCACGTAAACCGCATCGAAGCGCACCAGTGTTGCAAACAATCGCCAATCGGCCTCGGTAATTCGCGGGCCGGTCAAATAACGCTGCCCGTCCAGCCGCGCCTCCATTTCGTCCAGGGTCTGGAACAGCACCGAAAAAACCGTTTCATAGGCTTCCTGTGTGGTGGCAAAGCCGGCCTTGTAAACGCCATTGTTGATATAGTTATAAACGACATCGTTGACCGCATCGATCTCGGCGCGCAGATTTTCCGGATACAGGTCCGGTACCACCTTTGTCGCCAGATCATCAAAGGCACTGTTGAACATGCGGATAATTTCAGAAGATTCGTTGTTGACGATGGTGTGTAACGTCTTGTCCCACAAGACAGGGACCGAGCAGCGGCCTGAATAATCCGGCGCCGCCTGGGCATAGATTTGATGGGTATACTTTGCCCCGGTAACCGGATCGCCGCCATTCATAAGAACCCAACCGTTCTCCAGCATCAAAGGTTCTACATAGGCCACGGATATGACCTCTTCCAAACCTTTCAGTGCCCGGAAGATCAAGGTTCTGTGCGCCCAGGGACAGGCATGCGCGACAACCAGATGATAGCGACCGGCCTCGGCCGGGAACCCGGCCTCGCCAACTCGATTGCGAAACGCGGCGCCGGCGCGCACATAGTTGCCCATTTTATTGCGCTGGGCGAAATCCTCCTGCCGCCATTCCCCTTGCACCATGATACCCATAACCGTCCTCCCTCAATGCCGCTTTCACCGTCAACCTAGCGCCGAACGACGCCGCGGACCAGGGTTGGAAGACGAACAATATTGTTCGCAACAGGAAACAAAACTGCTATCTAGCGCATCACTGTTTCCCAAAATCCGGCAAGACTGGTGGCGATGGACAATTTGAGCGAAATGGCGGTCTTTGCCAAGGTCGTGCAGCAACGCAGCTTCACCGGCGCTGCCCAGGCGCTGGGCCTGTCAAAATCGGCCGTGTCCAAGCAGGTCGGGCGTCTGGAGGACCGGCTGGGCGCGCGTCTGTTGAACCGGACCACGCGGAAGTTGTCCCTGACCGAGGTCGGCGCGGTTTTCTACGAACGTTGTGCCCGCATCGTGGAAGAGGCCCGGGCGGCAGCGGACGAGGTCGGCAGCATGGCAGCGGAGCCGCGCGGCCGGTTGCGGGTGAACGCGCCAATGACCTTCGGCACCCTGCATCTGGGCCCGGTGATCGCTGATTTTCTGCAGTCCTATGACCAGATCGACGTTGATCTGGTGCTGGATGACCGCTTCAGTGATCTGGTGGAGGAAGGCTTCGATGTCGCCATACGGATCGCAGCCTTGGTGGACAGTTCATTAATCGTCCGCCGTTTGGCCCCATCGCGGGCCGTACTATGTGCCGCGCCGGACTATCTACGGCGCCACGGCACCCCGGAGAAGCCCGAGGATCTGCGCCACTATAATTGTTTTGGCTATCTCTACCGCGCCAGCGGCACGGATTGGGTCCTCAACGGTGCCAAGGGGCCGGTCTCGATCCCCCTGCGCGGCAATCTCCGCGCCAATAACGGCGAGGTACTGCGGGATGCCGCCGTCGCCGGCGCCGGTATCGTCGCGTTACCAAGCTTTATTGTCGGCGAAGACCTGCGGGCCGGTACCCTGGTGGAATTTCTGACTGAATGCGTGCCGCAAACCCATGCCATCTATGCCGCCTATCCCCACCGCCGCCATCTGACGCCAAAGGTTCGGGCCTTTGTGGATTTCCTGGCCACGCGCTTTGGCCCGGAGCCGTACTGGGACCTACCCTGACCCGGCCATGGACCCGATCATTACCAACACCATCCTGATTGCCGCGATTGCTTTCTTCGCCGCTTTGGCCCAGGCAGCAACCGGCTTCGGCTTCGCCATCATCGCTCTGCCGTTCCTGTTGCTGGTGATGGGCAATCTGGGCGCCGTCGGTCTGACCATCATTCTCAATTTGCTGGTCTCGCTGGTGCTGGTGCCGGGCCTGTGGCGGCAGGCGCCACGGGGGCCGTTGACCCGCCTGTGCGTGGGCAGCCTGCTGGGATTTCCCATTGGATTACTGATATTCCAGCAGGCCAGTCTGGAATGGGTGCGCCTTGCCGTGGGCCTGATAATATTGTTTTTTGCGCTCTGGCTGGTCGTGCAAACGCGCCGTGTCTTCGCCAAACCAGGCGGCCAGCCGGCCCGGCCGCTATTCGAGGTGCTGACCGGGATCCTATCGGGCGCCATGACGACCGCACTGGCTATGCCGGGACCGGCGGTGATGCTCTACCTATCGGCCAGCGGCATGACGAAAGCCCCCCTGCGCGCCTGCATGCTTTGCCTTTTCACCCTTTCCTATGGCGCCGCCCTTGCCCTGCAGGCGGCCGCAGGCGCCATAAGCTTTCAGATTTGGCAGGCTGCCGCTTTGGCCGCCCTGCCAACGATACTGGGTGCAGCGGTCGGCCATCGCATCGCGGGCAAACTGAATGAAACAGTGTTTCGCACACTGGTCCTGGCCATTCTGCTGGCAACTGGCGCCTTCACAACAATTCTGGCCATTCTGGCCTGGTGACCACGACCGCCGGTTGCCCGCCGTTCCTAATGCCCTGGGTCAACCCACCCGAACGGCGATCTTGCCAAAATGCTGGCCCTTGGGGAGTGCTTGCAGGGCCTGGCTTAGACCATCGAAATCATAAATATGGTCATCCAGGGCGGGGCGAAAGCCGGTTTCGCCAATATGGGCCATCATGGCGTGAAAGTCGGCAACGCTGCCCGTGCTGATACCGGCCAGGCGTTTGCGGAACATGAAAATCAGGGGCAGGTTTACCTCGGCGACAGAGCCGCCCACATTACCGACCAGCGAAATAGTGCCGTCGGCCCGAGTGGCCCGCATGGATTGGCTGATGGTGTCGGCACCCCCGACCTCGACCACCAGATCCGCACCCAGGCCGTCCGTCAGTCCCAGCACCGCCTTGCCCCAATCGGGCACTTCCCGATAGTTGATGGTTTCGTCCGCCCCCATGGCTTTCAGCCGGGCCAGTTTCTCGGCACTGGACGAGGTTGAGATAACCCTGGCGCCGCGGTCCTTGGCCAGTTGCAGGGCGAACAGCGAGACCCCGCCCGTGCCCTGGGTTACCACGGTGCCGCCGCCGGCCGCCGTGGCCGGCATTTCGGCCAGGGCATTCCAGGCCGTAATAGCGGCACAGCACAGGGTGGCCGCCTCCACGTCGCTCAAATGCTCCGGCACCGGGACCGAGGCGGCCACGGGCACCGGCATATATCCCCGCGCCGTACCATCCAGCGGACCGCCCAGGGCGCCTGCGAAACCCGCCGGGCCCATGTCACCACTGAACCACGTCTGAATGAAACAGGGCAGGCGCCGTGATCCAATGACCACGTCCTCTACGCCCGCGCCCAGGGCCACCACTTCGCCAACCCCGTCGGAGAGGGGGACCAGGGGCAGTTCGCCCGACATCCGGCCGTAACCCCGGCCAACCATCAGATAATCGCGGTAATTCAACGAAACCGCCTTCATCTTCAACAGCACTTCACCTGGCCCTGGCTCCGGTCGCTCCGCATCGCGCAGCTTCAGTCCCTCGAAGCTCCATTCGTCCGTAATTTGCCATTGCTTCATCGCCATATCCCTGTACCTGAGCCGTATTCCACATTGCACTGCCGGCGTCCCAAAAGGATGCCTCATTCATTCTCCGCATGGGACTGCATTTCGGATAGCAAAAAATTGGCGCGACAGGTGTATTTGCCGTCAGGCATTTTCGCCAGGGCGCAAACCGCGGCCATTTAGGCCCATGTCGATTGCCAGCATCCGGCCGGTTGCATCCAGACCCAGGCCAAACGAATTTCTCCGAGCCCCCGCGACGAGTTGCAGGTCCGAGCCATCCAACCGGAAGCGCATGACCGCCGATGCGCAGGGGAGCCCGGCCTTTAGAAGGGTTCCCGGTTCAGCGGACAAACCGTATGGATGGAAGGCGTTGCTCCGGCGCGGCGGGTCGCGAACGTCTTGCGGGTTGACGCGGCCTGCGACTTCAACATCGTATCCGGGGCAATGGGACGACGATCTGGATTGGCCTCTTTCGGGGCGGAATGATACTATCGTCGCCTCGCCTGACGGCATAGAAATTGCGCCAGTCTGCTGTGAAATGTCTAACCGAAGGATTGAACACCAAGATGAAACTTTACGACGCCGCCCTATCGGGAAATTGCCATAAGGTCCGCATGTTGTTGTCCATGCTAGCGCTGGAGCACGAGATCGTGCCCGTCAGTCTACCTGATATGGAGCACAAGACGGCCGTGCATCTGGCGCGCAATCCCCTGGGCACGGTGCCTGTCCTGGAGGACGGCGATACTGTGATTTACGATTCCCAGGCCATATTGGTCTATCTGGCGCGCAAGTATGGCGGCGAGCATTCCGGCGAACAGTGGTTGCCCAGCGATGCGGCGGGTCTGGCCAAGGTTACCCAGTGGCTGTCGTTCGCCACCAATGAAATTTGGAACGGCCCCGCCTTGGCCCGCGCCGTTATGCTTTTCAAGCGCGATGTTAACCTGACCCAGGCCCAGGCTTCGGCCCGGAGTAGCTTTACCATCATGGATGACTGGCTGGACAAACACGATTGGCTGACGCTTGGCCGCCCGACCATCGCCGATATTGCCTGTTATCCCTACTCGGCGTTGGCCGAGGCCGGCGAAATTTCATTGGCCCCCTATGGGGCGTTGAACGCCTGGTTCAAGCGAATTGAAGCCTTACCGGGATATGTGAGCATGCCCGGCCTGGGCGGCTGATACCGTTGGACAACATCATAAACTTGGCCTAGTCGAAGTCTTCGGCCAGGGCCTGACGCATGGCCTCGGGCATGACCGCCATGTGGGCATATTCGGGGTGTTCGATGGCGGCGATAACGCGGGCGCCCGGCGCGCGAAAGGCCGAAATCTGCTCCGCCTGAAATGGGAAATGAAGAAAATGGATGGAAGAGGTTTTTCCGTCCGCGCGGGTGCGTTCGATGCCGTCTTCGGCATCGGGACGGGCCAGTATTTTTCGGCCGGCCACTTCAAGGCTGACCGTCTCCTCAACACCGCCTAACCAGGATAACATCGCCGCGCGCCGGTCCGGATCGGCAATTTCGAACATCAAAGTGGCAACCAGTTCCCGGCCCTGGGGGATCAACGGGTTATAGGCGGCCAATTCGTCAGCAATTTGCTCCTCGCCACCTTTTTCGATCCACAGCATTTCCTGGATCTGGGACAGCATGGTGGCGTAATTCTCGAAATAGAAGGCGGCGACCGGTCCCACCTCCAGGCGCCGGTGACGCTTATAGGCGATGATCGCCCGCCGCCGCTCCGGCCTTTCGGCGCCATAGACGGCAAGAGACTGGATGTCATCGCGTTGGATGCTGCGTTTGGACGTCATGATGGCTCGCTGGTCTCCTGCGCCACCCCATAAGCCCGGGCCAGCAGCATTATGGGATGGGCCACGGTGCGGGGCATCTCGCTGCCCAGGCGCTCCATGCCCTGGCGCAAATGGGTGGCCGCCAGGGGGCATTCCGATACCACCCAGGCGTTGTCCGCCTTCAAAGCTTGACGGGCGGCCGGCTTGCCGACTTTCAGGGCAACCTCAAAATTTTCCGCCATGATCCCCCAGGCGCCGCCGTGACCGGAGCAACGCTCGACCACGGCCACGTCCGTGTCGGGTATCAGGCGTAACATTTCGGCCCCCTTGGCCCCCATGTTCTGGGCCCGGGCGTGACAAGCCAAATGCAATGTCACTCCGCCGGCCAAAGGTGCCAGGCCCGGCGCCAGGCCCTGCTCCCGCGCCAAGGCAACAATATACTCGGTAATGTCGTAAGTATTTTCCGACAGCCGGCGCACGTTCTCATCATCGGGCAACAGCAGCGGCCATTCGAACTTCAGCATCAAGGCGCAGGACGGCACCAATGCGATAATGGCCTGGCCCTGATCGATCCAGGCCGCCATTTCACCGGCGACCTTCCGCGCATTTTCGGCAACCTGGGCCAGATCACCTTGTTCCCACATGGGCATGCCGCAGCACGAAGGATAGACCACCTGGGTCTCCACGCCATTATGGGCCAGGACCGCGCGGGCTGCCTCGCCCATGGCGGGCTCGTTGTAATTGGCAAAGCAGGTGGCATAGATCACCGCTTTGCGGCCATAGGCCGGCGCTTCGGCATTCAAGGCGGGAGCCGCCGCCGACCTGTCCAGTAAGGTCTTGCCATGATATTTCGGCAGGGCTGCCTGGGGATGAATGCCAGCCAGATATCCCAGCATGTTCCTCGTGCCGGAGTTGGTTTCCGCCGTGGCCCAGTTCGCCAGGCCGGCCATTTTTCCAGCCAATTTGCCGTTGCGGTCGGTCTTGGCCAGTTGCTTTTGGCGGAACCCAACCTTGCCCTCGGCATGCTCGGCGGCCCGATAGCGCAACATCAGATGTGGAAAATCCAGATCGAATTCGTGTGGCGGCACATAGGGGCACTTGGTCATGAAACACATGTCACAAAATGTGCAGGCATCCACCACCGTGGAAAATTCGCTTGAAGGGACCGTATCCAGTTCCCCGGAGGGGCTATCGTCGATCAGATCAAATAGCCGGGGAAACGAATCGCAGAGGTTGAAGCAACGGCGGCAACCGTGACAAATGTCAAAAACCCGGCGCATTTCGGCGTCGATCTTGCCCGTATCGAGAAAGCCCGGATCGGTCCAGGGAATGGGATGGCGGGTCGGGGCCTCCAGGCTGCCTTCCTTACTCATCACGAATATCTCCCCTCTCTATCCACGGAGGATTTGCTATCGACATAAATTCTCTGGAAGGTTTCCCAATAACCGCTTCCAGGAAAAAAGAAAAGGGGGAACCAGCGTGGCGCCCCCTTCCCCAGGACAATTGCCCGACAGGCTGAAAGCGATTCAGTCGTCCAGGTTATCCAGCGCCTTTTGGAAGCGGCCCGCGTGGCTTTTTTCAGCCTTCGCCAGCGTTTCGAACCAGTCGGCAATTTCGTCGAAGCCTTCCTCGCGCGCGGTCCGGGTCATGCCAGGGTACATATCCGTGTACTCATGGGTTTCGCCGGCCACTGCCGCTTTCAAATTCAGCGCAGTGGGTCCGATGGGCTCGCCCGTCGCCGGGTCACCGGTTTCTTCCAAAAATTCGAGATGGCCATGCGCGTGACCAGTTTCGCCTTCCGCCGTGGAGCGGAAAACAGTTGCAACATCGTTATAACCTTCGACATCGGCCTTCTGCGCAAAATACAGATAGCGCCGGTTGGCCTGGCTTTCACCGGCAAATGCGTCCTTCAAGTTCTGTTCAGTCTTGGTTCCCTTGAGCGACATACCTAATCCTCCTTGTTGCCACCTGACAGTCCGTCAGGTGCGTTTGCGAATATAATGGTCCCGCCACGGGCACAACGCCGCGAGCACCTAGATCCGGCCGTTTCCATCGCCGAAATCGAACATCCGAAAAATTGTCCGTCGGCGCGCCACAAACGGCCCGCCGCATTGCTCAGTCCATTCACCATCCATATGGAAACATCATGCCCGGCGTCAAGTCTTTTTAGAACGATCCTAAATTAGCGCGTGCCACGCAGTCGGACGATAATATCAACACGGGACAACTCCATATCCGCGGGCAAATCGGTGGGCGCAATGGAATTGATCCGGTCATTGGGAATATCCGCAATCTCGCCCGTATCTTCGAAATAGAAATGGTGATGATCTTCAACATTGGTGTCGAAATAACTGCGGGTAGAATTGACTACGACTTGGCGTAGCAATCCGGCGGCGGTAAACTGGTGCAGGGTGTTGTAAATTGTTGCCAGGCTGACTTTGATACCCGCTTCTTGCGATCGGTCGTAAAGGCTTTCCGCCGTTTCATGGCGGTTACCGTGGTCAAACAGCAGGCGTGCCAATGCCAGGCGTTGCCGTGTCGGGCGCAATCCGGCTGCCCTTAGTTCCTGCGTCACATCGGAGGTCGGTCGCAAATCAACCATGGTCTGGGTTCCTGTAGTTAGGCATTGCACAAATTATCGCGGCAATACAACATGAACACCACATATTGCCACAAGTTGTAACAAGAAGAATTCAAATACAAGTTAAGCAAGAATCTGATCTAATCCTGCCTCTTGCCTATGGGATGATAGTGCGATCCGGACAAATAGCAAGCGCATGAAGTAGTGTATCGAGCTATATCTTGTGATTAGAGAAATGATTTCGCGCACTGTGATTCAGGCTGATTAGGTTTATCGCTGGCCAGAATTCAGTTAGACTGCGCCGTTCGCGGGATCCGTGCGGCGGCCGGATACGCGAGACATTTCTGACAACGATGCGGATGGTATTGACCGGTGACTGACAGTTCTACTTTCAAGGCAAAGTCCAGTTATGGGCTGGACGATTTATTGGAATGCGGCCACGGTCGCCTGTTTGGGCCGGGCAATGCCAGATTGCCGTTGCCGCCCATGTTGATGCTTGACCGCATCACCTCGATTACCAAAGACGGTGGCACCTATGACAAGGGCCAGGCCAAGGCGGAATTGGATATCCGGCCGGATTTGTGGTTTTTCGATTGCCATTTCGAGTCTGATCCGGTCATGCCCGGCTGTCTGGTGCAGGACGCCGTATGGCAGATGCTGGGATTTTTCGCCGGCTGGTGCGGCCTGCCGGGACGCGGACGGGCGCTGAGCTGCGGCAAGGTCAAGCTGTCCGAACAGGTACTGCCATCCGCGAAACTGGTGTCTTTCGAAGTTAACGTAAAACGCGTGGTCAATCGCCGTCTGGTGTTGGCCGTGGCAGATGCCATTGCTAAAGTGGATGGTGAACTAGCCTTTGAAGCGGAAGATTTGCGGGTGGCTTTGTTCACTTAATATGCCTATCGCCGCGGTTCCATGTAGGGCCGGGCCCAATTTGTCATAGGAGTTGCTATGCGCAGGGTGGTTGTTACAGGATTGGGGATAATATCCTCTATCGGCAACACCAAAGCCGAGGTGGCCCAATCGCTGCGGGAAGGCCGCTCCGGCATCGTGGCTGCGCCCGAGTATGCGGAGTATAAATTCCGCTCACAGGTGCAAGGCAGTTTGAAAATAGATCTGGCCGCGCACATTGACCGCAAGGCGTTGCGTTTCATGGGCGATGGTGCGGCCTATAATTATCTGGCCATGCAGCAGGCGATAGAGGATTCGGGCCTGGAGCCGGCGGAGATCTCGAACGAGAGAACCGGCATCATTGTAGGATCCGGTGGATCATCCACGTCAAATCTGGTCTGGGCGGCGGACACGGCGCGGGAAAAAGGCGCCAAACGGGTCGGCCCTTACATGGTAACCCGCTGTATGTCGTCAACCACCTCCGCCGTTCTGGCCACCGAATTCAAGATCAAGGGCCTGAACTATTCGATTGTTTCGGCCTGTTCGACCTCGGCTCATTGTATCGGCAATGCCGCCGAGCAGATCCAGTTCGGCAAACAGGATGTGATGTTTTCCGGCGGCGGCGAAGAATTGCATTGGACCCTCTCGGTCCTGTTCGACGGAATGGCGGCAATGTCCTCGAAATTCAACGACACCCCGGAACGGGCCTCGCGCCCCTACGATGTGGACCGGGACGGCTTCGTCATATCGGGCGGCGGCGGCGTTCTGGTGTTGGAGGAACTGGAGCACGCCAAGGCCCGGGGCGCCAAAATTTATGCCGAGATCACGGGCTATGGCGCCACCTCGGACGGCCATGACATGGTGCAGCCATCGGGTGATGGCGCGGCGCGCAGCATGCGCCAGGCCCTGGCCACGGTGCACAATCCAATCGGCTATATCAATGCCCACGGCACCGGAACACCGGTCGGCGATCCACCGGAAATGGCCGCGGTGCGCGAGGTATTTGGCGCCAGTATTCCGCCCATCGCGTCCACCAAATCCCTCACCGGCCATGCTCAGGGTGCCGCCGGCGTCAACGAGGCGATCTACTCGCTGATTATGATGGAAGGGGATTTCATTGCCGCATCCGCCAACATCGACAACCTGGACCCGGCCTTCGAAGACATTCCCGTGGTGCGCAAACGCATTGATAGCGCCGGACTGGTTTCCGTCATGTCCAACAGCTTCGGCTTTGGCGGCACCAACGCGACCTTGATCTTTGATCGGTTCGCGGGGTAGCTAGCGGCTGAATTTTGTGAACCGACGAAAAGCCCGGAAAAAGGCTGGACAGGGACGGAGAAGAGCATGAAGGAAACGGCCAAAGATCAACTCATGGCCGGCAAGCGCGGCGTGGTACTTGGCATCGCCAATGATCACTCCATCGCCTATGGCATCGCCAGTGCATTGCACGGCGCCGGCGCGGAACTGGCCATCACATATCAGGGCGACAGTTTCCTGAAACGGGTTGAACCGCTGGCGGCCTCGTTGGACTGTCAGCTACTGATGCCCTGCGATGTGACCGACGCTGACAGCCTGGATGCCCTGTTCGATGTCATCGGCGAGCGTTGGGGCAGTCTGGATTTTCTGGTCCATGCCATTGCCTATTCGGACCGGACGGAATTGAGTGGCCGTTATGTGGACACCAGCCGGGACAATTTCGTCCAAACCCTGTCAATTTCGTGCTTTTCCTTCACCGATCTTGCCCGCCGCGCATCCACTCTGATGACCAATGGCGGCGCCATGCTGACCTTGAGTTTCCTGGGCGCCCATCGGGTCATGCCGTCATACAACGTCATGGGCGTGGCCAAGGCGGCGTTGGAAACCTCTGTCCGCTATCTGGCCGAGGATTTGGGCAAGGATAACGTCCGGGTTAATGCCATATCTGCCGGCCCCATGCGTACCCTGGCCGGGGCGGTCATTGCTGACGGCCGTTACGTGCATAAATATGCCGGCCAACATGCCCCCCTGCCGAAAGACCTGGACCTGGCCGCCATTGGCAACAGCGGTCTGTACCTGCTTTCAGATCTGTCCAGCGCGGTGACCGGCGAAGTGATGAATGTGGACAACGGCTTCAGTCTGGTCGGCATTCCGCGCCCGGGTTCCAACAGCGATTGACCGCATAGTGGGTACTGACGGCCAGAAACCCGGTTGGCAGGAAAGCGATTCCGCTGTCTTCATGGACTGGGGCCAGTATTTTGTGCCCCACCGGGCTACCCAGTTGCGCATCATCCGCGATCTGACGCCCGAAGCGGGATCCGGGGAAAGCTATGTTGACCTGTGCTGTGGCGAGGGACGGTTGAGCGAAGCCTTGTTGCAGGCGCGGCCAGAACCTTCGGTCTTGGCCCTGGACGGTTCCGAGGCCATGCGTCAGGTGACAGCGGCGCGGCTGGCCCCGTTCGGCGAGCGGGCCCGCGTCGCGGCTTTTGATCTAGGCAGCGACGGCTGGAGAAAGCTGTCTGGGGTGCCAGGGGGTCCATTGGCGATCGTCTCGTCGCTGGCGATCCATCATCTGGATGGGCGGCAAAAGGCAAAACTTTATGCCGATATGTACCAGGCCTTGAAACCGGGCGGCCGGTTCATCATCGCCGATCTGATCGAACCTCTGTCGCCCGCCGCCACGTCGGTTGCCGCCTGGACCTGGGATCAGAGCACCCGTGAAGCGGCCCAGGAGCATCAGGGACCGGAAGACCCTTACCAGAAATTCGTCGCAACCGGCTGGAACTATTATGCGGATCCATATCCCGACCCCATTGATAAACCGTCACCCCTGCTGGCGCAGCTGAAGTGGCTGGAACAAGCCAGATTTATCGAGGTCGACGTCCATTGGTTGCTGGCCGGTCACGCCATATTCAGCGGCCGCAAGACAACCTGATGCGCAGTCTCCGCCGTTTGTTTTTATTGCTGCCGGTTTTGGCCTCCGTTCATGCCGCCGCAGTGCAGGCCCAGACCAGCGCCATACTCTCGAACCAGGACCGTCATCATCCTGTATTTGCCGCCAATGGCATGGTCGCCAGTCAGGAAGCGCGCGCCACCAATGTAGGTGTGGACATTCTGCGCCGCGGCGGCAACGCCATCGATGCGGCCGCGGCCGTGGCCTTTGCCCTGGCCGTGACATTGCCCCGCGCGGGTAATCTGGGCGGGGGTGGGTTCATGCTGGTGCATCATGCCGGTAGCGGGGAAACCCTGGCCCTGGATTATCGTGAAAAGGCGCCGGGCAGCGCCCACCGGGATCTTTATCTCGATAAGGACGGCAATGTAGACAAGGCCAAGGCGCGTTTTTCGCATGCGTCCGTTGGCGTGCCGGGCACGGTTGCCGGCCTGGTTGAGGCTCACCGCCGCTTTGGCAGGCTGCCGCTGGCACAGATCATGGCGCCGGCCATCGAACTGGCGGAAAAGGGTCTGACGGTCACCCCCGGGATGGCCCGAAACCTGGCGAAGCGGCGGAAACGCCTGTCGAAATGGCCTGCCAGCGCGGCCATCTTCTATAAATCCGACGGCAGTCTCTATCAGATCGGTGAGACCCTGGTGCAGCGGGACCTGGGGCACAGCCTGCGCCGGATTGCGGCCAGCGCCGGCAAGGATTTCTATACCGGTGATAGTGCCAGGGCGATCGTGGCCGAGATGGCGGCTAACGGCGGCCTGATCACCCTGGACGACCTGGCCGCCTACCGGCCGGTCTGGCGCCGGCCCGCACTGGGCAGCTACCGCGGTTATCGCATCGCTTCCATGCCGCCGCCGTCTTCGGGCGGGGTACATCTGATCCAGATGCTGAACATGTTGGAAACCTTTCCCCTGGGCAGGTTTGGTCATAATGGCGTCGAGAGCCTGCATGTGATGGTTGAGGCCATGAAGCTGGCCTATGCGGACCGGGCCCGGCATCTGGGCGACCCGGATTTCTGGGCCGTGCCCGGCAGGGGCCTGACCGCCAAGGCCTATGCCCAGGATCTGGCCGCGAACATCGACAGACGCAGGGCGCGGCCATCAGCAACGATCAGCCATGGCGACCCGGTGCCATATGAAAGCAATGAAACCACCCATTTTTCCGTCATGGATGGCGCCGGCAATGTGGTCAGCAATACCTACACTCTGAATTTCAGCTTCGGCACCGGTATCGTCGCCAAAGGCACAGGTATTCTGTTGAACAACGAAATGGATGATTTTTCCGCCAAACCCGGCGTGCCCAATGCCTTTGGCCTGATCGGTGGCGAGGCCAACGCGATCGAGGGCGGCAAACGGCCGCTCAGTTCCATGACCCCGACCATTGTCTTCAGGGACGGCGAAGCCCTGCTGGCCACGGGCAGTCCGGGCGGTTCCCGCATCATCACCATGGTGCTGCAGATTGTCGTCAACGTCATCGACCACGGCCTCAATATCGCCGAAGCCACGGCGGCGGCGCGTATCCATCACCAATGGCTGCCCGACAAGATGTTCGTGGAACGGGGCCTTGGCCCCGACACCCTGGCCCTGCTGCGCCAGCGCGGCCATGCCCCGGTGCTATCGCGGGCCGCCGGCAGCGTGCAGTCCGTCATGCGTCTGCCAAAGGGGAAAGGATTTCTGGGTGCCTCCGACGGGCGCAGTCAAGGCGCCCTGGCCGCCGGCTATTAGAGCATGTCGGGGCTTTCGGCTTGACGCTGTTGCCAGGCGGACGATACCGTGACGGGGCAGTAAACATTAGTGGAAAATTGGAGGATCCCCGTGGCATCTGTGGCCGTGCGGCCGAAACACTTTCCCTGGTTCGACTATTCCAATTACTCCTTCTCTCTGGGCCTCGAAGCGGGACAGGGCGTGTATCTGTCCGGCCATACGGCATCGCAGCACGATGCCGCATCTGGCCGGATCCGGATTCAGGGCAGCATGACCGAACAGGCACGCACCGCCTATGCCAAGGTGAGCGCCATACTGGAAGGCGCCGGTAAAACCTATGACGATGTTGTCCGGGTGGTCGAGTATGTTCAGCCCGAGGGCATCGAGCGCTACGTGGAAGCAGCCGCTGTACGCGAGGAGGTGTTTGGCGCGCACCGTCCGGCGGTGAATACCGTACCGGTAAAAGCCCTGTTGCGGTCCGCGGCTTTGATCGAGATCGAAGTAACCGCCGGGCCCGTGGGTCCGGAAACATCGTTTGGCCGGGGCTTGCCCACCGCGCGGGACTCCGGCGGTGTGGTGTTTTTGCCCACGGTGCAGGCCGTGGACGGGAACGGTAACATTGTCGGAGCGGGCGACGTCGTCGCCCAAACCCGGGCAATATTCGAGACCGCACAGGAAATGCTAGTGGCGCTGGGCCTCGGTTTCGACCGGGTGGTCAAGACGCTGGATTATTTCACGCCGGCGGCGTTGCCCGACTATCGCAAGACAGGCCGGATCCGCAAGGAATTCCTGGGCCCGGTGTATCCAGGCGCCGCCGGCATCCTGATGCCCCGTCTGCTACACCCCGAAGCATTGATCCAGTATGACTTTATCGCCACCCGCGACGAACCGGTGGCCGTCAATCCCGGCTGGCAACGTTATGAAAAGCTGACCTATAGCCCGGGCGTGCGGGCCGGAAAGCTGTTGTTCCTGTCGGGCCAGGGTTCACTGAACCCGGAAACGGACCGTATCGAACATGCCGGCGACGTCGCGGCACAGGCCGATTATACCTACAGGAATATTTTCAAGGTGATAGAGGCCGCGGGCGGCACAGCGGAAAACCTGGTGAAGACGATTGAGTATGTTACGCCGGCAGGGTTGAAAAACTATCGCGAAGTCGGCGCATTGCGCAGCAAGCTGCTGGCCAGGCCCTACCCGGCGGCTACGGGTCTGATCTGCAATGGGCTGCTGCGTCCGGAAATGTTAATCGAGGTCGATCCGTTTGCCGTGCTGGATTGAGAATTGACATGCCTCTGTTAACCGAAGAACTCAAAACCTGGATTGGCCGCGAAGTGACCTATGCGGCCAGGGAGGAATTGGGCCGCGCCTCAATTCGATATTTCGCCCTGGCCATTGACGACGAAAACCCATTGTATCAGGACGAAGGCTATGCACGGGAAGCCGGTTTTTCCGGGGTGATCGCGCCGCCCACTTTTGTGGTGGAGACATGCCAATATGCCCACCGGCCACCTAACGCGAACGGCTACATCGGGCATTCCTGGGATCTGCCGGTCAGTGGCTGCCGCATGATCCGTGGCGGCAATGATTATGAATTTATCCGGCCGGTGCTGGCCAGCGATCGGGTGTCCGTCACCTGGACACTGGAAGACATTGTAGAACGTAAATCGCGGCTTGGCGGTACGCAGTTATTCGTGACCTCCGTGGGGCGTTATTACGATAACGCGAAGGACTTGATCGCGGTGAATAGCGAAACCCTGGTCTATCAGCCATTGCGGGGCGAACCATGATCGCGGCAACGAAGACGGCGGCCGGCCTGCGGCCAGGTGATGCCATGCCCAAGGCCAGGAAAACTTTTTCATCGGCGAATCTGGTCATGTACGGCGCCGCCACTTGGGATTGGCACCGCCTACACCACGATGATGCTTTCGCGCATAAGATGGGATTACCGGCGCCGGTTATAGACGGGCAGATCTACGGTGCGCTGTTTGCCAAGCAGGCGACCGGCTGGCTGGGGCCAAAGGCCTTTGTCCGGCGCCTGAGTTTTCGTATGCGTTCCATGGCCTTCGCAGGCGATACCTTGCACATGGCAGGCCAGGTAAGCCAGATTCTTACGGAAGAGGACTGCCCTATTGTCGTTTTGTCGCAGCAGTTGACCAAGGACGATGATATCGTCGCCGAAGCGACCACAGAGGTTCGCCTGCCTGACTAGGTCTCAATTGAGCGGGCCTTCGAGCAGTCCGGACAGCTGATCTATCAGTCTTCCGCGTTCCACCTTGCCGGTGGAATTCGACGGAATCCCGTCGATGAAAAAGTAATGGCGCGGCCGTTTGAAAGCGGCAAGGTCGAGGCTGCCGCGGCAGAATTGGTCGAGCGTCTCCGCCGTCAGGGCCGGATCCTTGGCAACGACGGCCGCACAGACGACTTGGCCCCATTTGATACTGGGCAGGCCGACGACGGCCACATCCGCGATCCCGGCATGGGTAAACAGTACATTCTCGATCTCGGACGGGTGCACGTTCTCGCCGCCGGTTTTTATGGTGTGGTCCATGCGGCCCTTGACGGTGATGAAGCCGGCGGCATCACTGAACGCGGCATCCCCGGAAAAATACCAGCCGTCGCGCAGGGCGGATGCCGTGCGTTCGGGAAGGCGGAAATACTCCTTCATTATGCTGGGGCCGCGGGCAATCAATTCGCCAATTTCACCGGGCGCCGCGATATCGTCCGCATCCACCGCGCCTGTCCGCAGGATGCGGACCTCCATATTGACGGCGGCCTGCCCAACACTGCCCAGTTTGCCGGGATGACGCCGGTAATCGCAGACGCTGGCGGTCAGGCCCTCGGTAAAGCCGTAAACATTCAAGAACATCTCCGGGAACAGCGCCATGCATTTGCGCGTCACATCGTCGGCCAGGGTCTGACCGCCATAAAAGCCACAGCGCAAAGAGGACAGGTCGTATTTGGCAAGCTCCGCCTGCATCATCATGACCATCTGGGTCGGCACGCCGTGCAGGCAGGTCAGGCGTTCCGTCTCCACCAGCCTCAATGTTTCATCCACTTCGAAGCCACGGGTCAGGACATTGGTGCCACCCAACAGCACAAAGGGTATGAACTGCAACTGCAGTTGCGCGATGTGAAAAAGCGGTTTGTTGTTCAGTATGCGGTCGTCATGGCGAAAGTTACATTCAATCGCCATGGTCATGGCGCCGAACAACTCGGCCTGATGGGTGCGCACCACGCCTTTGGGCACGCCGGTGGTGCCAGAGGTGTACATGATAAAAGCGGTATCATCGAGCCCGGCGCCAACCGGCGGTTCGCGATCCGACGCCGGCGCGACGAAGTCTTCGTAGGGCGTCTCGTGACCCTGTGGGCTATCACCGATGTAGATCAGCCGTTCGACGCTTCGCGGATCGGCCATGATTGGCTGCACCCGGTCGCGTAGCGTCTCCTCGAAGACGAGCAGACGGGCACCGCAGTCTTCGACAATATACTTCACTTCATTCGCCGCCAGGCGGTAGTTGATCGGAACCGGAACCCCGCCGATCTTGAGCAGTCCATAGAAGGCCGTGACCTGCTGGGGCAGGTTCCAGGTCAGGAATGCGACCCGGTCGCCACGCCCGACGCCCTGTGCGGCAAATGCGTTCGCGGCCCGGTTGACCTCGCGGTTCCATTGACCGTAGCTCCAGCGCCGGCCCTCGAAAACCAGGGCCGTCCGGTCAGGCCATTTCAGCGCCGATTGTGTAAGCGTCAGGCCAAGGTTCATTGGCAAAGGCCCCGGCCGGGTCCTGATGGCGTCATGCAGCCGCCCTCGCGCACCGTGAATAGATAATCTGCCTGGCCAGCGTACCCGAACGTATATTGGCGTCAACGGGCTGCAGTGATTAAAGTTCAACGATCGATTTGATCGCGGAGGCCAGCATGAATTTTGACCCGCCCGAAGAACACGCGCTGTTGCGCGACAGTATCCGGCAATATTTCTTGCGCGACCTGCCGGAAGCTCAAATCCGGAGCATGGACCGTGATCGGCGCATCCCGCGTGAGATCTGGAAAACCTTTGGCCAACTTGGCTGGCTCGGCCTATCCGTGCCCGAGGCTTACGGCGGCAGCAACAGCGACGTTGCGACCGGGGCGGTGTTCTGCGAAGAGCTGGCGCGACAGTACCCATCCCTGGCGATGGGATGGGTGCTTTTATCTATGACCGGCCGCATTTTCCGCGAACATGGCACCGAGGCACAAAAGGCCGAATATCTGCCCCGCCTTGCCCAGGGCGACTTCATCATGGCGTTCGGCATGACGGAGCCGGGTGGCGGCACCGACGTGTTGGGCCTGAGCACCCGGGCAAAGCTGGACGGCGATGCCTGGTCGGTGCAGGGGCAAAAGCTGTTCACGACGCTGGCCGACGATGCCGACGCCATTCTGGTTCTCTGCCGCACCGACCCCATCGAGAACGGCAAGCGGGCCCGCGGGCTGTCATTGATACTGACGCCGCGGCAGCAAGATGCCGTCGAGGTACGGCGTCTGGAACTGATGGGCATGCGCTCTGGCGGCACCTGCGAAGTGTTTCTCGACGAAGCCCGGGCGCCCGCGGATGCCGTGCTCGGGCCGCGTGGCCGCGGCTGGTACACCCTGCTCTCTTCGCTGGACGAGGAACGCATTCTGTCAGCCGCGATCTATGTGGGCATCACCGCTGCCGCCCTGGATATTGCCGTACAGTATGCCAAGGACCGCACCGCGTTTGAGCGGCCCATTGGCGCCTTTCAGGCGGTACAGCATCCGTTGGCCGAGGTGGCGACGGAACTGGAGCAGATCCGCCTGCTGACCCAGAAAGCAGCCTGGCTGCTCTCCCAGGACCGGGAATGCTCCCGCGAGGCCGCCATGGCTAAACTGGCCGCCACCGAAACCGCCCTTCGCGCCACGGACAGCTGCATGCGCGTGCTGGGCGGCTACGGGTTGGTGGAGGAGTCACCCCTGGAACGGCTTTTCCGGGATGCCCGCCTTGGCCCTTTCAGCCCGATTTCCAACGAAATGGTGAAAAATTTTCTCGGCGAGCGGCTGGGGCTGCCACGAAGTTATTGAGAAATTTTTTCCGCCGCAATATCCCCGCGATTGCCGTAACCATGGCGTGACCCGGCCGGCAGATGGTCTTATGGTGGCCGCACCTCGCAGTAACAATTCCACGAAACAGGAACAGCCAATATGCGTCTTCAGAATAAGGTAGCCGTCGTCACCGGTGCGGCATCAGGTATCGGGCGGGCCTCGGCCGATTTGTTCGCGGCGGAAGGCGCCAGTGTGCTGGCCGTCGATTTGCCCGGCCAGGGGTTGAATGAGGCCCATAAGGATCGTGACAACGTTGCCACCTTGGAACAGAACGTGGCTGACAAAGGCGCGCCGAACCATATCATTGCAGAGGTGACAGGGCGCTTCGGCCATCTGGATATCGTTTTCAATAATGCCGGTGTCTCGCGCAACGAATTGGCGGAACTGCAAAGCGAGGCCAATTGGGACCTGACGCTGGACGTCAATCTGAAGGCGCAGTTTCTGTTGATCCAGGCCGCGATCCCGCATCTGAAGGAATCGCCGGCGGGCCGCATTATCAATACGGCCTCGGTCATGGCGCGGATGACGGATTACGGATTGATCGCCTATTGCGCCTCGAAAGCCGGAGTTGCGGGCATGACCCGCACCCTGGCCCTGGAACTGGGCAAATATGGCATTACCGCCAACTATATCGAGCCCGGCGCGATTTACACCGGCCTGACCCGCAAGAATTTCGATGATGAGAAAATTGCCGGCATCTGGGCCAAGAAGGCGGCCCTGCGGCGCCTGGGCCAACCCATCGATATCGCGCGCGGCGCCTTATTCCTGGCCTCTGATGATGCCGGCTTTGTCTCGGGTCATGGCCTCGTGGTCGATGGCGGCCTGACTTTGCGGACCTGAGCGGAGGTAACAGCGTGGCGTTCAAGGCATTGTTGTTTGATGTGTTCGGCACCGTGGTCGATTGGCGCAGCAGCATCATCGCGGAAGGTGAGGCATTTGGCCGTGACCGGGGCCTGAACATCGATTGGGCCGCCTTCGCGGACGGCTGGCGGGCCAAATATCAACCGGCCATGCAACGGGTGCGCGAAGGCGATACCGGCTGGGCCAAGCTGGATGATCTGCATCATGCCAACCTGTTGGAACTGTTGGATGAATTCGCCATATCCGGGCTCTCGGATGGGGAAATCGAGCATTGGAACAAGGTTTGGCACCGCCTGAACCCATGGCCTGATACGGTTGCCGGATTGACCCGATTGAAACGGGATTACATCCTGGCCACCTTATCCAACGGCAATGTCGCGTTGCTGGTGAACATGGCCAAGCGGGCCGGTCTGCCCTGGGATGCCATACTTGGCGCGGAAGTTGCGGGCCATTACAAGCCTCAGCCGGAAGCCTATCTGAAAACCGCCGATTTCCTCGGCCTGGCCCCAGGTGAATGCCTGATGGTTGCAGCCCACAATGGCGATCTGATGGCCGCCGCCGCCTGTGGCCTGGGCACTGCGTTCGTTCGCCGGCCCACGGAATACGGGCCCGACCAGGGCTTCGACCTGGAGCCGGAAAATGAGTACAACTTTGCCGCCGGAGATTTCCTGGATCTCGCCGGCCAACTCGGCTGCTAGGCGGATAAGCTGGAGCAAAATTCCATAGAAGGCAGTTCGATCTCTCCGTTAAGGCGGGGGATCATCCTCTTCACCCTGACCTCCACCGTGGCGCTGTATGCCTTGACGGTGACCATCGCCAATGTTTCCCTGCCGCAGATGCAGGGGGCCCTGTCGGCGACCCAGGATCAGATTGCCCTGGTTATTACCTTCAATATTGTCGCCACCGCCGTGGCGACGCCCATGACCGGTTGGCTGACCGCGCGTTTCGGCCAACGCCGTCTGTTATTGTTTTGCGTCGCCGCCTTTACCTTGGCTACCTTGCTGTGCGGCTTTTCCGGATCTTTGGAAATGCTGGTCTTCTTCCGGGTTGCGCAGGGATTGTTTGGCGCGCCGCTGGCGCCATTGTCGCAATCCATTGTCCTGGCCGCGTACCCGCAGCATAAACATGGTACGGCGACCTCCATATTCGGCATGGGCGTGGTACTTGGACCGCTCATCGCGCCGACCATAGGCGGCTATCTGAGCGAGGAATACAGC
Source organism: Alphaproteobacteria bacterium (assembly GCA_021776235.1). GTDB lineage: Bacteria > Pseudomonadota > Alphaproteobacteria. The sequence goes on along the minus strand of JAJFGG010000038.1, from coordinate 66,048 downwards.
TGGCGCTGGGTATTCTTCATGATCGTCCCCATTGGCATGGCCTCGCTGCTGGGCTGCTGGGCCTTCGTGGCGGACGGGGCGCGGGCAGCCCGCATCCGCCTGGATTGGACCGGCTTTATCGCATTGTCTGTCGCCATTGCCTGTTTCCAATTGCTGCTGGACCGCGGGGAACGCAACAGCTGGCTGGAATCAACCGAAATCGTGCTGGAAATCTGTGCCGCCGCCCTTTGCTTTTATATCTTCGTGGTTCACACCTTTACCGCCGAGCGGCCGTTCCTGAATCCACGCCTGTTCCTGGACCGCAACTTCGTGCTTGGGATCGCCCTGACGCTGGTCTTCGGCCTGTTGAACTTTACGCCCATGACCTTGCTGCCGGGTCTGCTGCAGAATTTGCGCGGCTATCCCGACAGCATAATCGGCCTGCTGCTGGGTGCACGGGGGGCGGGCACTCTGCTGGGGTTCTCCATACTGTTCTTTGGCAATCGTTATGACCCGCGCATCTGGCTGGTTTGCGGCTTCGGTTTGCAAGGCATATCCGGCTGGATGATGGCGCAGTTCGATATCAACCTGACGACCTCCGATGTGGCCTGGGCCGGTTTCGTACAGGGCCTGGGCACGGGCTTTCTGTGGGTGCCGTTGACCCTGGTGACCTTTAACACCCTGTCGCGGGAACTATTCCCCGAAGGTTCGTCAATATTTCATTTGCTGCGCAATATCGGCTCTTCCGCCCACATCTCGATCAGCGTTGCCCTTGTTCTGCATAGTGCCAAAATCAACTACGGCCACCTGGCCGAAGCGGTGACGCCCTACGCCAAGGTCTGGCAAATTCCGTCCGTGGCCGGCGCCTGGAACATAGGCTCCATTCAGAACCTGGCTCATGTCAGCAGCGAAATCCAGCGCCAGGGCCTGATGATCGGCTATATCAACGCCTTCTATTTTTATACCCTCACCGCCCTCGCTGCGCTGCCCCTGATCATGTTGGTACGGATTAAGAAAGCGGAAAATATGCCCGCCCCGAAGCCGCGGCGGCAACCGTTGCAGCCCGTAAAGAGTGTTCAAAATCGATAGACATTCAAGGAGTCCCGGCGGCCTCTGATCTGCTGCGGGCCCAGATCCTCGGCGCCCTGGATATGGGCGGCATCAAGGGTTGCCTGGGACAGGATGATGGTCACCGGGGAGGTCGGATTGGGCAATGTGCGGCCCAATTGTTCCAGCCGGTGGCCGATATTCACGCTATCGCCGACGATGGTGTAGTTCATACGTTGCGGCGCGCCGATATTGCCGACAATGGCTGGACCCGTATGCACGCCAATGCGCAAGGTCAGGGCGGCTTTGCCCTGAGCTGCGTTGCGTTTGTTCCCGGCCTCGACCGCGGCGCGGATGGCGAGCGCGGCACGACAGGCCCGGGCAGCGTGATCGGGTTGCTCCTCCGGCGCGCCCCAGAATGCCATCACGGCATCGCCGATGTATTTGTCGATGGTGCCGCCCTGGGCTTCGATGCAGGCGCCCATTTCGGCGAAATGTGCATTCAGCAATGCGGCCGTTTCTTCCGCCCCCAGCTGTTCAGAAGCAGCGGTGAAGCCAACGATATCGCTGAACATCACCGTCACCTCGCGCTGCACGGAACGATCCAGGACGCCTTCACCCTGGCGCATCAGGCGGCGGACCAGGCTGCGCGGCACATAGGTTTCGAACCAACGCAGCGAGGTGACCATGGCGTTGAAGGCCTGCCCCGCGTCGTTCATTTCCCTGATGCGGCTGCTTGGCAGGGCCGTAAAATCATCCAGGGACAAGTCGCGGATACGCCGGGCGGCCCTGTCCAGATCCTTCAACGGACGGCTGATATGCTTGGCAAGGGCCCAGGCCAGCAATAGAGCCAGCAGCAAGGCAACCAGGCCGGCTATGCCAGCCCACATGACACGCTTGAATTCGTCCGCCACATCATCATTGCGGAAATAGACGCCGATTTCCCATGGTATTTCGCCGAACCAATTCAGCTGCCGGGTGATGATTGGATAAGCCTCGCCATCCGCCGTGCCGACAATCTGTATTCCCATATCACGGGACATCCTGCTGCCGTATTCGGGACCCAGTTCCGGATGCAGATAGGCCGCCAGGACTGGATCCCCAAAAGTGTCGATCGAAGGCAAGGGCCGTTCCGGCGTGGCTTCCTTGAAGCCATTCGCCAAACGGCGATGCGCCAGGACAAAGCGCTTGTCGTACAGCACGAAGACTTCGCCACCCATGACCCGGGACGCCTCCGCCAAAACGGTTGAGAGTTGCGATACACTGACCGAAGCGACCAAAACACCGACGAAATCATCCCCCAGGCGCACGGGACGGCGCACATTTAATAGAGTCAGAGGCACGTCAGGCGCGCGTAGAATCTTGCCCCAATAAGTCCCGTGATGGGCTTGCGACAGAGCGATTTGGTGCATGATTTCAGGCGACTGGGTGAATTGCGCCGCTTCAACTTCAACATTGTCGTCAGCCCGTATAGCCTGCAGGCCCCGGCCCTGCCGATCCAGAAACAATAACGCGCCAACCTGAGGCAGGGCGGCCAGGGCGGATGCCAGGGCCTGCGACAGATCGGTGGGTGGTACGATTTGGATCTGACCATTTTCAATCCGGCGGCCAAGGTGCTCTACGGCCCCTTCAGCGGGGCCCAGACGTTGGGCAATAGCTGTTTCGACGCTGTTCAGTGTCGATTCGGCCAACTTGCGTGTCAGGGAAACCGTATTCTGCCGCGCGCTCCACAGCCCCAGAAATAGCACGGTCGCCACCGCCAACAGAACCAGACCGCCGAAACCGCCCATGAGGGCCGCGCGCATGCCCACACGAAAGCGGAAGGGAAAGCCCCTGGCCTTGCTCTCGCCGACGGAGTCATGCTGTGATTTCGTCATATTGCATGACAATGTGGAGCAGTCTGGTTGCCGCGTCCAGGGGTCAGGCCGGAATTGAAGAGTGGTAAGGCATCAGATAGGGAACTCATTGAGCATGGCAAAAGGTATGATCGTTGCGCCGCAACCAGAGGCGGTGGAAGCCGGGGCTATTGTCCTGGAACAGGGCGGCAACGCCGTTGATGCGGCCGTGGCCTGCGCCCTGGTGCAGGGGGTGGTGGACCCGCAGATGTGCGGCATAGCCGGTTTTGGCAGTTTGCACGCGTTTCTGCCCGAACGCGATATCCACCAGTGCATCGATTTTCATGGCCGTGCGCCGGCCGCCGTCCGGCCGGATATGTGGCAACACCTGATTGAAGGCGAGACGAGGGACGGCTTTGGCTTCATTCTCAAGGGTCATGTCAACGACATGGGCTATCAATCCATTACCGTGCCCGGCAGTCTGAAGGCCTATTCAGAAGCACAAACCGCCTGGGGCAGGCTGCCTTGGGCGGAGATCGTCGCACCGGCCATAAAATTCGCCGAGGCCGGTTCGATAATCCGGCCCTCCATGTATGGTTTCTGGACCGAAGATGACGGCTCCGGACGGGTCGTTTCGGTGGAGCGCCTGCGGCTGACACCGTCGGGACGTAAGATTTATTTTCATGCGGACGGCCGTCTGCGCAACACCGGCGAAACCCTTGTGAACCCCGACCTGGGCCAGACCTTGCGCCGCATTGCCGAAGTAGGGGCGGAAGATTTCTATACAGGCGAAATCGCCGCGGCCATTGCTGCCGATATGGCGGCCAACGGCGGCCTGCTGTCTGCCCAGGACCTGGCCGATTACCACACCACGCATCTGACCCCCTTGCTGGGTACCTACCGCGGTCATCAAATCGCCACCAACCGGCCGCCGGGCGGTGGCATCATGTTGCTAGAGATGCTGAACGTCCTGGAATGTTTTGATTTGGCCGCCCTGGGGCATAATTCGACCGAATACATCCGGGTCGTCGCCGAGGCCATGAAGCGCGCAACCTCGGACAAGGATAATTTTGTCGGCGATCCAAACTTTGTCGACGTGCCGGTCGAACGCCTGACCTCAAAGGCCTATGGGCGAGAACAGGCGGCCGCCATTGAACGCGGCGAAATCGCCCATGTGGAACGCCTGCAGGGCGCTAAGGAATCCCTCAACACCACCCATATCTGTGTCATTGACGGAGCCAGCAATGCGGTCTCCATGACCCATTCACTCGGCATGCCGTCGGGCGTCATCACGGACGGCCTGGGTTTCATGTACAACGGCTGCATGGGTGTGTTCGACCCTCGGCCGGGACGGGCGGGCTCCCTGGCGCCCGGCAAGGGACGCTTTTCCTCGCTCTGTCCGACGATTGTCCTACGCGACGGCGCGCCGGTCCTGGTGATCGGCGCGCCTGGCGGCACGCAAATTGCCATGGGGGTATTGCAGGGTATTCTGAACGTGTTGGAATTTGATATGTCACCGCTGGAAGCGGTGTCGGCGCCACGATTTTCCGCCACGTCCGACCCCATTGACGTATCCAACCGCATCCCTCGCGGGGTCACCGACCCGCTGGCGGCGCAAGGCTATGAGATCGTCCGGAACGCCCACAGTTATCCCTTTGCCTCGGTACATGCTATCGGCATCGAGGATGGTCAATGGCGCGGTGGGGCCGACCCAAACCGGGACGGCATGGCCCTGTTGGTGCCGTGAATTTGCTGTATAAGGTGGCCAGCATGTCCCAAAAAGTGAGTGGTTACGATGTCATCAAAGTTGTTCTCTCCCATTGCCATGCGCGGCCTAACCCTTGGCAACCGGGTTGTTGTTGCGCCCATGTGTCAATACAGCGCCCACGAAGGTACGGCGCAGGATTGGCATTTGATGCATCTGGGTCAATTATGCACCGGCGGCGCCGGTCTCGTCATTGCGGAGGCAACGGCGGTTTCGCCTGAAGGCCGCATCAGCCCGCAATGCCTCGGCATCTATTCGGATGAAAATGAGGCGGCTATCAAGCGGGTCGTTGATTTTTGCCGGAAACATGGCACCGGCCGGATCGGCGTGCAACTGGCCCATGCCGGGCGCAAGGCCTCGACCGGCGCCCCTGGCAGCGGCCGCCAGGCCATCGGCCCCGATGAAAGCGATGGCTGGCAGACCGTTGCGCCGTCGGCTCTGCCCTACGCAGAGGACTGGAACCTGCCGCTGGCCCTGGACGATACGGGCCTTGGGCAGGTCAAGGCCCAGTTCGTGACGGCGGCCCGACGGGCGGCGCGGGCCGGATACGCCTTGGCGGAATTGCATGCAGCCCATGGCTATCTGCTGCATCAATTCCTCTCGCCCATCGCCAATCAACGCAATGACGGTTACGGCGGTGATTTGGATGGACGGATGCGGTTTCCGCTGGAGGTTTTTGCCGCCGTGCGTGCGGCCTGGCCCGAAGACCGGCCTCTGGGCGTGCGGGTTTCGGCCACGGATTGGGTCGATGGCGGTTGGACCGTGCAAGAAACCGTGGTCTTCGCGCAGGCGCTGAAAGGCCTGGGCTGTGACTTCGTGGATGTCTCTTCCGGCGGCCTGGATCCGCGGCAGGACATTCCCCTTGGCCCTGGCTATCAGGTTCACCTGGCCGCACAGGTGCGCGCAGAATCAGGGATCCCAACCATGGCTGTGGGGATGATCACCGATGGCCGACAGGCCGAGACAATCGTGGCCAATGGTCAGGCTGATATGGTAGCTCTTGCGCGGGGCATGTTATTCGATCCCCACTGGGCCTGGCACGCGGCGGAAGAGTTGGGAGAGGAAATTCCTTATCCGCCGCAATATCTACGCAGCCGGCCCTCGCTCTGGCCCCAGGCCTTCACCGCCCATACGGCGGCGGAATGACGGTTTGTTGAAAATTTGTGAAAAAAAAGTCATTGCGGTTGAATTTTGGGCGGTTACGCTGATTTAGACGAGTGCAACGCGGTAGGGAACAACATGTCTGAAGTGAGCAAGCGCTTGCTGGTGGTGGACGACGAACCTGATTTTGCTGAATTCGTGAAGCGAACGGCAGAAGACATTGGCTATGACGTTTCCGCTTTGTCGGATCCGAACCTGTTCAAGGACGCCTACGCGGCATTCAAGCCCGATGTCATCGTACTGGATATGGTGATGCCGGATCTTGAAGGTATCGAATTGGTACAATGGCTGGCCGAACAGGGCTGCGAGGCCAGAATTTTGGTGGTCAGCGGATACAATCCCTATTATGGCAAAATGGCACTAGGCCTGGGCGAGGTGCGGGGCCTGCGGGTGGAAAGCCACCAGAAGCCAATCAGCCTGGCCACCCTGCGCGAAGTACTCGCCTGATCCATATAAATGGACGCAGCCTGGCATGATACAATGGTCCTTGATATTGACCTGTTTCATGGGTTTGGCCGGTTCGCGGGTCAGGCGCGGAGCGCTCCTACCTGGCGATAAGAATCATCTCGGCGAATCAGGTCGATATCAAGGACCATTGGTATCAGACCCGCGTTGCGGTATGTACCGGCGCGGCCTATTCTTGGTCGCGTAGACGACGGTCGAAGGTTTGGTGGCTAGATCATTGCGGGGAGAGTTGACGGTGAGTCAGGTTCTGGATGGTATACGGGTGTTGGATTTCGGACGCTATATCGCGGGCCCGTGTTGCGGCATGATGTTGGGTGATTTGGGCGCCGATGTAATTCGCATTGAAAAAATTGATGGTAGCGAAGACCGTTATACCGCCCCCATCGGCGAGGGCGCGGACGGCGAGATTTGTGTCGGTTCCGGCTACCTGCACCTCAACCGCAACAAGCGCGGTTTGACTTTGAATCCCATGAAGCCGGAGGGGCGGGAGATCGTCAAACGTCTGGTGGCGACGGCGGATGTGGTGATTGCGAACCTGCCGACCGAGACCCTTGGCGCCATGGGCCTGGATTACGACAGCCTGCGCGCGGTTAAGGAGGATATTATCCTGACCACCGTCTCGGCTTTTAGTTCCGTCGGTCCCTATAAGGACCGGGTTGGCTTTGATGGCGTCGCCGCAGCCATGTCGGGCATGATGCATCTGTCAGGGCATGCGGACGAACCCATGAAGGCGCATACCCCATGGGTTGATTTCGGGACCGCGTCGGCTGCCACCATTGGCACCCTCTCCGCTCTGCTGCACCGGAAGGCAACCGGCGAGGGACAGCGGGTCGAAGGTAGCCTGCTGGGCACCGCGCTTCTGTTCAACAACGGCGCCCTGATCGAACAGGCCTTGATCCAGGCCGACCGGGTTGGATCCGGCAACCGGGGGCAGACCGCGGGGCCGGTCGATGCCTTCAAATGCAAGGATGATTGGCTGATCGTGCAGGTGGTCGGGCAACCGCTATATGAACGCTGGGCCCGCTTGATGGGCGATGACTATTGGCTAAATGATCCGAAATTCAAGGATGATCTGGCCCGCGGCGACAACGGTGTTGAGATATCCGAGCGGATGCAGAAGTGGTGTGAAGATAAAACCCGCGAGGAAGCCATCGCCATCCTGTCCGAGGCACGCATCCCCACCGGCCATATTTACAAACCAGCAGATACCTTGGCTGACCCGCAGGTCCTAGGTGGTGACTTTCTACAAGACGTGGAATATCCCGGCACCCCAGGCCCGGCGCCTGTGGCCAAGCTGCACATACGCATGTCGAAAACCCCGGCCGACATCCGCATGCGCGCGCCAACCCTTGGCGAGCATACCGACGAAATTATGCGCGATCTGGGCTATGACGACGCATCGATCGCCGAGTTGCATGAAAAACGGGTAATTTAGACTGCCCTTCCATACTTGTCCGGGCGCCGCGTCGCGCGACAGGCTCTAATGCCAGCAAAGTAAAGGCCCCGCCTCCTGATGTGAAAGGCGGGGCCAATTCTTTCCCGCTGACGGGGAAGGTTCGTGCAGGCAGGTGTTTCAGTCGCCGGTGGCTTCTTCCGGAACGATTTCTTTGCCGGTCTCCTGATCAACCATTTTCATCGACAAACGAACTTTGCCGCGATCATCGATGGCCAGGCATTTGACATACACCTGATCGCCTTCATTGCAGATATCACCCACGGTTTTGACCCGGTGCGGGGCCAGTTCCGAGATGTGGCACAGGCCATCCCGGTTGCCGATGAAATTAACAAAGGCGCCGAAATCAACAACCTTGACCACTTTGCCCTTGTAGATTTCGCCAATCTCCGGCTCGGCGATAATGCCGGTAATCCAGGTCGTGGCATGGTCAATGCTCTCCTGATTGGGTGAGGACACCCGCACGGAGCCATCATCGGCGATATCGATCTTGGCACCGGTCTCTTCGGTAATCTGGCGGATTATCTTGCCGCCGGTCCCGATGATTTCTCGGATCTTATCGACCGGGACCTTCATCAGGTGGATCTTCGGCGCGCTGTCACGTAGTTCGCCGCGATGTTCGCCCAAGGCCTTGCCCATTTCGTCGAGGATATGATTGCGGCCCTCATGGGCCTGGGCCAGGGCATCGCGCATAATCGCCTCGGTGATACCGGCAACCTTGATATCCATCTGCAGCGAGGTAATGCCGTTTTCCGTGCCGGCAACCTTGAAGTCCATATCGCCCAGATGATCCTCATCACCCAGAATGTCCGACAGGATGGCGTAGCGGTCGCCTTCCAGGATCAGCCCCATGGCGATGCCGGATACCGCGGCCTTCAAGGGCACACCAGCGTCCATCAACGACAGCGAGGAACCACAGACCGATGCCATGGAGGAAGAACCATTGGACTCGGTGATCTCGGAAACGATACGGATGGTATAGGGGAATTCCTCCTTGTCCGGCATCACCGCATGCATGGCCCGCCAGGCCAGCTTGCCATGACCGATCTCGCGCCGACCCGTGAAGCCAAAACGGCCGGCCTCGCCCACGGAATAGGGTGGGAAGTTGTAATGCAGCATGAAGTGCTGGCGGTAGGAGCCGGCCAACGCGTCCATGATCTGCTCATCATCGCCGGTGCCCAGGGTGGTCACGACCAAGGCCTGGGTCTCACCGCGGGTGAACAGCGCCGCGCCATGGGTACGGGGCAACACGCCAACCTGGCTTTCGATCTGCCGTACGGTGCGGGTATCGCGGCCGTCGATCCGCTGACCGGAATCCAGTATCTGGCCGCGCACGATGTTCTTTTCCAGCTTCTTGACGATGCCGCCAACGGCCCCGGCATCGGGGTCTTCGGCCAAGCTGTCAAAAGCCTTGCTGCGGGCATCTGCCAGCAGGTTGGTTCGGGCCTGTTTCACCGGTTCGCCATAGGCGGCGCGCAGATCCGCCCCGATCAAATCAGTGACACGGCTTTCCAGATCGGAATGATCCTCCGGCGGCGCCAGATCCCAGGGTTCCTTCGCGGCCACTTCCGCCAGTTCTATGATCGCCTGGATCACGGGCTGCATTTCCCGGTGGGCGAACATCACGGCGCCCAGCATGACTTCCTCGGATAACTGACTGGCTTCGGATTCCACCATCATCACCGCATCGGCGGTTCCGGCGACAACCATATCCAGTTCGGAATTCTCCAATTCGTCCAGGCGCGGGTTCAGCACATACTCGCCGTCGATATAGCCGACCCGGGCGCCTGCGATCGGCCCCATGAAGGGAATCCCCGATATTGTCAACGAGGCGGATGCACCCACCAGGGCTGGGATATCGGGATCGTTCTCCAGATCATGGCTAACGGTGGTGCAGATGACCTGGGTTTCGTTGCGGAAACCGTCCACGAACAGGGGCCGGATCGGCCGGTCAATCAGCCGCGAGACCAGGGTCTCTTTCTCCGATGGGCGTCCTTCGCGCTTGAAAAAGCCGCCCGGAATTTTACCGGCAGCATAGGTCTTTTCCACATAATGTACGGTCAATGGAAAGAAATCGATACCCTTGCGGGCCTCTCGCGCGGCGACAGAGGCGCACAGCACGGTGGTTTCGTCATAAGTGACAAGCACGGCACCATCAGCTTGGCGCGCCACGCGCCCGGTTTCCAGAACCAGCTTGCGCCCGCCCCACATCAATTCCTTGCGATGAATATTAAACATCTCGTTCTCTCTTTCTCGTCAGCCACGTCTTCTTGTTTAATCCGACGCCATCGCCGGTCAATACATGGCTTCGCTTACGTTCAATTTGGTTTTGCCATAATCCCGAATGGTTCATGGCCTTCATTGGCTCCCGGCTGACATAATGCCGGAATCTGCGACGCCCAAAAGGCGCGCAGGACTCTATCTGGATCAGCCTTGATATGCCCGCCTATAGGATTAACGGCGCAGGCCCAACCGCTTGATCAGCGCGTCATAACGCGTCTGATCCTTACGCTTCAGATAATCCAACAACCGCCGCCGCCGGCTGACCATTTTCAGTAGGCCGCGTCGGGAATGGTTGTCCTTTTTGTGTTCCTTGAAATGATCAGTCAAGGTCACGATCCGGCTGGTCAGAATTGCCACTTGCACTTCCGGCGAGCCGGTATCATTCGTCGTTTGCTTGAATTCGCCAATCAATTCGGTCTTGCGTTCGGCCGTAATCGACATCGAAATCTCCTATTCGAAATAAGTCCTTACAGATTAAAAACGCGCACCGGTCGGATTTCGCCAGCATGAATTTTAGCCAGTGCTACCGGCCTGCCGTCGGTCGTCGCGTATACGGTTCCCTCGACGCTATGCGGAACCCGGATGGCTTGTCCAAAACGTAGACGTTCAGCCTCCGGACCGGTCACGGCCAGCGCCGGGATGTCGGCCAGCGCAGCCTCGACCGGCAAAAGCAGGCCGTCGAGCGCCTCCTTATGCCCCATGCCATCAAGTTTATCCAGCGAAATCGCCATGCTTTCATCGAAGTGTCCGACTCGGTTGCGGCGCAGTTCGCTGACATGGCCCAGACAGCCCAGGACGCGGCCCATATCCCGCGCCAGACCACGCACATAGGCGCCCTTGCCGCAGATCATTTCCAGCACGGCATGATCGGAATCAGGGCAATCGCATAGGCTTAACTGGTCGATCCGTATCAGACGCGCGGCCAGCGCCGGCGCGTCACCGCCACGGGCCAGATCATAGGCCCGGGCGCCATCCACCTTGATGGCGGAAAAGGCCGGTGGCACCTGTTCAATCTCGCCAACGAATTGCGCCAAAACGGCTTCGATCTCGGCAGCGGTCGGCCGTGCATCGCTGCGCTCGATCACCTTGCCTTCCGCGTCGTCCGTATCCCGTTCCTCTCCCCAGCGGATCGTGAAACGATAAGCCTTGGCACCGTCCATGGCCCTGGCCACCACCTTGGTCGCCTCACCCAAGGCAATCGGCAGAACCCCGCTGGCCAAGGGATCCAATGTACCTGCATGTCCGGCCTTCGCGGCATCGAAGCTACGCCGCACCTTGGCCACGGCCTGGGTCGAAGTCATGCCCAGGGGCTTGTCGAATATGAACCAGCCGTGCACCGGCCGACCGCGCCGCTTACGCCCCATTGTTGCCGTCGTCCGCTTCCGTGGCAAGGCCCGCCGTCAGGTCTGGAGCGACATCGCCACGCTTCAACAACCGCCCGATATGGTCTGCATTGTCGAAGCTTTGATCAATCTGGAAGCGCAGCCGCGGAGCGAACTTCAAACGCACACGCCGGGCCACCTGGCCACTCAGCCATGGCCCCGTATGATGCAATGCGGCCAACACCTTGTCCGTATCCTTCCCACCCAGGGGCATGATGAAACAGGTGGCCTGGCGCAGATCCGGGCTCATGCTGACTTCGGAGACCGTCACGGCGACACCGGTCAGATCTTCGTGATGTATCTCTTCGCGGGTTAGGACCTCCGCCACCGCATGCCGGACCAATTCACCGGCACGCAGTTGGCGCTGCGAAGGGCTACGCGCCCGGTTCCGGCTCTCGCGTTGATTTGCCATTATCCTGCCTTATGGACTGCCACTATCAGCCACCAAAATAAATTGGCCCGACCCGCGCCACGCTTAAAGTGAACGCTCGACTTCCTCGACCTCGAAGAACTCCAGCTGGTCGCCAGCTTGTATGTCCTGATAGTTTTCCAATGCGACGCCGCACTCGTTGCCCTCGCGCACTTCGTTGGCGTCATCCTTGAAACGTTTCAGCGATTTCAGACTGCCCGTATGGATGACCACATTGTCCCGCAACAGCCGGACGCGGGCCTGGCGGCGGGCCAGACCGGATCTGACCTGGCAACCGGCAATCCTGCCAAGTTTCGAGATATTGAAGACTTCCAGCACATCAGCGTTACCGATAATGGTTTCGCGAATTTCCGGCTTCAGCAGGCCGCTCATGGCCTTGCGCAGGTCATCGACAAGTTCATAGATAATCGAATAATAGCGAATCTCGACATTCTCTTGCCGGGCCATTTCCCGCGCCTGCGGATTGGCCCGCACGTTGAAGCCAATAACCACCGCGTTCGAGGCTCTGGCCAGGTCGATATCAGATTCAGTAATGGCGCCCGCGCCGCCGTGCAGCACCCGGGCTGAAACCTCATCGTTGCCAAGATTTTCCACGGCCGACGTGATCGCCTCCAAGGAACCGCGTACATCGGCCTTGAAGACCAGCGGAAATTCCTTCTTGTCGCTGTCCTGCAAATTGCTGAACATTTCCTCCAGGCTGCCCCGCGCACCCGCGGCGGCACGGCGTTCCTGGTCGACGCGTTGCCGGTATTCGGCAACTTCGCGGGCCCGCCCCTCGCTTTCGACAACGTTGAATTCGTCACCAGCGGCAGGGGTGCCATTCAGACCCAGAACCACAACAGGCATGGAGGGCCCCGCCGTATCCACATCGTTGCCGTGATGATCCAGCAATGCCCTTACCCGGCCCCATTGGGGCCCGGCGACAAATATATCGCCGACCGATAGGGTGCCTCGTTGCACCAACAGTGTGGCCACAGCGCCGCGGCCACGGTCCAACTCGGCCTCGACCACCACACCGTCGGCGGGGCGGTCCGGGTTGGCCTTCAGTTCCAGCAATTCCGACCTTAGTTGAATGATCTCTTCCAACCCGTCCAGGTTCATTTTTTGCGTGGCGGAAACCTCGACAATCTGGACATCGCCGCCCATTTCCTCTGGAATGACCTCGTATTGCAGCAATTCCTGCTTCACCTTGTTGGGATTGGCGTCAGGCAGATCCATCTTGTTCACGGCAACGATGAGCGGCACATTCGCCGCCTTGGCATGGTTGATGGCCTCGACTGTTTGCGGCATGACCCCATCATCGGCGGCCACGACCAGAACCACGATATCGGTTACTTCAGCGCCACGCGCACGCATGGCCGTGAATGCAGCATGGCCAGGCGTATCAATGAACGTGATCCGGGCCCCGGTTGGCGTCGTCACCTGATAGGCGCCGATATGCTGGGTAATGCCACCCGCTTCACCCGCCGCCACGTCACTTTCCCGAATAGCATCCAGCAACGAGGTCTTGCCGTGATCCACATGGCCCATCACCGTAACCACCGGTGGCCGTACTTTCAGATCGCCCTGTTCGTCGAGATCGCCCTTCAGTCCGATTTCGACATCGGATTCCGACACCCGGCGCAACCTGTGGCCAAATTCCGCCACCACCAATTCCGCCGTGTCGGCATCGATCGTCTGATTGACCGTGGCCATAACGCCAAGGCCCATGAGCGAACGCACCACATCGACACCGCGTTCAGCCATGCGGTTGGCCAGTTCCTGCACCGTGATGGTTTCAGGCACCACTACTTCACGTAAAATTTTTCGCTGGCCTTCACCGCTTTCGGCAGCCAGCTGTTTCCGCCGTTCCCGTTCGCGCTTTATGGAGGCCAGACTTCGGACCCGCTCCTCTCGGTCGGCCAAAGCTTCCGTAACTGTGATCCGACCCGACCGGCGACGGGGCTCGGTGCGGGCCCGGGGTTGCGGCTTGGGCCGTTCGATCGGCCGGCGCTCGGCGCGGCGGCCTGAAGCGTCTTTGTCGCCCGCAGCGGCCGGGGCACGCCGGGCTGTCGTTTCGCCAAGCGCTGCTGCCTCTGCGTTGGCTTTGGCCTCGTTCTCCTGCAGTTTACGGGCGGCCTCTTCCTCGGCCTTGCGGCGGGCTTCCTCCTCGGCCTGCTTTCGGGCATCTTCTTCGGCCCGCCGTTTTTCACCGGCCTCCCGCTCGCGCGCCACCCGGGCCGCTTCACCAGCCTGGCGGCGGGCGTTTTCCTCGGCTCGGGCACGGGCCGCTTCGTCGGCCGCCTGAGCATTATCCAGAGCACGTGAGCGCGCGGATTTTTCTTCGGTGGACAAAGTCCGCAGAACATGACGGGCGCGCCCGGCGCCGGTATCGGCGGGTGCCGCCGCCCCTTGCCGCGGCGCCTCAGTACTTCTGGCGACAGCGGCACCAGCCGTCGATTCCGCGGCGGCGGGCGCCTTGCCCGTAGCAGCCGCGCTGGATGCGCCGGCAGTCTCCGCCGAGGTGGCAGGGCTGCTGCGCGCCGGCGCGCGCCGGCGCCGCACTTCGACTTTAACGGTTTTGCGACCGCCGCCTATACCCCCGCGCGGAGGCGTAGCACCACCCTCACCCGGTTTGCGGAGTCCGAGGCGTTCGCCACCTCCCAGGCTTAGGGTTTTCTTCTCACCCGAATCACTCACGTCGTCTTGTCCCATCTCTTTCCAGGCGTTTGCCAACCGCCGCGATCAACACCCTGATCGATATTCGCGGGCAACAACGCACTAACGCGCGGCAAGCACCATCGGCCCGCCCTCTACCGGCCGAACTGCTTTAACCGCGGAAATCCGCCAACCGATGGCATTCACACACGAAACGTTCCGCCAAACCACCGGCCCGCAGGGCAGCATGTACCACATTTTCACGGCCCAATGCCAAACTCAATTCATCTATCGTGAACAGATCAACAACAAGACGTCCCGAAGCGGCGTCGTCGCCATTGCCGACCGCGGTCCCGCTCAACACCTTTTTCCGCCCCTTGAGAGAGCCGTCATGGGCCGTAATGACGATCGCCGTCCGGTCCGCGTCCAACGCCGCCCTTACTTTTTCGTATCCCAAAGTCAGTTGACCGGCTCGCCTGGCCAAGCCCAACAGCCCCAGACAGCGCCGCCGCATGGCCGCTTCGATCCGGTCCGGCAGATCCTCGGCCACGCTCACCGCCGTCTTGGCAGCGCGGGTGAAAAGACGCTTTCTCATCGCACGTTCCAAAAGCGTCCGGCGTCCGCCGACCCAAATGCCACGGCCCGGCAACTCCCGGCCCAGATCAGCGACGAGGTTACCCTCGGGCCCAACGACGAAACGCAACAAAGCATTGGTCGGCGTCACCTCGCCGGTAGCAATGCAGCGGCGTTCGGGAGTCCTGTCCGCCGGTCCCGACGCAGCAATCGTTGCGCCAAATGTTGCCGTTGCTTTGCCCATTACCTTCTCTTTCAGACCTCGTCCGCACCGGTGGCGTCTTCGGCTTCCTCGCCCGCCGTCTCCGGCTGGTCTTCATCCTCGAACCAATGAGCCCGCGCCGCCATGATCATGGCTGAGGCGGTCTCTTCATCCAACTCGAATTCCCGCAGCAGACCATCTCCAGGATCAACCAGTTCGTCGGTCGCCAGCTCGGCGAAATCATCCAATTCCTTGACGCCATTTTCGCCAAGTTTCACTAACATGCCGGGCGTCAAGCCTTCAATCGCCGCCAATTCCTCGGTAACGCCAAGTTCCGCGCGCTGCTGGTCGAATTGTGCGTCCCGGGCATCCAGGTAGTCGTTGGCCCGTTGTTGCAATGCCGCCGCCAGATCATGGTCAAAGCCTTCCAGCGTGGCCAGTTCGTCCTCTTCCACGAAGGCCACTTCCTCCACCGAATTGAAACCTTCCGTGGCCAGCAATTGCGCCATCATTTCATCAATGACAAGGGCCTCCATGAACAGTTCGCTACGTTGGCGCAACTCTTCCTGACGGCGGTCCGATTCTTCCTCTTCGGTTAGGATATCGATTTCCCAGCCAGTCAATTGCGAGGCCAGGCGAACGTTCTGGCCACGCCGGCCGATTGCGAGACTTAACATCTCGTCCGGCACCACGACTTCGAATTTCTGGGCCTCCTCGTCCATCACCACTTTCACCACATCCGCCGGTGCCAGGCCCTTGACCAGGAACGCCGCGGGATCGGGCAACCATTGGATAATGTCAATCTTCTCGCCCTGAAGTTCGTTAACCACGGCCTGGACCCGGCTGCCCCGCATGCCGACGCAGGCGCCGACCGGATCAATACTGGAATCATTGGAAGCCACGGCAATCTTGGCCCGGCTGCCTGGATCGCGGGCCACGGCCTTGATCTCGATTATGCCGTCATAAATTTCCGGCACCTCCTGGGTAAACAGCTTCGCCATGAACTGGGGATGGGTACGGGAAAGGAAAATTTGCGGGCCGCGCTGTTCGTGGCGGACATCATAAATATAGGCGCGGATGCGGTCGCCTTGACGCAGGCTTTCCCGCGGCAACGCTTCATCGCGCCGTACGATGGCCTCGGCCCGGCCGAGATCGACCAGCACGTTGCCATATTCAACCCGCTTGACGACACCATTGACCACTTCGCCAATGCGGTCTTTGTATTCTTCGTATTGCCGTTCCCGTTCTGCTTCCCGAACCTTTTGCACGATGACCTGCTTGGCGGTCTGGGTGGCGATACGGCCAAAATCTATGGGCGGCAGGGCTTCCGAGATCATATCGCCGACCCTGGCATCCGGATTCCGGCCCAAAGCCTCGGACAAGAGGATTTCCGTCGCCGGGTTCTCCACCACATCGACCACATCCAACAGCCGGGACAGGCCGATGTTACCGGTTTTGCGGTCAATTTCCGCGCGAATCTCGTTTTCCATGCCGTATTTGGATCGGGCCGCCTTCTGAATAGCCTCTTCCATTGCCTCGACGACAATTTCCGCATCAATCGCCTTTTCCCGAGCGACCGCGTCAGCGATCTGCAACAGTTCCAAACGATTGGCGCCTACGACTGGTTGTGCATCGGCCATTAGCTTTTTCTCTTTTTCAAGGTGTCTTGGATTAATTCGTCGGTCAGCACCAATTTAGCGCCTGTGATGGTGTCAAAGGGAAGCGCAAATTCTTTCGCGCTGGCATCGCTATCGGTAACACTGATGTTTACGTAGCCATCATGCAACCCTAGCAAACGGCCAACAAAACGGCGGCGGCCGTCGATCGGTGTATCCACTTCTACCCGCGCCTGGGAATTCGCATAACGTTCGAAGTCTTCCGGTTGAACCAGGGGCCGGTCCACGCCGGGCGAGCTGACTTCCAGAAAATAAGCCGTAGGGATCGGATCTTCGACATCCAGTATAGCCGATATGGCCCGGCTTAAACGGGCGCAATGATCCACATTCATTTCACTATAATCCAGTGGCTCCGCCATCACCTGCAGGGTCGGTTGTGGCGCCTCCCCGGTCAGGCGTAAACGAACCAGGCGATATCCCAAGGCCTCGACCGAAGGGCCGATCAAACGTTCTACCTCGCCCAGTTGATGGTTTGTTGCCTGCACCGTCCACTCTCGTTCAATCTGCTCTTGACCAATTCCAACTTGATCACAACGTGAAATTCGTCCCTAAATGCAAAAGGCGAGCCGCTGGCCCACCCTTGTTACCGCCCCGCTGGTCGCCAGGCTATTTCTTAATGCACTATATATGGCCCCTGTGGCCGCAAAGCAAGCCTTAGAGCATGTCGCGGTTTTTCTGAACCATTTGACCGGCCTCCGGTGGCGCAGCCAGGCCATTGGGCTGCGTTGCGCGGCTTGCCCGATGTCCCACATCGCGCCGCGCCGCGCGCCGACCCCAATGGCCTGGCCGCGACATCAAATGAATCAGAATAGCCGCAACATGCTCTAAGGCTGCGCCTCCGGTTGGCTGCGGTCCCGTCGCCTAAAACTCAAGAATACTGGTGGCCGTCCGGCCTCTATTCCCTTTTCTTCATACCTGGTCGCCGGCCAATCATCGGGTCTCAGCCGCCAATCCCCGGGCCGACGCGCCAGCCATTGAAACGGCTGCGCGGCAAGCAGGTGGGCCAGGATCCAACGGCAATAGTCCGCATGATCGGTGGCCACGCGCCAATGGGCGCCATCGGCCAAGATGCGCGCCATGGCAGCGATATTCTTCGGACCGACAAAGCGCCGCTTGTTGTGGCGGCGTTTCGGCCAGGGGTCCGGAAACAACAGGAAAGCCCGGTCAATACTGCCCGCCGCCAGGCAATCCAGGAGCAATCCGGCGTCGTCCATGACAATGCGAACATTGTCCAGGCCCTGCTGATCGATCACGGCCAGCAGACGGGCGACGCCATTGACAAAGGGTTCGCAGCCGATAAAGCCAATTTCGGGATGGGTCTGCGCCATGGCCGCCAGATGCTCGCCGGCGCCAAAGCCGACTTCCAGCCAGACCGCGCGGATCTCGGATTCGAAAAGGCTGCGGGGATTCAGGGCGCCGTCCTGATAGTCGGAGGGAAAAATCTGCAGTTCCGGCAGCAGGCGCTCCAGAACCTTGCGCCGGCCAACCCGCAGGGGCTTGCCGCGCCGCCGGCCGTATAAAGTACGCAGTTCTGTTTTATCCAAGAAGGGGCTTCAATTCCGCCGCCAGATCCAACCGCTCCCAACTGAAATGGCCTTCGTCACTAGGCTGCCGGCCGAAATGACCGTAGGCCGCCGTGGGGGTGTAAATTGGCCGATTCAGGGACAACATGGTGCGGATGCCTCTTGGGCTCAAATCGACGCTGTCAGCAAGGAACGTGACAAGGCGGTTTTCGTCGCAACGGCCCGTGCCATAGGTGTCGACATAGATTGACAAAGGCTTGGCCACGCCGATCGCATAGGCCAATTGAATACAGCAACGATCCGCCAGACCGGCGCCGACAATATTTTTGGCCAGATACCGGGCGGCATAGGCGGCCGATCTGTCAACCTTGGTTGGATCCTTGCCGGAAAACGCGCCACCGCCATGCGGCGCGGCACCGCCGTAGGTATCAACGATAATCTTGCGGCCGGTCAGCCCGGCATCACCGTCCGGGCCTCCAATGACGAAACGGCCGGTTGGATTGACATAGAATTCGTCCTCTTCGCACATCCAGCCTTCCGGCAGGACTTCCAGCACATACTTGCGGACCAGTTCGCGTACTTCTTCTCGTTCCGCATCCTCGGCATGCTGGGTTGATACCACGACCGATGTGGCACCGACGGGGCGGCCATCCACATAACGCAAGGTCACCTGGCTTTTTGAATCGGGGCCGAATTGCGGTGTCTTGCCGGCATGGCGATCCTCGGCCATGCGGCGCAGGATGCCATGGGAATAGTGAATGGGCGCCGGCATAAGAACGTCTGTTTCGTTACAGGCGTAACCGAACATGATGCCCTGATCGCCCGCACCGATGTCCTTGTTGCCGCTGGCGTCGACGCCCTGGGCGATATCCACGGATTGGGGATGCAGATGAACCTGCACTTCTGCATTGCGCCAATGAAAGCCATCCTGCTCGTAGCCGATGCGGCGTACCGTATCGCGGGCTGCCTGCTCCATGGCGCCCTTGTCGTTGGCAACCGCCGCTGGACCGCGCACTTCACCGGCCAGAACGATCAGATTGGTGGTTGTCAAAGTTTCGCAGGCGACCCGGCCATCATCGGGATCCGCAGCAAGAAACATATCCACGATCGCGTCCGAGATTTGATCACAAACCTTATCGGGATGCCCTTCGGACACCGATTCAGAGGTAAAGAGATAATTGCCGCTCGACACAACGCGCCTCCTGCGAGATTAAAACCATGAGCCATTCAGCCGTGGCCGCCACCGACCATAAGCATTCACCGGCTCCGGGGGGGTTGTTGCAGGCTTTTCGACGTTGGTCAAGCGCCGCCCAATCGACGGCGTAGCCGCTCGCAAAGGCGTGCTGAAATCAGAAAATCAGACGGCTTGAAACTTATGACGTCTCATCGGCGCTATGCCCGCCAATGGCCTTGACCAAATCAAACAGCCGTTTGCGCACGGGCGCATCCTTGATCTTGTAATAGGCGCGCACCAGTTCCAACGTCTCCCGCTTGGCCAGATCATCCTGATCAAACGAAGCCTGTGTCGCTTCGGCGAAACCAGGCTGACCCTCGGCGACTTCTTGGGCCATATCGTCGAAGAAAAAGGATACCGGCACGTCCAGTATACGGCTCAGCAGATAAAGCCGGCTGGAGCCGATACGATTGGTCCCGCGTTCATATTTCTGCACCTGCTGAAAAGTCAGATTAAGCGCATTGCCAAGTTTTTCCTGGCTCATACCCAAAAGGGTGCGCCGCAGCCGAACACGAGAACCGACATGGATATCAACCGGATTGGGGTTAGCTGTCACTGATACTACTCCTCATTTGCAATCTTTAGTGGTAATCTAAAAATGCAATCGCCACAAGTTGCGTAATACATACAATTGGTTGTAAATGCATGTATGTCGCAGCACAAGAAGCCTGTCAAGCCGTAGCTTACAATTCGCCGCGCGCTTGGTTGCGCCGGCGACGATGGGTCTGGATCAACAGGCCAGCCAGTAACAGGCTACACAGCGCAAATATCCCGTCGCCGAAACGCCGATACAGGGTTTTGGGCAAAGCGGTCGGTAGGTTGCTGTCAATTACGCCAACCGCTGCCATTGGCAATCGGCCGCTGATCCGACCAAAAGGGTCAATAATCGCCGAAATACCGGTGTTCGCCGCGCGCACGACGGGAAGGCCCAATTCAACCGCCCGTATTCGGGCGATGGCAAGATGTTGATGTGGCCCAAAATTATCGCCAAACCAGGCATCGTTGGTCAAATTCAACAACCATTCCGCGTTGGCATGACCCGCAGAAGAGGATATTTCCCGTGGAAAAATAATCTCGTAACAGATCAATGGGCGAAACGCCGGCAGGTTGGGCAGCGTGACCAAAGCCGGTCCGGGGCCGGGCGAAAAATCCACCGCTCCGTGGGCCAATTTGTCGAGCCCAAACCGCGCCAGAACCTCGCGTAGAGGTAAATACTCACCAAACGGCACCAGGTGAAATTTGTCATAAACTGGCCTGGCCACGCCGTCGGGGCCAAGCGTCAGAACACTATTAAACAGTGCGCGGCGGCCATTTTGCCGTTCCACCCGGTGCGGTGAGCCCGTAATCAACAAACTGCGGCGCGGCAATGCCTGGGCAATAATGCCGCGCCTGACCAGGTCCCGGTCCAGGAAAAATGGCGTCGCTGTTTCCGGCCAGATCAGGTGGCTAAATTCAGCCGGCCGCCCGGCTTTGTCCGGTGTCAGGCTCAAACGCATGTAATGCGCCAGATGCTGGTCGCGCAACTCCGGCCGCCACTTGTCCGCCTGGGCGATCCCGGCCTGAACCAAACGCAGGCGGACACCAGGATGATAATTGATCTCAGCGCCCTGCCAACGCCAGACCGATAATACCAAGGTCAAGCCAACAAGCGCCATGGCCGTGGCATTGATCACAAGGCCCCGTTTGCGGGCAGCCGGTATTCGGGTCAGAATCAAGGCCGGCGCGGCGGCGGCCAGGACTGCCAGCAGGCCCAGGCCGGATGCGCCCAAATAGGCTGCTGCCTGCAGGCCAATTTCGCTACCGGCCCAGACGTGCCCGGATAACAGCCAGGGAAATCCTGTTAGCAGTGACCCGCGCAGCCATTCGGTCAGCCCCCAGAACAAAGTCAGGGCAAGCAGACGGCCGAGGCCTGGGTGTGAAAAGCGCCGGGTCAAGGCAGCGGCCAGGGCGGGAAACAATCCCAGCCCGGCAGCCAACGCCAACAGGGCGAACGGCATCATCCAGGCGAACCGGGCTGCATCGACTAAAAAGGCGTGGCCAACCCAATGCAGGCCGACGAGAAAATATCCAACGCCAAATGCCCAACCGTGAACGAAGGCCCGGCCGGTACCTGTCGGCCCCTGCAACAGCCATAGCAGGCCGCCATAACCAAAAACCATCAATGGCCAAAGATACCAAGGCGCCTGGGCCAGGGCGGCGGCGGCGCCGAACAGAGCCGCCGCAAACAGGCGTAGCAATATGGTTGCCGATGGGCGGGTTATACCAATGGTCCTTGTAATACCGCCTTGCGCTGACAGGGACCCATAGAGATCGTCCCCGCGCGCCCTCGGATAGGAGAGGAGGCGCAGGCGATGTGGGACACCGTCAAGCCTTCTCGACGCCATCCGAGGGCGCGCGGAGACGACCAAATAGGCGTATTTCGGGAGCTTTCGGATGGCGTCGCGCCCGCCTGACGATGCCCCGCATCGCTGTGGCGCACGCTCCTGCCCGAAAGCGCCCGAAATGTGTCTCTATGGGTCCCTGTCATCGCAATGTGGTATAAGTTAGCCGTCTGAAACCGGGTCAGGGCCGTCGTTCCCTTCGGCTTCGTCAAGGTCATCGGCCAGCGCACCGCCTTGGCGGATCATAAGCCGTTTGACCCGGCGCAGATCGGCGTCAACGATCTCGAACTCGACTCCACCCAGATGGGTGATCACTTCGCCGATTTGCGGCACCCGGCCCAGCATGGCGAAGACCAATCCACCCAGGGTTTCAATGTCTTCATCCGCCTCGTCCGGCAGCAAATCGACGGCCAATAATTTCTCCAGCTCCTCGATCTCGGCCCGTCCGTCCGCTTCGATGCTGCCGTCGGGCCGTTGCTGCAGCAAGGGGCCTTCATCGGTGTCGTGTTCGTCTTCGATCTCGCCGACGATTTCCTCGACAATATCCTCGATCGTAACCAGCCCGTCGGTACCGCCATATTCATCAACCACCACCGCCATGTGAATGCGCGTGGCCCGCATGCGGGCCAACAGATCGAGAATTGGCATGGACGGAGGCACCACAAGCAGTTCGCGCAGGATGCGGGCCAGAGACAATTCCTCATCCCGGCCCCAATGATCCACGATATCCTTGATATGAACAAAGCCGGCAATGTCATCCAGCGTTTCCCGATACACCGGCAATCTGGAATGATGCGCCTGGCGGAATGTACTGACCACATCGGCAGAGGACGCGCCGGCCTCCAGCGCGACAATGTCCGTCCGAGGCACCATGACGTCATCGACCTCCAGTTCACCGAAGCTGATAATATTCATCAGCATTTCGCGTTGTTCGGGGTTCAGGACCGGCGTCGAGGCCTCGTGCTCGTCGATTACCTCTTCAATACTTTCCCGCAGGTCGGCATCGCCGCCGCCGCGCAACAATCCGGCCAGCCAGTGCAGGAAGCCGCCGCCTTCAGGTTCGATTTTCACGCCGACGCTACGCGGCTTTCCAGATGGGCTGGAGGCGGAAGGATCGTTCATTTCAAATCCAGTGATGCGCGCTGGTCCAGATCTGCCGACTGGCCCGCAAACAGGTAGGGATCGGCGATGCCAAGGCTGGCCAGGATTGCGACTTCCTGCGCTTCCATCGCCTTTGCTTCCTTGTCGTCAACATGGTCCTGACCCAACAGATGCAGGCTTCCATGCACCAGCAGGTGGCAATAATGGGCCTGCAGTGTTTTGCCCTGGGCCTGAGCCTCGGCGCCAACGACACCATGGGCCAGGACAATATCACCTAACAACAATGGCCCCTTATGCGCCGGGTCGAATGCCGGGTCTCCGGCAAAGGACAACACGTTGGTCGCTTTGTTCTCATGCCGGTAATCGCGATTAAGGCGGCGCACGGCGGCATCGTCGGTCAAGGTCACGCCGACTTCAATCACTGGATACCTCAGCCCCGCCTGGGCCAGAACCGCCGACACGACCTCTTGCCCGATGGTGATCGCCTCAGGCAGATCGATCAGCCACGCCGGGCAGGGGGCGGACACGATGATCTCTGTTTGCATCGCTATCTACATCACCTTCGTGGGACGAACCATTAGTATTCGCCATGGGTGGATAATCAACCCGGTTGTGGAAAACCCCCAGGGTCAGGGTACGGGTAAAGGTTGTCTCGATCATTGCCAGGTCCCGCAATGTCAGATTGCAGTCGTCCAGTTCGCCTTCGCCCACACGCATCTCGATTACCTGGCGCACCCGCTCGCCAACCTTGGCGGCGGAGGGATCCTTCAAGGCACGGGTGGCCGCCTCAATGGAATCGGCCAGCAACAAAATACCGCATTCCCGCCGCTGAGGCCGCGGGCCTGGATAACGGTAATCCTCCTCGGGACCATTGAAGCCCTGGGCCCTGGCCTTTTCATGGAATCTGTGTAGCAAGGTGGTGCCTTGATGCTGGGCGATGCCCTCCAATATGAGCCGGCCCAGCTTGGCTTTCCGGGCCATCTCCAGACCATCCAGAATATGGTGCAAGATCACCCGCGCTGAAACATCCGCGGCAAGCCGGTCGTGAATGTTATCGCCACCCCGTTGGTTTTCCATGAAATAGGCCGGACGCTGCATCTTGCCGATATCGTGATAAAGCGCCATGACCCGGCATATCAGGCCATTGGCGCCAATCGCTTCGGCCCCGGCTTCGGCCAAATTGGCGACCATGGTCGAATGGTAATAAGTACCTGGCGCCTTCAGCGCCAATTCCTTCAACAACGGATTATCCGCCGAAGCCAGTTCCAAAAGACGGGTATCGGTGGTTTCATCGAACAGCCATTCGAAGGCCGGCAGCAAACCCAGGGTCGCCACCCCAACCAACAGGCCTGATACCACCGCGCCCAGCATCAACGGTAGATGTTCGCTGCCCAGGTCATGGCCAGCCAGGGTAACCGTCACCGGCACCATCGCCGCCTGGGCCAGGGCCACGGCCAGGCCAATGCGCAGCAAATCAATCCGCCGCCGACTGTGCCGGGCGGCGATGCCAGCGACCAGCGCGCCAACGATATAATTCGTGACCAGCCAAAGGTCGCCGTGCACCCGGTAGGCCAGGAACACCGTCAGCGCGACCCCCACCAGCAACGATGTCCGGGCATCGACGAGCAGCGCGACCAACACCGTGGCCAACGCCAGGGGCACGAAATAAGCGGCGGCGTCGGTATCGAAACCCATGCCATCGGCAAAGCCCAATCCGGCATAGACCATTGCGACACCGATCGCCGTCGTCGTGACGACAATCGTCAAGGTCAAATAAGCGGACTTTCGCCCAAAGCTGAGAGGAACCCGGGCGCGGCTGAAAAAGATCGCGCCGAGCAGCAGAAAACCGGTTAACAGGCCGGCAACCGCCACCACTTCGCGCCAAATCGTGCGGCCGCCGGTCTGCTCGTTCAGCAGGCCGATCCGCCGCCAGGCAGATGCGGTAACGCGGTCGCCGCGCCGCACCAGCACTTCGCCGGCCTTGATCCGCAAAAATGCCGGCTCGACCACCGCAACGGCTTCGCGCCGCCGCTTATCCGCCGCCGGCTGGTTGGGCCGCAAATTGTCCTGGGCCAGTTCCTGGGCAGCCTCCAGAAGCCAACTGCGCACGATGCGGGCTGCACCATAAGGCGCATCACCCGCCCGCGCCGTCATCAGCCGCCGCAACTGGCGCAGGTCGATAATGCCCGCGGCATTTTCCCGGCGCGATCCCTGCTTAAGACCCAGGTCCCAAATCTCCAGTCCGGCGCCAGACGGCAAAATACCGCGGTCCGCGACCACCAGGCGGTCCAGACCCATGTTGAGAAAAAAATTAATGGCCAAGGCGGCATCGGTGGGATCAGCCAAACCCTCGAGCAAGGCGAACACGCCACTGTTCACTTTTGCGCCCAATTCTTCCTGGAACACGGCCTTGCGTTCAGCCGACGCGCCGGCAGATTCCAGTTTCCGGGCCTTTAATTTGGCAAACGCACCAAACACGCGATCACCTAGACCAAAGTAAAGATCAGAATCATAATCGAATATTTCGGCTATCCCGGCCAAGGCCACTTCGCGCCTCGCCTCGGTGGCGATACGGTCCTCAACCAGCACATCACGACCGGCGCGGATCGTTGCCTGTGCAACAGTGTCGACGGCCGGTTGCGGCACTTCGCCGCCGCCGGGTTGGATCAGCAGCAGGGTCATCAACAGCACAAAGCCGCATACGGCGGCCACATCCGTTGCCGGCCGCCAGCGGCGCCAACGATTGTCCGCCAATGCCACGCTGGCCGCCTTGCGCAAGGCCTCCCGCGTCTCGGCCAGACCACCAGGACCCATGGGCGCGTCTGTTGGCGTATTCGGGCCTTCACTGCCATCCCGCATGACTAACCACCGCCGGCGGGTTGTTCGCCATGCCGGGCATAAGCCCGCACGATCGTCGCCACCATTGGATGGCGGACAACGTCATCAGCCCCGAATTCGATCATCTTGATACCGTCGACGCCGCCCAGTATCTCCATGGCATCGCGCAATCCGGACCGGGTTCCCGCGGGCAGGTCGACCTGGCTGGGATCACCGGTGACCACCATGCGGCTATTCTCGCCCATGCGGGTCAGAAACATCTTCATTTGTACGGTCGTGGTATTTTGCGCCTCGTCCAGGATTATGCAGGCGTTGGACAACGTTCGCCCGCGCATATAGGCCAAAGGCGCCACCTCGATATCACCGGCATCACGCCGCCGCAGGACCCGGTCGCCCGGCATCATATCGTACAAGGCATCGTACATGGGCCGCATATAGGGATCGACTTTCTCTTCCAGGGCGCCAGGCAAGAAGCCAAGCCGCTCGCCGGCTTCCACCGCGGGCCGGGTCAGGATGATACGTTCTATCTGTTCTTCCAACAGCATCGAAACCGCGATGGCGACCGCCAGATAAGTCTTGCCGGTGCCCGCCGGGCCGAGACCAAAAACCAGGTCGTGGTGGCGCATAGCGTTGACATAGGCGGCCTGGTTCGGAGAGCGCGGGGTAATCAACCGTTTCTGGGTGCGGATGAGGGTATCTTCCGATCCGGTTGTGCGTCGTTGCGCATTCTGACCGCTTTCCGGCGATTTGCCGCCGCGCCGGCGCCGAGGCTTCGGCCTATCCGCAGAAGAAGGCGTTGCCTCGGCCTCGACCGGCTGGGCCTCGGCCATACGCACGGCGCCGTCAACATCGGCCACGGTAACTTCCAGGCCCCCTTTCAGGCGTTGATACAGATCCTCCAGGGCGGCGCGGGCAACATGGGCGGAATGCGCGTCGCCCAGAATGGCGACCCGGTTGCCGCGCGGCACCAGGGATAGGCCCAACCTTTGCTCGATGCGGGCCAGATGACGGTCGTGCTCGCCAAACAGCGGCGCCAACAGCCGGGTATCATCAAAGTCGATCACCAGGGCCGGCTCGCCGCCATTCGTTGCCATGCTCAAATCATCTTCTCCGTGCGGCGCGCCACTTCGGACGGCACCCAATTCCCTGCTGCCCGCGGGACCGGTCGAGACTCCGGCCCAGAGACCGGACACATCATTTGCCCCGCCAGGCTGTTGGCATGGGCCGCGGTTATTTCCACCTCGACTAGTTGACCCAACATAGTCTCGGGCCCATCGAGATGGACGGCCTGCATATAGGGGCTACGGCCCACCAGTTGGCCAGGCCGCCGCCCCCGGCGATCCAGCAACACGGAAAGCCGCCGTCCCACCATTCGCCGATTGAAGGCCTGCTGCTGACTATCCAACAGGGCCTGTAGCCGTTGCAGCCTTGCGCCGCGAACATCTTCAGGCACCTGATCCTGCAACCCGGCCGCTGGCGTACCCGGGCGGGCACTATATTTGAAGGAATAGGCCTGGGCGTATTCGACCGTACGGACCAGTTCCATGGTGGCCTCGAAATCGGTCTCGCTTTCGCCCGGGAATCCGACGATGAAATCTCCGGACAAGGCGATATCGGGCCGGGCCCGGCGCAGCCGTTCGATACTTGCTTGATACTCAACGACGGTATAACCGCGGTTCATGGCTGCCAGAATGCTGTCCGATCCCGATTGCGCCGGCAAATGCATATAGGGCATCAGTTTGGCGCAGTCAGCATGCGCAGCAAAAAGCCTCTCGTTCATATCCCGGGGATGGGATGTGGTGTAGCGAATCCTTGCCAACCCGTCGATCGCGGCTAATTGGGAAATTAACTCGGCCAAATCCCATGTTTCGCCATTTGGTGCGCTGCCATGATAGGCGTTGACGTTCTGGCCCAATAGGGTGACCTCGCGCACGCCGGAGGCAACCAGATCCCGGCATTCCGCCAGAACCGCCTGACCCGGCCGGGAAAATTCCATACCCCTGGTGTAGGGGACAACACAGAACGTGCAGAATTTGTCGCAGCCTTCCTGGATGGTCAGAAAGGACGAGCATCCGCTCCCGCCCAAATTAGTGGAATTGGCGGTAGCCTTGGGCAGGTGGTCGAATTTCGCGACGGCGGGAAATTCCGTATCCAGCACACCGGCGCCCTTGCCGCCACCGCGGCCGCCCCCCCGGCCGCCTTGGCCGGCGGCGCGTTCGGCCCGGGCGATCATTTCAGGCAAACGATGATAGGTTTGCGGCCCAAAGACGATATCCAGGAAAGGCGCCCGCGCCAGCATTTCGGCTCCTTCCGCCTGGGCCACACAGCCCGCCACGGCAAGCATGGGGCCAGCTTCATGTGGGTTTTCCAGGACCCGCTGACGCTTCATGTCGCGCAAACGGCCCAGCTCGGAATAGACTTTCTCTGCCGCCTTTTCACGGATGTGGCAGGTGTTGAGGATGATCATGTCGGCATCCTCGGGCCCGTCCACCTGGGCATAACCCAAAGGCGCCAACACATCAGCCATGCGGGCGGAGTCATATACGTTCATCTGGCACCCATAGGTGCGGATAAAAAGCTTCTTAACCAAGGAATTTTCGGGGCAAGGGAGGCCAAACAAGTTTACAGTGACAACCACACAATAATTCGCGGCTAGATCCGCGCCGTTCTTGGCGCCTGTTATCGCTCTCACGCTCGCGCGCCGGGATCAAATCCTGGCGCTGGCGATGTTGGTCCATTCCCTTATCGCGCTCCACACTATGTCATCAGGGAAAACACTATCAATCAGGGGCAAATAGTCAAGAAGTCAAGCGGTCGTCAACTATTCGTTCCTATGCCGATGGTCCTTGGTATAATTCCAGCAATTATGCCGGATTGCCGCGGGCTATGGGGCAAAGCAAGCGCCACCGCCATTATTCCTCGTCCTTTGCCGGGGCGGCCTGCCCCAAAGGCACACCGTACAGATCCATGCGATGGCCAACCAGGCGATAACCCAGATCACGGGCAATTTGCTCCTGCAATTCTTCCAGTTGGGCATTCTGGAATTCGATCACCTTGCCGCTGCTGGTATCGATCAAATGATCGTGGTGTTCGCTTTCCGTGCGTTCAAAGCGGGCGCGCCCGTCGCCGAATTCCAGGCGCTGGAGAATTCCGGCCTCTTCAAAAATACGCAGGGTGCGGTATACCGTGGCGATGGAAATTTTGGGCTCCAGCTTGCTGGCGCGGCGATAGACGTCTTCGGCGTCCGGGTGATCGTTGGCTTCCGACAAGACCCTGGCAACAACACGGCGCTGCCCGGTCATGCGCAGACCGCGCTCTATGCAAAGCCGTTCGATCTGTCCCGGCATCCGGGGCTACGCCCCTGCCGGCGGGCAATACCAAGACCGCGTCACGGTCAAACCATGTTGCGGCGGCTTCGCGAGGTCCCCAAGCCGATTTTCTTCGCGAGATCACGCCGTTGTTCGGCGTAATTCGGGGCAACCATGGGATAATCCGACGCCAATCCCCAACGTTCGCGGTATTGATCGGGGGTCAGGTCATAGGCGGTCTTCAAGTGCCGTTTCAACATTTTCAATTTTTTGCCGTCTTCCAGGCAGATAATGAAGTCTGGCGTAATGGATTTGCGGATTGGCACGGCCGGTTGCGGTTTTTCAGCGGCTGGCGCGGCTTCCTTACCAAGTTCTGCCAACGTTGCATACACCTGTTGAATCAATTGTGGTAATTCGCTGACCGGAACGCCATTATTTGATACATGGGATGCGACAATATCGGCAGTCAACGTCAATAGTTCACTAAGATCAGCGCCCTGTTCAGCCATGTAGCCAGTTCCTCCAAGAATTATAGGTAATTGCAAATGCACAAAATTCATAATGCGGTCGCGACCTTAATGTTTTATTGTTATTCACGCAACAGCAAAAAAATTTATGCTAAACTATTACCTTAAGTATTTGGAATACTGGCGATGAACATCAAAAGATCAGGGCATTTTTTGGACATAACTGACAAAATTTGCCCGATGACCTTTGTTCGCACCAAGCTATTGATTGAAGCCATGCCTAGTGGTGCGCAGGCCACCGTACGCTTGCAAGGTACCGAACCGCTACAAAACGTTCCACGTTCTGTCCGCGAACACGGCCACAAGGTACTTTCCCTGCAGCCGGAAGACCCCAGCCATCCCGACGGCCCGCATCTGCTGATCTTTGAAAAGGCTTGATTTCAGCAATTGCCGTTGCGGTCAGAACGACAAGGATCGGCGCATCACGATGGCATCAATTGGCCTGCCGTCGGGGCCTCTGTAGTAATCCTTGCGCCGTCCCACCGGCTCAAATGCGGCCGATTGATAAAGGGCGATCGCCGCTGGATTGTCATCTGCGACTTCCAGCAGCATTTCGGCGGCCCCCAATTCGCCGGCCCGCGACGTAATCGCGCGCATCAAACAGGCGGCGGCACCGGCGCCGCGATGTTCAGGCTGAACGCCCAGGGTAATAATTTCGCATTCACCGCCTCCGACCCTGGCCAGGGCGAAGCCGACGGGCGCCGTGTTTTCGGTTTCAACCCGGCTGACGAGCAGGGCAAACGCCCCGGGCATGGCCATCAGAGACATAAAGGCATCTTCGCTCCAACCTTTGCTGAAGCACAAACCGTGCAGCCTGGCAAACAGGGCACAAAATACACTGTCAGCGGACGAAACCTTAAAACTCATGGCCCTGGCCTGACAGCTGTATTGGCAGCCTGTCCCGGCAATCGCGCATCCGGCGCCCGCAGATACAAAGGCACCGGCGGCCGCAGACTGGCCCGATAACGCCAGCCCTCGGCTGCGAGGGCAAGAACCGCCGCGTCGGGCTGTGCCATCCGGCTATCCAGGCGCCACGCTGGCAGCACGGCCTGCAATAGTGCCGCGCCGGTGCCGACAATGACGCCCGGCGTTTGCCCGGGCGGTGCGAAAGCAGGAGACGCCGGTCCGGCGGCGGCGGCCGTCAGGGCCCGGCCGTCGGCATCGAACGACTGCGCATAGAGTTCTCCGCGACGGGCGTCGATCGCAGCGATAATGCCCTCGCCGGCACCCGACATCCCCGCTTGAACCACGCCCTGGGCCAGCAACTCCAAGGTGCCAACCCCGAGAATGGGAATTTTCTCCACCAGCGCCAAGGCCCGCGCTGCCGCCAAACCGACGCGAACGCCGGTAAATGTACCCGGTCCGACGGTAACGGCGATAACGTTCAGTTCGGCAAACGAAACCGCCGCATGCTTCCGCACGTCTTCGACCATGGGCAATAATTGTTCCGCATGGCCCCGTTCTATCAATTCATGGCATTGCGACAATATCTCGCCGTCGCGGGAAATCGCGGCGGAACAGGCTTGCTGCGCCGTATCGAACGCCAGAATGAGCATGGACAGTACCTGTTATCGCAAGGCGGTCTTAGTGGCGGTCCGGCGCCACTAGATCACCACCGCCACATCGGTGAAGCCCAGCCGCGGCTTGCGCGGCGGCAGTGCCCCGGGATCGCCATAGCCCAGGTTGCATAGAAAATTCACCCGTAGGGTGCTGTCCGGAAAGAACTCCCCGTCCACGCCGGCCGCATTGAAGCCTGACATGGGCCCGCAATCAAGGCCAAGCGCGCGCGCCGCAACGATCATATAGGCCCCCTGCAAGGTGCCGTTGCGAAAGGCCGTTTCCAGCAGTTTTTCGTCGTTGCCCTCGAACCAGCCGCGCACCTGGTCGTTGCCTGGCCACAGGATTTCGAACTTGTCGCAGAAGGCAAGATCATAGCCAACAATGGCAACGATGGGCGCGGCCATGGTTTGCTCTAGATTGCCGGCGCTCAAATGAGGTCGCAACCGGTCCTTCGCCTCTTGCGACCGCAGGAAGAGAAATCTCGCCGGCGAGCAGTTGGCCGACGTGGGCCCGAGACACAACAAATCGTAGAGCGCCTGCAAGGTGATATCGGAAACCGCTTTGTCCAGCCAAACGGAATGGGTGCGCCCGTCACGGAATATGATATCAAAACTCTTATCGTTCACAATTCCGCTCATCGTCATCTCCTCAATATAACATGGCCTCGTCGCCAGCATGTGTTGCCGGGCGTATGATATATTGGCCAAATTAACCAATTGTATTACACACGTTGTTAATCAAGTGTATTAGATACAATTATCATGCAATGTTTGCGCGCCATATATAGCCTCTCAACGGCCCAAATCCAGGGGTGGAACCTGGGGCTTAGCCTGGGCCTAGTCCTGTTTCTGCTGCTTGGAGGACCGGGTTTGCCCAGGATGGCCCATGCGGACGGAACGGTAACATCAGCGGTGGTCTTCATGTATCACCGCTTTGGCGAACAAGGCTTTCCCAGCACCAGCATCAAAATTGAGCAGTTTGAAACGCATTTGGCGGAGATCGCGACGGGCCGGTATAATGTAGCGCCCCTGCGCGATATCATCATTGCCTTTCGCCGCGGGGAACCCCTGCCGGACCGGACCATCGCCTTGAGCATTGATGATGCCTTCCTCTCCTTGCACGACCGGGCCTGGCCCTTGCTGGCCGAGGCGGGGCTGCCCTTCACTCTATTCGTTGCTACCGATGCCATCGACGCCAAGCGGCCTGGCTATATGTCCTGGGCGCAATTGCGGGCCGTGGTAGCGGGCGGCGGGACCATCGGCAGCCAGACCGGCGGCCATCCGCATTTGCCGGCCGTCTCACAAGACCGGCTGGACGACGAACTGGCCCGCTCCAATGAACGGTTTCGAGCTGAATTGGGGGCTGTGCCGGATTTGCTGGCTTATCCCTATGGCGAATTCGGCCAACGAGAAAAACGGGCCGCGCGGGCGGCGGGCTTTATCGCCGCATTTGGACAGCATTCCGGGGTTGCCCATAGCGGCGAAGATATTTATGGCCTGCCGCGCTTTGCCATGAACGAGCGCTTTGGCGCGGTCGAGCGGTTTCGCATGGCGGGGAATGGCCTGCCCCTTCCGGTCAGCGACGTGCTGCCTGCAGATACGGTGTTGAGGGGTAATAATCCGCCATCCTTTGGCTTCACCGTGGCGGAAGGTATCGGGAGTCTGAAAACCCTCGCTTGCTTTGCCTCCAATCAATCCAGCGCGGCGCAATTGGAGCGTCTGGGCAGCCGACGTTTTGAGGTCCGCCTGGACAAACCCTTTGCCGTCGGCCGGGGCCGCATCAACTGTACCTTGAGGTCCAAGGACAACCGTTGGCGCTGGTTCGGCACGCAGTTCTATGTGCCCCGCCGGTAAACTGCTGCATGTTCCGGTGACCTGAATGCTTCACAACATCGCAGGTCGGACCGACGTCGCCCGATATGCTCGTGACCGAACAACGCCGCCGGCAGACCTTATGAAGGTCTGAAGTCGCCGTTTTCGGCAAGCAGCCGTACATTGTCAAAATCGTGCAGCCGGTTGGCCCGCATGATCACCCGGATGGTATCGATGTATTTATGGCCCCGTTCGGAATAGCTGTTCAATGTCCCGGTTAGCACATAACCATCCAAGGGCTGCCCAGCACCACGAAACGCCGCCCGTTTTTTGCGAAATGTCTTATAGGCGAAATGGGTGTTCAAGTTCCGGACGTAGGCATGCACGGAAGTGTACAAGGTGTTGAATGCCTTGACCTCGAAACTTTGGCCGGCCGAGCGTTTACGCGGCACCAAACCGCCGCCTTTGCGAAAAGTCCGCTGCCCGAATACGGCATTGCCCATGCGCGCGAAGCGCGAAGTGCCCCAGCCGGATTCCTCGGCTCCCTGGGCCAGGGCCAGCGAGGCCGGGACCACATCGACGCGCCGCTGCAGCTCGTCGAAATCACCTTCGGCTACTTCATATTGCGCCGCCAGATCACGCATGAAAGCCTGATCGCCGGCCGATAGTCCGCCCTGCGCCTGGCTGCGCTGCGCCAGCGTTTGCAGACGCTGGCGGGCGGCCCGAATTTCGTCATTCACGCGCAACACGAGGGGTAGAACGGTTTTGATGAATATGTCCTTGCGCTGGCTGGCATCCCGCAAATCGGCCAGATGGGTCGGGAAACGGCCCAAATAAACCGGCGGCACCGCGACATAGCCGCGCCGTAACGCCGCCAACGGCAGGTCCAGCAACTCGCGGGCACCGAACCGGCCGCGCCGCCGCCAATCAAACCGTTGTCCCGGTACGGTCATCAGACCGGCAATTTGCAAGGGTTGAACCGGCATTAACGCCGCCGTATTTGGGTCAATGGTTGGGACTATGAAAAATCTCGTCGCGGCCACGCGAGAGGATTCTACAGCCAATGCCGTCGTATCCCGGGCCTGGTGACGGACCGTCTGCGCGGCCGCCTGATACGAGATCGCGAGCAACAGCCCCGCGCAGCCAGCCGCAACCGCGCCAGCCAAGAGATCTTGTTTTACAAATATCATCGTCAACGCCATTCGGACAAGCGGTTGCCCACCGATCCCCTTACACCCTGCCGTTTATCGGCATTTCCCTGGCTGACCTAACCCCTGCCCATCCCAAGGTCCGATCAATCCCGCTCGAATTTTTCTCAACCAATTTTGATCTTAACGGTTCTTTAACTGCCGTTTGTAATAATCCAGGTTCAATACCGAAGAGTTTCCCAAATTCGCCTAATAACTCTTTCTTAACGACCCGGCCTCGTTTGGCCGGGATAGGTCAATCGGATCAAATTTGGCAGTTCATCGGAATTTTTGACGTCTGGACATACATACTCTGACCATAACGTTCGCCGCTTCGCAGCTACCTGACCGTCCATTCTGGTCGGCTATCTTGCGTCTTCAGGTCAAATGGTTACCAGGAAGTTAACGAAAAATCAACCCTTGAGACGTCGGCTTCCAGGCCGCAGACTCCACAACCATGGGCGAGACAGCCCGCCGCAGCCGAAATTTCAAGGCCTGTGGCTTTGGTGTGAATTCGTGAGTTTTCTTACAGCAATTCAGAGCGCCATTTCTGGAACAATGTCAAAATGTCCGTCGGCTGGACGATGGCGGCACGGATGAGCGCGTCAAAACGGTCCACCAGCGCCTGAATATGCCCGGTGGTGTTGAAGACAAAATACATACTGCCCATATAGACGACCGCCCTCCTGGGGCCAAAAATTGTCACCGGCGGGGCAAAATGCGAACGGCCGTCATAGAGGAACCAGCGAAAGGTAGGGTATAGCTCATCGACCAGGGCGACCATCCGGTCCAGTTGTCCGATGCGCACCGACCGATCGAGGTTTTTCCAGATACCCTCGCCCGCCACGAATGCCTCGACGGATTGAATGGAACTGCAAACCTCTACGTCTGTTTCCGGCACCCGCGCATAGGCCAGCTGCCAGGCGGACCGCTCATGCACATCTTCCGGGCGGTTCAACGCGCTATTGGCGTGTTCAAAGTCAATTACTTCCGTTGTTTTCACCTGATCCGGCAACGAGGCTGGGACATATCGAATTTTGAAGCCCTTGGACTCCAGATGCCAACGGGAAAGCAGCTGTTCAGCGGAGGTTGGATCGCCTGGTTCAATTTCCAGCGACTGTTCCACGATTTCCGCACCCTGGACCCCGGCGCGCTGCTGGCTCAAACCCATCAGCCAATCCAGTGAGACCTGTAATTCCGACGCCATCGCCGCGGCCGTATCGGCCCGCGGCAAACGCCCGCCTGCCGAGCCCAAGATCTGAGACAATGTGGAGCGATCGATGCCAACGCGACGCGCCAATTGACTACGGTTTAGGCCCATCTCGTCCATCGCCTCGGCAAGGCGGCGGCGAAACTCTTCCGGTAGATTCTGGCGTTCAAGCATTCGAAATTACTTCAATTATGGTGATATAAGTAAACATTAGACATATTTGGTTCATATATTGTCAATATATTAACATACGCGTAATTGCGGAAACAATTTGTTTGATTGATGTTTCGGTACCAGCCGCCCGGTTGGAGAAACTGTCATCAGAGCATTGTCCATTCAAGATTTTCCGAAATGACCCAGAAGATGCAAGGCATGCGGCGCCTTGAGTGGCCCACATGGTGTTTGCTCGCAGTGATATATGGCGGCTTCGCGATGGTGAGCTATTTTCACCGACAGCTGCCCATATTCCTGCTGCCGCTGCTTGGCGGCTGGTTCGTCTGTTGGCATAGCCAGATGCAGCATGAATGCATCCATGGACATCCTACCCGTTGGCAATGGATGAATGATCTGATTGCCTTTCCGCCGCTGGCACTCTGGCTGCCCTATCCGATCTATGCGGCCAGCCATCGCAGCCATCACGCCACGGACGATCTTACGATCCAGGGTGTTGACCCGGAATCGTTCTATTGGACGGCAGAACGGTGGCGGCGGGCAGGTCCGGTACCGCGGTTCCTGGCGACGCTAAATCAAACCCTTTTCGGACGCATGTTGCTGGGCCCGTTTTTATCCATTTCGAGCCTGATCCAACTAGAGCTGCGCCGTCTGCTGGCCGGCGACATCTCGCATTTGGGCTATTGGCTATGGCATGTCCCGGTCAGTGCAGGCGTGCTGTATTGGGTTGTCGTCATCTG
Organism: Alphaproteobacteria bacterium; assembly: GCA_021776235.1. GTDB lineage: Bacteria > Pseudomonadota > Alphaproteobacteria. Next base: position 29,569 of record JAJFGG010000038.1, on the reverse strand, counting down.
CGATATGTCTGTTCTCAAGTATCTTTTGTGCTTTGCGCTTCCCGGCACAAGTTTGGCTTTGGTTCGCAGTTTTTGCGAGCATGTCCCAACGCGTGATCGGCGCAACCGGACCCGCACCGTCGAGGGCACCGGGCCGCTGGCCTGGCTGTTCCTGTTCAACAATCTGCATGTGTTGCACCATCTGCGCCCGGGACTTCCCTGGTACGCGCTACCGTCGATCTACCAGGCTGAGCGAAGCAGGCTGCTGAAAGAGTGTGGCAGCCCGCCGCTCAAAAATTACACCGAAGTGTTCCGCCGGTATTTTCGGCGGATCAAGGAGTCTCCGGTTTCACCAATTGCCTGATATGTCCGTGTATAATTTTATCGCGGAAAGCGAGGATCAGCGGCTTTAGGCCGAACACAAAAAAAAGCGAGGTGGACTATGCCCAGCCTCGCTTAAGGTGTCTTTTGCGAATGCACGTGGCCCGAAGGATCACGCGGGCTCTCATCGAAAGCCAGTATCCATAGTGAAAGAAATGCCTTACAAAAACCTTACACTGGACGATTATCACACAAGTATTGGCATTTTGCTGCGTTGACGTGCGGTGCCCGATTAAGGATACGAGGTGGCGCGCGCATAGGGAGCGGCCCAAAAATCCATTGCCAGACAGATTTCCCGATATCATCACGCTGAATTTAGGCACCTGTCGATGCGCATACTTCTAGTTGAAGACCATAAGCGCCTGGCGAATTATGTTAAAATTGGCCTGGAGAAGAACAGTTTCCTCGTCGATATCGCAGGAAAAGGCGAAGAGGCCCTGCTCATGCTTGAAGAGTCTCATTATGAGGCTGTGATCCTGGATCTTGGCCTGCCGGACTGCGACGGCCTTGATGTTCTCAGAACCCTTCGGCGGCGCAGCCACACCATCCCGGTCCTGGTCCTGACCTCGAGAATTGATACGGCCGACAAGGTGGTCGGATTGAATGCCGGTGCTGACGATTATCTGGCAAAGCCGTTTGCTCTGGAAGAACTGATTGCAAGGCTGCACGCACTGCTGCGTCGGCCGCAGGAAGTGCTCGGCAGCGCACTGGTCCTGGGAAACGTCGAATTCGACACGGGCGCGCGCGCTGTACGGATCGGCGACAGGAACATGGAATTCTCCCGCCGGGAAATGGAACTGCTGGAACATCTTATGCGGCGGGGCGGCAGGGTCCTGCCCAAATCGGTCCTGGAATCAACGCTGTCCAGTAGAGGTGATGAATTGTCAACGAACACGTTGGAAGTGTTGGTCCACAGGGTGCGAAAAAAACTCCGCGGCTCGGGTGCCTTGGTCAAAATTCATACGGTCCATGGTGTCGGTTACATGATGGCGGATCTCGACTCATGAGCCGGCCGGCGCCGTCACTTCTGCATCGGGTGATGGCAAGCCAACTGATACTCACTGCCCTGTCAATTGTCCTGACGATTGCGGCCCTGAACTATGGTTTTACCTACTCGATTGATGTCCTGCAGGACCGCGGGCTTCTCGAACTGGCGGAGACGGTCTTGCATCATACCAGCAAGAACAAGGATGGAACGGTCAGTCTGGATTTGCCGCCAGAGACCGCGCGAGAGTTTGCCGGGCACGAGAAAGCATTTTCAATCGTCAACATCGACGGCAAGGTGATCTATGCCTCGCAGCATGAGTTGAAGGAACTGCTGCATCCATTCAGTCCCCATATGGGCGGAAGAATTGAGTATTTTCAGCACCTTGATCCCAACGAAGGCGAACCCTACTACGGCATCAATTTGCAGCGAGTTATCGACGGCACACCCTTTTGGATACAGCTGACCGTTGAAGTTGAAGATGAAGGCGCCATGAACAATTCCGCGCGGTCCATCCTGCTCACCGCGACATTGATCATCGTGCCGGCGATCCTGTTCGTGACCTTGCTGCTTGCGGCATGGCGCGTCCGCCAATTGTTCCAGCCGCTACGGCGTGTCGCATCTGACGCCAATCAGATTACGCCCGATAACACCAGGATACAGCTTGATGCCACGGATCTTCCGACCGAAGTTCTGCCGCTTGTTGATGCCGTCAATCTGGCGTTGGGGCGAATGGAAAAAGCCCTGACGGCGCAAAGACAATTTTCCGCCGATGCGGCGCACGAACTCCTGACGCCAATCGCGGTCATGCGGGCCAACGTCGACAGCATGGAAAAATCCAAGGAAATGACCGGCCTGAAGCAGGAACTTGACGATATGTCCGATGTCGTGGCGCAACTTTTGGACGCGGCCAAACTCGAAGCCACGCAGATTGCCATGGCCGAGGTCGTCGATTTGCATGCAATCTGCGTCGATGTTCTGGGCACGTTGGCGCCGCTTGCCATTCGCCAGGACAAGAACCTGGCATTGACAGGTATTGCGCGTGCGGTCGGGGTCAAGGGCGATGGCGTCCTGCTACGGCGGATCGTGCGCAACCTTGTCGATAACGCCATATCGCACACGGAGGCTGGAGGGGATATCACCGTCGAGCTTCTGGAACAAAACAGCGGTGTACTCATCAAGGTCATGGATGATGGCCGCGGCATCAACGACGAAGATAAACAAAAAGTCTTTGAACGCTTTTGGCGCGGTGACCGGCGCCGGCAAAGCAGTAGCGGCGGCCTCGGACTGTCGATCGTTCTTCGCGCCGTGCAGGCCCACAATGGTAGCATTCATATTGAAGACCGGCCCGGCGGTGGCACCGTCTTTGTCGTCGATCTACCCAGAGCAATTCCAGGCTAATACCACATTGCGATGATAGGGACCTATCAGCGGCGCAGGATCAATTTACGGCCGCGAATTTCAAAGCCGCTCAGACGGTTCAGAAAACTCATGCCCAGCAACGATGCGTTCATCTCGGCCTGGTTGACGGAGACCGCGACGTCATGGAATTCGAACGGCCCGATGGATAGCCGCTCAAGGCGATAGGGCGCGCCGCGGCCCATGCCGTTGGCGGTCTGGTAAAGCCGGGTGTAACCCAGGGCCGCGAGGTCGATGCCCATGCGCCTGGCGTCGCGCGGGCTAAGGACGATATCCGAGGCGCCGGTGTCGACGAGAAACCGCACCCGGGCGCCATTGGCGCTGCCGCCGGCGTAGAAATGTCCGCTCGTATCCTGGGTCAGGATCACCACGCCGTCCGCCGGGACCGCCGCCTGGCTGGGTAACAGCTCCGCCCCGACCCGCGCGCCCACGGCCCGAAGTTCGTCCTGATAGGTGTAGGCCAGCACCAGCAGGGCCGCCGCGCCAGACCAGATGGCGATGTTGCGAACGGCCGCCGCGAAGTTGAAGCGCCGGACGAACAGCAGACCGCTGGAGATCAGCACCAGAACGGATACCAGGCGGACCAGACCGACCTGGTCGCCGGTCGAGGACAGGCTGCCCGGGAAAAGAGCGGCCAGCAGCCAGAGCCCCACGGCAAAGGCAATCGCCAGCGCCAGCCAAAGCAGCACACCAAAGGGAAAGCCCCCACGCGGGCGCCCGGTAGGTGCCATTGCCGTCAGGAAGCGACCCCGAAATCGATCAGTGAGCGGACCGTGCGCCCTTCCTTCATGGCCGTGAAGCCCTCGTTGATCTCGCTCAGCTTGATCTTGTCCGAGATCCAGTCGTCAAGGTGCAGCCGTCCCTGCAGGTAGAGATCGATCAGGCGCGGCATATCGGTGCGGAACCGGTTGGAGCCCATTGACGAGCCCTGGATCTTGCGTTCGCGCAGAAACGCGAAACCGTCCAGTTCGATCTTCTGGCCAAACGGCACCATGCCCACGACCGTGGCCGTGCCGCCGACCGCCAGCATTTCGAACGACTGTTCGGCCGTCTTTTTCAGGCCAAGGCATTCGATCGCGTGATGCACCCCGCCCTTGGTCATCTCCATGATCCGCGCGACGGGATCGCCGTCATTGGGGTTGACCAGGTCGGTGGCGCCAAGCTTGGTGGCCAGTTGCAGTTTGACCGGGTTGGTGTCGACGGCGATGACCCGGCCGGCGCCCGCCACGTGGGCGCCGTTTATAGCCGCCATGCCGACGCCGCCGCAGCCGATCACGGCAACAGTGTCGCCAAAGCGCACGCCGGCCGTATTGACGGCGGCGCCAAAGCCGGTGATGACGCCGCAGCCGATCAGGGCGGCGCGGTCCAGGGGCATTTCAGGCTGGATCTTCACGATGGCGTTCTCGTGCACCAGCATCTGTTCGGCGAATGATGACAGGTTGGTGAAGGTGTGCAGTTGGTCGGACTTGTCCCATTCCAGGCGCCGCGCCTCGCCGGGCGGCAGCTTGACCTCGGTGTTGGTGCAAATCACCGGCCGGCCGCTGGTGCATTGCTCGCAGGTGCCGCAAAACACCGACAGGCAGGTGATGACATGATCGCCCGGCTTCACATAGCTCACCTCCGCGCCGACCTGTTCAACGATGCCAGCGGATTCGTGGCCCAGCACCACGGGCAGCGGATGCGGATACAGGCCTTCGATAAAATGCAGATCGGAATGACACAGCCCCGCATAGGCCGTGTTCAACAGCACCTCGTGGGGCCCGGGTTTCTTGGTCGCGATCTCTTCGATCACCAGCGGCTTGTTGGGTTCGTACAATACAGCTGCCTTCATGGGGAAACGCCTCCAGTTTTGCCAAATGGGTTGCCCAAGACTAGCGCGGATAAAGCGGCGTTGGCCAACAATATTGGCCGCTCGCCGCTTTTTCGAGAGCCCCTACGGCATAAAAACGCGGGACTGCGGGGCAACTGGTTCCGGCGGGCGGATTCATGATAAACTGGCCGGCAGAAACTGAACATGGCACGCCGCCCACGGGGCGCGCAGGGAAAGGATCAGCCACATGGACTTCAAACATATCAAATTCGACATCAGCGACGAGCTCGCCACCATTACCCTGTTTCGCCCCGACGCCCGCAACGCCCTGAGCCCGGAGATGCGGGATGATATGCGCGTCGCCCTGAAGCTGGTGAAAGAGCAGGCCGGCGAGGAAGTGAAAGCGCTGATCCTGACCGGCGCCGGCGGCGCCTTTTGCGCCGGCGGCGACGTCAAGGCCATGGGCAGTGACGAGCGCACCTCTTTGGGCACCCGGCGCGGCCTGCGGGCCGACCATGATATTATCTATGACATGGCGCATATCGAACTGCCGGTGATCAGCCTGGTCGATGGCCCGGCGGCGGGCGCGGGCTGCAACCTGGCCCTGGCGGCGGACTTTGTCTTTGCCACCCCGGCGGGGATGTTCATGCAGGCCTTCGGCCGCATTGGCGCGGTGCCCGATTGGGGCGGCTTTTTCATCCTGCCCCGTCTGGTCGGCCTGCAGCGGGCCAAGGAGCTGGTTTATTCGGCCCGCAAAGTGGGGGCCGAGGAAGCCAAGGAACTGGGCCTGATCCTGGATATCGTGCCCCGGGACAGCGCCATGGCGGAGGTCCGCGAATTTGCCGGCCGCTTCCGCCACGCCTCCACCGCGGCCATCGGCATGGCGAAGAACATCCTCAACCAGTCCTACAATCTGGATCACCGCACCCTGTTGGAGTTGGAAGCCGACGCCCAGGGCATGGCCCTGGTGACGCCCTATCACAAGGCCGCGGTGCAGCGCTTCAAGGACAAGGAACCGTCCCTGTTTGATTGGGAGAAATTGCGCGGCGAGAAAAGTTCGTAGCCGCGGCTATTCCCTTTTTCAGAATGCGCGCCGGCCCATAGGCGGCGGGATGCAGGCGTTTACCTGCCGTTAACCAGTATTGGTCATAATCTTTGTGGTTTTTTAACCATTAGAGCAACCTGCGTTCATTTGAACGCAGACGAGTTGCTCTAACTCTTTGATCCAAGCAGAGGCTTTGACCCATGCCCATAGAGACCCATGCCCGGCGGACCATACTGGTGGTTGAAGATGATTCCGCGCTTTTCGAAGCGATCAGGCTGCATTTCGACCGCAGCGGCTGGACCTGTGTCTGGTTCGACCACGCCCCCACCAACATGGGGGTCATCAGGACGCTTGGCGCGGATGCCGGCCTGATTGACGTCAATCTTCCGGCCGGCAACGGCATTGACCTGATCCAACAGATGCGGGCCGGCGGCATCCACATGCCCGTCGTCGTGATGACCGGATACATCGGCGCGGCCGAACGGGCCCGGGCCAGCGGCATCGACAACATGCAGGTGCTGATGAAGCCGTTTGATCTGCGCAGTCTGCAGGAAAAACTGTCCCAGGCCATGCAAGTGGCCGCATAGCCCGCTGCGTCAGCCAATCGGAGCGTGCCAGCCGGGTCAACCGGTCAGCGGGGCATTCCGTTTGCACCTGGCACACCGTCACCTCAACCCCGCGATCTTCCGGCGCGGCACATCATCTCAGGAGGGCGACGGGTCCGGCGGGGGATGACCCGGAGGTTTCATGCTCTTCCTACTTTTTTTACTCTTCTTGCTCTTTTTGTTCTTCTTACTTTTTTTGTTGTTCTTGCCTTTGCCCTTCTTGCGCCTGCCCTCGTTTTTGTCCGACTTGGCCGTCAACACGTACGGCTTGTCAGGCGGTTCAAAGGTCGCCGTCGCGCTAGACGGCAGACCGGCGTTGGACGGCCGGGCCATAATGATCGAGGCGGCATAAACAAGGGTCACCGCCATGCATAGGGTTCCCAGCAGAACAGCTATGGTGCGTATTCTCGGGCTCATGTCCGCCCCCCTCTCAGGGCGCTCCCGCTCCTTTGAAACCTGCGGCGAAAGGCACCCTTGTTGGATGATTAAACACGTTGCCTCCTGTTGCACGCAACTTTTCATATTGGCGCCTGTTGATGCGTCGCATTCAGCCCTAAATTTTGCCATGATGACCAGAGCATTTCCGGGCTGACTATTGCCGGCAATGTCGGGAGCGCGTCATGGTCATGAAGATGGAACCCTACTGCGAGCTGCAGATATCCGCGAAGTCGCTGGTTTGGCTGCTAACCGCCATCATGGCCGCGTTGCTGGCGGCCCACGTCATGCTGCAGGTCTGGCACCATGAATGGCACAGGCTGCCTTGGCTGCTGCGGCAATTCTTCGATGTGGACGAAGAGGACAGCCTGCCCACCTGGTTTGGCGCAAGCCTGCTGCTGCTTGCGTCCGCGCTGTTGTTTCTCATCGCCCGGCGCAAACGGGCCGACCGGGACCCCTGGACCCGGCACTGGTACGGTCTCTCGCTGGCCTTTGCGGTCCTCTCCATGGACGAAGTCGCCGGCCTGCACGAGACCCTCAATACCGTGCTCGCGCACCCAAGATGGCTGTTTCTGGGCAGCGCCGGGATATTCGCCCTGGCCTATCTCCCCTTCCTGCGGCACCTCCCCGCACGGACCCGGGCGCTGTTCGTGCTCTCCGGTTGCATCTACCTTGGCGGCGCGGCCGGCATCGAGTTCGCCACCGATTGGTACGAAGACAATGATCTGCTGAAGACCCTGGCCTACAACCTGTGGAATGCCCTCGAAGAAGGCATGGAGATGGGCGGCGTCGTGCTTTTTATCTACGCAATGCTCGCCTACATGGGCCAGGGGCACGGCCCGCGCATCGACGTGACCGTGACGGAATAATGCCAATGGTCCTTGCCGTCAGATCCTTTCCCAGAGATGTTCCTGATGTTCGAGCTCTTCGATCTCGTAGCCCAGGAAATCCCGGCGCGACAGGATGCCCAGCAGCCGGCCGTCTTCGACAATCGGCAGATGCCGAAAGCGTCCGTCCTGCATACGGTGCAGGGCCTCGATGGCATTGAAGCCGGGGCTGGCCGTCTCCGGATCAGGGGTCATCACATCACGCATCAAAGTCAGATCGGGATCGAGGCCCGCGGCGACCACCTTCTTGATCAAATCGGTTCCCGTGAAAATGCCAAGCAAACGGCCATCATTGGTCACCGCCACGGAATTGACATCCCGCGCCGCCATGCCCTGCGCGGCATCCCGGACCGTGGCATCGGCGGTCAGCTGAAAGATATCCTGACCGGATAAGATATCGGGGATGAGCTTTCTAACCATGCGACGTCCTCTCCCTCTGGCTTGCGCTGCCAGCGCAATGGGCAGCAAAATTATATGGATCCCACCCGCCAGCGGTTTGGCCTGGCGGTGACCGGCTTTACGATCACGGCATGCCCCGCAATCGGGGCCGGCAGCAAACCCTACATCCGGAGCGCAATAATGGAATTGATCTGCATCAGAGGGTTTCACGTTTGTTGCCAGTGTCATGGATCAGACGTACGCCATCTGTTTTACCTGTGAGCAAGCGATCGAAACCAGCCTATCGGAGCGCAGTAAATGAAAGTTTTGCTCCTGGGCGGGACGGGCTCGATTGAGGCTTTTCTTTCGAGGATATTGCTTTTCTATTCTGCCGGCGCTGGCTTCGGGCCCTGCCCGAAGGCCTCGCCATTGGTTTTCAGAAAAGCATCTTCCTCGTCGGTCGAGGCTCGGGCCAGCACCGCGTTGCGATGGGGAAACCTCCCAAAGCGGGCAACGATATCTCTGTGGCGGGTCCAGCCCTTGATGCTGCGTTCCACATAAGCGTGCCATGCCGCGGGCGCGTCCTGCCGGAGCCCATCGAGCAAAGCCAGCCCGCGGTCCTGATCCGCGACGTCTTCGGCATGATGAAAGGGGTGGTAGAGCCAGATCCGCGAGACGGGGGGCAGCGCGGTATCGAGCTTTTGTTCAATGGCCCGGGTGACGATTTCGAAGGCGCGGGCATCACCCCCATAGGCCCGGGGCGTATTGCGATAAAGGTTCCGGGTGAACTGGTCGAGCAGCAGGACCAGCGCCAGCGCCCCGCCGGGCGTGGCTTGCCAGGCCATGAGTTGGCCCGCGCAGGCCTGTCGCACCAGGTGGCCGAAGCGGGCGCGTATGGCGTCGTCGACAGGCGCACCGCCCTCGTACCACCACTCCCGGCGGCCGGACGCCGCCTCGGGGCTCTCCAGGCTGGGGCCGAGCCAGAAGCTGACGATTTCCCCCATGCTTTCGCTGCTCATGCTTTCGCTGCTCATGTTAGGCCACCCAATGGAAATGCCGGCAGACGGTTGCCGGGACAGGATAACAAACTAGCCGACAGGGGATTTCCATGTCCATGGTCCTCATTACCAGCTGCGATTACGGCATCAGCTTTGAGTTGCCTGGTAATATGCCGCCGCTGGCTGAACGGTGCACGCGGTGGGTCTCCAAGCGGCCAGCCGGGCGAACCTGCAAACAGAGCCGATGCCTTGCCCAAGAAATCAGCTGCAATTTTGCAAGCCGTGCTCTATCGCGGCGAACTACCCAGACGTGAAGTCGCGGGCCTGTTGGATACCGGCAAAAGAAATGCACGGCGCGTGACATCGGCGCTTCTCGAAAGAGGCGTCCTGGTTTCTGCAACCATCCACGTGCCACTGCGCCTTGCCTTTCCCGCGAAATCTGCCTCGCGCTGGATGCCGGGGCTGTTTCCTGAGAGGGTGGAGTAGCGGTGTTGTCACCTAGACGCCGACAACCTGATTGTAAGGGGTCTGGAGACCTTGATACGATTATCCCCGAGGTTCAGAGGGAACAATCGATTTCGGCGCCGCTGCATCTTTTTCCAGCAATAGCGCCCACACTTGACGCATTGCCGTAGCGATATAGCGCAGGTTCGCTTTGGATCAAGGCTATGGCAGCACGGCCTGCGCCGGGCGATGGGTCGGAGAATTCAAACGAATTTCAACATTTAAAATAAGTCAAAATAACAAAAACCGCACCTTTTACCGGTGATTTTTTCAAGTATGTGAGAAAAACCACGTTGTATGATTTTAATTCGTTTCATATTTGATATTGGCGGCTATGGAAACTGCCGACATAATTGATTGTTAACAGATAAATTACAAATTTTGCGGGGGTGCCGCGCGTCCGAGATGCTCGCGGCCTGAAAAGCACGGAGAGGCTGAATTATGGCGATCATCAACGGTACACCGGGTAACGATGTTTTGTTTGGCACGACGGGCGACGACTGGCTCGACGGCCAGGATGGCGATGACGTTCTTTTCGCCGACGCTGGGGACGACGGACTGTCGGGCGGTATGGGAAATGATGATCTGTATGGCGAAGCTGGTGACGACTATTTGAACGGCGGACCGGGCAATGACCTGCTTGACGGCGGTACGAACGTTCAGTTTGTCGATACTGCAGACTACAGCGACAGCCCAAGCGCCGTGACCGTAGATCTGGCGGCGGGGACCGCTAGCGATGGTTGGGGCACCTTTGATACCCTTGTCAGCATTGAAGGGGTCACCGGTTCAAGCCATGACGACATTTTGATCGGCGACGGCGGCTATAACTGGTTCTGGCCCGGTGCCGGAAACGATTGGGTCGATGCGGCGGGGGGCTTCGACGTTCTGTTCTATGAAGACCCTGGCGTGCAAGGCGTGATTATCGATCTTAACGCCGGTACCGCCCAGGAACTGGACGCGTTCGGAAACGTGCTGTTCAATGATACGGTCCTCAATTTCGAAGCTGCCCACGGCAGCTATGGCGACGATATCATCACGCTCACGACCGGAGATAACTACGCCTTCGGCCGCATGGGCAACGATGAACTGTATGGCTTGGCGGGCAACGACAGCCTGTACGGCGGCAGCGGCAACGACATTCTTGATGGCGGCGCGAACTGGGATTCGGCCGAGTATTTTGACGACGGTTTCGATGGCGCCGGCGCCATCACTCAGGGCGCCTACGTTGACCTGCTGGCGGGCACCGCCACTGATGGCTGGGGGTATACCGATACCCTTGTCAGCATCGAGAATGTGGGAGGCTCACAGCTCAATGACACCATTCTTGGTGACAATCTAGACAACCAACTGTTTGGCGGCGATGGCGGCGATGACATCGACGGCCGTGGCGGTAACGACTACCTGTCCGGCGCTAGCGGTGCCGATACCATCGACGGCGGCGCCGATAATGACACCGTCGTCGGCGGCTCGGGCGGCGACGATTTGACAGGTGGATCCGGGCGGGACGCCGTCCGCTATCATGAGAACGCCTACTGGGACGACATCCCGGTCACTCAGGGTGTCACGGTGGACCTTGCCGCGGGCCTTGCCACGGACAACTGGGGCGATACGGATACGCTTTCCGGCTTTGAAGATATCCAGGGCTCCAGCCTGGGCGATACACTCGTTGGTGACGGCGGAGCAAATAGCCTGCAGGGCAATGGTGGCGACGACACGATGTCCGGTGCCGGCGGCGACGATTGGTTCCAGGGCGGCAGCGGCAACGATGATATCGATGGCGGCGGCGGCTATGACATCGCCAGTTACCGGAACGATCAGTATGACGACATACCGACAACGAGCAGCAGCATTGTTGCGCACTTGGGCGCCGTCAGTACGGTCACTGACAGATGGGGCAATACAGACTCATTGACCAGTGTCGAACGGATTGACGGTTCCAGCGGCAACGACGTTATGTCGGCTGATGGCGGCTTCAACGGCTCTTTCGGAACATTCACCGAATTCCAGGGCATGGCGGGTGATGACACCATTTCGGGTAATGGACTGACACGGATTTCGTATCATGCTTCGCCGGACGGCATATTCGCCAACCTGTCGTCGGCAGCGTTCACCTTCGGCGACCCTTCGACCACCACCGTTGGCGCCAATACGGTATTGGATGGCTGGGGCGGCACCGATACCATCGGTGCCGGTATTTTCAGCCTGCGCGGCACCAATCACGAGGATTATGCGTTGGGAAGCGCCGGCGACGACGAATTCCGCATGCGCGGTGGCGACGACTGGATCGACGGCGGCGCAGGCGCCGACACGGTCCGCTACAGCACACCTGGCGCGGTTACCGTCAATCTGGCCGCCGGTTTCACCTACGACGACGGCTGGGGCAATGTTGATACCCTTTTCAACATTGAAAATATCCGTGGCAGCAACAATGGCGATACGCTGATCGGCGATGACGGCGCCAATTTCATCCGCGGCGAGGGCGGCGACGACCTGCTGCAGGGCGGCGGTGGTGATGACCGTATCGTGGGCGGCGGCGGAGATGACGTTATCGAAGGCGGTGACGGCGTCAACACTCTGCAGGGCGGTGCCGGCAACGACACCCTGATTGGCGGCTCGGGCACGGATGACAACATCTATACCGGCGGCAACGGCGAAGGCCCGTTCGATTACGACAGGGCCATATATACCGACGCCACCGGCGGGATCACCGCGACCCTGAGCGTCGTGTCGACGGTCATCGGCGCGGGTGTCGGCACCGATACCTTGACCGGTGTCGAGTTCATCCAGGGCAGCGATTTCGCCGACACCTTCACCGTCGATGGCAGTTTCCAGAGTTCCTATTTTGACCTGGCCGACATCGAGGGCATGGGCGGCGACGACACGATCACCGGTAACGGCACGACACGGGTGCGCTTCAGCAGTGCCGACGCCGCCGTCACTGTCGATCTGATCAATGGCGAATCGTATAGCAGCGCTGGCGGGGATGTCGCGAATATCGGCCTGGATACCTTCACCGGCGTGAGCCGTGCATGGGGCTCCCATTACGATGACACACTGCTTGGCAGCGCCGCCGACGAACAGTTTCGTGGCGATCAGGGCGATGACTTCATTGATGGCGGCGGCGGCGTGGACCGGGTTGATTTCAATACAGCCGGCGCCGGTGTCTTCGTCGACCTGGCGGCGGGCGTGGCGCACGACGGAGAAGGCGGCGTCGATACCCTGGCCAACATAGAGGATATTACCGGCTCGAGAATTGACGACGAACTGCTTGGCGATGGCGGCGGCAACCTGATCCGCGGCAATGGCGGTAATGACCTGATCGACGCCCGCACCGGCGACGACGAGGTCACCGGCGACGGCGGCAACGACACCATCATCGATGCGGGCGCGGTGGTCGAGATCGACGCCGGCGGCCATGGACATCACGGCCACCACCATGGCAAGGGCCATGGCAAAGAAAAGGGCCATGACAAAGGCAAGGGACACGACAAACACGACCATGACGACGATCACGGCCATGGTGGCCATGGTGGTCATGGTGGCGGCAAGGGCCATGACAAAGGCAAAGGCAAGGGCCACGACAAACACGACCACGACGACGATCACGGCCATGGTGGTCATGGCGGCGGCAAGGGTCATGACAAAGGCAAAGGCCATGACAAGCATGATGATGGCGATGGCGCCATTGTCGTGATCGAGTCCGACAATGACAGATACACCGGCGGCATTGGCGATGACTTGTTTGTGTTCGGCGAATACAACGGCCACGATACGATCACCGACTTCTCGGCGGGTGCCGGGTCGGAGGACAGGATCGATGTTACCGCGCTCAACCTGGGTAACCTGGGAGATCTGCTGGCCTTGGCCGACGATAACGTCGGCACCACGGACACAACGATTACCTTCAGCAACGAAGGGACGGTGACGCTCATCGGCGTTCAAATCGCCAATTTGCATCAGGACGACTTTATTATCTAACCGGCTGAGCCGTTATCATCGCGTGCCGCAAGCACTGCCACTGCCGAGGACGAATGGCCCGACTGGTTCACTGACAGATTGTATCGCCTTTCGTATGTGGCACCCGCAGGCGAACCAATGGCGATTCTCAATGCTCTAATCAATGCTCTGAAGACGATCCAACCAATAGATCAATGGAGGTTGGGCCGGATTTCGGTGACGATTTCGGTGACGCTGCACTTTAATCGTTCATCGCCGGGCGGATTCGCGCCGTAAATCTGCCCGGGTTCTTACCAAAACCCATCAATTTCAAAGGAATTGGCGCACCCGGCACGATTCGAACGTGCGACCTCTGCCTTCGGAGCTGCGAGACTCCAACGTAAAATCAATAGGTTACGAGAGCGCTGCCCGTTTTAGGCAGAGACAAGCATTTCTAGACCGTTGAAAACGCTACGAAAACTGCACCGTCCCTTATGATTGCGATTTGTGAGTCTAAAAAGAGACAAAATCCACAGGTGACGTCCGACAAATGCTGTTGAGTCCCGCAAGCGTGCTAGGTACCTGCCGCCAATCTTCGGCCTCCAATTCCTCGAACGGTTTTGGTGTCAAGGAAGAATAAATGCCTGCGTTGTTTACGAGGACATCGATCCGGCCAAACTCATTAAGAGCGGCCTGAGCCATGGCCTGGGTTTCTTTGGCGCTTGAGACATCGCAAGCAACTCCAACAACGTGCCGACCCTGTTGCGCCAATGACTCAGCGGCCTCCTTGGCGCCGGACTTGTCCGCTAAGACAACAGAGGCATCCTGGTCAAGGAAACCTTCAACGATGGCGCGGCCAATTCCCATGGCGCCGCCCGTGACGACCACAACCATTCCTTCACACCGCATGATATCCTCCTGAATTATTCTTCGGGAAACTCGATAGCGGCTTCCGACCAGACCCGATAGCTTTGTGATTTTGGCTTCCCCCGATCAACCTCATTCACGTAGTGAATGGATGAAACGCCCATCAACGCGCGCGGCAACACCATGGCGCGAATGAAGCGGCTGGATTGATCTTGAGCCGCCTGGGCGAAGACTGGCTCTGGCCCGGCCTCGAACCAGGCGCCGCCAGGACCATAGGAGGCTGAACGTCCCTCAGTGTCTATACGGATGCTACCTTCCCGTAGGCAACGAATTCCCGGCCCTTGGTGGGTGTGGAGAAGTGCGCACCCTCCAGGCGGGAACGCAACGCTGTCCAGCCGCATGAGAAGACTGTCAGAAATTGCAGCGGCGTAAATTGGCGCCGCCAAACGCATGGTGCCGCGCCCAGCAAGAGCCGCGACGGCAGCCGACTCTGGTGTGACCTCCCAGCGCCATAGGGTCGCGCCTTGACCACCCGCGACGATGGTCAATTCTTCTGACGAAACAATTCCGTCGTCCTGCTCCAACACGGTGCCATTGATCGTCACCTGCCCGGCAGACACGTAGATCGCGCGCGGCACGCCCGGACCGAGGTGCCATGTGTTCGAAGCAAAAGGCGTGTCTTCATGTAGCCTTAGTTCCATCTTCATCCAATTGCGCTCCGTGAGTCGTTATTCACACCCTAGGGACAGAGTAATCAACCTAACCATATAGCAGCTAGGATGGCGGCCTATGTCTTTTCGATGCCCGCCTATCGCCCGTGAAGCGATGAGCTCCGGGAAATACCGGTGTTATTCCGGAACGTTGGACAGCGCGGCTAGGTGTTGCGGACATAGCGCCGTGTCAGGAGGCGCATTCGGTCCCGGAAATGCGGTCGCATCCGATCGCTCCATGGGGTGTCAACGGCGGCTTTCCAGGCAGCGCTCCGTGTTACCTCCGGCGAAGTGAGGTGGTAAATCGCCAGATAGCGATGACTGCGCTTGCCCTGCGGATCCTCGCCCGAGCGGTAGCGCCGGGCCGCCAGGGTGCCGGGTACGGCCAAAAGCGCCGGCAAATGCTCCTCATCATACCAGGCATTAAAATCCGCTTCGGCCTCGGCCGTGACATTCATGGCATTGAGCAACATACCGCCGGCGCCCTCTGGCGCGATGGCTTCACCCGGCGTTATTTGGCTGCCCTCGAATCGCAGTAAATAATCACACATGGTGGTGACCCGTTTAGACCAGACCGTGATGTTCTCATGAGCAACGGATTGGTAGCTTTCGCTTTGCAACACATCAAGCGTGTCGAGATCGTAGGTCGCTACCGCTATGGTCGGCTTCTCGACGCTGATCCAGCGTTCGGAGGCGCCAAAACCGGGAACGGCCTGGCGCTCGGGAATATGCTCCAGATCATACCAATCGTGGAATTCGTCACTATGCGCGTTCGAGAAATCAAATGCGGCTGCGAGCAGGCCTTTGGCCATGCTATCCTCCTTATAATTTCACTGACCCTATCCGTTTACCCTACGCCGGAAAAGACAGTGGTTGTTGGCCGTGTCGCTAACCAAGCCCACAGCTCAGAGTAAAGCGGTCACGCAGAAAGCCCCGTGGTGAACAGAGATTTTGTCACCGGCGATCTCCATCAGCGAATGGCCCGACCGCCGTCGACGGGCAATACGGCACCGGTGATAAAAGCTGCGTCGGGTCCGCAAAGAAAGACAATCGCGTCTGCTTGTTCTTCCGGCGTGGAGATGCGGCCGAGGGGATGCACCTCGCGGCGCCGCTCCGCCAGTTCCGGGTCTTCGCTGGCTGCGAACATCGCTTCGGCCATCGGCGTTTCGACCGATCCGGGACAGACGGCGTTGACACGAATGCCACGTTCCGCCAGTTCCATAGCGGCAGCGCGTGTGAGGGCCGCGACGCCTCCCTTGGATGCCGCGTAGGCTGCATGATGAAAGCTGCCGCTTAGAGCATCAATAGAAGAAACATTGACAATAGCGCCGCCCTCCGATTGCGCCAACAATGGCACTGCATGTTTGCAGCCAAAGAACGTTCCGGTGAGATTGGTGGATAAAACGCTGCTCCACATTTCGAAGGACGTCTCCTCAATTGGCGCCTCTCGCAGAATGCCCGCGTTATTAACCAGAATATCCAAACGCCCGTGATTTCGCTCGATTGACGCCATGAGATCCTCCCAAGCGCCTTCTTCCTGGACGTCATGCTTGATAAACTCAACCCCATCAATCTCATCAACATCAATGGTAATATCTGTCGCGATGACCTTTGCGTCGTCCGCGCTCAATCGAATTGCCGTTGCCCGACCGATACCGCTGCCGGCACCGGTGACTAGAGCGACTTTACCCTGCAATTTTGTCATTTGCCGGTCTCCTTGATTTCATGAGATTGGAAGCGGATGTCTGACCACCGACCTATGGCGTCATAGCCGCTGGGCGATTTCAATAATTTCCCGGCTACGGGTCACACGGCCCAGCCAAGTTCGATCGAACTCCGCCACCATCGCTTTAAGGGCTTCGGAATCCAGAGTAGAACGCGCGATCTCCAAACTCGCAAATTCGTACATTGCATAGTGAAGACTATCGTCTTCGAACGTCCAGCCACGGAATGCGGACTTCGCGCCGAATGCCCGCTTGGCGTCTGGTAGGTGCTCTCGCTCATACCAGCTATCGAAATCAGCGCGGTCTTCCTGAGGCACTACGGCCCGTACAATGAGATATGCTGTCATGACTTCATCCCTCCTTGTTCATTCAAATTTCTACCCCGATAAATCGCTAGCAAGAGATGCATCTCTGCCTGATGTGCAATAGACGACCTTCAGGGAATTATGCGGTTCTGTCTCAAATCATCGAACAAGGACAAAAACATTTGCCGGGAATCGACGATATCGTGGAATCCAAACTGCCGTGCTTTGGTCATCGAGGAAATAATGTCGTACTCCGGCGTAAAGACGAAATCCCCATAGGCCCATGACACCAGCTGGTCATAAGGGATATCTTGCAAACCATGTTGCTCGACGATGTCCGTCCAGAGATTGCCCTTGTCCGCCATCATGTGCTCCAAATTGATTTGCTGCGGCGGCGCTAAATCCATTCCGAAATATTTGGCGAATGCGGGCCACATATCGGCCCAACGGAAGATATCGCCATTGGTGATGTTAAAGGGTTGGTTGGCGCAGCCCGGTTCGGTCGACATCCAGACAGCCGACTTGGCCAAGTGCGAGGTGTCGGTAACTTGGTAAAGAGCGTTGGCATTGGCAACAGATCCGGGGTGACGGAGAGGCAGACCCAATGCTTTAGAGATGGTCGCGTAGACCGACACGACCATGCTCAAATTCATCGGATTACCGATCGCGAAACCGCAGATGCCATGGGGCCGGGCGGTTGACCAGGTCCAAGCCTTCCCTTTTGCCCTTTCGGCAACGAGGTCTTGTTGGTCGTAGTAGAAATTGGGCGGCATGTGACGCGGATCATCTTCCTGCGCCGGCGTCTTGAACGGCCCGAGATGATTGCCATACCACTTGGTGCCATGCATTAGATTCACATGTTGAAGGTTGGCCGCCACCGGTTCGACCGCATCCATCAAATTGCGCAGAATATCGACGTTCGGCGGGACGGTTTCAGCCCATGTCGGGCGTTCGATGTAGGCGGCAAAAAACACATGGGTGATGTCCTGAAGTCCACCCAGCTTTTCCCGGCAATCGTCGGGATCCAATAGATCGACGGGGATATGGGTGTACGCACCCTCGAGATCCGGACGACGTCGCGACAACGTAATCACGTTCCAGTCCCCGCGTGACAGAACGTACTTGAGGAGATTTCGCCCGACGACCCCGGTCGCGCCGGCGATCAGCGCGGTTTTCGTTTTGTTGCTCATCTTCTATCCTTTAGCCGTACGAAAGGCGATGCCTTCCGTTTCAATCCGATATTTGTGTTCGCGCCGGTCGGGTGAGGCTCAGACGTCAAGCGTCAGGATGACCTTGCCTTGCACCTTCCCGGCTTTTAACAAATCAAGCGCTTCGGAAAACCCTTCCAGTGGGAAACGCTTCGATATGTGTGGGGTAAGTTTTCCAGCCTGATACAGATCGAAAAGTTCTTGTTGAACGTTTGCCACCCAAGCCGGTTCGCGCTCCCGGTAGTCGGACCATTGCAGGCCGCTCACGGCGATGTTTTTCACCAGAAGGTAGTTGGACTTGATGGTCGGGATTTCGCCTGAGGCAAATCCGATAATGACCATGCGCCCACGCCACGCCATGGCCCGCAGGGCGGCGGCATTGGTCGCACCGCCAACCGGGTCGATCACGACATCGACGCCCAGGCCTCCTGTGATGTCGTTGATGGCGTCCCGTAGCCCATCGCGCAGGTCATCCATCGCCAGGTCGATGACGTGATCCGCACCGGCTGTGCTGGCCACTGCAACATTCTCGGCGCCAAGAACCCCTGCGATGACCCGGTTCGCGCCCAGCGCCTTAGCCAGTTGGACACTGGCGATGCCGATGCCGCCCGAGGCGCCCAGAACCAGGACGGTCTCACCCGCCGCCAGGCCGGCTCGTTCCACCAAGGCGAAATGCGAGGTTTGGTAGACCAGCCCCAGCGCCGCAGCGTCGGTAAACGGCATATCTTCCGGCATGGGATAGCATGTTGCCGCGCTCGCCTTCAGTTTTTCGGCATAGGCGCCATGTTCGACCTGCGCTGCGACGTGATCGCCGGGTTTTAGAGCCGTCACAGCGGAGCCGACGGCTTCGACGACGCCGGCTGCGGCCTTTCCAGGAGAAAACGGCAAGGGCGGCTTGATCTGATAGTCGCCCTGCATGACCAGGATATCGGGATAATTGGCCTCAGCCGCCCGGACGCCGATGACAACTTCGTCCGGACCCGGTATTTGATCGTCGAGATCTTCGACCTTGGCCCCGTGGTAGGGGCCGAATTCGCGAACGCATACGGCTTTCATGATATTGCTCCCTTGCAGCAAACGTCGTCCTTTCGCCTGGCCCGGCTACATCGAACCGGGCCAACATACAGGACGGTCAAAAATCCTTGATGATGCGTTCGGTGACGGTAAACGTGGTGGCTGATCCGATGAACAGCTCGCCGTCGTCTAAACACAACTTGCCTTGTTCCGAGGTATAGGCAGCCTCCATAGCTTCGAAGCTATCGAAATAAAGCTCGGTGATGCCGTCGACCTGAACGTTGGCATCCGCCACCGGAATTTGGGCGGGGCCTTCGACTTTGCCAATTGGGCTGTTTTGCGTGTAATGACGCAATCCGGGCAGTTCGGCTACGAGCGGTCCGTGTATGTCCCGCCAATGCCGGTCGAACTCCTCCTCCGTCAGACCCGATTTGCGACGCAATAGTGACATACGTTTAATCATGGTGTTTCTCCCTTTGGTTTCAGTGTAATTTTGGTCATTATTGTGGAGCCCTTTGCTTGGCGACCACGGCGCGGCGCGCCGGTGCGTAACCAGCGGTTCCGTAGATCCGGAACAGGGCTTCGGTGACGTCATGGTGATGGGCCAGTCCGCCCCGACAGACCCGTTCGATCGGGCCGTCAGGGTAGCCCAGGCCCATCCGACAGGTCAGATCCATATCCTTGGCGCTGGCCAGACCTTCATCAAGGAAGCGCAGCGCGGCGTTATACTTTGGCCGTACCAGGCGGTCGATAATGCGTCCCGCCTGGTCGGAGCAAACCGCGACCTCGAGCCCGGCAGTCGTGAACAATGTCTTGGCGGCGCGCAACGCAGTTTCGTGCGTACGCGGTTGGCGCACCAGCTCGATCAGATTTGAGGGTTCATCATGGCCGTTACGGTAGCGGTTGAAGCCCAGGATGTTGGAGCCTTCCTTGCCCGCATTCGTTCCCTCGCCTTCACCGGTATGGACGCCGAGGCATTCGCCGCCCAACTCAACTAGGATCGCTGTTTTTTGCTCGTCGGCCCGCATTTTGGCGCCGCCAAGGTAGAGCACAATGTCGGCGTCCGCCGCAGCGTGTTCGAGGAAAGCATCGCCTGTGGGGAAAGAACGGCTTCCGCCGCTATTTACAATCATGTAGCTCATCTCGCCTAGCTCCCGTACATGGCTTGGTCATCGTAGTTGTAGAAGCCGCTGCCCGATTTACGGCCAAGGCGTCCGGCGGCAACCATGCGGCGCAAAAGCGCCGGTGCGGCTGCCCGTGGGTCAAGAGTGATCGGGTAAAAGGCCTCGCATAGGCGGACTTGGGTATCGAGGCCGACGAGATCGATGAGTTCGAGCGGGCCCATCTTGTAACCCAGACCAGCCTTGATGGCGTGATCGATATCGGCTGGTTCGGCCACGCCGGCCTCTACCGCTCGGATCGCCTCGTTGTTAAACGGCACCAGCAGCGCGTTGAGGATGAAACCCGGCTTGTCCTGGGTGCGGACGGGGACCTGGCCGACGGCCTCGGTCCAGGCCCAGGCTGCCTGAAACGTTTCATCCGATGTGTTCACGCCGGGTGACATCTCGATCAACCTCATGAGCTGAGCCGGCAGGCAAAAATGCATGCCCACGACCCGGTCCTGGCGACTGCAACCGGAGGCGATTTCCGTGATCGACAGCGTGGATGTGTTGGAGGCAAGTATCGTGTGGTCCGCGCACGTGGCGTCGAGGGTTGCGAGTAGATCCTGTTTTACCTTCGGGTCCTCGTACACAGCCTCGATGACCAGATCGCAGTTGCCCAGGTCAGCCAAGTCGTTCGTGCTGGTTAACCTTGCCAAAACAGCATCACGATCGCTTTTGGACATCTTCCCGCGCGCGACGGATTTCTCGAAGAAACCGGCTGTGTTTTCCGCCGCCTGGCTCAGAGCATCGCTGCTCAAATCATAAGCCACGGTTTCGAAGCCAGCCCGGGCCGCCACGATGGCTATGCCGGCGCCCATGGTGCCGGCAGCGCCGCACACTCCAACTTTTCGGATCCTGGTCATTGCGTTCGAAAGCTCCTGCCAATGAGTTGACGGTGCACCTGATTGGTGCCTTCCCAGATTTGCGTGATCTTGGCGTCCCGCATCAGGCGTTCGGCGCGGTAGTCCGTGCAGTAGCCATAGCCGCCATGCATCTGAACGGCGTCCGTCGCCATGCGCATCGCCAAATCCGAGGCGCGCATTTTTGCGATGGAAGCTTCCAGGCCAAAGTCTGCAGCGCCGCCGTCCACCAGGCCGGCGACATAGTCGATCCAGTTCTCCACCATCGCCATTTCGCTGGCCAGGTCGGCGATCATGAACTGGTTGCCCTGAAAATCGATCACCGCGCGGCCCGATTGCACCCGTTCGTTGGTATAGGTGATCATGTCCCTGAAGGCTGCCCGTGCAATCCCAAAGGCATGGGCGGCAATGCTCGGGCGCGACTTGTTGAGCGAGGCCAAAAGTATGTTTAGGCCATCACCGGGATTGCCCAGCAGATTGCTGCGCGGCACGCGGCAACCGGCAAAGCTCAGCGCGGCGGTGGAAGAGGCGCGGTGGCCCATTTTGTCTTCCTTGCGGATGATTTCGAAGCCAGGCGTGTCTTTTTCCAACACCAGCACCGAAATTGCTTGGCGATCGTCATCAATCTCAGACCATTTGCCGAACACCAGAAGTAGATCCGCAACGTCGCCATTTGATATGAAGACCTTTGAACCATCGACGATGATGTCGTCACCGTCAGGCGTAAAGCGGGTCTTCATGCCCGTCGCATCGGAACCGGCGGACGTCTCGGTAATTGCCAGCGCACCCAGTCCACCTTCGGCGATACGGGGCAACAGACGCCGGCGCTGATCCTCTGTGCCGAAGTCGATGATCGGCTTCATGCCATGGAAACTGGTGGCATAAATGATGCCGGTGGAGGCGCAGGCTTCCGCGATCATTTTGACGCACTCCAGGTAGAGCGCGTAGCTGGTCGGCATGCCGCCATAGGCTTCCGGCACAAAGATCGCATTAAGGCCAAGCTCGTTCAGGGCGGTGATGCTCTCCCAAGGGAACTCTGCTGCCTTGTCATATCGTTCAGCATTGGGCGCAACAACGTCATCGCAGACCCGCTGCACCTGATCGAGAATGATGCGCTCCTCTTCGGCCCAGTCCCGTTGCTGGGCCATCTGCTCAAATATATTCATCAGTGGTTCATCCCTTGGCCGCCGTCGAGATAGATAGTCTCGCCGGTCAAAAACGGAATCTTGGCCGCGAGCAGCGCGCCGACCAGTTGAGCCACATCAGCGGCCTTGCCTGGTTCGCCTGTCGGAATTCGCTGCTGCAGGTAGGCTTGCACGCGATCCCTGGCAAGAAAATCGCGATTAAGATCTGTCGCGACATATCCTGGTGCGATGTTAAGCACCTGAATTTTGTCGCCGGCCCATTCGACCGCCAGGCATCGGGTTATCGCCGCCACAGCCGCCTTCGAGGCGCAATAGGCCAGGTTCGACGGCACCCCAAGCTTGTCGAAAAATGAGCCCATGTTGACGATGGTTCCGCCGCCGGCGGCCTTTAAATGGGGGTAAGCCTCTCTTGAGGCGATCATTACTGACGTCGCGTTCAGCGTCATGACCTGTTCGTACTCATCGCTCGGAAGCTCTGCGGATGGGCTCGACAAATGTAGTCCGGCGTTATTCACCAGGCCAGCGATAGGGCCCGTTGCCGCAATGTCTTCAAACGCCCGGCGTACCGCATTTTCGTCGGTGATGTCGCAGGCTATGCCGCGCCCAGCTGCGGTTTGGCCGCCCCGCGATAGGCCGACAATGGAAAAACCCCGATCAGCGAGTTCGACCGCAATGGCCGCGCCAATTCCCCGGCTGGCGCCAGTGACGATGATTTGATCTGCAGACATCAGGCGCGCTCCTTATTGGCAGTAAATCGAACCGGTTCGATACTGAGTTCGCCGCCTCGAACCATGTCGGAGAGGTCGCGTTTAAGGATTTTTCCGCTCGCCGTCAGAGGAAATGCCTCGACCCTGAGGAAGTATTCAGGCATGTCATATTTCGAGAGGCCTTGTGCGTCGAGGTGGTCGAGGACTTCGGCAGGTTCCGGTGTTCCTTGGATAGCCAAGCAGACTCGTTCGCCTAGACGATCATCGGGCACAGCAAAGGCAGCTGCTTTTTCGATGCCGGCGTGCCGCAACGCATAGTCTTCAATATGGGCCGGGTGGATGTTGTGGCCGCCGCGGATGACGATATCCTTGAGGCGCCCTTCTATCTTGAGATTGCCGTCATCATCCAGAGAGCCGAGATCGCCGGAAAGAAACCAGCCGTCGTCATTGAAACTTTTGTCGGTGGCTTCCTGGTTCGCGAAATAGCCGAGCATCAGGGCTGCGCCACGGCCACCAATCTGACCGACTTTACCAGCCTCCAGGCGCTTGTTCGCATCCTCCTGATCGAAGATTCGAACTTCATAAGCAGGGCCGCCGCGCCCACATGTCCGCGTCCAGATTTCCACACCGTCGCCCGGGTGGGTGTACTGGTGTGATGAGTTTTCCGTCATGCCATAGACGTTCTGCGGTTTGATGCCCAGGTCGACCAGAGTTTCTGCAACAACCTGCGGAATCGGACTTCCAGCCATATAGAAGGTCTCGACCCGGCCTAAGGACGGCAACCTGCGCGCCTTCAGTTCGCTCAAGATATCCATAGCGTGAGTCGGAACACCCATGACGTAGGTTGGGTCATTATCGAGCAACCAATCGAGTTGACCGACGCCCTTTGGCGCATCATCCGTAATCAACAAACAGCCCGACAGTAACCATTGCCCAACGGCAACCCAGGCGATGTGGTGTGAAAGCGGGCTGAGGGAGAGCAAGCATGTGTCGCCGCTAATGTCCCAATCACTAACCATATTCCGTGCGTTGGCGAGCAGTGTATTGGCCGAATGCATTACGCATTTGGGCGCGCCGGTCGTACCGGACGTAAAGGCGAGATAACCGACGCCGTCAGGATCACTCTCCGTCGGCGGTAACGGTCCGGCTGCCGTCCGTGGTAATGAATTTGGCTCCAGGACGGCCTTTAAAGTGGTAACGCCGCCGAATATTGCCTCCCGGTCAATTTCGCCCTGATCTGCACCCCAATCGGGTTCCGTTATTAGGATGCCTGCCTCGAGCCGGTCCACCAAGGTGACGATTTCCTGGCAGGTGTAGGTCCTGTGAAGCGAGGGGTTACAGGCAAGGCCCTGCCGTGAACAAGCAAGGAAGGCAACGATGGCCTCAGCGCGATTGGACATCCAGATCGAGACCCGATCGCCCGCAACCAAACCAGTATCCGAGAACTTTGCCGCGACCGCATCCGTCCAGTCGCGCAGCTCGGACCAGCTTAAGGAATGGCGCCCATCCTTCAGCGCCTGACGGTCCGGGGCTGTTTCGGCGTGATGAACCAAAAGGTCGTAGAAGGACTGGTCCTGCCAAAGATCGGCCGCATAATACCGTTGAGCTAGGTCGGGACGGTGCAATGTGAGGAATGGTTTCATCGTTGCCTCATTGTCCGAACAGATCAGCTTCAGGCGGCCGCTTCTCGGCAAAGGCCTTGCTGAGTTCCTTTGCCTCTGCGGAACGAAGGTATTGCGGTAACAGTAGATCGTGCGCAACACGGGCCAAACCGCCAACGCCGCCATGCCGAGCGTTGAAGGCACCCTTGATGGAGGCCAGGGCGAAGGCGCCGCGATCAGCGACTTCCAGGGCAAATTCTCGCGTCTTGTCCGCCAGCTGTTCGTCCGGTACGACCCGATTGACGAGCCCGATATCGAGTGCTTCCTGGGCCGAAAGCCGTTGATTGCAGAACCACATCTCCTTGGCGCGCTTCTTACCAACGAGGTCTTCCAGGTACCAGGTGCCGTAGCCTGCATCGAACGAACCCATCATCGGGCCAACTTGGCGGAATACTGCGCTTTCCTTGGCGATTGTCATGTCGCAAACCACCTGCAGCACATTGCCGCCACCGACGGCATAGCCGTTGACGCTGGCGATGACGGGTTTTTGCAAGCGGTCGATGGCTTCGTACATTTCGAGTGTGGGCAGCACGCCGGCATAGAGTTTGGTGTCTTCCATCCCCTCCTTTCGACCGCCGATGCAGAAGAAGCGATCGCCGGCGCCGGTGATGACCAACACTCGCGTCCGGGTTTCCCGACGCATCTCGTTTATGCAATCGCGGATCTCGTGACACATCTGGACGGTGAACATGTTGCCGTCGTCTGGCCGGTTCAGCGTGATCGTTCCCACTGGCCCCGACTCTTCATACAGGATTGTTTCGTATTCCATTGCAGTTCACTTCCTTTCATCCCGTCTGGCCGCTCATACGCCAGTGTTCGAATGATGAAGATTTTTGTTGTATTTATATAAAAGTCAATGTATTTATTAAGAATACAAATTTTGGAGATACGAAAATGGAAGTCCGGCCTCTTTCAACTGTCCTCAAATGCTTTCACTTGTTGGACACGATCGCGCAGCAGCCCGGCGCGGTCCGCATTTCGGAACTGGGGCGAATGTTGGGCGAATCCCGTGCCACGACCTATCAACGCCTGTTCACGCTCACGACCGCTGGCTGGTTAGAGCGTCTGCCTGACGGCAGCTACCGCCTATCGACACGGGCCATCGGCATCGGCGCGGCGGCATTGAAGCAGGCCGGCTTTGGCGAGCGTGTCCAGCCTGTCCTCGATCAGCTCGCCGCCGAATTGGGGGAAGCCGTATCGCTTGTCGTGTTGGAGCAAGAAAAAATTGTCATCGTGCGACGGGCAGAATCGCAAGGCGTGCTTCGTGCCGATCTGCAGGTCGGCACCGAATTGTCGTACGAGGACAGTTCATCCGGTGCGATTTGGCTTGCCTTCGGACCAGACGATCTGCTCGACCGCGTGCGCCAATCGGGCATTTCTTTGCCAAGCAAGGCCCAAATTGCAAAGGTGCGCCAGGATCAGGTGTCGATCGGCGGTGGCGGAAAATCCTTGCCGGGCATTTCATCGATCGCGGTGCCGATCCTCGATCAAGACGGCCAGTGTTTGGGGTCACTTTCGATTTCAAGCCCGGCATCTCGCTTTCTGCCAGACGCGTACCTGCCCGCGATGCGCCAGGCCGCACGCAATCTTGCCGAGATCTCTGCAAAATGACCGGCTCTAGGCAAAATTTGACGAACCCCTTCGCAAAGGAACAATATCCCATGGCGGCAAAACATGACGGAGCGACAGGCTGATGACACGGGTGGCATTGACGACAGACGATCTTCCAGTTTGGCCTCACGAGGATTGTCCGAACGATACGACGCCAAACGAAATGGCATCGTCCATCATCGACACACTGGCAAAGCATGGCATTGCGGGCGTCTACGCATATTCCAACTCCTGGCTTCTCGATGTCGACCCAGAAGGCGCGGCGATATTCGACATGTGGGTCGCCGCTGGTCATCACATCGGCAACCATACTCATAGCCATGTCATGCTGAATGACGTGTCGGCGGAGCATTACATTCACGATGTTGCGGTGGCCGATGAACTGCTGGCGCCATGGTTGTCGCAAGCCCCGTCCAAGACCTTCCGCTACACGCTCAATTTGTGGGGCGATACAGAAGAGAAACGCTCTAAGGTCAAAGCCTATCTGGACGGCGCCGGATACACACCGGCGGACGTGACGACCTGGCTATTCGAATGGGAATGGGACAGGGTCTGGCGTCACTTCCTGCGCGAAGGAAAAGTCGAAGATGCGCGGCAGCTCGAAACCGATTATGTCGACTTCTGCGTCGCCCAGCTCAACCATGACCAGCAATGCTGTCGCAGCTACTTCGGTTACGAGCCCGTCGGCATTTTGCTGGGCCACTATGTCCAGTTCTTCGCCCATACCCTTGACGACCTTTTGACGGCGCTTTCCGCGAATGGAACCGAATTCGTCCCCCTCGACGAGGCGCTCGCCGACCCGGTCTATGATCGCGTGGGCTCGGTCGTTTCGAGCGAATTCCAAGTCTATCAACAAAAACTAGCCGCCACCGAGGGCAGGCCGATCCCGCGCATCGCACCTGGATACGAAGGCACCGTCGACCGCCTGATGGAACTTGCCGCACCACTGCGTCCAGCCAAAAGATCCCAGGTCGTCGTCAACCGAAGGCCGCCGGCTTGAACAAATGAGGCCAAAAAGGTGGCCGAGCCTTGGCGAACAACAGCTGATACCCAAAGTCCGCAACGGGTCAACAGTGATCTGTTATGGCTCTCTATTGGCACTATCTCGAACATGATTGGATCACGGAAGAGGGCGGCTACGTATATGAGCTGCCGGGCGAGACCCACACACTGATGGTGCCCGACGACGTCGATGAAATGATAGCCTACTTCCAGGTCAACCGCGTGATGTATTATATCGACCCCTTTGGCAAACATTTGGGATACGAAGACATCTTCATCAAAATCGACATGTGCCGTGCCCATTTTGAAAGCGTTGGCCTTGGTGCCGATTTCGTACAGCAATTTATTCGCTGAAATCTAAAGGATCAAAAACCGATATGACGCGACTTCATTATTTTAAGGGCCGGGGCCGAGCCGAAACAACTCGGTGGATGTTGGCGGTAAGCCAGATCAATTTTGAAAATGTGGCGATCGAGACGCCGGAAGCATTGGCCGCATTGCGGGCGACGGGTAAGCTGCCCTTCGATCAAATGCCACTCCTGGAAATCGACGGGCTTAACCTGAGCCAATCCAGCGCGATGATCCGTTACCTCGCGCGCCGTGGCGGTTATTATGGTGAGACCGATGCGGACGCGCTGTGGTGCGATATGATTGCTGGTGCCGTTGCCGATTTTGCCGAAACTGCGATGCAGGCGGCGTTTCAACCCAACGTCGAGGCCGCTGTGGAATCCCTCATGGGCCGGTTTGAGAAATTTGGCCCGGTATTCGAAGCTCGGTTGGCGGAAAACGATACCGGGTTTTGTGTTGGCGCGAGCCTGACGTTCGCTGATATCGTCCTTGCTGAGTCTTTGACCGGATATCTCGAATGGGTGCCGGGCCTCCTTGCAGACACCTCTCGATTGGCTGCGTTGCATGGCCAGGTTCTGGACCTACCGGGGATCGACGCCTACTTAAATTCGGCGCAACATTATCCGATGGCGGACAATACCTATGTGATCGACGCCGCCCGCGTTCTGCAACGCGCCCTGCCAACTCATTTCCCTGACCAAAACAGATTTGTTCCAGTGCAGTAACTTGCTGTGGCTCAGTGTCTCCAACCGGGCGTCAGCGTGACATAGTGATATTCGGATTCTGGTCAGATGCGCATATGAACGGTCAAACCTCTCCCGGAAATCTTGAGCCAGAAGCTGCTCTAGTTGTGGAGTCTCAATAGGTTATTCACGTCCAAGCCTGATCGGCTGATTGGTGTTTGCCTTTTTATACCGGCGTGGGGTCTGTGCCAATTGTAATGGTGCAGCCAGTATGGCAACTCCTGGGTTCTTTGTTCCGATGTGTTGTATGCCTGGGCATAGGCCCATTCCCTGAGGCTTGACTGGATGAAGCGCTCGGCCTTGCCGTTGGTTTTTGGCGTGTATGGTTTGGT
Source organism: Alphaproteobacteria bacterium (assembly GCA_021776235.1). Lineage (GTDB taxonomy): Bacteria > Pseudomonadota > Alphaproteobacteria. Next base: position 807 of record JAJFGG010000038.1, on the reverse strand, counting down.
GTAGATATGGCGGATGCCCAGGCGTTTGCAAAGTTTGTTGAAGGCCTTTGAGCGATAACACGATCCGTTATCCGTCATCACCCGCTCGATCTTGATGCCGAGACGGTTGTTCCAGGCCACGGCGGCCTTCAGGAAGGCCATGGCGCATTCTTTTCTCTCGCTCTTCAGGACCTGGCTGAAGGCTAGGCGGGAGTGGTCATCGACGCTGACGTGGACAAACTCCCAACCGATGCCCCTGGCGCTGCTTTGACCGTGGCGATCCCCCGTGATGCGATGGCCGACACGGTTGAACTTGCCCAGCTTCTTGATGTCCATGTGGATCATCTCGCCGGGCCGGTCCCTCTCATAGCGGATCACCGGCTCAGCCGGCTCCAGGTCGCGCCAGCGGTTGAGACCATGGCGTACCAGGATGCGGCCGACGGTGGCCCGGGAGAGACCGCTCTGGTCTGCAATTAGATCATAGATACGCTTCTGCCGGCGCAGGGCAATGACCTGGGTCTCGATGGCTTCAACTGTCCGGGCCGGGCTACTGAGAGGGCGGGATGAACGATCCTGTAAACCATACAGCCCTTCTTCCCGATAGCGTTTCCGCCATTTATAGACAGTGCGGACGCTGACGCCCATGGCGCAAGCAACGTCTTCGGGGTGTTCGCCGCGTTGCAAGCGTTCGATCAACAGCTCTCGACCTTTCGGCGTCAGGCGGGCATTCTTGTGTATGTTCATTCGGTTCTCTCCTTGAAGCTTCTGTCTTGGTAAACATCAGCTTCTCAGAAGAGGATCGAATGAACAACCTCGTGAGAACTCACA
>JAJFGG010000037.1 GCA_021776235.1 Alphaproteobacteria bacterium | reverse complement strand
GGGGCGGGGGGGGTTGCCCGGCGTTGGGGGGCCTCGGCCCACCCCCCCCACCGCCCCCACGGGGCCTCCAAAACCGGCCTTCGGTGGCGCGGCCAGGTCATTGGGCGGTGTTTCGCGGCTTGCCCGATGTCCCACATCGCGCTGCGCCGCGCGCCTACCCCAATGGCCTGGCCGCGCCATCAAATGAATCAGAATAGCCCCGACAGGCTCTAAACGCCTGAGGTCTGCGCCAAGTGCCGCAGTAACGGCTCTTGTACCGCATTGGGTTGTTCGTCAGTAATGAAATGGCCAACGCCTTCCAGACGATGGAAAGTATAGGGGCCAGTGACATAGTCGGCGGTCCAATGTGCGGCCTCCGGGCCGACAGAGCCGTCCTCATCGCCCCATATGTACAGCGTCGGCACTGTGACCGGCCCCAGGCCGGAGGCGGTGCGGTCGCTTTGGGCGGTCAGATTGCCGCCCGCGGCCCGATACCAGTTCAGGGCGGCGCCAAGGGCAGCCTCATCGCCCAAGAGTTGCAGATAAACCGCAACGGCGGCCTTAGGACAATTATGGCTGGCCAGCATCTCACGGAAACGCCGGGCGTCATCTGCCAACAGCAACTGTTCCGTCTCGGCATTCAAGAAGGCTTTGTGATGGCGGGAACGATGGGCTTGGCCCTCGGTTTCATCCAAGGCGCGGGCAAAGGCGTCAGGGTGCGGACGGGATAGCACGCTTAAAGTCAGCAGACGTTCAGGCGTTTTGGCCGCGGCCAGCCAGGACAGGGCGCCGCCCCAATCATGGCCGACCAGATGAAATCGGTCCGCGCCCAGTGCGTCGGCAAAGGCGAAGATGTCGCCGACCAGAAGCTTTACCGCGTAGTCGGCAATGGTCAAAGGTCTGGCGCCGGGTGAATAGCCGCGTTGATTGGGCGCAACGGCACGGTAGCCTGCCGCTGCCAACGCCGGCAGTTCGTGACGCCAGGCATGTTTTGATTGGGGGAAGCCATGTAATAACAATACTAAGGGCCCGTCTTCCGGCCCGGCCAAGTCCATGTCGTAGTTAAGCCCGTCAATCGCGAACGTTCTGTTGATAACATCCATCGCTGTCTCTCCTGCCCACGGGCGCTTATGTGCGCACCGCCAATAGCGATAGTATAGCCCGGATCTGAGCGGGCAGAGACGGTCAGCCGGCCAAGGGCCGGAGGACGGTTTCTTCGTTGAAGGCGCCGGTGGACGGCAGGAATTTGATTATGCGTGAGCCGGTCTCGCCAAAGCGGTTTTTCCGGAGATTGATTGAAACAGAGCGGCTTTTGCTTATCAATTCGTCGGGGTGAGTATAATTGCCCTGATTGACCGGCCGTTCAACGTTGACGAGGAAACTAACGCTATCAGCGGAATACTCGAGATCCGATGTGCCCTCCAGGCTTCGCAGGACGGCTTCACCCTGATACTTGCGGTTCTGCGACGATATCGCCAGGACCGGGCTGTCCAGGCTCAATGCCAAACGCCGCATGGCCGTCATCAGCTTTGCGATTTCGTGACGGAATTCCGAGAACTGCCGTGACCCCGCCGCCCAAATCTGCAGATAATCGACGATCACAAGAATTCGGTCACGGGCACTGGCGGCGATCATTTCGCGGGCCATTTCCTCGGCTTTTTCGTTCGGCAGTTCCGGGTCTGCTTCAACCACGGTGATGTTGGAAAACGATTTCTTATGAGCCGCCATGGCGGCTTTTAGGGCGGCTGCGTCCAGCATCCCATCCATCAGGTCCCGGCTGTTCAATTCGGCCTGCTGGCACAACAGCTTCATAACCAGAAACTCTGACTGCAAATCAAAGCTCAGATACAATACCGGAAAGCCGGCCTTGGCCGCTACGGCGGCATTGAACAAGGCAAATGCGGTCTTGCCGCTGCCGGGCTCTCCGGCCAGCAGGTTCAAGCCGGTGGGCCAGCCACCCATACTGTTGTTGAGAAACTGCAGAGCCGTTGGCACCATTCTTTCGGTGCCTGGGGCCGGGCCGTACTTGCGCTGCAAGGCCGGCAAATAGTCACTGGCCGACGCCGGCAATCTTGCCGGCCTCGAATCGGCCGTGGCCAAGCGAACGGCATCCGGTTGCGGTTTTACAGGTTCATTCATGAACTAGGTCGCTGTACCGCCGACGGTCAAACCATTCACCAGCAAGGTCGGCTGGCCCACGCCTACCGGTACGCCTTGACCGCTTTTGCCACAGGTGCCAATGCCGGTATCCAAGGCCAGATCGTTGCCAATACCACCAACCTTGGTCAGGACATCTGGCCCATTACCGATCAGGGTGGCACCCTTTACCGGGGCCTCAATTTTCCCGTTCCGCAACTGGTAGGCTTCGGTACAACTGAAAACGAACTTGCCCGAGGTGATGTCGACCTGGCCGCCGCCGAAGTTAACGGCGTAGATGCCGTCCTTTACGCTGTTGATCATTTCTTGCGGGTCTTGCTCGCCGGCCCGCATGTAGGTGTTGGTCATTCGGGGCATGGGCATATGGGCAAATGATTGCCGCCGGCCATTGCCCGTCACCGCCATACCCATCAGGCGGGCGTTCAGGCGGTCCTGCATGTAACCTTTTAGGATGCCGTCCTCGATCAATGTCGTACATTCCGTCGGCGTGCCCTCGTCATCAACCGACAACGAACCGCGCCGGCCATCAATGCTGCCGTCATCAACAACGGTCACGCCCGGACTTGCCACCCGTTCGCCCAGCAAATTGGCGAAGGCCGAGGTTTGCTTGCGATTGAAATCCCCTTCCAGGCCATGGCCTATGGCTTCATGCAGCAGTATGCCCGGCCAGCCGGGGCCGAGAACCACCTGCATTTCGCCTGCCGGCGCCGGTACCGAGGACAGGTTGACCTCGGCCTGACGCATGGCTTCATCCACCTGTGCCTGCCAGTTCGCCGTTTCAAGATAGCGCGCAAAACCAATGCGGTCGCCAACCCCATGGCTGCCCGTTTCCTGACGATCCCCTTCGCCCAGCACGACCGCGACATTCAGGCGCACCAGGGGCCGGACATCGCGGATCCGCCGGCCGTCGGCCCGCATTATCTCGACGGCCTGCCATTGCCCATGCAAAGATACGGTGACCTGGCGCACCCGGGGGTCACGGCCGCGGGCATAACTGTCTATCGTGCCCAGCATTTTGATCTTGTCCGCGAACGGCATCTCGCCCAACGGATTGTCATCGGGATATAGACTTTGGTTGGTAGCCATGGGCGCCTGGCTCATGCTGCCACCGTGACCCGCCCGGACCGCCCGGACCGCATCCGCGGCCCTGCCAATGGCAGCCTCGTTCAAATCAGAGGCATGGGCATAACCGGTCTGTTCACCTGCAACCGCGCGCAGGCCAAATCCCTGATTGGTGTCGAAATTGGCGGATTTTATCCTGCCGTCATCCAATACCAGGCTTTCGCTCTGGCAGTATTCCATAAATAATTCGCCATCGTCGCAGCCAACCAGGGCCTCGCCTACGATGTTCTGAATACGGCCTTCATCCAATCCGGCCCGCTCGAACAGCAAAGCCGGGTCGACGCCGTCCCCGGAGGCACGGCCGGCTGATTTGCCCGCGCCAACAGCCGATCCGGCCTTGATCTTCTCATCACTCATGATTGCATCTGCTCCAATTGGGCGCTGGTACCATTAGTTACTGCAAATGGTTAACGCACGATTATAAAACAATAATTATGGAAACATTCATGGCCGCCAAAATCTTATGCGACGATTGGTCGCACAGTACGCGGGCCGCTGACAGAATGCATAACAAAAACGCGCTTTGTAACCTATTTTGCGCTTTTTAAGGGCCCAGCGGCGGCAAATAACCGGCCTATAAAGCCCCCGGTCCGGGACGGATTGCAACAGAATGGACGGCTTCTGCCCTGGACCGGGTCAAGCGAGGGGTTCGCCGCCCTAAAATCCGTTGGATTCCACAAGGAGATCAGAGTATGGGGAAGTGTTCCCGGCGTAAAAATTTAGATGAAATCGAGGCTTTGATATGATGGCTTGGCGGATATTGGCTGCGCCGATGGCGCTGCTAGGCACTTTGGCGGCGAGTGCATCGGCGCTGGCGGACCATGGCATGGCGCATCCTTGGCAATTGGGTTTACAGGCACCGGTCACACCGGTAGCTGTGCAATTGAATGATTTCCATAACCTGCTGCTGGTCATCATCACTGTCATTGCGGCCTTCGTGACATTGTTGATGATTGTGGTGTTTTTCAAGTTCAACGCCAGGGCCAATCCAACGCCGCGGGCGACCACGCACAACACCTTGTTGGAGGTCATGTGGACAGCGATACCGATCCTGATTCTGGTGATCATCGCCATTCCGTCATTCAAGCTGTTGTATTTCGCGGATCGTAGCGTGGATGCTGAAATGACCGTCAAGGCGGTCGGTCACCAATGGTACTGGTCCTATGAATATCCCGATCATGGAGAGTTCACCATCGATGCCACGATGCTGGCCGATAATGAATTAAAACCCGGACAGCCCCGCCTGCTGGCCACGGACGAGGCCATTGTCATACCGGTCAACACCAATATCCGTTTGCTGATCGCCGCTGACGACGTGATCCATGCCTGGGCCGTGCCGGCCTTCGGCGTGAAGCTGGACGGCGTTCCGGGCCGCCTCAACGAAACCTGGGTAAGGGTGGAGAAAGAGGGCACCTATTACGGCCAATGTTCCGAGTTGTGCGGCACGGGACACGGCTTTATGCCGATCATGGTCAAGGTGGTCTCTAAATCCGCCTTCGCCGCCTGGGTCGAAAAGGCCAAGGCGGAATACGCGGCCCGGGATGACCGGCCCGGCGTGAAGCTGGCGGCGGCGGGCGGCGTAACCACCCAGTAAGATCAGGCTGCTTGATCCGGTTAATGCTTGCCGGGTCTTATTAACCGGCCTCAGTAAAAAGATTACAGCGATAGGAAGACAGACAGATGGCTAATACCTCCGCGGCGCACGATCACGATCACCATATTCCGACCGGTTGGCGGCGCTGGGTCTACTCCACGAACCATAAAGATATCGGCACCATGTACCTGATCCTTGCCGTCATCAGCGGTTTGATCGGTGGCGGCATGTCGATGTTGATTCGTATGGAATTGGCCGCTCCCGGGCCTGGTATCCTTGGCGGCGATCATCATTTTTTCAACGTGTTGATTACGGCCCACGGTTTGATCATGGTCTTTTTCATGGTTATGCCCGCCTTTATTGGGGGCTTTGGAAACTGGTTCGTGCCTCTGATGATCGGCGCACCGGACATGGCCTTTCCACGCATGAACAATATCTCCTTCTGGCTGCTGCCGCCGGCAATTTTGTTGCTGGCCAGTTCGATGTTTTTCGAGGGCACGGCGGGAGGCAACGGCGCCGGTACCGGCTGGACGGTTTATGCGCCGCTCAGTACGTCGGGGCATGTGGGACCGTCCGTGGATATGGCCATTCTATCCCTGCATCTGGCTGGCGCCTCGTCGATCCTGGGTGCCATCAACTTCATCACCACGATCTTCAATATGCGGGCGCCGGGCATGACCCTGCACAAAATGCCGCTGTTTGTCTGGTCGGTGCTGGTCACCGCCTTTCTGCTGCTGTTGTCACTGCCGGTTCTGGCCGGCGCCATCACCATGCTGCTGACCGACCGCAACTTCGGCACCGCCTTTTATGACGCGGCCCAGGGTGGCGATCCGGTTTTGTATCAGCATCTGTTCTGGTTCTTTGGCCATCCGGAAGTCTATATCCTGATTTTGCCGTCCTTCGGCGTGATCAGCCATATTGTCTCCACCTTCTCGCGCAAGCCCGTGTTCGGTTATCTGGGCATGGCTTATGCCATGGTCGCGATCGGTGTCGTGGGCTTCATTGTTTGGGCCCATCACATGTATACGGCAGGCATGGACGTCGATACCCGGGCCTACTTTGTCGGCGCGACCATGGTTATCGCGGTACCCACCGGGGTGAAAATCTTCAGCTGGATCGCCACCATGTGGGGCGGCTCCATCACCTTCCGGGTACCCATGCTGTTTGCCCTGGGCATGATATTCCTGTTTACAATCGGCGGTGTCACCGGCGTGGTGCTGGCCAATTCCGGCGTCGACCTGGCGATGCATGACACCTATTACGTGGTGGCCCATTTCCATTACACCATGTCCATGGGCGCGTTGTTCGGCATCTACGCCGCATTCTATTACTGGATCGGAAAGATGTCGGGCCGGCAGTACAATGAGACGCTGGGCAAGATCCATTTCTGGATCACCTTTATCGGCGTCAACATCATCTTTTTCCCGCAACATTTCCTTGGTCTGGCCGGCATGCCCCGGCGCATACCGGACTACAACGAGGTTTATACGGGCTTCAATATGGTATCCTCGGTCGGCGCCTATATCAGCGCCGTGGGTACCTTGCTGTTCATCTATATCGCCATTCGCACCATAACCGCCGGCGCGAAGTGTCCGGACAATCCATGGGGCGAAAGCGCCGATACCTTGGAATGGACCCTGTCATCGCCACCGCCATTCCATCAGTTCGAGGAACTGCCGCGCATCCGCTAGGCGTGGCGCTGGTTGTCGAAAGGAATTGACTGTTGAATAGCGGCAATTTGGCCATCGACCAAAGTAACCGGCGCCCGGTCGGCGGTGCCCGCGTGGCCGACTATCTGGCACTGTTGAAGCCACGGGTGATGAGCCTGGTGGTCTTCACCGCGTTGGTTGGGCTGGCGCTGGCGCCCGGCGGCCTGCACCCGCTGGCCGCTTTGGCGGCGCTGGTCTGTATTGCCGTTGGCGCGGGTGCCTCCGGCGCCATTAACATGTGGTACGACGCCGATATTGACGGACAGATGCTGCGAACCTGCGATCGGCCCATTCCGCGGGGGCATGTGCGGCCCGGTGCAGCCCTGGCGTTTGGCACGGTCCTGTCCGTCGCCTCGGTTCTTGCCATGGCGGCCCTGGTCAATCTGCTGTCGGCGGCGCTGCTCGCCATGACCATCGCCTTCTATGTCTTCATCTACACCATGTGGCTGAAACGGCGGACGCCACAGAATATCGTCATCGGCGGTGCGGCCGGCGCATTTCCACCGATGATTGGTTGGGCCGCCGCCAGCGGCGATGTGTCCCTGGCTTCGATCTCCCTGTTCGCCATCATCTTCTTTTGGACACCGCCGCATTTCTGGGCCCTGGCGCTGTACCGGGCCGACGACTACCGCAATGTCGGCGTGCCGATGCTGCCCGTGGTTGCCGGCAAGGCGGCGACCCGGCGGCAGATCCTGATATATTCGTTAATCCTGTTTCCCGTCACCTTAACTCCGGTGCTGCTGGGCGCCTGTGGTTTGGCCTATGGTCTGGGCGCGGCTTTGCTGGGGCTGGTCTTTGTGGCCTTCGCCTATCGGGTCTGGCGCGCGGGTGAAAATGGTGCTGACGGCCCGGCGCGGCGCTTGTTTGGCTATTCCATCTTTTACCTGTTTGCCCTGTTTGCCGTCATGCTGGGCGAGCGTTTGGTGGGGGCCTGGATCTGATGCCGTTGGGTAAGATGCACCGCAAGAGGCTGGGCCGCAACCTGGCCGTGGCGGGAATTCTGGTGGTCTTCATGGTGGCGGCGTTCGTCATCACCATGTTCAATATGCAGGGCCAGACATGGAATCCCAATTGAACCCCCGGCCCGATCATAGCAGGCGCATTCGGGTGACCGCCTTGGTTGCCGTCTGCGTCGCATTTGGCATGGTCGGTGCGGCTTATGCGGCGGTGCCGTTGTACCAGATGTTTTGCCAGGTCACGGGCTACGGTGGCACGACCCAGGTCGCGGCCGAGGCGCCGGCGGCGGTGGGCAAGCGCCTCATCACCGTGCGCTTCAACGCTGATACGGCTGCTGCCATGCCGTGGCGCTTCCGCCCACTGCAACGGGCGATTACGGTCCACGTGGGCGAGCAGACCCTGGCCGTGTACGAAGCGACGAACCCGAGCCAGCGGCGCGTTGTCGGCTCCGCCAGCTTCAATGTCACGCCGGCCAAGGCCGGGGCCTATTTCAACAAGATCGAATGCTTTTGCTTCACCGAACAGGCCCTGGCGCCCGGCGAACGCGTCGATATGCCGGTGTCGTTTTTTGTTGATCCGGCTATTTCGGACGACCCAAATCTGGATGACGTGAATACCATAACTCTGTCCTACACCTTCTTCGAGATGGCGGGCGGAACCGATAAGACCAATTCGACGACGACAATCGCTGCAAATCAAGTAACAAACGAGTAGCTGCACAGTGGCCTCAAAGTGGCAATGAAGTTGCTGGGAACGGAGTAAGAAAATGGCTGATACGCACGCAAAAGGGCATGATTTCCATCTAGTGGAGCCCAGCCCATGGCCGGCCCTTGGAGCGTTGGGCGCGTTAATCCTGGCCTCGGGCTTTATCTGGTACATGCACGAGGGGCCGCCCTGGTTGGCTGTCATCGGTTTCCTGGTGGTGCTTTACACCATGTTCGTGTGGTGGCGAGATGTCATCCGCGAGGCCAAGGATGAAGGGCACCACACGCCGGTGGTGCAGCTGCATTTGCGCTTTGGCATGATCATGTTCATCGCCTCCGAGGTGATGTTCTTCATGGCCTGGTTCTGGGCCTATTTCAATGCCGCCATTTATCCCACCGAGCAGATCGGCGGGATGTGGCCACCCGAGGGTATTAGCACTCTTGATCCCTGGCATCTTCCCCTACTCAACACCTTGATCTTGTTGACATCTTCGACCACGGTGACCTGGGCTCATCACGCGGTGCGCGAGGGCAATCAGAAAAGTGCGGTTCAGGGATTGCTGGTCACGGTCCTGTTGGGCGCGGTTTTCACCTGCGTCCAGGCCTATGAGTATACCCAGGCGTCGTTTGCCTTCACCGGTGGCATTTATGGCTCGACATTTTTCATGGCGACTGGCTTTCATGGCCTTCATGTGCTGATCGGCACCATCTTTCTGCTGGTTTGCCTGATCCGCACTGCCAGGGGACATTTCAAGCCGGACCACCATTTTGGCTTGGAAGCGGCCGCCTGGTATTGGCATTTTGTGGATGTGGTATGGCTGTTTCTGTTTTTCTTCGTCTATGTTTGGGGCGCGGGCAACATAGCCGCGCATTGACGGGGCATCCTTGACCGGCGACAACGGGAAAGGCGCCGTGGTCTCGCCCTTTCTCGCAGGTCTGATGTGCCGCTGTCCCCGGTGCGGGCGGGGCAAACTTTTCCAGGGTTTGCTGAATGTCACTGCCGTATGCACTATCTGTGGTCTGGACCTGTCTGCCCATGATACGGGCGATGGGCCCGCGGTTTTTGTCATTCTGATCGTCGGTGGTCTGGCCGTGGCTTTCGCATTTATCATCGAAATGGCGTTCGTGCCGCCGATCTGGGTGCATCTGATCTATCAGATACCCTTCGTCCTGGGTCTCTCGATCCTGTTTTTGCGGCCCTTGAAAGCGACCTTGATCGCCCTGCAATACCGCCATCATGCCTCCAATTTCGACGACGGGCAGCCAGGTTAACCTATGCGCCGCCCCGGCCTCTGGTCCATATACTTGACCCTGTTCGGTGTGGTCCTGGCCCTTTCACTGGGCATTTGGCAATTGCGGCGAATGGCCTGGAAGCAAGCTCTGATCGCCGAGACCCAGGCCGGAATGGCAGCGCCGCCGGTTTCCCTGGACGCTCATCTCGACAGCCTTGCGGCCTTGAACTACCGCGCCGTTCGGCTGCGCGGGCAATTTCTGCACAACAGTGAAGTCTTTGTCGGGCCCAGGGTGCACAAGGGACTGGCCGGCCTGCATGTGCTGACACCCCTGCGCCTTGCCAGTGGCGCCCTGGTTCTGGTCAACCGAGGCTGGGTGCCCAATGACCGCCGTGATCCCACCACCCGCGCCGCCGGCCAGGTGCCAGGGCCCGTCATGGTGCAGGGCATCCTGCGCAGCAAGTTGTCTCAGGGTGCCTGGACGCCGGATTATGACAGCCGCGCCGAGCTCTGGTTCTGGTATGACACTGCCGGCATCGCCAAGGCGCGTGGTCTGGAACTGGCGGCAGCGGTGGTGCAGGCCGATGGGCGGGCCAACCCCGGCGGCCTGCCCCTCGGCGGCGTGGCACAACCAAGGCTGCACAACGACCACCTGCAGTATGCCATCACATGGTTTTCCCTGGCCGGCGTCCTGGTGGTGATTTTTCTGCTGGCGCACCGCCGTGACGGAGAGCGGCGGTGACGGCGGCCTATGAACAACTCTGCGCCCGGTTCGCGCGGCTGGCCAATCTGAATGGCGCGGCGGCCATGTTGCATTGGGACGCCGCCGCCATGATGCCCGTTGGCGGCGCGGCGGCGCGGGCCGAACAACTGGCGACCTTGTCGCTGCTGGCACATGAAATGTTATGCCACGATGAGCTTGCGGAGCTGTTGCACCGGGCTGAGGCATCCCGGGCCGGGCTGGGCCCATGGGAACAGGCGAATTTGCGGGAAATGCGGCGCAAATGGTCCCACGCCACGGCCGTGCCCGGCGAACTCGTGGCCGCCTTTAGCCGGGCCGGATCGGTATGCGAAATGGTTTGGCGCACGGCCCGGGAGGACGATGATTTCGCCACCCTTCGCCCTTATCTGGAAGAGGTGGTCGTCCTGGTTCGCGAGACGGCCACGGCCAAAGCGGAGGCTTTTGGCTGTCCACCCTATGATGCCTTGCTGTCGCAATATGAACCGGGCCTGAGCGCGGCGGATATTGACCAAAATTTCGACGTCCTGGCAGGTTTCTTGCCTGATCTGCTGGATCAGGTGCTGGCGCATCAGGCCACGCCGCCGGCGGCGCCGGAGCGGATGGCGGTCGCCGTCCAGGAGGATCTGTCCCGGCATCTTCTTGGCGCCTTGGGCTTTGACTTCGAGCACGGCCGGCTGGACGTTTCCCTGCACCCCTTCACCGGTGGGGTGGCGGACGATGTGCGCCTGACGACCCGATATGATGCAGCCGACCCACTGGGCAGCCTGTATCCCGCCCTGCATGAAGGCGGTCATGGCATGTACGAGCGGGGTCTGCCATCGGCCTGGCGGCTGCAGCCCGTGGGACAGGCCATGGGCATGGCCATGCATGAAAGCCAATCATTGTTGATCGAGATGCAGGTCTGCCGGGGCGATGCCTTTCTGCGTTATCTGGCGCCGCTGTTAGATACATTGGGCGGGGTATCCGGCCCTGCTTGGGAGGTCGACGGCCTGACCCGGCGCGTGCGCCATGTGGCCCGGTCGCTAATCCGGGTCGAGGCCGACGAGGTAACCTATCCCCTGCATATTATCCACCGCTACCGTCTGGAACGGGCCCTGCTGGCCGGCGATCTGGAGGTTGCCGATCTGCCCGCTGCCTGGCGGCTGGGTATGGCGGAATTACTCGGTGTCGCGGTGCCTAACGACCGCGACGGCTGTATGCAGGACATCCATTGGATGGACGGCGCCTTTGGCTATTTTCCCACCTATACCCTGGGGGCCATGGCGGCGGCGCAAGTGTACGGGGCGGCCGAGGCCGCCCTGCCGGGCCTGTCCGACGATATTGCACAGGGCGCTTTCGGCCGCTTGATGGCCTGGCTGGGCCAGACCATACACAGCCAGGGCCGGCTGCATGCCAGCGCCGATGATTTGTTGCGTGCGGTCACGGGGCGGCCATTGGACGGCGGGATTTTTCGCCAACACCTTGAAAATCGTTATCTAGCTGGATAGGTTGGCGCCCCCATCCTGGAGTTCCATGCTGTGCAATATATTTCGACCCGCGGACAAGCGCCCGACGTGAGCTTTCCCGACGTCTTGCTGACCGGCCTGGCCCGTGACGGCGGCCTGTACGTGCCCGGCGAATGGCCACAGTTGAGCCATGACGATCTGCGCGGGCTGGCGGGATTGACCTATCCGGAAGCCGCGGCCCGCATCCTGCTGCCCTTCATGGATGGCATCGAGGCGGATGAATTACTGGCCATGACACAGGCCGCCTATGCTGATTTCGCCGGGCCTTCGATCGTGCCCCTGCGGCAATTGTCCGAGGGGCATTGGCTGATGGAACTGTTTCATGGCCCCACCCTAGCCTTCAAGGACATGGCCATGCAGTTGCTGGGCCTGCTGTTCGACCGGGAATTGGCCCGGCGGCGGCAACGCATTACCATTGTCGGGGCGACCTCTGGTGATACCGGTTCAGCTGCGATCGAGGCCTGCCGTGACCGCGACGCCATCGATATCTTTATTCTGCATCCCCAGGGCCGGGTGTCCGAGGTGCAGCGGCGGCAAATGACCACGGTGCTGTCCGACAATGTACATAATATTGCCATTGAAGGTACTTTCGATGACTGTCAGGCGCTGTTGAAAGGCGCCTTCAATGACCTGGCTTTTCGCGACGAGGTGAGCCTGTCGGCGGTCAATTCCATCAACTGGGCCCGCGTCGTGGCCCAGGTGGTCTATTACATCACCACGGCCGTTAACCTGGGGGCGCCGGACAGGGCCATCAGTTTTGCTGTGCCCACGGGTAATTTCGGTTGCGTCTTCGCGGGCTACGGCGCGGCGAAAATGGGCCTGCCGATTGAAAAGCTGATCGTCGCCACCAACCGCAACGACATTCTGCACCGGTTCTTCCAGACCGGCGCCTACCGCTGCGAAGAGGTCGTGGCGACGCAAAGCCCCTCGATGGATATCCAGGTTGCCAGCAATTTCGAGCGGCTGTTGTTCGACCTGGCCGGCCACGATGGCGCCATTGTCCGGCAACAGATGGCGGCAGTGGCGGAAAAGGGAGGCTTTCAGGTTTCGCCGGCGGCATTGCAACAGGCTCACGAATTGTTCCTTTCTTGCCGGGTGGACGAGGCAGCGACGACGGCAACCATGGCCGAGGTGTTCCGCGAATGGGGCGTTGCCATTGATCCTCATACCGCCGTCGGCCTGCGCGCCGCCCGTGAACTGATGCCCGATGGCCCGGTGGTCACGCTTTCAACCGCCCATCCGGCGAAGTTTCCCGATGCCGTGGAAAAAGCCTGTGGCCAACGGCCGCCATTGCCAGATCATATGGCGGACCTATATGAACGCGCAGAACGCTGTGCCGTGTTGCCCAATAATTTGCCGGCATTGCAGGATTATATTCGCCGCTTGCGCCGGTCTTGACCGGCGAGAGTGATGGCAAAACTGATTGCAGGATCGGAACCGACAGTGACAATCCAAATGACGACGCTGGCCAACGGCCTACGGGTTATCTCCGACAGCCGGGAAGGGATGCAGACCACCGCCGTCGGAGTCTGGGTCGACGCCGGCGCCCGTTACGAAACCATCGCCAACAACGGTGTGGCCCATATGTTGGAGCATATGGCCTTCAAGGGCACGGATAGCCGCAGCGCCAAGGACATCGCGGTGGAAATCGAAAGCGTCGGCGGCCATCTGAACGCGTATACCTCGCGGGAGCATACCGCCTATTTCGTCCGCGTCCTGAAAGAGGACCTGGCCCTTAGCGTCGATATCCTGGGGGACATCCTGCAACGCTCAACCTTTGCCGAGGATGAACTGGTGCGGGAGCGGGCGGTGGTGATCCAGGAAATCGGCCAGGCGGAGGATACCCCTGACGACATCATCTTCGACCGCCTGCAAGAGGTATCGTTTCCGGATCAGGCGATTGGCCGATCGATCCTGGGCCCCGTTGAAGGGGTCGCCAACATGGGCCGGCAGGTTCTATTCGATTTCATGGCGGAGCACTATTCGGCTTCCCGCCTGTTGCTCTGCGCCGCCGGCGCGGTCGATCACGATACCTTGGTCGCCCTGGCCGAGACCCATTTCAGCGGCTTGCGCCGAGGCGGGGATAACCCGTACGAGGCGGCGCAGTTTCAGGGCGGCGAACGGCGCGACGAACGCGATCTTGAACAGGTTCATTTTGCTCTGGCCCTGCCGGCCCTGTCCTATGATGACGAGGATTTTTACCCCATGCAGGTCATGTCAGCGGCGCTGGGCGGCGGCATGTCATCGCGGCTGTTCCAGGAGGTCCGGGAAAAGCGCGGCTTGTGTTATTCCATTTTCTGCTTTGCCTCGTCCTACAAGGATAGCGGCGCATTCACCATCTATGCCGGTACGGGGGCTGATCAGGTCGGCGAACTGGTGCCGGTAATCTGCGACGAGATGTTGCGCCTGAGCGGCGATGCGGATCAAGACGAGGTCGCCCGGGCCCGCAATCAACTGAAGGCCGGCACCTTGATGTCATTGGAAAGCTCGGCCGCGCGGGCCGAACAATTGGCGCGGCAGACCCTGGTTTTCGGCCGCCAGATCCCGGTGGAAGAGTTGATCTCGCGGATCGACGCCGTAGATGTCGCTGCCGTCCGCCGGGTGGCGGGCCGGATCGCTACTGGCGGCAGCCCCGCCGTGGCCGCCCTTGGACCCATCGCGGGCCTTGCCAGTCAGGCCGAAATTGCGGCAAGATTTGCCAAAGGCTGAAAAATAGGCCATTTTTTGGTTATCTGAACCACCCGCTCCGGTCCGCGGACGCGCCCCGGGCATCCCGTGGTTTTCGTATTTGTGCGCCGTCGGCGTCCAAATGCTTTTGCGAAACGCAACTGTGACGGATCAACGGCATGTCGGCATTTCTGCGTAATCCACCCTGGCTTGGCAGCCCACCGACGCTGAAAGGCAACAGGGTCTATCTGCGTACGCCGCAACTGGCCGATTGGTCCACCTGGGCGCGCCTGCGCGCCTCTTCCCGCGACTTTCTCACGCCATGGGAGCCAACCTGGCTGGAAGACGAATTGACCAGGAACGCCTATCGTCGGCGCCTGCGCCGCTATGCCCGTGATGCCCGTGATGGCGTCGGCTATGCATTTTTCGTATTCCGCCGGGAAGATGATCGCCTGATGGGTGGCATCACCCTGTCGAATGTACGCCGTGGCGTGACCCAATCATGCTCCATGGGCTATTGGATGGGACAGCAATTTGCCGGCCGGGGCCTGATGCAGGACGCTGTTCTGACCAGTCTGCCGTTTGTCTTTGACGAACTGGGTCTACATCGCCTGGAAGCCGCCTGTCTGCCCAACAACGACGCATCGACGACGGTTTTGCTGAAGACCGGTTTTCAAAAAGAGGGCTTTGCCCGGAAGTATCTGCGCATCAATGGCAAATGGAGCGACCACGTGTTGTTCGCCATGCTGCAGACCGATCGCCGGGACGAGACCTAGACCACGTTCACAGAACATAGACTCGTTTGATGGCCTCCACGCGCCATCAAACGGGGCGATGTTCTGTGAACGGGGTCTAGCCCGGAAATGCTCTGGCCAGGCCGACCTTAAGGACCATTGCGAGGCGGCTTAAGATGCCATTCCGTACCGTTGATGCAGGCGTCGCCATCGCAGTACGCCTGCGGCCCGGCGCCTCGGCCAACCGGATCGATGGTATTCAGACAATGGCGGATGGTCGCGCGTGGCTTTCGGTGCGGGTTACGGCGGTGCCGGAAAGAGGCAAGGCCAACCGGGCGATGATGAAGCTGCTGGGCGAGGCGTGGCATGTGTCCGGTAGCGATCTGAGCGTAGTCGCCGGCGCCAAGGATCGCAACAAGACGATATTGCTGTGTGGCGACCCAAAGCTCCATTTGCAGATGCTGAACAAATGGGGGGGAACGCAGCCTCGAGGCTGAAAGTTGGAATGTTTCGACGTCAGTCGGAAAGACTCTAGTGGTCCGCACCATCTAATTTGCGCATTAGTCTTTCGTGAGTTGCGCGACCTCGCCAGGGATGATTCGATGGCCATCGATTCGCAACTTCGCCGAGGTGCATAATGTCACGGAAGAAATATATCGTCGAGCTTTCGA
>JAJFGG010000036.1 GCA_021776235.1 Alphaproteobacteria bacterium | reverse complement strand
AAAAGGCCGCGGCGCTGCAACTCGGGCACCACGAGGCGGGCGAAGCGCTCAAGGCCGGTGGGAACCACCGGCGCGGCAATCATGAATCCGTCACAGCCCTTGTCACGATACCAGGCCTCCATGACGTCGGCGACCTGTATGGGATCGCCTTTGAACATGTTGCCAGCCATCTGCGGCAGGATCCGCCGGTACGTTTGACGCACGGTCAGGCCCTGCTCCTTGGCGACCTGAACAATAGCACGGCTGATGCCGGTCGGGCCGTGATGCTGCTCGGGGAAGTCGGGCATCGGGCCGTCGAGCGGATAACCCTTCATGTCGCGCCCGGTCATCTTAGAGAGATAGTCGACGCCAACAGCCGGCGGAACCATATCGTCCAGTTCACCGGCAAGATCGTCCGCCTGCTGCTGCGTCTCGCCGACGAAGATCGTGACGCCGGCTAGAATTTTGAGATCATCCGGCTCGCGCCCGTATCTCGCGAGACGATCCTTGAAGTCGGCATAAAGCGTCTGCGCGGCCGGAAGCGTCGCCTCGATAGCGAAGATGCAGTCGGCATGGCGGGCCGAAAGCTCGCGGCCGGCCTCCGACTGTCCGGCGGAAAACACCACCGGATGTCCCTGCGGCGGGCGCGGCGCATTGAGCGGCCCTGCGACCTGGAAGTGTTTGCCCTTGTGGCCAAGCGCTTGGACCTTTGACGGATCGAGAAAGCGCCCGGTTGCCTTGTCTTGCGGAAAGGCATCGTCCGCCCAGGAATCCCAGAGGCCCTTCACGACGTCGGCGAACTCATTGGCACGCTCGTAGCGCGTGTCCCGCGCGACGTGCTCGCTGTGGCTGAAGTTCAGCGCATCGTTTGAATTGGACGTCGTCACGAGGTTCCAACCGGCGCGGCCGCTGCTGATGTGATCAAGCGAGGCGAAGCGCCGTGCGACGTGGAAGGGCTCATCGTAAGTCGTGGTGGTGGTGGCGACGAGCCCGATATGCCGCGTCACCATCGCCAGCGCCGACAGTAGGGTGACGGGCTCAAACACCCCCGGTCGGTCCGAAAGCGAAGTGGCGGCGAAAAGGTCCGACTTGTCCATATTTCGCACGCCGTTGCCGTCGGCGAGAAAGAGCAGGTCCATCTTACCGGCCTCGGCGATCCGCGCCAGTCTCATAGCATTAGCAATGTTCGCGGCCGGTTTGTCCCACGCATCAGAATGCCTCCACTCTCCCACGTGACTACCTTGGGCATTAGCGTTGGCGGCAAGTATCATCGGCATGGTCGGTGTATCCGGCGGCAGCGTGGGTCCGGCTATGGAGAATGAAACAACCGCCCAGATCTGTCCGGCAGGATGAAGATCCGACACGAAGCCTCAACGAGGTCGATCGATCCGGCAAACCGAATCCGTTATGGAACCGCTTGGCGCTACGGCGTCGACGGCAACCGCATGGCTGCGTCCGCTTTTCACCCATCTTCGGAAGTGCTGGAGGGTAGTGGTGGAGCCTGTTCGTGACCCCAAGTCGACCGTTTGGCCGCTATTCTTCAGGCAACCCTGCCTTGCGCAGGGCGTCGATATGGAGCTCAACGTATTCCAGATGGTAGTGCGGCAAGAGACGCCTTATCACGGAGGGCGATAGATCGGGTCTCACGTGCCGCGCCGCTTCAACGGCGAGGCGGGCTTCATCCAATCGATCTTGCCCCGCGAGAGCAATCGCCAGATTGATATGGGGCCAGAATTGATTGGGCCGCTCATCAACTGCTTTGCGTGCCCATTCTTCCGCCTCGTCGTAGTTCTCGAGGTTGATGCAACCGACCGCCCTCATTTGTTGCATGGCCGATAGCATTGGATCCTGCGGGCTCAGTCGCATAGCTATGTCGAGCTTAGGAATAGCGTCCGCCGCCCGGCCATACCAGTTCAAGGCCGATCCGAGGCCGTAGTAGCCGTGGGCAAAGCTGGGATTGAGGGCGACGGATTTCTCCAATGCCGCAATGGCGCGGTCACCTTGGCCAGATAAATAGAGCACCCGGCCGAGAGTGAAATGGGTCAAGCTGTCCTTGTCATCCAAGGCGACCGCCCGTTCGCCGGCCGCAAGCCCTTTCGTCAGACATTCGGCCGGATCATCGCTATATCCCTGTATCACTTCCAGGGCACAGGTAAACGCGATGCCCGCATGGGCCAACGCGAAATTCGGATCGCGCTCGACCGCCTTCAGGAATAAGTTGCGCGCCTCTCCGTTGTCCGCCTGATTCGTCTTGTAAGCGTGCCACAAACCACGCTGGTAAAGCTCCCAGGCATCCAGGTTGGCGGGTGGCTTGCGCCGGGCGCGGTCGATCTCGCTGACACGTATCTCGTTATCGATACGGCCGACGATATTTTCGGTGATCTCGTCCTGCACGGCGAAGATGTCGTCAAGTTCGCGGTCGTAACGCTCGGCCCAGACATGGTTTCCGTTGGCGCCGTCGATCAGCTGCGCGGTAATGCGAACCTTGTTGGCGGCCTTGCGCACGCTGCCCTCGACCACATATCGCACGCCAAGTTCTTTTGCGACACGGGCCACGTCCACAGCCGAACCCCTATAAGTAAACGTCGAATTGCGGGCGATCCCAAACAACCAATGGACCTTGGAAAGTGCGGTGATAATGTCTTCTGAAATGCCGTCCGAGAAATATTCCTGCTCCGGATCGCCGGACATATTGTCGAAGGGGAGCACGGCGATCGAGGGTTTGTCGGGCAGGGGCAAAGCGGCTTCGTCGGTCGCCGGTGCAGCAGCAGTAGGCGTCCATTGCCAGACCCGCACCGGGCGGGAGATGTTCTTTAGTTGCTGATCGCCGGCATCGACAAATCCGACTTCAATTCGACCGGCGATATTCTCATGCGCGGTGCCGGAAATAGCGACACCGCCCGCTTCGCAAAATGCCTCGAGGCGCGCCGCAATATTGATGCCATCACCGAAAATGTCATCCCCTTCAACGACCAAATCGCCGAGATGAACACCGATACGGAAAATGATGCGTTTGTCTTCATCCACCGTCTCGTTCCGGCCGGCCATGGTCTGCTGGACATCAATCACGCACTGCGTGGCATCGACCACAGAGGGGAACTCCAACAGCAGGCCATCGCCCATGGTCTTGACGATACGGCCACCGTGTTCGGAAATCTTGCCATCGATCAGTTCCGCCCGATGGCTTCGCAACGCAGCAAGTGTGCCAGCCTCATCCACGCCCATCAGGCGCGAATAACCAACAACATCAGCGGCTACGACTGCCGCTAGCCTACGTTGCGTTCCTTCCGACATGGGGCAGAGTGTAGCTGCGGACGATCAGTGAATCTATCCGTGATCACGATCAAGCCAATGTAGCCTTATGGCACAAACCGTTGGTCACGGACCTGAATAGCAGTTTCCGCTTGTACTTCAGGTTCGAGCATTGCCAATACAAACGGCTATCCTCGAGAATGGCCCATATCGAGCATGAGTGCGGATTTTCCCAATGTTCGCTTTTGTTAAGGGTTGTCGGACACCTGTCGCGGCGATGAGACTGCCACGGTCTTGATCGGCAGGTGTCGGACAAGCCTCAGGGAAGGAAATCGCGGGGGGTTTAGCCTCGCTGTTGCGGCCTGCTCGGTCTATGGGAATTT
>JAJFGG010000035.1 GCA_021776235.1 Alphaproteobacteria bacterium | reverse complement strand
AGTCTGTCGGATTTAGGGGAGTTTTGAAATAATCATCCGAAATATCGGTGAAATTTATCATATTCTGATATTTTTCGAAGGTATACTTGCTGATTATTTCAAAAACGAGTCGAAAACTACCTAAATCCGACAGACTGCTAGAGCGTGTCGCGGCTAATCTGAACCATTTGACCGGTCTTCCAGAGCCCGTGGGTAGGCGCGGCTTGCCCGCTGGCCCACATCGCGCTGCGCCACGCGCCTACCACAATGGCTTGGTAACGCCATCAAATGAATCAGATTAGCCGCGACACGCTCTAGACCTTCGCGATAGGATTTCCATCGCGGACTTATTCCGCCGCCTCGCCTTCGCTGTCTTGGAAATGGGCGTAGTTCTGGCGGGCAAACCAGAGCATGTAATCCGTATAGGTGGTTGGATCGTAGCGCGGCGGATTATCGCCATCGTGACATGTGGGCAGGCATTCCATGACATAGTCAGCATGGGCATCGAAAAAGAACGGTATGGCGTAACGGTCTCGACCCGGCGCGGAAGCGATTGCCCGGTGCGGCGTGGAAAGAAACCGGTGATTGCTCCAGCGCCGCAGCATATCGCCACTGTTGACCAGGAAGCTGCCGGGCAGCGCCGGGGCGTCGAGCCAGGTGCCGTCCGGGCGGCGGACTTGCAGGCCCTCGACCTTGTTTTGCGCCAGCAGGGTCAGAAACGAGGAGTCCGTATGGGGCGCAAGACCGAATTGATTGTCTTCCGCCTGGGCCGGGGGATAGTGGGACAGGCGCAGGGTAAATTGCGGTTCGCTGAAGGCTCCGGCGAAGAAATCCGCCGGCAAATCCAGGGCGCGGGCATAGATCGGCAGCATGCTTTTCGCCAGTTGCTCCAGGGCACTCATGTAGCCGTTGCAGGTATCGCGAAAGCCGTCCAGTCCCATTGGCCATTGATTGGCGCCGCGAAAGCGTTTGTTGCTGAGGATATCGGGGTGATCGTCAGGCAAATCCCGCTTGAGAAAGAACGCGGCAACGAGATTGGTCTTGCGTTCCCCTTCATAGACCTGGCTGGCCCGCGAAATGGAGGCGCCATGGCCCATATAGCCAATGTTATGTTCGTTGGCCTTGAGCGCCAGTTTGTCGGCTTCATCCAGAGCGTGGAAGCGGGCCGAGGCGTCAAAGGTTGCATCGATCAGGTCCTGCGGCACGCCATGGCCGCGAATGAAAAAAAAGCCGACGTTTTCGGCAGCGTATTGCAATTCCTTCGCGATGGCCGCAAGCGCGCCGGGTTTCCCGGCCAGAAAATCGCTGAGATCGAGAATGGGAATTTCGTTTTGCATACGGTATCCTCGCTTTCGCCAGCTGGTTTTGGCCCGGCTAGCTTTGGCCGCCTAGCTTTTGCATTGTACCCTACTCGGCCTGACGGTACCGCTCTTACCACCGCGAGGGCAAGGGAACAGGCCAACTGATTGGAGATTGGGATTTGCCATGATCGAATTTAGACCGCTTGACGGACCTTTTGGCTGCGCCGTGTACGGCCTCGACGTGGGCGCGGGTGTCGCTGCGGAGACCTGCCGTAAATTGCACGAAACGCTATATGAACACCGGGTGCTGGTGTTGAAAGACCAGACTTGTAATGCGGACGCCTATCTGACCTTTGGCCGCCAATGGGGCGCGCCGATCCCGCATGTTATCGACACTTCCCGGATGCCTGGGTTTCCAGAGATGATGGAGGTTGGCAATACCACGGAGCGGTCGAAGGACGCATTGGCCCGCAACAGCGCCGCATTCTGGCACACGGATCAGTCCTATGATGCCGACCCTGCCACCGCGACCATGCTCTATGCCAGGAAAATTCCTGATGTCGGGGGCGAGACCCGGGTGATCGATATGAAAGCGGCCTATGATGACCTTGATGAGGCCACCAGGCAGCGCATAGACAAGTTGAACGCTATGCACCTGTATGGCGCGACCTCGGGCCGGGATGGTGAAGCGCCGACCGCCGCCTTGAACAAGACCCAGGCGGCGGAAGTGCCCCCGACGCCTCACCCATTGGTTCGGGCCCATACGGTCACAGGGGATCGGGCGTTATACGGCGTCGCCGGTACGGCATTCGGGATAGACGGCATGGCTGCGGCTGAAGGCGAAGCGTTGATCGCCAAATTGAAGGCCCACTGCGTACAGGATAGGTATATCTACGAGCATAAATACCAGGTCGGCGACATCGCCATGTGGGATACCCAGATGACTTTGCATGCGGCCAAACCAATTGGCTTACCGGACGGCGAGGGACGCGAGCGTCTGTTGTGGCGTATTAGCGTTCGGGGCAAGCCGGCAGTTTACCAATAGGCTACTAAACTATAGGGATCATCACCCTGGAGCACATTCGAAGAAAATGTGCTCGGACTCTTTAAGATAGAGCAATTGAACCAATTACTTAGGTCGCACAAGCGACCACGAAAAATTGAAAATTGCTCTGGATTGGGTCATAATCGAGCGTCGGAATTACTTGAAAGAGGGCTGCCATGATTGTTGAACAGATTTGGACCGGGAACGCGTATCGCAATTTCAACTACCTGATTGTCTGTCCGGAAACGGGCGAGGCCATGGCGGTCGATCCGCTTGACCATGAGAAATGCCTTGGCCTGGCCAAGGACAAGGGTTGGGATATTCGCCAGGTGCTGAACACCCATGAACATGGCGACCATACGGGCGGCAATGGCGCGGTGATCGCGGCCACGGGTGCCAAACTGCTGGCCCACAAGAACGCCAAGGGCAAAATTCCCGGGATGGACCGCGGTCTGGATGCAGGCGATATGATCAAAGTCGGCACCTCGGTGGAGATCGAGGCCCTGGACACGCCGGGCCACACCATGAGTCACGTTTGTCTGCTGACCCGGACCGATCAGCCGGCCTTGATTTGCGGCGATACCCTGTTCAACGCCGGCGCGGGCAATTGCCACAACGGCGGCCATCCGAACGAGTTGTATGATACCTTCGCCAATCTGCTCAGTAACTTGCCGGACGATACCCTGATTTATCCGGGTCACGACTATATTACGAACAATTTGGAGTTCACCCTCGACCGGGAACCCGACAACGCCCGCGCCAAGTCCTTGCTGGATGATATCGGCAATCAGGATCCCAACAGTGCGTTGGTTTCGACCATGGCGTTGGAGAAAGAAATCAATACCTTCCTGCGGCTACGGAACCCGAGTGTCATTGCCCAACTACGGCGTAGCTTTCCCGATCTGCCTGATGCGCCGGAACCGCGCGAGGTGTTTAAAAAGCTGAGAGAACTTCGAAACAGCTGGTAGAACGCTTCGCGTTGGAAATGCCCTAATTCGACCAGCCGTGAGGCATCGGCGGCACGGCCTTGCCGTGCATCAATGTGACATTGCGTTCGACTGGAAATCGCACCGTGACCGTGGTGCCAACACCCGGTTTGCTGCTGATGTCCAGCGCTCCGCCGTGCATTTCGGCCAACTCGGTCGCGAGGGGCAGGCCAAGTCCGGTACCCGTATATTTTCGGTTCAGATTACTATCGATTTGTCCGAAAGGTTGCAGGGCCTTGGCGATATCTTCGGATGCGATGCCGATGCCGGTATCGCTCACGACGAACTCATACCCGGTCTCCGGGTGACTTCGGACATCCAGTGTGACCTGGCCACCCGGATGGGTGAACTTGATGCTGTTCGATAACAGATTGATCAAGATCTGCTTCAGCTTGCGTTCATCCGCGCGCAAAAACGACAATTCGCCATGGAAATTGGTTTGCAGGTGAACCTGGGCTACGCGCGCCCGTTCCCGCATGAGAACCAGGATGGAATCGATTAGCTGGGGCACCATTATTTCAATATCGTTTGGTTTCTCGGAGCCGAGTTCGATTTTGGAGATATCGAGAATATCGTTGATCAAATCCAGCAGATGCTGCCCGGATTCGAAAATATCACTGGCGTACTCGAGGTTTTTGCCGCCGCCGTCCTGTCCCAGCATGCCGCTTTTGATGATTTCCGAGAAACCAATGATGGCGTTCAGTGGCGTGCGCAATTCGTGGCTCATGTTTGCCAGGAATTCAGACTTGGCGCGATTGGCCATTTCAGCGCGATTTTCACTTTTTTGCAGGTCGCGGTTCGCCTGGGTGCGTTCGGTGATATCGATCATCACGCCGCCAAATCCTGTCGGTTCTCCGGCATCGAAAATTGGAAATTTCGTCAGCTCATAGTTTCGGTCCTCGCCCGTTGGGCCAGGAATAACCACTTCGTCCTTGGTAACCTGCCAGTTGCCGAGGATCTTGCGATCCCCCTCGACATACCGATCGGCGCGTTCTTTCGGGAACAAATCGTAGGCGTTCTTGCCAATCACGGTTGCGGGGTCGATGCCAAACCAATCCTGGAACTGGCGGTTTATCAACAAATAGCGGGCCTCGGTGTCTTTGAGGAACAAGGCGGCGGGCACATGATCCATGATCGCTTGCAGGCGCTGTTCGCTCTCGCGCAGCAAATACTCGATGCGTTTCTGCTCAGTGATGTCGGATCCGGTCCCTCTGTAGCCCTTGAACGCGCCGGTGCCATCGAAAATGGGGGTGCCGTTTATGGAAAGCCATAGAGTTTCGCCGGTTTCGCTGGTCCGTGGGTGGACAAAATCGCGGAACGGGCGATGGGCGGCCAAATCCTCTGTGTGTTGCCGCCAGGCTTCGGCGTCCACATTGGGGATGCCCGTTTCCTCGCGGGTTTTGCCCAGCAATTGCCCTTCGGCGACGCCGGTGATCTCGCTGAACAGATCCGAAAAATAAGCAAAACGAAGATTCTCGTCCATCTCCCAGAACCAATCCGAGGCGGATGTCGCGAGATCCCGGAACCTTGCCTCGCTTTCCCTCAACGCATCCTCGGCTCTTTTCAACCGCGTAATATCGGTCCGAACCCCAACGGTACCACCGTCACTGGTTTTGTGTTCGCTATACAGCAGCCAGCGACCGTCCGTGAATTGATGCTCTTCCGACCCGCCCGGTTGGCGAAATTTGCTCAACCGTTCGTCAACCCATTCATCGATCCTGCCAATCGCAGAAGAAAGCAGGCCATCTTCGACGGCCGTTCGGATGATATCTTCGAAATACGCGCCGGGAACCATCATATGGGCCGCCAAGGGATGCAGTTGCCTGTACTTGGAGTTGCATATGACCAGGCGTTCATCCGTATCAAACAGGACAAAACCATCCGAGATCGCCTCGATCGCATCCTCCAACTGCGTCTTGGCCTTGAGCAGATCACCTGCCGTCTGCTCCTGTTCCGTGAGGCGTTCCTGGAACTGCTTGTTGAGCCGCATGACCGACCGATAGCGCCGCCAGGCGATGGCGGCCGCCAGAATAAACAGCACGGCGGCGGTGGCGAAAAGCACTGGCGGCAGAGACCACGACGGCGTCGGCGCGTTGCCGCCGGTTTTCAATGCGTGCGCCGGGCCAATCAAAGCGACGGCGGCGCTGGCGAAAAGCATGGCGACGACGCCAAGGATCCGCACACCCCTGCGCCAGCGATGTGCCCAATTGATATCCGCAACCTGCATGTGCTGCCTTACCTATCGCCTTCCGCCATTCGACATAATTATGGCGAATGATAGACAGATTCTATTAACAAGCAGTTGTATAGAAGCCTTGCGAACGCACGGCAATGCTCTGACGCCTTTGTCAAAATGGTGGACTGTTGATACATAGCAATGTGGGTTCACATATGAAAGGTCGCAGCGGTGGCTGAAATACCTATTCCGGCGGCAGCGGATTATCTGCGAGCCAACCTGCCGCCCTGGATTCAGGAAATGGCGATCAGGATCGAGCGTGTGGATGCGGCCGGCGCGGTATTGCGGGTGCCGCCGTCACCGCGGTTAAATCGTATGGGCGGGACTATTTGCGGTCAGGCCATCATGGCGTTGGCGGATACTGCCATGATCTTTGCCATTGCCGGCTGTCTGGGTGAGTTCCGGCCGATTACCACCGTCAATCAGACCTCGTCATTTTTGCGTCCAGCCATCGATGCCGATCTGGTGGCGGTGGCCGAAATCATCAAGCCGGGCCGTACGATCATGTATGGCGAGGTCAACCTTTTTGCCGGCGATGCCGAAAAGCCGGTGGCCCATGTCACCTCCACCTACATGTTGCTGTGATCGCGCCTACCCGCGGGGCCTTGGTGGACGGTCAAATGACCCAGAAAAGCCCGGACGTGGTCTAAACGTGGTCTAGGAAACGGCCGCCAGAAATTCCGCCGCCATGACATTGACCGGTTCGGGAAACTCCCAGGCCGGAAAACCCCCCGCATCGGCGATGGTCGCGCGCCTCGCTTTCGGCAACAGGGTTTCAAGGTGGTCGGCGGCGGCAATGAAATCCGGCAGCTCATGTTGGCCATTGTAGAACAGCACCGGTAGCGCCAGCGAGGCGATCCCTGCGTCGACCGGTGCCACCGTTCGGCTGGTGCCCTGATACAGCCAGGGTGCGCCACTGAATTCCGCGATAATCGCCTCATGTTCCGCCGCCCGGCATGGGCCCGGGTGCTGCCGCATGACGGCGAACCAGGCAGCCTGTGCGAACCATTGCCGGCGAGCGGCGTCCATGCCTGTGCTTTGCGCGGTTTCGCGGGCCCGCCGCAGTTCCCTGTCGACACTGGGCATGGCCTGGCCGGGCAAAACGGGCGCTTCGAGTATCAGGGCGTGAAAGCGGGCCGGTTCCCAGCATGCCAGCAGCAATCCCACGGCGGCGCCGGTATGGGTGCCCCAGTAGTGGCAACATTCGATCCCCGCCGTGGCGATGGCGCCGGCGACCTGCTCCGCCATCTCCCAATGCCCGAACGGTCCGGGTATTTGTGCCGACAGGCCGTGGCCGGGTAGATCAACCAGCAGAATGGGATGACGCGGCTTGAAGGCTTCGACCTGGGCCGAGAAGACCCGATGATCCTGGGACATGCCGTGCACCATGACCAGCCAGGGGCCGTCGGCCGTCGTTTCGCGGATGCGCTTGAATTCTGCCGCCATGTCGTGCCTGCCGCGCTGTTCCCGGTGCGGCATAGGGTAGCCCCGCCCAAGCGGTGGGACAATGATGGTGGTCAAACCTGCCGTAATCCCTTTTTTGCGTCGACGGTACAGCGTAAGCTGCCACCTCTGGGCTGGGTTTTGAACGGGAGGCCACAAGATGAAGGCCGGATTTATTGGTACGGGCAGCATCGGCGCGCCGCTGGCGACCAACATTCTGGATCAGGAAAAATCCCTGGTTGTGTTCGACATTGACCCGGACGCGACGAAGTCTCTCGCGGCCAAGCAGGCCAGGTTGGCGCAGTCACCGGCGGAGGTCGCGGACGAGGCGGAGATTGTGTTTGCCTGTATGCCCAGTATTGACAGTTTTTACGCTGTTGTTTCGGGGGCGGAAGGGGTGTTGCAAGGCGGCCGGATAAAAACCTTCGTCAACCTGGGTACCATGGGCACGGAAGCCGTAGGCGCGGTCGAGGCGGCATTGTCAGGCAAGGGAATAGCCATGCTGGATTCACCCATAACCGGTGGCGTCCAACGCGCGTGGGATGGGGATATCACGGTTATCTCGTCAGGCCCGCAAAAGATTTTTGACCAGACTGAGCCATTCCTGAAGTCCTTTGCCCGCGACATACATTATGTTGGCGGGGAAATCGGACAGGCGCAGTTGGTCAAGATATGTAACAACATCATGTCGTTCACCAACCTTGTGGTCGCCGCCGAGGCCCTGGTAATGGCGGCAAAAGGCGGCGTCGATCCGGAAAAGACACTTGCCGTGATCAATTCGGGCTCCGGCCAGAACAGCGCTACATTGACGAAAATCCCAAATTTTGTCCTGAACCGGAAATTCAACATGGCAGCACCCATGCACATCATCGAAAAGGATGCGATGCTGTGGCGCATGGAGGCGGAACGTCTGGATGTTCCCCAGAACGTCGCCGGCGCAACCTACCATACCATGCGGCAGGCGCTCGCCATGGGCCTGAAAAACGGTGATCTCAGCGAAATCGTCCGGGTCGTCGAACGCGCGGCCGATTTTGAACTGCCAAAAACCCGGGACTGAAGGACTTGTGAATTGGGGCGCTGCTTCGTCGCTGCTATAATCGGACAAGCATCTTTTTTTGGAGAACACGGCAATGCATGAACTTGTGATACGCGGCGCGACCGTGATCGACGGCACCGGCGCCGACGCCCGTGTCGCCGATGTGGCGGTGGATGGCGGCATAATTTCGGCTGTCGCGGAGCAGGGCGAGATTGCCCCGGGTCGCCGTGATATCGACGCCGAGGGCTTGTTGTTGACGCCCGGTTGGGTTGATATCCACACGCACTATGACGGCCAGGCGACCTGGGATCCTTACATGACGCCGTCATCATGGCACGGCGTGACGACCGCCGTGTTCGGCAATTGCAGCGTCGGCTTCGCGCCCGTGCGCCCGGGTAGCGAACCTTATCTGATCAATTTGATGGAGGGTGTGGAAGACATACCCGAAACCGTGCTGGCGGAAGGCATAGATTTTCGTTGGGAGAGTTTCCCGGATTATCTGAATGTCTTGGATGCGACGAAGCGGATTATGGATATTGGCGCCCAGGTGCCCCATGCCGCGCTGCGCTATTATGTCATGGGCGAGCGTGGTGCAGATTTTGCCGAACGGCCAACCGCGCAGGAAATTGAGCGCATGGGTGAATTGCTCGAGGAATCCCTGCAGGCCGGCGCGTTGGGCTTCACCACATCTCGCACGGTCAAGCACCGTGCCGCCGACGGCCGTCTGACGCCAGGCTATGGCGCCGAGGAAGCGGAGTTGACCGGCCTGGCCCAGGCCATGAAGCGGGCCGGCAGAGGCGTTATGGAGGTAAATTCAGATTTTGGCGAAGGGGATTTCGCCCGCTTGCGGGCGGCGGCCGAGATCGCTGAACGGCCTTTATCGGTGCTGCTGGTACAGGTCGACAACGCGCCCGGCCTCTGGCGCCAGACGTTGGATCAAGTCGGCGCGGCCTGCGCGGATGGACTGGAGGTCACGGCCCAGGTGGGTAGCCGCCCCATTGGCATGTTGATGGGGTTGCAGGCGACGGTCCACCCCTTCACCACGCACCCTTTATGGCAGGAAATGTCTGAACTGAGCCCGGCGCAACGTTTCGAACGGCTGAAAAACGAACCCGATCTGCGCCGGCGTCTCGTTCAGGAACGTCCCGACGATGGTCACGTTCAATGGATGGCGCAGGTTCTTGAGCGCAGCTTTGAAATCGACGATGCGGTGGACTACGAACCGGGTCCCGAGAAAAGCATTGCGGCCCGTGCCAAGACCCTGGGCCGGGATCCGTTCGATCTGGCGCTCGAGCTATTGATGGCCGATGACGGCGGCGCCCTGTTGCTGCATCCTTTCGAGAATTACTGTAGCGGCGATTTGTCGGTCGTGAAGGAGATGCTGGAAGACCCCAATTCCGTCTGTGGCGTCGCTGATGCGGGCGCCCATGTGGGCCTGATTTGCGATGCCTCCTCGCCAACGTCGTTGCTGACCCATTGGGGCCGGGACCGCAGCCGGGGCGAGAAGCTGCCCCTGGAGTTTCTGGTCCGCAAACAAACCAGCGATACGGCGCGGACCTATGGACTGCTGGATCGCGGCGTTATCGCGCCGGGCTACAAGGCGGATCTGAATCTGATCGATTTTGCTGTCCTGCGTCTGCACCGGCCCGAGCTGGTCTACGATCTGCCGGCCGGCGGCCGTCGCATCATTCAAAAGGCGGATGGCTACCGCCATACCTTTGTTGCCGGCGTGGAAGTGATGCGGGATGGCGAGGCGACCGGCAATCTGCCTGGTCAGCTATTGCGCGGCGCTCAGGCCGGCCCGCAGCTCATTTGAGCCTGGCAAGCTTCCGCACCACCTTCAACAGGGACGGGAAAGCCAGCCGCAAAATTGCCGTCAGCGAAATTTCTCCGGAAACTCTGTGATCGTTTTCATGCGCCCATTAAGGTTGTGGAAACCATATTCCATCAAACTACGGGTGTTTCGGATCGCTATGGGCTCCGCATTCTATATTGCGGCAGCCAGAATATTGGGTTGGGTAGGACGCCGCAACCTGCATCATCGCCAGTTTCTGGAGGTTTACGTGAACTTCAAATTGCCCGGGATGGGTACACTTACGGCCAGGTTCAGCAGCGTTCGCATTCGACTGATTGCCGCATTCTCTGTCGTTGCGGGGCTGACGATTTGCGCTGCGGGGGTTTCCTACCTCGCCTTCAACAATGTCGGCTATTCCATACATGTCGTAACGGAAGCCGCCGTGCCAGCCATATCCAATGCCCTCCGCCTTTCCGAGGCGTCAAAGGAAATTGCCGCGGCAATCCCAACCTTGACGGCGGCGCGGGACGGCGCGCAACTGACGCTGGCGACGCAGGCCCTGGCGGAAAGCGAGTCGAGCCTCGGGATACAGATGGATCTGGTCGATGCCGCGGCGGATGATCAGGAAGCCGTCGAACGATTGCGCGGCATCGGCGGCGAAATCTCGGGCCAGCTTGGTAAACTTAACCAGCAGATGTCCGAGCGTCTGGATCTCCGGGATAAGCGCCGAAGCTTGACCGAACAGATCGCAAACACTCATCTGCGGTTATTGGAAGCCCTGGGGCCGGTTATCAACAAGGCGAATGTTGATTTGGTCGTTAAGGCTGACGATGCCGTAGAAGAAGCGGCGGATGCCATGCAGGCATTGAGCCAGACCGACATTGGCAACCTGCAAATGGTGCTGCAATTTCAGGCCGATGCAAACCTTGCGTTTGGCTTATTGCGCGAAGGCGCCGCCGCCGCCGACGTGGAAGGCGTAAAATTCGTCGAGGAAAAATTCGCCGAGACCCTGGCGGCGCTTGAGGCGGGCGTTGAAAAGCTGGACGACGGTGACAGCAAGGCTCTGCTAGGTATGTCTTTGATGCTCATCAGAACCCTCGGCACGGACGATGACAGCATTTATTCACTCAGGGCTAAGGAGTTGGCTGCTACTGACGATGAACGAGTGCAATGGCGCGAGCGGCGAATGGATATTCTGCTCGACGTGCAGTCGACCCACGAAGAACTGCTGTACAATATCAAGCCCATGATTGACGAAACCAAAACAAGTGTGGTGGCGGCGGCGGAAAAATCTTCGGGAAAAATGAGCGAGACCTTTGAAAACCTGATCAATTCCGAAGTGCGCGGACTGCGCGCCGTTCTGGAACTAAAGGCGATTGTCAACGAGATGGCCGGTGTTTTGCTGCAAGCGGCATCAGGCCGCTCGCCGGAACAGCTGCAACAATTGAGCTTGCGTTTCGACCAGTTGGCGGTGGATTTATCAAATGCCTCGGGCCGCCTGCCGAAGGGTAATATCGGCAAGGCTGTGGTGGATTTGGGGGTTCAGCTTACCCAGCTTGGACTGGGCGACAATGGCGCGTTTTCCTTGCGCCGCGCCGAATTGGCCCTAGACACCTCAGTTGCCGAGACTATGGGCCAGAGCCGGGGCCTGGCGGAAAATCTAGGTAGCGAAGTGAACGTTCTGGTGGAAAATGCCGAAACGGTGATGGAAACCGCGACCTCGGATTCCGAGACCGCTATCGAAACCGGCACCCTGGCCCTGCTTGTGATCACCCTGGTATCGTTGGCCATCGCCGTGCTGATTGGCTGGCTGTACATCAACCGAAGTTTGTCCACGCGTTTGGTCAAGACGGCTGCGGCCATGGAGAGATTGGCGGGTGGCGACCTTTCGGTGGAGATCACGGCGAAAGGCCATGACGAGATCAGCGCCATGGCCCGCACCGTGGGGGTCTTCAAGGAAAACGCCCTTGAAAAACAGCGCATCGAAGACGAGCAGAAGGAATCAGAACGGCGGGCGGATGCGGAACAGCGGCAAGGCATGCTTACCCTGGCGCAGACTTTCGAGGATTCGGTACTGGGTATCGTCGATACCGTTTCCACGGCCGCGGCCCAGATGGAGACGACGGCCCAGTCCATGCTGGGGGTCGCGGATCAGAACGCGGCCCAGTCCGAGACCATTGCCGAGGGGGCCGATCACGCCACCGGAAATGTCCAGGGCGTTGTCGCGGCCACCGAGGAATTGTCGCGCTCGGTGAACGAGATCGCCCAGCAGGCAGAGCAGTCAAATCAGATTTCCCAAGAGGCGGTGTCGGAGGCCCGGACGGCGACGGCGGAAGTACAGGGTTTGGTCCAGGCGGCTGAACGTATCGGCACCGTTGTTGAATTGATTTCGGACATCGCCAATCAAACCAACCTGCTGGCCCTGAATGCGACCATCGAGGCGGCCCGCGCAGGCGACGCCGGTAAGGGTTTTGCCGTTGTTGCATCCGAGGTGAAAAACCTGGCCAGTCAAACCGCCAAGGCCACCGAAGAGATCGGCGAGCAAATCAAGGCCATCCAAACCGCGACGGGCTCTGCGGTCAATGTGATCGACGGCGTTAGTCAAACCATTGACAATATGAGCGGGATCGCTTCCACCATTGCCGCCGCTGTCGTTGAGCAAAGCAGCGCCACCGAAGAGATCGGGCGCAACGTCGGCGAAGCCACTCAAAGCACCGGCGAGGTAAGTGAAAATGTCGCCAAGATAAAGTCCGGGGCGCTGGAGAACCGAAACGCCGCCGACCAAATGCTTTCCGCCGCGCGTGAACTCAGCCAGGATTCCATTCAGCTTAAGAGCGAAGTCGATAAATTCCTGGCAGGGGTGCGGGCCGCTTAGATCAAACAGCCCAAAAATGGAATCATTTTTGGGCTGATAATTTGATCAATTTCAAAGAGTTGGAGCAACTTGTCTGCGTTCAAATGAACGCAGGTTGCTCTAATATCAAGGACGGTTGCCGTTATCCGCCGGCCTCGGGCACCAGAACGTGGCCATCCATCAGTCTTCGCGCCGTACGGTAAACCGTAATGCGATCGACCGTGCGATCCGTTCCGGCCCGTGACACCTGCGCCCCGATGGGTATGGCGCCCGATGGTGTGCCCAGCCGCTTGTCGCCGGTTGATGTCCGGCGGGCCATACGGTGCACCAGGCTCCCATCCAGATTGGCGGCCACGGCCAGGCACATCCCTCCGGTCAGGGGCACGGCCCGGTGCGGCTGGCCCATGGAGATCATGCGTACCGACAGATCCATGGCGTCCGCGGCCAATAATGTGCCGTCCAGCAGTTGCATTTTGGCGGGCGGGCCCACCACGGCGATTTTGGGGCTGGCCCGCGAGGCGGAGGATATGGCCGCGGCGGTTTCGCCCAGGCCCATGCGCACCCCGGCCAGGGCGCGGATCTCTTCCAATTGCGCCAGGGCGCGGCCCATGGCTTCCAGTTCCCCGGGCAATTCCGTCGCCGTCAGGCCAAGATCGGCGGCGGCGGCGAAGACGCACGGGGTGGTGGCGTCGATGCAACAGACCTCGATTTCCGTGCCGTCGGCCAGTTCGAGCAGATCGCTGATCCCGCCGCTTGGCAACAGGGCGCCGGTTCGCGAGCCCGCGGGATCCAGGAAATCCAGCTGTATGCGGGCGGCGCTGCCCGCAACGCCGGGGATGACAAATTCGCCCCCGGTTTCGGCCTTGCCGTCGACAACGGCAAAGCGGCTTTCAAATACCTGATCCGTGTTGGTGTTGTAGACCCGGACCAGGGCTTCGCCGTCAGTGGCGGGGACCAGGCCTTCATCCACCGCAAAGGGTCCGACCACGGACGAGAGGTTGCCGCAGGTCGCGCCATAGTCCACCGCCGGCGCGTCGACCACCACTTGGCCAAAGGTATAATCCACGTCGATGCCCGGCCGGGCCGAAGGTTCGATCACCACCACTTTCGAGAGCGACGAAATACCCCCGCCCAGCCCGTCCAGCTGCCGGCCATAGGGATCGGGGCTGCCCATGGCGGCCAGGAAAATCTCGTCCCTTTGCGCCGGATCCCTGGGCAGATCCCGGCCGTGAAAGAAAATGCCCTTGGAGGTGCCGCCGCGGATGAACGCTGCCGGCACCCGCCTCTGAGTCATGGTTGCCTCATCCCGTCCTCATCCTTTCGGGCCCCGCGCCGCGCTGGCCCCCGCGATGCGGCCAAAGACCGCGCCCGAGACCAGACCGGTGCCGCCCGGATAGTTGATATGGAACAGCCCGCCGACCATTTCGCCACAGGCAAACAGTCCCCTGATGGGCCGCCAGTCGGTGCCGATGACACGGGCATCCTCGTCGATCTTCAAGGCGCCAAAGGTGAAGGTGATGCCGCCCGTGGCGGAATAGGCCACATAGGGCGGCTGGTCCAGGCGCGTCGCCCAGTTGCTCTTCTCGGGCTGCAAACCAGTGCTGCGCAAACCGTCCTTTTGCGTCGGGTCAAAGCCGTCGTTGGAGCCGGCGGCGGGCACGGCGGCATTGTATTCCTCCAGCGTGCGCAGGGCCTGGGCGTGGTCATCCAGTTCCAACTGCGCCACCAGTTCGGCCAGGGTATTGGCCGTGATGGGGTCGGAGGTGTTGTAGCGCGGCTCCAACAGATGCACCGTCTGCTGGTCGAAGATCTGCCAGGCCAGGGCGCCGGTTTCCTGCAGGATCCGGCCGCCGTATTTGGCATAGGTGTACATGCCCACATCCTCGCCCTCGTCCAGGAAGCGCTTGCCCTCCCGGTTGATCATGACGCTATAGGGATAGGACAGCCGGTTGCTTCGGTCCGTGCGTTCCCGGTCCGCGAAATCCGGCCACTCGTTGGAGATCGGCGTGGAATGGCGGCCGCTCCACTGGCCCCAGGGCAGGGCGCCGATATCCAGCGCCATGCGCAGGCCGTCGCCCTGGTTGTGGGCGCTGCCGCGTACCTTGGCATGATCCCAGGGCGCGCCCAGATATTGCGCCCGCATCTGGGCATTGGCCTCGAACCCGCCGCAGCCCAGAACCACCGACCGGGCGGTGATCTCTTCCATGCTTTCGCCGCTGTTTGCCAGCACGCCCACAACGGTGCCGTCGTCGTCCTGCAGCAGTTCGGCGGCGCCGACGCCGTAACGGATGGTGATGCCGTTGGCCTCGGATTTGGCGAACCAGGAATTGGACAGACCCACGCCTTCATGCAGGGCCCGGACGATGGCGCCTTTTTGCCATTTTACCTGGTTGCCCACGCGGATAGCGGACAGGCTGACCGCCGGCTCCATGGGGATACCGGCATAATCGTGCATCCAGCGGATGGTCTCGTAGGAATTGCCGATCAAAATCCTGGCCAGCATCTGATCCGTCTTGCCTGCCGTGACCCGCATCAGGTCAGCCATCATTTCGTCCTGGGTATAGGTCGGCACATCATCGAAAAAGCCCGGCAGATCGTCCTCGGCGTCCGGCACCAGGGGCCGTAGAGCCTCGCCCTCGCCATAGGCAATGCGCAGCAGACCGCCGCTGTAGTGGGTGTTGCCGCCGCGGTCCTTTTCGGGTGCCTTTTCCAACACCAGGACCCGCTCCGCCCCCTGTTCCCGGGCCGAATTGGCCGCCGCCAGGGCGGCATTGCCGGCCCCGACCACAATCACGTCGAAATCAGACATGCATTTCCTCTCCCGCTGCTACCGTAAATTTCTGCCGCCCCGC
Source organism: Alphaproteobacteria bacterium (assembly GCA_021776235.1). Lineage (GTDB taxonomy): Bacteria > Pseudomonadota > Alphaproteobacteria. Next base: position 4,989 of record JAJFGG010000035.1, on the reverse strand, counting down.
GCCGGGACCAGATCAGCGCGCATTATGCTGGAGGGACCCCATCATTGAAAGACGCCATTGAAAGACGCGAGTGGGCGCGCTTGGCGATGCTGCATGAGGATGTTAGACACGGGCTAAACAATGACCCAGAGGATACCCATATGAGCCGCATGAAATTTGGCGCCTTTCTGGCGCCGCATCACCCGATCGGCGAAAACCCGACCCTGCAGTTCCGCTCGGACCTGGATTTCGTCGCCCACCTGGACCGCTTGGGCTATGACGAATTCTGGTGCGGCGAACATCATTCCACCGGTTGGGAAGTGATTGCCTCGCCGGAGATGTTCCTGGCCGCGGCGGCAGAACATACGGCGCGCATCAAGCTGGGCACCGGGGTGGTTTCCCTGCCCTATCACCATCCCTTCCTGGTGGCGCAGAACATGGTGCAGCTGGACCATATGAGCAACGGCCGGGCCATCTTCGGCTCCGGCCCCGGGGCTCTGGCCTCGGATGCCTATACCATGGGCATGGATCCCATGACCCTGCGGGACCGCCAGGATGAAGCCATTGGCGTGATCCGTAGGCTGTTGCGCGGCGAGCAACGGTTCGACCATGACAGCGACTGGTTCACTCTGCGGGAAGCGAAATTGCAATTGCTGCCCCTGCAGGAGGATCTGCCCTTCGCCGTCGCCTCCATGATCAGCCCCTCGGGCATGACCCTGGCGGGCAAGCACGGCACCGGCGTGCTCTCCATCGGCTCCATGTCGGAAGCGGGCCTGCAGGCCCTGCCGACTCAGTGGAGCTTCGCCGAGGATGCGGCGAAGCAGCATGGCAACATTGTCGACCGCAAGGACTGGCGCATTGTCATGTTCTGGCATATCGCCGAGACCCGGGAACAGGCCCGCATCGAAGCCAGGGATGGGTTGTTCCGCTGGCGCAATGAATATACCGCCGGCACCCTGATGCAGGTGGGCGTGGAACCGTTCACCTCCCCGGACCAGGGGGTGGATGAAATGGCCTTCGTGGATGGCGCCACGTCCGTCATCGGCACGCCCGACGACCTGGTCGCCAGGCTCCGCGAGATGATCGAGCTGACGGGCGGCTTTGGCACCGTGATCGGCTTTGTTCACGACTGGGCCAACCGGGAAAACACCAACCGCAGCTGGGACCTGGTCGCCCGTTACGTCCTGCCCGAAGTCAACGGCATGCTGGACGCCTATCGCGAATCCCGCCAATTCGTGGTGGAAAACAGGGACTCCTTCAACCGGGCCCGGGAAGCCATCATGGACAAAATCATGACCAACGAAAAAGCCGCGGCCGCCCTCAAGCTGGGCACCACCTCGAAAGCGCCCATGGCGCCCCATTCCGCGCCGGACCTGGACAAGGAGGCCGGCGATTAGGGCATTGCCGGTCTAATAGGGGTGGTTGCGAGGGAAGGCGGCGCCACGGCGCGAAACATTGTCTTTCTGCTTGCCGCGGCCATTCTGGTATTGCTCGCCTATCTGGGCGGGCAAAAGGCTTACGAGGATTACGCCACGGGGGGCATTGGCTATGTCCGGGCCGTCGACCAGCGCTTCGATGACGCCATGGACCGCCGAGCCCGGAAAATGGCCTTCTTTGCCTTTCTGCGCCCGGTCGTCATGGCCGAAAACCGCCGCATCGAAGGCCTGCGCCGGAACCTTATCGCCATGCGGACGGCGGGCCTGACCGCCGCCTGGGTGCGGGCCGCCGCCAAAGACTATGGCATTGCCTGGACCGGCGCGGGGACGGGGGCGGAATGGAAGGCGCTGTTGCAGCGGGTGGATACCATGCCGCTGCTGTTGGCCCTGGCGCAAAGCGCCATTGAAACCAATTGGGGACAATCGCGTTTTGCCCGTCAGGGCAACAACATGTTCGGCCAATGGTGTTTCAAGGCCGGCTGCGGCCTGGTCCCCGGCAAACGGGCCTCGGGCAAAAAGCACGAAGTGGCCGCCTATGACACGGTGAACGCCTCGGTGCGCGCCTATTTGAAAAATATCAACACGGGCGCGGCCTACCGGGGACTGCGGGATATCCGCCTGCAGGCCCGGAGCCAGGGCAAAGAGCCCAGCGCGATTATTTTGGCGACGGGCCTGGCGCGCTATTCGGAACAAGGCTCGGCCTATGTCGATAAAATCCAGGCGATGATTCAAAACAATCGCTCCTTGATGTTGGATGCATCGCTGTAGCCTACCTTGCGCAGGTTGGCTTCCGTGTGCTGGCCCGGTTCGATGAGGAATTTCATGGGGATGCCGATATGTTCCCAGCCGCGTACATCCTCGATGTTTATTTGCCTGTTCCGTGGCGGCGCATTACTTCGACGACAGGCGTTGTTGTGGGACGATCCATATGATACTGTATATTGCGTCATATGAGACTGAGGAGGATCGTGCATGCTGGCCCTGAAGGAAAATAGCGTTGCCAGCGTTCTTGGCATTGGCAAGCCTAAGTCGGCCATGGGATATGTCGAGGCCATCGAGCGGGGATTGCCGATAAAAAGTCTTGAACGGGTAACGCGGCAGGTGGCCCCGGACGACAAGGAGTTCAAATACCGCCTCATCGCGAAGGCCACCTTGGCGCGAAGGCAGAAGGCGAAGCGACTATCGCCTGAAGAAAGTGGCCGGCTCTCCCGCATCGCCCAGGTTTGGAGTTGCGCGCTCGATGTGTGGCAAAATAGTGGGGACGCGCGCGCCTTTCTAAACCGCCCGCACGCCCTGCTTGAGGGCCGCGCCCCCATGGAGGCGGCGCTGAAGACGGAAGTGGGCGCCCGAATGGTGGAAGAGATCCTTGGCCGCCTGAAACATGGCACGGCGGCTTGATGCCCGGCCAAATTTTGGACCGCGTTCTCACATGTTATCGAATTGGCGATCCGGACGGCCAATACCCAATATTTGACGCAACGGGATCCACTATCGCACCAGGCCGTTGGAACGATGCCACGGCGCCAATGATCTATGCATCCAGGAACTATTCAACGGCAATGCTGGAGAAACTCGTCCATGGCAGCGGCCAACTGCCGCCCAATCAGCACTTTATCGAAATCACCATTGCCAACGGCATCTCGTATGAAATGGTCACGCCTGATATTTTGCCGGGATGGCATGACACGACGTTTTTCGCCTCCCGCCCCTTCGGTTCTCAATGGCAAAAGGAAAAGCGCTCAGCCATCTTGCTCGTCCCCTGTGTCGTCGCCCGCATGGAGCAAAACATTCTGCTCAATCCGGCGCACCCGGAATTTCACCGCATTGAACATGGATTGCATCATCCGGTGTGGTGGGACAGCCGGCTGTTTTAACCCTTAAAACACGCCCTTCTCGCGCATGGCGGCGATGTCGTCGTCGCTGTAGCCTAACGTGCGCAGGTTGGCTTCCGTGTGCTGGCCCAGGTCGGGCAGGTCGAAGACCACCTGGCCCGGTTCGTCGCGGAACTTCATGGGGATGCCGATGTGCTCCCAGCCGCGCTCGTCCTCGATGATCATTTCCCGGTGCCGCAGTTGCGGGTCGTCGGCGCCTTGGCGTAGGTCGTTGACCGGGGCGAAGGCGGCGTCCACGTCCGCGAACCAGTCCACCCAATAGGCCTGGGTTTCCGAGAGGAACGTCTCCGTCAGGAATTCCTTGGCCGGCAACTGGTTCGGGCCGGGGGGTGGTAGGCACACGTCGATCAGGTCCGGGCGGCCCATCTTGTTCAGGATGGCGGCGGCGAAATGCATCTCGGCCCCGCCCAGGACGATATGCTTGCCGTCCTTGGTGCCATAAATATTGTACATGGCGTTGCCGCCCCACGAGCGCTCCTGTTTTGGCTCCGGCGCGCGCTTTTCGGCGAACACCGGGCCCACGTTGTTGGGCATGGCGGCGATCAGACTGTCCATCATGGCCAGGTCGATATAGTCGCCGCGGCCCGTATCACGGCGCCGGTACAACGCCATCAGCACCGCCGACAGGCCCATCATGGAGCACAGCATGTCCGCATTGGCGATGCCCGGAATGGCCGGCTGGCCGTCGGGGCCCAGGTTGACGCTGAGGATGCCCGCATAGGCCTCTGTCGCCATGTCGTGGGCGGGTTTTTTGGCGTACGGCCCGTCCTGGCCAAAGGCCGAGAGCGAGGCATAGACGATGCCGGGGTGCCGCGCCGCCACCGCCGCATAACCCACGCCAAGGCGGTCAACCACGCCGGGGCGAAAGGCCTCGATCATGACATCGCAGCTGGCCGCCAAACGCAGGGCGGCCTCGACGCCGTCCTCGGTCTTCAAATTCAACTGCACGCTTTGCTTGTTGCGGTGGGTGTTGGCGAAAAACACGGTGGTGCCGTCCCGCTGGGCGCCAATCACCCGGTTCGGCTCGCCGCCGTTGATGGGTTCCAGCTTGATCACCTCGGCCCCGTGATCGGCCATCATTTGTGTGAGTAATGGGCCTGGTAGAAACAGTGACAGATCAAGGACGCGGATACCTTCGAGTTTCATGGAAGTCGCTTTCTAGTTTCTTGGCGTTCGTTGCGAAACGAGCCGTTCAATTTCAATGACATGAAGATCATGGTTCCATCAGCGTCACTCCCGCGAAAGCGGGAGTCCATGGATGCGCCTGGACTCCCGCTTTCGCGGGAGTGACGAGGTGGTGCCGGCGGCAATGATTTTCTCATTTCGACGTGGTCAATTGGTTTCGCGATTTAGATCGCATCATCGGCGCGCAGTTTGGCGATTTCGGTCGATGAATAGCCCAATTCCGACAGGATGTCTGCGCTGTCGGCACCCAGTTTGGGGCCCGGCCGGGCCGGGATGGGTTCGCCCAGGCGGATCGGGTTGTTCAGCAATTTCAGGCCCGGCCTGTCCGGATGGTCAACTTCCTGCACGCCGCCACGGGCGCGGAAGTACGGGTTGTCCAGGGCCTGGGCCAAATCGTTGACGGGCCCGGCGGGCACCGCGCCCGCGAAATGGGCCAGCCATTCCGCCGTGGGCCGCTTGATCAACATTGCATCCAGCATCAGGGTCAGATCGTCGCG
>JAJFGG010000034.1 GCA_021776235.1 Alphaproteobacteria bacterium | reverse complement strand
TGGTGCATAACGGGATCATCGAGAATTTCAAGGAGTTGAAGGCGGAACTGCAGGACCGGGGCGCCAATTTCGCCTCGGAAACCGACAGCGAGGTGGTCGTCCAGTTGATCAGCCAATACATGAACGACGGCCTGGACCCGGTGGCGGCGGCCCGGACCACCCTGCAGCGCCTGGAAGGGGCCTTCGCCCTGGCGGTTATATTCTCGGGCGAGCATGATCTGATGGTCGGTGCACGGCGCGGCAGCCCGCTGGTTGTCGGCTATGGCGACGACGAGATGTTTCTGGGCTCGGACGCGATTGCCCTGGCGCCCTGGACCAATCGGATTTGCTATCTGGAGGAAGGCGACTGGGTCGTGATGCGCCGGGATAGCGCCGAAATCCATGATGCCTCCGGCGCCGTCGTACAGCGCGAGATCAAGCTGACCGCGGCCTCTTTGGGGGATATCTCGAAAGGCAATTACCGCCATTACATGTTGAAGGAAATTTACGAACAGCCGTCCGTTATCGGCGATACCATCCATTCCTTTTTCAATCCCGGCGAACGCTCCATTCAGTTGCCTGATCTGCCCTTTGATTTTGCCGAGGTGCCAAAACTGTCGATCATCGCCTGCGGCACCGCGTCCTATGCCGCCATGGTGGCGAAATACTGGTTCGAGGGCATGGCCCGGATCCCGGTGGAAATCGATGTGGCCTCGGAATTCCGCTATCGCGATGCCCCATTGCCGGACGGCGGCGTAGCGATTTTCCTGTCCCAATCCGGCGAGACCATGGATACCCTGGAGGCCCTGAAGCTGTGCCGGCGCCAGGGCCAGCGCATCCTGTCCATCGTCAATGTGGCGGACAGTTCCATCGCCCGGGAAAGCGACGTCGTGCTGCAAACCCTGGCCGGGCCCGAGATTGGCGTCGCCTCTACCAAGGCCTTCACAACGCAACTGGTGGTCCTGGCCTGTCTGGCCATTACGGCCGCCAAGCAATGCGGCAAGCTGGAGGCCCAGGCGGAGGCAATTTTGAGCCAGGCGATTACCGAGGTGCCCTCCCGCGCGGCCGAAGTCCTGCATCATGACGAACGCATCCAGGAACTGGCCCAGGACATCTTCAAGGCGCGGGACGCCTTGTACCTGGGCCGCGGCACGGGCTATCCCATCGCCATGGAGGGGGCGCTGAAACTAAAGGAAATTTCCTACATTCATGCCGAGGGTTATCCCGCCGGAGAGATGAAACACGGCCCCATCGCCCTGATCGACGAACAGGTGCCCGTGATCGTCGTCGCGCCCAAGGATCAATGGTTCGACAAAGTCGCCTCCAACATGCAGGAAGTGGCGGCCCGCGGCGGCAAGGTGGTGCTGATATCCGATGCGGAAGGTGTGGCGCAGTCCGGCGACGTGGCCTGGGCCAACATCGAACTGCCCACGGTGCATCCCTTCGTTGCGCCGATTTTATATTCCATACCCGTACAATTGCTGGCCTATCACATCGCCGTGCTCAAGGGCACCGACGTCGATCAGCCGCGCAACCTAGCCAAGTCGGTAACCGTCGAATAGCCCCGTTTCCAGGTTTAAGACGTTTCCGGGCTATGCCAGTTCGGCGATAAAGACCGGAATCCTGCGGGATGTCTTGGCTTGATAATCCGTATACGGCGGGTAGGCCTGCGCACCGGCGTCCCACAAACGGGCGCGTTCCGGATCGTCGGTGACCTCTCGGACCCGCATCTTGAAGACCTCGGTCTTGTCGCGGATTTGCACCTCCGGATTTGCCCTGAGGTTGTAGACCCACACGGGATTTTCCGGACTGCCGCCCTTGGAGCCGATCAGCACATAGCTATTATCCACGGCAACCCGCATCAGCGGAATTTTTCGCGTGGCCCCGGTTTTGTTGCCAACATGGGTGACGATGATGCACGGCATACCGGTATCCTTCAATGTGGTGCCCTGGGTGCCGCCGCTGCTTTCGTACAATTCGACCTGTTCACGCACCCAGTCCGCCGTGGGTGGAATGTATTCCGCCATGTTATGTCCCTACCTGAATGTCAAATGCCAAAAACCAATCATAGCACCATACAGGCATGGCGCGGGAAACCAAGCTCCCCATCGCGGCTTGCCCGGGGCTGCGAAAACGCCGTATGTAGGCCTGCGCGCCGGCGGTTGCGTGCATGGAGGCAAACAGAGGTCAGACCCAGGATCATGCAGGCAGGCGTACCCGAAGGCTTTCAACCCTTTACCCTCGACGACGGCTTCGTCAATCATGTGGGGCCGTTGTATTGGCGGATCGACGGCGACCGCGGCGTCATGGGCTTCGTCGTCCAGGAGCACCATATGAATCCGGCCGGCATTTGCCATGGCGGCATGATGATGACCGTGATGGACATGGCGGTGGGCTTCAATGTGCAGCTGGCGGCAAAAACAGAGGCCTTCTCGCCGACCATTCAAATGAGCTACGATTTCCTGAAGCCGGCGTTGAAGGATCAATGGCTGGTCAGCGAAATCGATTTCCGCCATACCACCCGGCGTCTGGGTTTCGCCTCGGGCCTGATGGTGGGACCCGACGGCCCGGTGTTGCGCTGCAACGGCCTGGCGAAGCTGCCCAGCGCCAACGATCCCCGCTTTGCCCGGGCCGCGGGCGCGGCGGCGGTCATGACCGAGGGAAAGACTATCTAGCGGCCCATCCGGATCATTTCAAACAGGGAGAGCAACCATGAACCTCAACGATGCAAAACTGTTTCGTCAACAGAACTATATCGCTGGCGCCTGGTGCGATGCCGACGGCGGTGGTGTAATCGAGGTCGATAACCCGGCCACGGGCGAGATCATTGGCACCGTTCCGCGCATGGGCCGGGCGGAAACCCGCCGGGCGATCGAGGCGGCCAACGAGGCCCTGGGCCCGTGGCGGGCCCTGACCGCGGGCGAGCGGGCCAAAATCCTGCGCCGCTGGTTCAACCTGATGCACGAACATGTGGACGATCTGGCCTTGATCATGACCCTGGAACAGGGCAAACCCCTGGCCGAGTCCAAGGGCGAGATCGCCTATGCCGCATCTTTCATCGAATGGTTCGCGGAAGAGGGCAAGCGGCTGTATGGCGACACCATTCCGGCGCATCAGGCGGACAAGCGTATCGTGGTGCTGAAGGAACCCATCGGGGTTTGTTGCGCCGTTACGCCCTGGAACTTCCCCGCCGCCATGATCACCCGCAAGGTTGGCCCGGCGCTGGCCGCCGGTTGCACCATGGTGGTCAAACCGGCCAGCCAGACGCCGTTCTCGGCCCTGGCCCTGGCCGAATTGAGCGAGCGGGCCGGCATGCCGGCGGGCGTCATCTCGGTTCTGGCCGGCGCCTCGGCCGAGATTGGCGACGAGATGACGGCAAACCCGATCGTGCGGAAACTGACCTTCACCGGCTCCACCGAAGTCGGCAAGGTGCTCATGAAGAAATGCGCCGATACGGTGAAAAAGGCGACCATGGAACTGGGCGGCAACGCGCCCTTTATCGTCTTTGACGATGCCGACCTGGATGCGGCGGTGGAAGGCGCCATGGCCTCGAAGTACCGCAATGCCGGGCAAACCTGTGTCTGCGCCAACCGCCTGTTGGTGCAGGACAATGTTTATGACGCCTTTCTGGACAAACTGGCCACGGCCGTCGCCGCCATGCAGGTAGGCAGTGGCGTGGACGATGGCGTCGTCATCGGCCCGCTGATTGATCAAAACGCCGTCGCCAAGACCGAGGAGCATATCGCCGACGCCCTGGCCAAGGGCGCCCGGGTGGTGGTCGGCGGCGGCCGCCACGAATTGGGCGGCAATTTTTTCCAACCGACCATCGTCGCCGACGTCACGCCCGAGATGGCGGTCGCGAAGGAAGAGACCTTCGGCCCCATGGCGCCGATCTTCCGCTTTAGGGACGAGGCAGAGGCCATTGCCATGGCCAACGACACGGAATTCGGCCTGGCCGCGTATTTCTATGCCCGCGACATCGGCCGCATCTGGCGTGTCTCCGAGGGCGTGGAATACGGCATCGTCGGCATCAACACCGGCATCATTTCCACCGAAGTGGCCCCGTTCGGCGGCATGAAGGAGTCCGGTCTGGGCCGGGAAGGCTCCAAATACGGCATCGATGATTATGTGGAGATCAAGTACCTGTGCATCGGCGGGGTCGATCAATAGCCCGGCACGAAAGCCGGCTGCCGGGAGGGGTCGGCATAACCCGCTTTCAGATACTCAGGTCGAGCAGGTTGTAATCCTTCATGCTTCGCCGGGCGCTCTCGTCCCAGGGGAAGCGGTCGCCGGATTGCGCGAACGGCTGATAGACATAAGGCGTCTCGGCGGGGAAACGTTGCCGCCGGGCGTCGATGGCATAGGCGATCAGGCGGGCCCGTTGGCGGATGCGGGCCGCGTCATAAACCGCCGGCGCGTTATGCAGACCGCCGCCTTGCACGCCGAGGACCGAGGCGCGGCGGTGACAGCCGAAATTCAGGGTCACACGCCAATCGGCTGAGGTGTTGGCGAACGAACCATGCAGGGCCTGACGGTTGGTCACGGCAACGGCGCCGGGGCCGCAGACGATGGGCACGGCGTCGGGCAGCCGTTCCGAGCCGGCCGCCGCGACCATCGCCCTGATATCCACTTTGCCCAGCTTGTGGGTGCCGGGCACCACCCAGACACCGTTCGCCGGCGTGCAGCCGTATAACTGCGCCATGATATTAAAGCCATGGCTGCCCTGGTCCCAGCTCTCGCTGTCCCAATGGGTGACGCCGTCCTGGTGCCAGGCGACCGAGGCGCCCAGACCCGGTTCCTTGATGAATATGGCATCGGTGAAGGGCACGAAATCGTCGCCATTTATGCCGGCCGAGATGGCCAGCAAATCCGGGTGGCCGTAAGCGCGCAGGCAAGCATCGGAGAATTGCAGCGAACCGAGGATCAGATAGACGATTTCCTCCGGGCTGTCCCGGGCCGGGGTCGGCTCCAGCATTTTTACCGGATGGCGGCCGTTGGCCAGATCGGTGCCGCCGAACGGATCACCCAGGGGTTTGGACCAGAACAATGTGGGGGCCTGGCAATCAGCCCCCAGGGCGGGCCGTCCCTTGGCATCGAGGGGCGAACCTTTCTGCCGCGGCAACCGCTCCCTGATATTGGCGATGTCCGCTTCGATGTCGGCCAGTTCCTCGGCGCCCAGCACGCCTTCGAAGACATAAAAGCCGCAGCGCCAATAGGCTTCCAGAATATCCCCGTGCAGCGTGCCGCCGGCGTCATAGCGCACCGGGCCGCGGTTGCCCAAGGCGTATGCTCTTTCCTCGCCGGCCCGCAGATAGGCCGCCATGGCATCGCTGTCCTCGCCATAGTCGACGGGAAATGGGTCTTCCTGGATCGTCACCGCTGATCACCTCCCTGAATGCCGGTTGACGATGTTAGCGCATATGGTTGCCTTGTACGACCACGCCGGCAACTGGATAATGCCAAAGGTCATTGCTGCAAAGGATAGACAGGTGCGGAAAGAACTATCGATCGGCATTCACGTGCCCAGTGTATCGGTCTCGTCCCTGGACGACGGGCCGGCCTACGCCGCATATTTCAGGCAGGTTGAGGCATTGGGCTTTGATGCGATCTGGCTCGAGGACCGTATCTTTCATCCCGCGGCCCTGGCGGATTCACTGGTTCTGCTGTCCTGGGCGGCGGCCAGCACCAGCAGAATCCTATTGGGCACCGCCGTCATGGTGCTGAACCTGCGCCAGGCCCCGGTGGTTGCCCGCCAGGTCTCGACCCTGCAGCATCTTTCCGGTGGCAGGCTGGCGCTCGGCCTTTCCCTTGGCGGCCGGGTCGAGGAATACCACGCCCTGGGTGTACCCATGGATCGAAGGGTTGCCATATTTCGGGAAAGCGTGGCGGTGTTGAAGACATTGCTTGGCGGCGAAGAAGTTGAGCGCGACGGTGCGTTCTTTCCCCTGCATGGGGCCACGATCAGGCCGGCGGCCCCGGTGCCAATGCTCATTGGCGGTGTCGTGGAGGCGGCGGTGCGCCGGGCCGGAGAATTGGGCGATGGCTGGATCATGGCGCCCTTCGGCTCCCTCGAAGACTTCCGGCGTGGCCGGGATACCGCGCGTCAGGGGGCGGCGGCGGCGGGTAAGGATCCGGATGATCTGACCTTCGGGCGGCTGCTCTATGTCGCGGTCGATGATGATCGGGCCCGGGCCCGTGCCGCCATCGCCGGTTTTCTGCATGGTTATTATGGACCGGACTATGATGTCGACAACAACGCGATCTTCGGATCGGCCGACGAGGTGAGCAGCCGTCTGCGCGAGCAAGTGGATGCCGGCATCAGCCATCTGATGCTTGCCGTACCGAGCCTCGACCACAGCCACCTGCGCTGCCTGGCGGAGCAGGTAGCCCCGGTACTGCGAAGGGGCATTTCCTAGACCAGATGTAGCAAATATCCTCTATTGCAAAAGCGAGCGGCCCGGATTGGCGCAGGTGACACTCGCCATGGCGGTTAGACCGGCGCCTGTCCCTCACAGTATATCTGCCAGGGGAATAGATTTTCCATAAGCGATCATTCAAAGTAGAGTTTCGCGGCATTTGGAACTGTTTGGCGAAGGCCCATGGCATATATCCCTGTGGAACCCGGGCCGGCATGTAGCAGAAAAGGGGCGAACAATGTCGGAACGAGACTATGAAATGCTGGTCTTGGGATCTGGACCCGCGGGGCATCGGGCAGCGATCCAGGCCGCCAAGCTGGGCAAGAAAACTGTCGTGGTGGAGCATAAGGCGGTGGTTGGCGGCGCCTGCATCAACACCGGCACCATACCGTCGAAGACTCTGCGCGAGGCGGTGTTGCACCTGTCAGGTTACCGTGAGCGCAACATTTACGGTGCCTCTTACCGGGTCAAGAAAGACATATCCATGGCCGACCTGTTTGTCCGCACCGACAACGTCATCGCCCATGAGCTGGATGTCAATCGGCATCAATTGCAGCGCAACCATGTGGAGTTGCTGAATGCGGAGGCCAGTTTCGTCGATCCGAATACGGTGCGTTTGTCAGGTCTGGACGGGCATGGCAATTGGGATGTCACCGCGGATAACATCATCATCGCGGTGGGCACGACCACGACCAGGGACAACCATGTGGATTTTGACGGCCAGCGAATATTCACTTCGGACGACGTTCTGAATTTGCAACAGCTGCCGCGCTCGTTGGTGATCATAGGCGCGGGCGTGATTGGGCTGGAATACGGTACTATTTTCGCCGCCCTTGGCGTACGGGTGACGGTCGTGGACAAGCGGCCGCGACTGCTGGATTTCGTTGATCACGAAATTATCGACACTCTGGTCTACCAAATGAGACAGAACCGCATGACCCTGCGTCTGGGCGAGGAAGTAACCGGGTTGGAACGGTTTACGGACGACCTGGGGGACAAGGTGCGGGTGCTTCTTGGCAGCGGCAAACAGATCCAAACGGAATGCGCCCTGTATAGTATTGGCCGTTCCGGAGCGACCGAGGTGTTGAACCTGGCCGCTGCCAATCTGGAAACCATCGATCGCGGTCTGATAAAGGTGAACGAGAATTTCCAGACCTCGGTGCCCCACATCTACGCCGTTGGCGACGTGATCGGTTTTCCCAGCCTGGCATCGACATCCATGGAACAGGGCCGCCTTGCATCCTGTCATGCCTTCGGCCAGCCGGCCGAGAGCGTGCCAAACCAGTTACCCTATGGCATCTACACAATTCCCGAAATTTCCATTGTCGGCCGCAGCGAGGAAGAACTGACCGAAGCAGGCGTTCCATACGAGGTCGGCAAAGCGGCCTACAAGGAGATTTCCCGGGGGCAGATACTTGGCGACACCGTGGGAATGCTGAAACTGCTGTTCCATCTCGACACGCGCGAGTTACTCGGCATTGCAATATTGGGCGAAGGGGCCTCGGAGCTCATTCATATTGGCCAGGCGGTTTTGAAGTTGGGTGGCACCATCGACTATTTTGTCGATACGGTGTTCAACTATCCGACCCTTGCTGAATGCTACAAAACCGCGGCTTTCGATGGCATCAACCGGATGGGCTAGTCGTCCAGGGCACAACAATTGCGGAGGAATGATGAACGACCGCCCGAATTTTCTGTTCTTTATCACGGATCAGCAGCGCGCGGACTGGCTTGGATGTTATGGCCATCCTGTGCTTCGGACGCCCCACATCGACGCCATCGCGGACCAGGGGGCGGTGTTCGATAATTTTTACGTTGCCTCGCCGGTCTGCATGCCGAACCGGGCCTCGTTGCTGACCGGCCGCTATCCAACTGTGCATGGTCTGCGCTACAACGGCTGCGTCCTGCCGAGGTCGGCGGTTACCTTCGTCGACCTGCTGGCGCAGGCTGGCTACCATACGGCCAGCATCGGCAAGAGCCATCTGCAGCCCTTCACCGGCAGGGCGCCGCTGATGCCGGTCCCCGACGATCCGGGTGCCTACGACGAAGCCTGGCGGCAAATTGACGACGACTACAGTCAAGAGGAGCCTGGGCGTTACAAGGCCGACGGGCGCTACGAATTTGACACACCCTATTACGGCTTTCAGCATGTCGATGTGGTCACCCGGCACGGCGACCGTTGCGGCGGCCACTACGAGCAATGGTTTCGCGAGCGCGCGGAGAACTGGCAGGAACTGTGGGATGGCGCCAACCAGCTGGCGCATAACTACTCCTGCCCGCAGGCCTATCGCACGCCCATCCCCGAGGCGCTCTATCCGACCGCCTATGTCCGCGATCGTACGATCGACTATTTAGCGGCGCGCGGGGAACAGGAGCAGCCTTTCTTCGCCTTCGTCTCCTTCCCCGACCCGCATCACCCGTTCAATCCGCCCGGGCGCTATTGGGACATGTACCGGCCGGAGGACTTCGAGATCCGCCTGCCCTACGGGGCACATCGCAACCCGGTACCACCGATGCGCTGGCTCCACGAGCAATGGCAGGGTGGCGGCTCGCAGACGACGCCGGAAACGGCGATGATGGCGAGCGACGAGGAACTGCGTCAGGTCATGGCCCTGACCGCCGGGATGATCACATGCATCGACGATGCGGTCGGCGCGATCATGAATTGCCTGCGCCAACAGGGTCTCGATGACAACACCGTGGTCTGTTTCAATGCCGACCATGGCGACTATCTCGGCGACTTCAATATGCTCTTTAAAGGCGCATTGCCGTTCGACAGCATCACCCGGGTGCCCTTCATCTGGTCGGATCCCGACGACAGAAATGCCCGGCGAACCAAAGCGCTGGCATCGACCATCGATCTGTCGGCATCCATTCTCGAACGCGCCGGCCTCGAGCCCTATGCCGGCCTCCAGGGCAAGAGCTTCCTAGGCAACCTGAACGGCTCGGCCGAACTGCGGGATGACCTGCTGATCGAATACAACGATAGCGGCCCGCGGTTGGGTTTCGAAACACCGGCGCGTGTCCGCTCGCTGATCGACGAGCGCTACCGCATGACAATCTACCAGGGCCACGACTGGGGTGAACTGTACGATCTTAAGACGGACCCCGACGAAGCCCGGAATCTGTGGGACAGTGCGGAGCATAGCGAGGTGAAGGCACGAATGTCTCTGCGCCTGGCGCATCAACTGGCCGCTCTCATGGACGAAAGCCCGCGGGCAAGACGGCTCGCGTGATCGGCATGCGGGAGACAGCGCGCTCAGGATATTTGCGGTTCGCTCCATTCGACACCAGCATCTCTTGAAATATACCAGCATTCCTTGATACGAAGTACCCACGAACATCATACTGGAAGCCGCGGTGACAAGCTTTATTGCAGCCCTCTTCTACAAAATGTAACCGGTTGGCAATTGGCGCGGGTCCGTAAACATTGCGCGGAAAAAATGAGGGCGCATGAACGGGTTGGGGAATTTCACGGCGGCTCACCAAATTCAGTCCGCAATAAGACTCCAGCCGAGGGCGAAACTATAGGATACTTGCCAAACAGCCTGCCAACTCGTGATCGGATACGCCCTTACTTCAGAAATCTCGGTTCATAGAGCTATGCCCGCCCCGGTAGATCCCAAACATTCGAAACCCCGATTGGGGGCACGATGAGCGCGACCGCCAGCATGGACGGGGCGGCGTTATCGGAACGCTTCGGGCCGCATTATGTCTGGCTGGTGACCTTGACGGTGATGTCAGGGGGCATCGCCATGGGTCTGGCTTCGTCCATGGTCAACGTCGCCGTTCCTTCGGTGATCGGGGCGTTCGGGGTGGGCCTGGACCAGGCGCAATGGATGGCAACGGGTTTTCTCGCCACCATGTCAGCCTCCATGTTGGTCAGTTCCTGGCTGATTGAAGTGCTGGGCCAACGCATCACCTTCATTGCGATCCTGACAGTGTTCGGAATTGGTTCGGTCCTAAGTGCCACGGCACCGAATATGGACATGCTGATCGTTGGCCGCATTCTGCAGGGGGCGGCAAACGGCGTGGGACAGCCCCTGGCCATGTACACCATGTTCAGCGTTTTTCCGCCCGAGCGGCGCGGCATGGCGATCGGAATCCAGGGCCTGGTCAGTGTCCTGGCCCCGACCTTCGGCCCCATCGTAGGCGGCATCGCCATCGATACTATCTCGTGGCGCTATCTGTTCTTCCTGCCGCTGCCGTTCTGCGCCCCGGCAATGATGATGGGCATGGTGTTCATGCCAACGAAAAAACTGGCGAAGCACCTCCCGGCCTTCGATTGGATCGGTCTGATCCTGATCGTATTCATTGTCTTCACCGCCTTTAACGCCATTTCCAACGGGCCGCGCGCCGGCTGGGATGCGGATTCGGTAATCTACCTGCTGTGCGGCAGCGCGGCGGGTCTCGTCGCCTTCATTCTCTGGGAACTGCGCGCGCCCTACCCCCTGCTTGATCTCAGTCTGTTTCGAAACACCCAGTTCGCCCTGACCATGCTGGCGGGTTTTGTCTTTGGCGCCGGGCTTTTTGCCTCCGGCTACTTCATCCCAATTTTCGTGCAGACCATCCAGGATTACAGCGCCACCCGCGCTGGCCTGCTGCTGGCCACGGGGGGCGTGGTGATGATGATATTCTTTCCGCTTTCGGGGCGCATTACCGATTCCATGCCGGCCCATATCCCGATTTCGACCGGTTTGTTGATATTCGGTGTCGGGTTTTTCATGATCCGGGTGGTCGATGTGAACACGACGTTTTGGGCCATGGTGGCCTACACCGCCGTGAACCGTCTTGGCCTCAGCCTGGCCATTCCATCCCTTAGTATCGCCGCGTTGCGGGCGGTTCCGGCGGACAAGCTGGCGCGGGCCGCTTCCAACGCAACCTTCTTCCGCAACTTTGGCGGCGGCCTGGGTATTACCCTGCTGACGGCATTCTTTCTGCAACGTGCCCAGTACCACAGCGAGGCGTTTACCGACACCCAGACCTGGGCCAATGAAACGACCATGACCCTTCTGAGCGATGTCCAGCACCTGCTGGCCGGTACGGGCCTGCCGGAAACCATTCAGAAGGCGGGTGCGCTGAATTATCTCTCGGAAATGGTTCTGGCACAGGCCAGCACCCTGGCCTTCAAGGATACCTTCCTGGCCATTTCCATAGTCGCATTTTTGGCTGTGGGGCCCGCCTGGATGATCGGCCGAACCGGCAAGCGGCGCCAGCCCTGACGGGATCTGGTCTGCAAGAGATGGGGTAGAGTTACGATGTCCGCAGCGCGGTCATCATTCGGCAAAGGCCGGTTCATTTGTTTACTGGCGGCGTTGATTCTGTGCAAAAGGGGGAACTGAATAATGATCCAGGGAAGCTGTCTTTGCGGCTCCGTGCGCTGGGGGATCGACGGCCCCGTCAGCCACATGAGCCATTGTCATTGCTCCATCTGCCGAAAAGCCCATGGGGCGCCGTTCGCCACGTACCTGTCAGCCGGGCTCGACGACTACCGGCTGATATCGGGTGCGGATGTGATCCGGGAGCATAATTGTTCGCCGCGCCTTAGCCGCGCCTTTTGCTCCATCTGCGGTTCGGTTGTCCCCATGATGAGCGGAAACCAGCGCATGGCGATACCCGCCGGCTGTCTTGATGATGATCCCGGCATCCGACCCGCCATGCATATCTTTACTGGCTCCAAAGCGCCTTGGCATTCGATCACCGATAATCTGCCGCGCCATGACGCCTATCCGGCCGGGGCCGGACTGGAAGTGTCGCCGATGCCTGCGAGACAAGGCGCGCGGCCTGGCCATCTGCATGGTTCATGCTTATGCGACGGCGTCGCGTTCGAGATAAGCGGGCGGTTCACAGTGATCCATAATTGCCACTGCTCCCGTTGCCGCAAGTCGCGGGCCGCGGCCCATACGACCAATGGCTTTACCTCAATCGATGCCATCCGGTTTCTCAGGGGCGACGATCTGCTCGTCGCCTACAAGGTACCGGAAGCAAAGACATATACCCCGACCTTTTGCCGGATCTGCGGCTCCGGCATGCCAAGACTGCGAAAAGAAACAGGCAACGCCATCATCCCCTTGGGCTGCCTGGATGACGATCCGGGCCAGGGTCCCGATGATCATATTTTTACCGGCTCCAAGGCGCCGTGGTACGAAATCACCGACGACTTACCCCGGTTCGACGAGATGCCAACGAACTGACCAGCGGCGTAGCCTGGCTATGAGAAGATGATCGCCTATGGCCATGTGGTCTGGGCTGCATGGGCGCGGATAGTCAGCCACAAATCCAGCTGCAATGTTATCTCGCGATGCTTGATTACGGCTTGGATATTCAAGAGGCCTTGGAGATGCCCCGCTACGTCTCCGGCCGGTTCGCGTTAGGCGAAGCGCGCGACACCTTGCAGATGGAGGCGCGCCACCCCTCCCAGAGGTTCCTGGGGCTTGAGGAACGTGGCCATATCCTGGACCACTGGACCATCGGGCCAATTGGAACGAGTGGGCCGGCCATGCCCATGGCATCTTTGTCGATCAGGAGACGGGCTTACGCATGGGTGGCTGCTATCCCAGCAGCGATGGCGCGGCAATTGGCTATTAGAGCATTTCTCCCAAGATTCGGCTTATCGGGAACCTTCAATTCGGCCCGCGGCCCAGTCTTCGACGGTTGCGGTGGCCAGGACATTGCGCTCCTTATCCAGGGTCTGGAACAGGCGGCCGTCCGCTGACTGCAGCCCAAAGAAGACCAACGCCCCTTCCGGTCCGGCCTGCTCCATGTGGACGTCACCACCGGGGCTGTGGGCATAATCGCCGGCTTTTCTGATCTTGTGGACGATCTCGCCGGTGTCCGAGGTTTCATGAATGTGCTGTTCACCCTCCAGCACCAGGGTCGTGGTCGCGGCCAGGTGCCGGTGGTAGTGGCAATAGGCATTCGGGGCCCATTTCATCAGCATGTCGAGGGCGCCGGTCCCGGGCTGCGCCCCCAGCACCGCCAGGGCGTAGTCGATGGGATAGTCAAACCGGGAACTGCCCGTGAAATGCACCCATTCAATATGGCTGGTATCGAATTTAAACCTCTCCTGCATACGATCCCCGCACCGCCTGCCTATTTGATCAGACCATAGAATTTGCCGGCGTTCTCGCAGGTTATTTTGCGCCGGTCCGCGGCGGGCAAGTGGCCGAACTGCTCTTCAATGTAACGCGGGGATTCGGGCCAGACGCCATCGCCGTGGGGGTAGTCCGAGCCCCACATGAGGGTTTCCACGCCCATGTCCTCGATCAGCTTCGTGCCGATGGTGTCAAACTGGAAGGTCGCCTTGCACTGGCGTTTCCAATAATCGCTGGGCCGCATGGTCAATTCGAGATCATGGAAACGGTCCTCCCATTCGAAATCCATGCGGTCGAGCATGTAGGGGATCCAACCGCAGCCGCTTTCGCCAAAGGCGACCTTGAGGCTGGGATAGCGTTCCAGCACGCCGGCGGAAAT
The DNA here is from genome assembly GCA_021776235.1 of Alphaproteobacteria bacterium. GTDB lineage: Bacteria > Pseudomonadota > Alphaproteobacteria. Next base: position 31,515 of record JAJFGG010000034.1, on the reverse strand, counting down.
GATCGCCGCGATAATGTTAACCAGGTTCATCTGAAACCCGGAGACCACGGTGAAAAACGCGGCGCGCTTGGTCTTGCCGGTAAGATTGGTGATCTGATCCACCGGAATGGCCGGGAAGGTGTGGAAATGCAGCGGTAGACCAACCTCGTTCACGGCCTGCCAAAGGGGCTCCCAACAGGGGTCGTACATGGGTGCCATATCCCAGGAACAGGATAGCTCCAAGCCCCGCAAACCCAGATCGGCGGCGCGGTAGACCTCTTTGCGCGCGGCCTCGATATCGCCATAGGGCAGACAGGCCAGGCCGATGTGACGCTCGGGATAATGGCTGCAGAAATCCGCCAGCCAGTCATTGTAAATACGGAACATTTCGTTCGCCGCTGCATGGTCCGCCAGCCGGGTGGCGGCGCCCAGAATGCCGTAAATGACTTCCGCGTCGACGCCGTCCAGCATCATGTCCTTGAGCCGTAGGTGCGGGTCGGAAATGCGCCGGATGTCGTTCTTGCCGTCTTCGTAAAGATTGGTCGCGGCCATCAGGTCGGCGCGGGCGTGCTTGCCTTTTTCGTATTTTGCGCCGGCCGGCCCAACGCCATTTTTCAGGCCCAGGGAAGCGCCATTCTTGCACGTCCAGAACGGACCATCGGGACCATCCACCACATAAGGCATGCGGTCCTTCATGGCCGGCGTGGCTTCGTTGACGAACAGCTCGGGCGGCATCCAGCACAGATCAACGTGGCTGTCGGCGGAAATGCAATTGTATTCCATGGTCTTCTTCCCTTGTGATTCAATTCCGAAAGCCCGAAGTGCGGCGCGGCTAACATGCCGCGCGTGGTCAGACTGTCAACCGGCCAATGGTACGCAATATTCAGGGCCGTTGAAAAGGCTCTTGCGGCCGCTTTCGGGCCGGATCCAGCCTGCTAGCGGTCTTCACGCCGGCGTTTCGGGCCTCGCAAACAGGCCGATCGCGCCCTTTGCGGCAAGCGCGTCGATTTCCTGGTCGGAATGCCCGAGTTCGGACAGAATTTCCCGGCTGTGTTCGCCAAGATGGGGCGCGTGGACCATTGGGTCGCCTTCGCGGGCGGGGCGGACGCCGGGAATGTTCGGCATGGGAATGCGGCCGGCCCCGGACTGCCCGATCCAGCGCACGGCCTCCACCGCGCGGACATGCTCGGATTGGAAATAGTCGCCGAAATCCTGCACCGGCGCATGCAGTACATCCGCCGCCGTCAGCGCCTCCGACAGCTCCGCCACCGTCATCTTGCTGACCGCCGTGCGCAACGGCGGCATCAGTTCCCCCTCGCTCTCGTTGCGCCCCGCGACCGTGCGGTATTTCGGATTGTCGGCCAGTTCCGGCACACCGACAACCTGGCACAGGGCCGCGAAATGGCTGTCGCGGCGGCCGTTGATATTGAGGTAGCCGTCCTTTGCCTCGAACATGGCGACGGGCACGCCCAGGGGCGCCTGTTGGCCTTTTTCAAGCTCGAATTCGATCATCTTGGCTGACTGGAAGGCGCCAATGGCCTCCATCAGGCTGGTCTTGATATGCGTGCCCCGGCCCTTCATGGCACGCCGATAAAGCGCCGGCGCCACCGCCTGAAAACCGTACAAACCGGTGACCACGTCGATGGCGAGCAGATTGATGCGCTGGGGCAGGCCGGCGTCGTCCCGGTTAATAGACATCAGACCCGAAAAGGCCTGCATCACTGAATCCGTCGCCGGCAAATTGGCGTTCGGGCCGGTCTGCCCAAAGCCGCTGATCGACAGGTAGACAACCTTGGGGTTTGCGGCCCTCACAGTCTCGTAACCGAGCCCAAGGCGCGCCGTGATCCCGGGGCGGTTGTTCTCGATGATGACGTCGGCGGCGTTCGCCAGTTGCAGCGCGATCTGCTTTCCTTCAGGGTTTTTCAGGTCCAGCGCCAGGCTGCGCTTACCCCGGTTGAAGGCCATGCCGTAGGCGCAGTTGTCGCCATAGGTTTTGCCGACCCGCCGGCCCCAATCCCCCGCCAAGGGTTCCAGCTTGACGACGTTCGCGCCATGCCTGGCCAGCAGCATGCCGCAATGGGGTCCGGCGACACCCTGGGAGATATCCAGGACCTTCAGACCCTCGTACGGCAGCTCGTCGATTTCACTCATGCCTTGCCTCCGCCTTCAATGCCGTCAAACCGAGGTTCCCCGGACGCTTGCTGTTGTAAGCGCTACGGTAACCTGCCTGGGCGCCCGACGGCAATCGGCACGGTTGACCCGGAACGAATTTTGGTAACAGTAGCAGGTCATAGCAATGAAAAGAGGCCCGTCGCTGGGATCGGGCCGGTTGACGGGAGCAGGCAATGAACGGGATCGACTACATCACCCAAATCTTGAAGCAGGAAGGGGTCGAATGGCTGTCCTGTTTCCCCAGCAACCCGCTGATCTCGGCCGCCGCCAGGGAAGGTATCCGCCCCATCGCCTTTCGCCACGAGCGCGGCGCGGTGATGGCGGCCGACGGTTACAGCCGCATCAGTGACCGGCAACGCTTCGGCGTGGTCGCGGTGCAGGCCCAGGCAGGCGCGGAAAACGTCATGGGCGGGTTGTCCCAGGCCTATGCCGACAATATCCCCATACTGGTTATGCTGGGCGGCAACAATCTCAATCAGATTTCCGTGCGGCCGAACTTCTCCGCCGTGCAGAAATACCAGGGCTGGGTCAAGCAGATCGAGGCGATCTACACGCCCAGTCAGGTTGGCGACGTCATGCGCCGCGCCTTTCACGCCCTGCGCAACGGCACCCCGGGTCCGGTGGTGGTCGAACTGACGGGGGATGTCTGCAGCCAGGAGGTTCCGGAAGCGGCACAGACCTATCAATCACCCAGGCTGGCCCGCCAGGCGCCCGAAGGCCGCGACATCAGCGCCGCGGCAGAGGCATTGATTACAGCCAAGAAACCGCTGCTCTGGGCTGGCGCCGGGGTCCTGTTTTCCGGTGCCACCGCCGCCCTGCAGGAATTGGCCGAACTGACCGCGACACCGGTCTTCTGCACCATGCCGGGCAAGTCTGCCTTCGATGAACGCCATGGCCTCGCCCTGGGCGCCGGTAGCGGCGCCACGACCCTGCCGGCGCATCGCTGGCTGGCCGAAAGCGACGTCCTGCTGGCCCTGGGGTCAAGCCTGACCCGATCGCCCTATGGTCAAGCGATCCCGCCCGGCAAGACGCTGATCCACAACAGCATCAACCCGGATGACATCAACAAGGACGAAACGGCGGACATCGCATTGATCGGCGATACCTGTCTGACCATTCAGGCGTTGTGCGAAGAAATCAAGGCCCGGACCGGCGGCCAGGGCGTCGGCGACAGGGACAAAATCGAGGCGGAAATCGAGACGGTCAAGAGCCAGTGGATGGAGGAATGGACAGCGCTGCTGAATTCCGACGAGGAGCCGTTGAACTACTATCGCGTGATCCATGAGATCAACCGGAATCTTGATCTGGAAAACAGTATCGTCACCCACGACGCCGGCGCACCGCGCGATTCAATCGTGCCCTTCTACAACGCGACCAAACCGCACAGTTATATCGGTTGGGGCAAGACCACCCATCTCGGCTTCGGCATTCCCCTCATAATCGGCGCCAAGATGGCTGAACCCGGCAAATTCTGCCTGAACCTGATGGGAGATGGCGCTTTCGGTATGTCCGGCACCGACATTGAAACGGCGGCCCGGTCCGAAGTCGCCATCACAACGGTGCTGCTCAACAACAGCGCCATGGCGACTTATTCCGGACCATCACAAGGCGTGATCGGTGCCGAGGCCCGGGACCGCTACGGCGTTTCCACCATGCAGGGCGATTACGCCAAGATCGCCGAAGGCATGGGCGCTGTCGGCCTAACGGTGACCAAGGTTGGGGAAATGGGTCCAGCCCTGCAGGAAGCCCAGCGCCTCAACGCCACCGGCAAAACCGTCCTGATTGATGTGCATGCCAACATCGAACCGCGGCGCTCCAGGTTCTAGGCCGGCTGCTAATGCCGGGTCGGGGGCGCTTCATCAAAAGGAAAACATCGACGACCGGTTCCTGGATTATCCCCGCAACACCATGTCGGCGGCTTTCTCGCCGATCATGATGGCGGGCGCGTTGGTATTGCCCGAGGTCAGGGTCGGCATAATCGAGGCATCGGCCACCCGCAAACCCTCCAGGCCGCGAACCTTGAGTTGATCGTCGACCACGGCCATGGGGTCCGTGCCCATTCTGCAGGTTCCGACCGGGTGGTAGGTCGTCTCCGCCACCTCCCTGACCCAGGCCAGGATGTCATCGTCCGACGAGCGCGATGCACCAGGCGCCAGTTCTGTTGTCTGCAATGCCGCCATCGCGGGGGCGGTCATCAGGGCGCGCACGATGCGGACGGCGCGCACGGTGAGTTCGGCGTCAAGCGGCGAAGACAGGAAGTTGAAATTGATCGATGGCGGCATCCCCGGATCGGCCGATGCGATGTGGATATGGCCGGTGCTGTCGGGGCGCATTGGGTGCGCGTAACAGGTCAGACCCGACGTCCTGGAAAGCTTGTAGCCCGGCTCGTACAGCATGGGAACGAACCCCAGAAGGACATCCGGCGAGGCAAGTCCCTCGCGACTGCGCACGAAGGCGCGGATCGGGGCCGCGGGAATGCCCAGCATGCCTTTGTGCAAAAAAAGATAGCGCAGCGCCTGTTTGACGAGCCCCAACCCGCGGCCCATGTCATTATAGGTAACCCCTGGCGCGCCAATGGCCCACCGGGTCCGGGGCGCGTAATGGTCGCGGAGATTTTCCCCAACGCCCGGCAGTGCGTGCCGCACCTCAATGCCCAGTCCCTGCAGGTGGGCCGGCTGTCCGATACCTGAAAGCTCGAGCAATTGCGGCGAGTTGATCGTGCCGGCGCTGAGCACCACCTCGCGGGCCGCGCGCGCTTGGCGCTGTTTCCCATCGACAGAGTAACGCACGCCCGTGCAACGTTTGCCATCCAGCACCAGGCCCTGGGTCAAGGCGCCGGTTTCTATGGTGAGGTTCTTGCGCTTCCTGACCGGATCCAGATAGCAATGCGCCGTGCTCATCCGGCGGCCGTTGGCGATGGTCGCCTGGCTCAACGAGATACCCTCCTGGGTGGCGCCATTGTAGTCGGGATTGTGCGGTATTCCCACCTGACCCGCTGCCGCGATCAGGGCATCGTAAAGCGGTCCGCCTTCATCGGGGTCCGTGACGCGCAGCGGCCCATTGCGGCCTCGGTAGGCATCCTCACCGCCCTCGTAGCTTTCCAGACGCTTGAAGTGCGGCAGGACGTCGGCATAGCTCCAGCCCTTGTTGCCCAATTGCGCCCAGGTATCGAAATCCTGCGCCTGCCCGCGGACAAAGACCAGGCCATTGATCGCGCTCGACCCGCCCAGCAGGCGCCCGCGCGGCACCGCGATTTTCCGCCCGTTGGTGCTGGCCTCGGGCTCGGCGGCATAACACCAGTTGGCGGCGGGGTTATCAACGAGCCTGGCATAGCCAATGGGAAAGCGGGACCAGGGATGGCTGGCGGGCCCGGCTTCCAGCAGAAGCACGCGGCAACCCGGATCCGCCGATAAACGGTTGGCGACCACCGAACCGGCGGAACCCGCGCCGACGACGATGTAATCGTAGGTCTCACTGCCCGCATCCTGCATACGCCCCTCCACTCGCACTGTCACTCGACGCCCAGGATGACTGTAATCGCCAGGTCGCAGCCGTTCAATGCTGTGCCATCGCTCATAAATGACCGAAATCAAGTCGGAGACTATTGCCATAGAATAAACTGACATCTCAAACCACTTATAGCCCGGCGCGGCGTCTTCGGCGCCAGCCGCCGGCAAGTTGAAGGGATATGGGATGTCTTGGACGGCAAGGCTTGAAAGAGTGCCAATCACGGAGCGCGATGCGCTGCTTAAAAAGCTCGAGAGCGACGAGGCCATACGCAGTATCGAGTGCGAGATAGATCCCGAACACGGAGATTACTGCATTTGCAGTTATCAGGAGTTCGTGGAACCAGGTAAAGCCTGACTGCGGGGCGGGCCAGCGCGCCACGGCCATTGAAATCACCTCGTTGGTCCGGCAACGTCAGGCAGCATCGTGACAGCGAAACGGATCGGATTTCTGATCAACCCAATCGCCGGAATGGGTGGCCGCGTGGGCCTGAAGGGCACCGATGATGCCCTGGCCCGGGCGCTTGAACTTGGTGCCCGTCCAACGGCGCACCTGAGGGCCGGCGAAACTCTAATCCGCTTGCACGGCCTGCTTGAACGGCAGGTTCCGGCCGTGGCCGTGCAATGGCTGACCTGTTCCGGCCCAATGGGCGCCGATGCCCTGCAGGCCGCGGGTTTCACGGCCGTTGAGGTCGTCTACCGGGGGGCGAAAACAACAACTGAAAACGATACCAAAGCAGCCGTCGGCCGATTTCTTGAACGCGGCGCCGATCTCATCCTGTTTTGCGGCGGTGACGGTACGGCGCGGGACATTTGCGCCATCACCGCCCAGGAGGTACCAATTCTGGGGGTCCCCGCCGGGGTCAAGATGTACTCCGGCGTATTCGGCGTTAACCCGGCGCGGACGGCCGAAATCGTCGTCGGATTTCTCACCGGCTCGCTTGCACCCACCTCCGTCGACGTCCTCGACCTGGATGAAGAGAAATACAGGCAGGGTGAATGGGCCGTCCGGCTTTGCGCCTCGGCCCTCACACCCTACGAAGCGACCTTCACGCAATCCGCGAAAGCGCTGATTGCGGCCAGTACCGAGGCCGATGTGAAGGCGGAGATCGCCGCCTATCTGCTGGAGATCATCCGGGACAATCCGGCAACCCTGTTCCTGCTTGGCCCCGGCAGCACGGTACGGACAATCGGCGATGGGCTTGATATCGACAAGACCTTGCTTGGCATTGACGCGGTCATCGACGGCAGGCTTACCGGCACGGACCTTAACGAGGGCCGCATTCTCGCCTTGCTGGACCGGCACCCCCGGCGCAAACTGGTCCTGAGCCCGATCGGCGCACAGGGTTTCGTCCTGGGCCGGGGTAATCTGCAGATCACGCCGGAAATCGTCCGCCGCTGCGGCCGGGCAAACATTATTGTCGTCGCCACGCCGGCAAAGCTGGCGCGTACGCCCGTGTTGCGCTTCGATACCGGCGAGCCGGAGCTGGATGCGGAACTGGCCGGCGCCGGCTACATCCCCGTGGTGATCGGTCATCGCCGCCGGCGTCTCGTTAAGACACAGCTCTAAAACGAAGCCGCCACGCGAAGGAACAGGAAAAGCATGGCCTACATCCCCCACACGGACGCGGAGCGCGCGGCGATGCTGCAGGCGATCGGTCTGCGGTCGATGACGGAATTGTTCACGGACATTCCCGAAGGCCTCCGCTTCCCGGATTTAGACCTGCCGCCGCCCATCAGCGAGATGGAAGTGATGCGCGAGATGCGCAGCCGCGCGGAAGGCAATCTCGACCTCGACCACCATCCCTGTTTTCTCGGCGCCGGAACCTATAACCACTATATTCCGGCGACGGTTGACGATGTGCTGCGTCGCGGCGAACTCTATACCTCGTACACTCCGTACCAGCCCGAACTCAGCCAGGGCATGCTGCAGGCCATGTTCGAGTTCCAGAGCATGATCTGCCGTTTGACCGGCATGGAGGTCAGTAACGCCAGTCATTATGATGGTGCGACAGCGCTCGCCGAGGCAGTCCTCATGGCCCTTGGCTTGGCCCGCGGCAAACGCCGCAAGATCATCCTGTCGCCCGCCCTGCATCCGCAGTATCGGACTGTCGTCGAGACCTATCTGCGCGGCGCCGATGCCACCGTTGCCGATGCTGGGGACACGCCGGGCGGGGCCGCCGCCCTGGAAGCATTGCTGGATGATCAGACGGCGGCTTTGGTGCTTCAGACGCCGAACTTTTACGGCCAGTTCGAGGCCGTCGAAAGGCTGGCCGCGGCGGCCCATGCGGCGGGCGCCTTGTTGATTGCCGTTGCCGATCCCATTTCCCTGGGTCTGTTTCAGGCGCCAGGCGATCAGGGGGCGGACATGGTGGTCGCGGACGGCCAGCCCCTGGGTATACCGCCGTCATTCGGCGGCCCCCATCTTGGCATCCTGACCAGCCGGAAGGCCCATGTGCGCGGCCTGGCCGGCCGCCTGGTAGGGGCCACCAGCGACGCGGCGGGAGAGCGGGGATATGTCCTCACCCTTGGTACCCGGGAACAGCATATCCGCCGTGAAAGGGCGACCAGCAACATCTGCACCAACGCCGCCCTGACGGCCCTTGCCGCCACCGTCTATCTCGCCACCATGGGCCGGCGCGGCCTGCGGCGCGTGGCCGAGCTTTGCTATCACAAGAGCCATTATGCCGCCGACACCATCGCGCGGCTGCCCGGCGTCAAGATCAACCCGCAGGCGCCGGATCATCCCTTCTTCAAGGAATTCGTCGTCGAGTTGGCGAAACCGGCGGCGGAGGTCAACCGGATCCTGTTGGCGGAATTCGGCATCATCGGCGGTTATGATCTGGGCCGGGAAGCATCGGATCTGGAGCAGCGAATGTTGATCGCCGTTACTGAAATGAACACCTGCGCGGAAATTGATCAGTTGGCCGCGGCGCTGCGCCATGCCACGGCATGACGGCTGGCCCCCGCGAAAGGAGATAGCTGGCGATGGCAGAACCGACGGTCTATGAATTGAGTGTAGCTGGACGCCAAGGCGTCGATCTACCGCTGCTGGACGTGCCCGAAAGCCCCCTGCCCGACGGCCTGGCGCGCGCGGACAATGGCTTGCCGGAGCTGGCGCAGCTCGACGTGGTACGGCATTTCCTCGCCCTTTCGCAACGAAACTTCGGCGTTGATACGGGCTTCTACCCGCTTGGATCCTGCACCATGAAGTACAATCCGAAAATCACGGAAGAGCTTGCCCGGCTGCCGGGCTTTGCCCGCAGCCATCCCCTGCAGCCACCCGAAACGGTGCCCGGCAACCTCGCCCTGATGCACCAGTTGCAGCAATGGCTCGCTGAAATCGGCGGTTTCGCTGCTGTGTCGCTGCAGCCCGCCGCTGGCGCGCAGGGCGAATTGACCGCCCTTTTGATGATGCGGGCCTATCATGCCGAGCGCGGCGAGACCGGACGCAACCAGGTGCTGATCCCCGACGCGGCGCACGGCACCAATCCCGCATCGACGGCGATGGCGGGCCTGGACGTGCTCGAAATCCCGTCCGACAGCCGCGGCAATATTGACCGCCAGGCCCTGCGCGCGGCCTGTGATGATACCGTTCTGGCTCTGATGCTGACCCTTCCCAACACCCTTGGCCTGTTCGAGGAGGAGATCGCGGAGGTTATTGACCTGGTGCATGGCTGCGGCGGTCTGGTCTATGGCGACGGCGCCAACATGAACGCGTTGGCCGGGGTTATGCGCCCGGGCGAACTGGGTCTCGATTTGATGCACTACAATCTGCACAAGACATTTGCCACGCCCCATGGCGGCGGTGGCCCGGGCTCGGGGCCGCTTGGGGCCTCGGACCGGCTGCGCGACTATCTGCCCGGCCCCATCGTCGTGGCCAAACCCGGGGCCGCTTTGGAAGCACCCGAATACGCCTTTTCCACACCGGATAAATCCATTGGGCGCATGTGTACCTATTTCGGAAACTTCGGCGTCTTTGTCCGCAGCCACGCCTACATCCGGATGCTGGGCGCCGCCGGGCTACGGGACAATTCATACCACGCCGTGCTCAACGCCAACTACCTTCGGGTCAAGCTGCGTGAGCTCTATCCGGTGCCCTTCGACCGTCTCAACATGCATGAATTCGTTTGCCAGGGCCGGCCGGAGGGCAGCGATGTGCGGGCCCTGGACGTCAGCAAGCGCCTGATGGATTTCGGCTTTCATCCGCCGACCAACTATTTTCCCCTGATCGTGCCCGAGGCCCTGATGATCGAGCCGACGGAAACCGAAAACAAGGAGACCCTCGACGCCTTCGCCGCCGCCATGGGCAGCATCGCGGAAGAGGCCCTGGCAACGCCGGAACGGCTCCGCACCGCCCCCCATGAAACGCCGGTCCGGCGCCTGGACGAAGTCCAGGCGGCGCGGCAACTGGTGCTCATCGATCCTGTCACCGGCCGGACAGCCGTCGAGGGATGACGACGGCCTAGCCGCCATACTTCCGCTGCAACTCTGCGACGGCCCGGGCTTCGGGCAGGAATTTGTTGCCGCCGAGCCAAACTTCGCGGACCTTCCCGTCGCCGCCCCGGATTAGTCGAGCGCTCTCACCGGGGCTTGCAAAGGCACTGAAAGCGCCCATGACTCCTTGATCGCGGCCAGTGATATCTATTTTGCCCGCCATTGTGAAGGGGTTGAGGTGTCCCGGCGAAGCGACGCGCACGTGATCGGCGTATGGCACCAGGTCGACGGCGCCCCACAGGCTCCACCAGCGCCCGGTCCAGTCGCGGGTACGCGCACCTGCTTTGCCCCCGGCACTGAAATTCTGCAAAATACGGATCACCCCGTCGCCCCAAACGCCCGAGTATCCGTCCGCCGCATTGGTCAGGATCGAGACCGCAAGATCCCGGCCCGTCAACGTGAAGGTTCGGGTCAGACAGCCCTGAAAGCCGCCTCCGTGGCCAAACCAGTCCCAATCATCGATCTCGCCGCTCATGATGCCCAGACCATAATATGATGGCTGCAGGCCATGTGGATCATGCCATTGCCGGCGGATCATTTCGCGCCGGCTGGCGGGCGAAAGCACGCTGTGCCGGGCCGCGGGGTCAAGGCTGGCAAAGAACCGCGCGAGGTCGCCCGCGGTCGAAATCAATCCTGTGGCCGGCGCCAAGGCGTGGGTTCGATTGTCGACGGGTATCGTGACCCGGCGGCCCAGGGGCAACCTGCCGCTGTGCCCCCGTGCGAAGGGAACATTGCGGGCAATCGGGGCGTCGGTCTGGCTTTCAAGAAGCTTTGCGGGCCTTATGATCTCGCGCGTCACCCAGTCGGCATAGGGCTCTCCGGTCACCGCCTCTATCACCAGGCCAATCGCGCCGTAGCCATGATTGGAATATTTGAGCTGGCTGCTGCCGGGTAATACCGGCGGCTCGGCAAGCGCGGTACGCAATTCCTCTGTATTGGCAAACGGGCGCCGATCCTGCCATTGCCCGGCATCATGTCCGTCGCGGATCAGACCGGCACTGTGACTAAGAAGCTGGTTCAGGGTCGCTGGCGCGACGTCTGGATGCAGACCATCAAGATACTGGCCCAGGGGATCATCGAGACGAAGCTGATTATCTTGCCTGAGCTTCATGATCGCGGCGGCGGCGAAACTCTTGGAATGCGAGGCGACGCGGAAGCGGTGCCGCGGTGTCAGCTTGCTACGCCTCGTGGCATCGGCATAACCAAAGGCCTGTTCAAGCACCAGACGCCCTTTGTGCACCACCGCGATGACGCAACCCGGCTGCTCGAACAACCGCATCTGATAGTCGAGCCATTGGGGGATATAATTCAACGCCGCTTTCAGCCAGGCATCCATTCGCTGCTCCCTTCTTTCGTCACATATGGCGCGGATCACCGCCATTCCACGTTATACCAACCCGCGCCGCCGGGCATTATTGTTGGCGAACACCCAACCGGCGGAGCAGCGCGATGGTGATGAGGGCGCCGGCGGGCCAGATAACCCATGCATAGCCCGACCAGGTGAACAGGTTGATCAACGCCAGCCCGCCAACGATCACCACGGCCCGGGCATACTGCACTTTGAACCAGCCGCGCGCGAACAAGGGCGCTGCCTCCAACGCGACAACCGCCACCAGGGCTATGCCGAGCCAATGGGCCCAGAAAGGCTCTCCGGTGAACAAATCGGCGGCGATCAACAAGGCCCAGACGGCGCCGAGCAGCTTGGCGTGGCGCATTACACGCGCCCGCAAATCACCCTGTGTTGGTGCGGCGCCGTCCGGCTTTGGCGATGGACCGGCCGTGCGCGCGGCCTGTGTCGGGCCGCGCGGTGATTTCTTTTCACCGAGAGAGACCCGATACACGGCGACTTCCCCGGTGAAATTCTTCGGGCGTTTCTCGCCCAGATACTCGAACCCGACCGAAAGTTTGTTCTGAACCTGATCGTAAACCTGCTGGGAGATCAGGATGCCGCCAGGCTCGGCCATGGTCTGCAGGCGCGCAGCGAGGTTGACGCCGGCGCCCAACAGATCATCGCCGTCGATCATCACATCGCCCAGATGGATACCGATCCTGAAGCGCAATGCGGCCTCTGTATCATGATTGGAAACAACTAATTCGCGCTGCACCTCGATCGCGCACTCAACGGCCTCGACGACCGAGGGGAATTCGGCGATCAGCCCGTCGCCGGCGGTGTTGGCGATGCGGCCATGGTGACGCTCGATGAACTTGAAGAAGGTACGCCGCGCCGCATGCAGGGCACCCAGCGCGCGCACCTCGTCAGCTTCCATTTCGCGGCTGTAGCCCTCTGCGTCGGCCGCGAGGATCGTCGTCAGTTTTCGTCGTACCTCGGAGGACATGGCAACGCTCGTTTCCTGGGCAAGGTTACGCCAAGATGACCGATCCGGTTTGAGGGATCAACAGCTAGCAACGGATCATCAAGACCGCCGGCATCCAGGCAGGGCGTTGGTAATCAAGCAAGCGACTTATACCACCTTACGATGATAGGAACCCATATAGATCGTCTCCGCGCGCCCTCGGGTAGGAGAGAAGGGGCCGGCGATGTGGGACATCGTCAAGCCTTCTCGACGCCATCCGAGGGCGCGCGGAGACGACCGGAACGGCGCCTTGCGGACATTTTCGGATGGCGTTGCGCACGACTGACGATACCCCGTATCGCTGCGTCGCACGCTCCTACCCGAAAACGTCCGCAAGGCGTCTATATGGGTCCCTATCATCGCAAGGTGGTATTATCCCCTTGGAAGCGGCGCCAGAAGTATGTGATCGTTATGAGATTGCCAAAATCGTCAGTCCAGACCCGCCGGCCCGGCTCGGCCTCAAGCGGCTTCCACGGGCTATCTTCGGGAGCGGACGCCAGCACAGGTGCCAGATCCTCTGCGTTCCGCGCCATAACGACCCAGGACGAACCCGAGTGCTGCTTGTCCCGCCCCTTGGGGTGGTTTCGCTGCACATAGGCCTGCAGCCCCGCATCGGCGGCTAAATCGGCCAGAACCGGACGCAGGTTGACGTGCCGGTTCGAGATGTTGAACATCAGCACACCGCCGCTTGCCAGACGGGATAAGTAGACAGCCATGGCCTCGCGGGTGATCAGATGCATCGGGACGGCATCCGAGGAAAAGGCATCCAGGACCAGCAAATCGTAAAGCGGAGCGGACCCATCCACCTTGAACTCCCGCCGCAAAGACAAACGGCCATCGCCGACGACAATGCGCGCATCGGGCGCACAATCGGACAGATAATGGAAATAGCCCTGATTTCGGGCCAGATAGACCACCAGGGGGTCAATTTCATAAAACGTCCATTGCCGGCCAGGGCTTTCATAGCAGGCCACCGTGCCAACGCCGAGGCCGACCACGGCCACCTGTCTGAGGCGATCGTCCAGCGCCTGAAAAACCTGTCCCAGGGGGCCTAATCGGTGAAAATAGGTGAGCGGTATACGCCGGCGCGCCGGATCTGCATACTGCGCGCCATGCTTGGTCGTGCCGTGCCAGAAGACGAATACCTTGTCGTCACCGCTGCCCTCGACGACGATCCGATTGACGCCAAAGAAGCCGCGTGAGATGGCAATCTCGTCTGATCGATTATCGTAGGACCCGGCCAGCAGGATCGCCGTGATCGCCAGCCCGAACAGCAAGGGCCGGCCATGGCAGCCCCAGACCAGTAAAGCCATTGGGATCGAATACAACAACAGCCAGAGCGAGGATAAATCCCCTGGTTCATATCCGGCCAGCCGGGGCAGCGCCAACAACGCCACGAGGGTCACCAGGGGCAATGCTTTGCGCACCGTCATGGGCCCTTGATCCAAACGTGGCCGCAGGAAACAGGCGGCGGCCAAGGCCAGCGGGTATTCCATCACGGTATCGAAAATGTTCGGCGCCAACAACGCGGTAAAGGCGCCACCAAGCACGCCACCCAGGGACATCCACAGGTAAAACTCGGTCAAGCGCCTGGGCGCCGGTCGCAGCTTGGCCAACTCGCCATGGCAGACCAGGGCCACGAAAAAGAATACCATCAGATGCAACGGCAGGATCAGGCGCAGGTGATAGATATGCCAATACGGCAATAGTGCGAAGACCAGCACCATGGGCACCTGTATGAACATCGCCACGCGATGCGGGATCGCCGGCCGGCGGGCAAATACGATGACGAAGGTGCCCAGGTACAGGGTCAACGGCGCCACCCACAACAAAGGCGCGGACGCAATGTCGGTACTGATGTGTTGGGTTACCCCGAGTAACAGCGAGGACGGCACAAAGGCCAGGGCCAGCCATCGCAGCCGCCGGGGCCAATCAACCTGATCCGGCAAGCCAATCCCGTCCCGCACCCTTTGGTCCGCGCCGTGGGTTTGATAATGTTGCATCAGCGACCAGGCGCAGGCTCCGATCAACAGCACCAGCAAAGCGAAGCCAACGGCCCACGTCAGGCTTTGCTGGCCCAGGGTCAGCGTCGGCTCCAGCAATACGGGGTAGGCCAGCAGAGCCAGGATCGAGCCGAAGTTGCTGGCAGAGTATAGGACATATGGATTGGCAGCCTGGCGGTGGCCGCTATGGGCGAACCAGATTTGCAGCATGGGCGCCATTGCCGCCAGGGCGAAAAATGGCAGCCCCACGGACAGCGTCAGCAGGGCCAGCAGCCATATCACCGGATGGCCGCTGCCGGGTGGTTGCAGATCGGCGGCAACCACGATCGGCAGCGTGGCGAAGGCCAATGCCAACACAACCAGGTGCACCATGGCCTGCCGTTTGGGCCGCAGGAAGCGATGACTCAGATGGGCGTAAAGATAGCCAGCCAGCAGGGTCGCCTGAAAAAACACCATTGCGATATTCCATGCCGCCGGCGAACCACCCAACAGCGGCAATACCATTTTGGCAAACATGGGCTGCACCCAGAACAGTAGCAAGGCGCTGATGCCCAAGGTCACGGTATATAAAGCCAGCACCTTACCGATTACCCCTGATCCCGATTGTATTGATCTTAGCTTATCACCTGCCTGGATATGGCAAATGACCGCTTGTGGCACTGTAGCTGAACGTTAGAGCATTTCCGGGCTATTCTGGGTCATTTGATGGTCTAGACTTATGCAGGCTTTTCGAGCCTCAACCGGCATCATGACCATATCCGGCCTGCCTTCAATTTCGAGCCAAAGGCAATCGGATTGAGTTGACGGAAAGAGGCGGAACAGGGCATTGGGTCCCTGCGTCACAATGTCGGGTGGCGCTAAAGCAGTGATCAATGGCATTATCGAGGAATATTGGCAGGTAAGATCAGGCCGACGGGCAGGCAGCCGTATTCGAGCGGTGGCCCAAGCCAGTTGACCAAATTAAAGGAGCGCGCGGCAATGGCGATGCAGAAGGCAAGGACACAGGGCACCCACCAGCAGGCGGTCGAAGCGGGCGCAGAACATTACGATGTTCTGATCGTCGGCGCGGGAATTTCCGGGATTGGCGGGGCCTATCACCTTCGCCAGCAATGCCCGGATACAAGCTTCGTCATTTTGGAGGCGGAAGAGAGCTTCGGCGGCACCTGGTGGACCCATCGCTTTCCCGGTATCCGTTCGGACAGCGACCTTCACACCTTCGGTTACGGCTTCAAGCCCTGGGTCGGCCCGCCGATCGCGACGGCCGAGGAAATCCTCTCTTACATGGGCGAGGTGATTGAAGAAAACGAACTGGCGCAATACATCCGTTACGGCCATAAAATCCTCAAAGCCGACTGGTCCTACGAGGACAGCCTCTGGACCATCGAGGCCGTGGGCGCGGAGACCGGCAAGACGGTTCGCTTCACCTGTAACTTCCTGTGGATGTGCCAAGGTTACTACCGACACCATGAGGGCTATACGCCCGATTGGCCGGGCATGGCAGATTTCAAAGGTGTGATCGCGCACCCCGAGAACTGGCCCGAAGACCTGGACTATGCCGGCAAGAACGTCCTCGTCATCGGCTCCGGCGCGACTGCCGCGACAGTCATTCCGGCCATGGCCGAGACCGCGGCGCATCTGACCATGCTGCAGCGCTCGCCAACCTATTTCCGCAGCGGCCGCAACGCCATCGACATCGCCGAGACCCTGCGCGAGCTACAGGTCGACGAAGAGGTGGTCCATGACATCACGCGGCGCAAGATCATGTACGACCAGGCCGCCTTCACTGACATGTGCTTTGAGACGCCGGAGGCGGTGAAGAAGGAGCTGTTGGCTCAGGTCCGTACGCTGCTTGGCCCTGACTATGATATCGACAAGCACTTCACGCCCTCCTACCTGCCGTGGCGCCAGCGCATCGCCTTTGTTCCCGACGGCGATCTCTTCCATGGCATCGCCTCGGGCAAGGCGTCGGTGGTCACGGACCATATCGACCGCTTCACCGAGAACGGCATCCTTTTGCAATCGGGCGAAGAACTGGAAGCCGATATCATCGTCACCGCCACCGGCTTCAATATGAACGTCATGGGCGATATCGCGTTTTCCATCGATGGCAAATCTGTCGATTTCCACGAGACGGTAACTTATCGCGGCATGATGTTCACCGGCGTGCCGAACCTGGCCTGGGTGTTCGGCTATTTCCGGGCCAGTTGGACGTTACGTAGCGAGTTGATCGCGGCTTTCGTCTGCCGCCTGCTGAAGCACATGCAGGCGAGCGGCGCCACCAGCGTGGCGCCGGCGCTGGGCGAGCAGGACAAGGACATGCCCTTGTTCGATTGGATGGACGAGGACAGCTTCAATCCCAACTACCTGAAACGCGCCATGCCGATCCTGCCGAAGCGCGGCGACAAGCGGCAATGGCAGCACACCCAGGACTATTGGCGAGAGAAGGACGAGTTTCCCGCCATCGACCTGGAGGACGAGGTCTTCGTCTATCGCTGGGGTGCACGTTCCAACGTCGCGGCCGAGTGATCGATGACGGCCGGATCGCCGGAGAGCCAAGAGCGCCGGAACCGTTTCACCTAGGCCGCGCTGTAGCCTGGGCGGTAAAGTCCACAATGGTGTCTGCAGTCGCCACGGCGACTGAACCATAGATGGGTCAGCGTTGCTTCCACGTCTTGACCAGGAAGCGCGCATCGTCATCGCTCACGCCCCACATCTGGAAATTTATGCGCACCTCGTCATACAGCGAGAGATCACCGCCGGGCTTGTCGAAATCCCGGTAGGCCGCGACATTGACTTCCATGCCATCGAGGGCGCGTTTTTCGGTGCTGGCGATTGTCTCGACCATATTCACCGCGCAGGCGGCGATGGAGGCGCAAAACAGCTCGCCCGCACCGACCGCTTCACCGCCGGTGTTCTCGGCGACCCAATGATGATTGCGTGCGTTGCAAACCGACCGGCCAGCGACGCCGATGCTGTAACAACTTGCTTGATAGGCCAGAGCCGGTTCAGCCATTGCATGCTCCTCGTTTGAAACCTGTCGGCAGTGTCCCATACAAGCCTGTCACCGGCAAATATTATCCAGAACCAGAAAACCGCAAGCGTCGGGGACAAATCCCGGAAGGCTGCGTCTATACAATCGAAGTGCGCCGGTAACGACCCCGTCACCGTGACAGAGAGTTTGCCTTCGAAAACGAAGCTTCGCATCCCGAAGCAAATACGACGACGCTCAAGCCTGGCGTCTCAAATCCAACCAGCCCGCAACACAGCAATACCGCTCCAGCCCCCCCCCGCGCACGACCTTCCACCCATGCCCCAGTCGAACGCCACACCGTTCTCGGACCTCGTGCATTACAGCGCAAATAGCGGCGGCGGCGCGCTGTGCATACGATCGGCCTCTTCTGCCATGCCCCCAACTCCGGGCGTAACATCAGAAAACCCTAACGGTCTCTTCGTGTTAAGGGTTGTCGGACACCTGTCGTGGCGATGCGGCTGCCACGGGCTTGATCGGCAGGTGTCGGACAAGCCTCAGGGAAGGAAATCGCGGGGGTTCTAGGCTCGCTGGCGCGGCCCACTCGATCTATGGGGATTTGATGACGGCAGGCCGGCTTTTGGCGGTGGCCGGTGCCTTTGGCTCGCGCGGATCTGGATAACAACGATACCGGCAAGGCGGTTTGGCGGCGATTTTGGCTTGACGCTGGCGGGACCTGGAGGCGGTTTTGTTGGCTCACGGTGGCCTTGAGGCGAGCGGCACCGTGGCCGGTGATGGCCGGCGTCGCTGGCGTTTATGGATCGCCCAATTGTCATGCTGCCACGGCCTTTGTTGGTGGCGGCGCACGCGGCTGGGCGCCGGCTTCGAAGCGTTCAATGATCACCATGACGCCGCCGCAAGCGGGACATGGATAGGCTGGGGATGACGCTTCAACTGGCTCATCATCGGCGGCCCTGACAGGCTCGCTCAAGATTGTCGGCCCATCAAGCAGTTGGCCAAGAAGATCTCGGGCCAGGGCGATGTTGTGGGTGCGGTGGCCGTTGGCGAGCAGGCCATAATAGCGAATGCGGTGGAACCTGCTGGGCAGTACATGGAGTAGAAAACGGTGGATGAACTCATCCGATGTCAGGGTCATGGTCGTGTATCTCTCGCGGCCTTTGCGCCGATAATCCTTGTACCTGAAGACGACGCCGCGCTCATCGCAGCTGATCAGGCGGCTGTTCGAGATGGCGACACGGTGGGTGTAACGGGAGAGATAGGCGAGTACCGTCCTGGGTCCGGCGAAAGGTTTTTTGGCGTAGACGACCCAGTCCCTGTCATGCCATGGCGCGAGGTACGCGGCGAAGGCATCTGGCTCGGACAGATGTGCCAGATCGTTGAAGAAGTGCAGGCGCCCGGCCACCTGAGCAGCGGTGAGGGTCTCCAGGAACAATCGCTGGAACAGTTTCGATAGCACGCGCACGTGCAGAAAGAAGTTTGGCCGGCAAGGTATCCAGCTCTTGCCATCGGGCGAGATGCCGCCGCCGGGTGCGATGATATGCAGGTGGGGATGATGGGTCATTGCCGAGCCCCAGGTATGGAGCACGGCGGTGAAGCCGATACGGGCACCGAGATGCTTCGGGTTGGCGGCGACGGCAATCAGGGTTCGGGCAGCGGTTTTGAACAGGATGTCGTAAACCACGGCCTTGTTCTGGTAGGCAATGTCACTGATCGGTTTGGGCAGCGTGAAGACCAGGTGGAAGTAGGGCACCTGCAACAGCTCGGCCCCTCGCGCCGCCAGCCATTCCTTGGCAGCAGCGCCCTGACACTTGGGGCAATGGCGGTTGCGGCAGGAATTGTAGGCGATATGGCTGTGGCCGCAATCCTGGCAGGCTGCCACGTGGCCGCCGAGCGCCGCCGTGCGGCAGCACTCGATGGCCGACATTGCCTTGAGCTGGCCGAGGCTCAGATGGCCGGCCCTGGCCTTGCGCCAGGCGGGACCGTGGTCACGGAAGATATCCGCGACCTCCAGCCTTTCCCCCGGTCTCTTTTGCGACACGACGCCCGGTCTTTATGGAGCCTTCTTTTTCCTGCCCTTGGCCCTCAGCAACTCCAGCGGGCTCTTGACGGCACGCAAGGTGGAGCTATCGACGTGGCTATAGCGCGCCGTGGTGTCGAGCTTGCGGTGACCCAACAGCACCTGGATCAGCCGGATATCGACCTTCTGTTCCAGCAGATGCGTGGCAAAGCAGTGGCGAAGCGTATGCAGGGAAACGGGCCTGTCGATGCCGGCGGCCTCCCTGGCACCATGGAAGGCCCGGTTCAATTGCCGCGTGGTCAGGGGATTGACCGGGTTCTGGCCGGGAAACAGCCAGCCTCCAGGCAGCATCTTGCCACGCTCGTGCCCTTCCCGCCACCAGGCCCGCAAGATATCGAGCAAGGGGTCGGAAAGTTTGGCGTAACGGTCCTTGCGGCCTTTTCCCTGCTCGACCCGGATCACCATGCGGTCGCTGTCAATGTCCGAGGGCTTGAGTGAGACGATCTCCGCTGCCCGCAGTCCGGCACCATAGGCCACCGACAGCGCCGCTCGGTGCTTCAGCCCTGGTGCTGCATCCAGCAGACGCGCCACCTCCTCGGGGCTTAGAATAACCGGCAGCCTGCGTGGCTCGCGCACCGTGGTCATGCCGACGTTCGCATCGCCCCGGCCCAGGCTCACGCCGAAGAAAAACCGCAGGGCCGAGACGGCGGCGTTCATGGTCGTCGCCGAGGCCCCGTTCGTTCGCATCTCCAGTTGAAAACGCCGCAGGTCATCGGCCGCCGCCTGGTCCGGTGAGCGGCCAAGAAATTTGGTGAAATTCGTGACCGCTGTAAGGTATCCTCGCTGCGTGCCCGGCGTAAATCCCCGGACCGTCATGTCCTCGATCATGCGCTGGCGCAAGGGGCTGATAGCTTTGTCAGTCATGGCTCTGCTCCTGTGTTGAGTGAGGTTCTGGAAACCCCAAATCTCAACACAGGACAGACCTGCCCGTTATCGTGCAGTCCTCACCACACGCTGACACAAATTATCGCGGGAGCGATTTAGTTCATTGACCCGGTACGGACATCAATACGTATTGGGGTCTTTTGTCACATGGCGCTCGTCGACGAACCATGCCGATGCAGCTATGCTCCGGTGGCAGCACTCCGAGCACGTTGAGCGTCGAACCAATTTCACCAAAAGAGCGTCCAAAATTGCCAGTTGGCGATAGATCCAGGGTAGATTTGATGACAACCTCACTAAAAGTCCAGGCCCTGTTGAGCTGGCTTGCCAGCGGTGCGCCACCACGGACCAATTATACTGAAACCGTCGCCGAAATTGCCCGGAGATTGGTTGGCGCGGGTGTTGAGGTCGACCTTTTCGTACTTTACCAAAAGCCAAAGAACCCCCTCGCGAGCGGCAAGCGATTTGTTTGGTCTTCCGACGGCGGGATGTATGATCGTGAATTTACGCACGCAGATTTTCAGAGCCCTATTCACGTTGACAGTGTCGTTGATGTGGCGAGAACAACTGAGAGGCCAGTCAGGTATCGCATCGGCAATATGCCGGAATTTGATGCACATCCTGGCTCAAAAAGGCTGATTGACTCTGGTTTTACTGAATTTACTGCTCTTCCTTTGATTGCGATAAACGAAGAAAACGCTTTATTGGGCATAGGCGTGAAGCGCGCAGGCGGCCTTTCCGACGAACAATTTGAGATTTGTCGCCGCATCGCTGCACCCCTTGCAAGAGTCGTCGAATCCCACGTGCGCGAAGAAAGTGCTTCAAGCTTGCTGGCTACTTTCCTTGGCCGGGACGCGGGCGCGCGGGTGAATGCAGGAATGGTCCGGCGTGGCGATGCCGAGATGATCAGGGCTGTTATTCTTTTTACGGATATCGACGGTTTTACGGAACAATCAAACCGGCTGCCAATCTCCGAAACTGTCGGGATGCTGAACAGGTACTTTGAGGCATTGGAGCAGCCGGTCGTAAAGAACGGTGGCGACGTATTGAAACTGATGGGCGATGGCATGTTGGCAATCTTCCCGACACCGCATGACCTCACTGCAGAAGAGGGGGCGGCGTTTTCCGCGCTGTCAGCAGTCGAGGACGCCCGGGCCGAACTGGCTGCGGCTGGGACAAAATTCCGAGCGGCCTACCATGTTGGCGAGATCCACTATGGCAATATTGGCGGGCTGACGCGGCTGGATTTTACAGCCATTGGTCCAGCAGTGAACATAACATCACGTCTTTTGGGTGCGGCTTCACAACAAGGGGTCGAAGCCGTCTGCTCTGCAGCGTTTGCCGAACTTGTGCCGGATCGGGTGAACGATCTGGGCTTTGTGGAATTCAAGGGATTTGCGACGCCGCAGCAAGTTTACGCGGTCTCCTGATTTGGTGACAGCCCTAGTCCGGCGTGATTTCCGCTTTTGGCACATAGCGCCGGTTCAGGCCACGTAACCGTGACGAGGAGATCACCCCAAAAGCGGCAGTGGCAGGGTGGCGCTGATCGGCAAATTTTTTTCTTCGCATCTGCTAATTCGCCAACCAACCAGCGTCGCCGGAAGACAAGCTCGTGATGTGCGTTCAGTTTATCCAGGGGTCCGGGCCGCTTGGGTGTGCCATCAACACGTACCGCCGCACCTTTGCTGGGCAGAAAGCACATCATCAAGGCCTCCTGGACAATCTGGACCGCAGCAGCGCCAGCGCCGGCACCCGGCGGAAATGGCTTTCGTCTGCGCCCGCCTGCGTGCAATATGGTGCTTCCTATTGCTGAAACCATGAGCATATGGAGGCAGCCATAATGAAATTGGCATCGGCGGTGCGTGCCGCGGCGGATGGCGCGGCGGACACGGCAATTGCCGGACTGGAACAAGCGGAAAATGAAATCGCCCGGCAGGGTGCGCTTAATAATACACTTCGCGGCGCCAATCTGATTGGCCAGTGCGCTCACGAATCCGTTGGCTTCACACGGGTCTCTGAATCGCTGTTCTATACCACGCCCGAGCGTTTGCGGGCGGTATTCCCCAGACACTTTCGCGATCTGGCGCAGGCCGCCGCGTATGTACGCAATTCCGAGAAACTGGCCAATTATGTCTATGCCAACCGCATGGGCAACGGCCCGCCGGAATCCGGCGACGGATTTCGCTATCGCGGGCGCGGCTATTTGCAACTGACCGGACGGGACAATTACCGCAAGTATGGTTCCCGCCTCGGTATCGACCTGGAAGCCGACCCGGAACGCGCCATAGACCCCACCACCGCCTGGCTGATCGCGGCAAACTATCTGGCGACCCGCCGCTGGCAGGGCAAGACAGCCCTGGAATGGGCCGATGACAACAACATCGAGGCCGTGACGCGGATCGTCAACGGCGGTCTGAACGGGCTTCAGGACCGGCGCAACCGAACGGCGCGGGCATTGGCCGCGCTCGATGGTGAACAAGTGCTCTCGACGCTCAGGCGCGGCAGCGAGGGCGATCTGGTCGAACGGCTGCAACGGGCCCTGGAGGCCAAGGGCTTTTCGCCCGGGTCACCGGATGGGGATTTCGGACCGGCCACGGAAACCGCCGTCAAGGCGTTCCAGGCCGCGAACGGATTGGGCGACGATGGCGTCGTGGGCACCGATACCTGGGCCGCGCTGGCGCCCCTGCCCGCCTGACGGGCGTGGCCGCGATTATTCCTCCTGCCATTCGCGGGCGCGTTCTTCCGCCTCGGCGATCTGCTCGTCCGTCATCATGGCGGCGGCCATTTCGCAGTATTCGGCGGCGATATCCTGGTATTCTTCACGGGCCGACGTTGTGCCCATCGAAGCAAGGTTGAGCCACATGTGAGCCGTGACATAATCGCGCGGCACGCCCTGACCATTCGCGTACATAATTCCGAGGTTGAACTGGCAATCGGAAATGCCATGCGCGGCGGCTTGTTGATACAACTTCGCCGCTTCGCCATGGTCTTGCGCCACCCCCAGGCCCGACAGGTACAGATATGCCAGACCGCCAAGCGCCTTGATCTCGCCCTGGTCGACGGCGAGGCTGTACAGGCGCGCGGCCTCGGCATAGTCCTGCGCCACCCCGCGGCCATCAAGGTACATGCCGCCCAGGTCCTTCTGCGCCTCGGGGATACCCTGATCGGCCGCCAAACGGTACCATTTGACCGCTTCGGCATCGTCGACCGCCACGCCCTCACCGGTTTCATATAGCAAGCCCAAAGCGTGCTGGACCCAGGGATGGCCCTGTTTGGCGGCCTTCTCGTACCATATGGCCGCTTCGCTGCTGTCGGGCGCCACGCCCCGTCCCGTGCGGTATATGGCGCCAAGTTCCGCCTGCGCCTCCATATCGCCTTGTTCCGCGGCCTTGCGGAACCATTGCGCCGCCTCGGTGAAATCCGCCGAGACACCGTGGCCGGCGCTAAGGTTCACCGCATACTGGTATTGCGCCCCGGCATCGCCCTGTTGCGCCGCCGCACGGAACAATTCGCTGGACCGGGCATGATCTTTATCGATGCCATCGCCATTGTGGTGCATGGTTGCCAGATAAACCTGGGCGTGGACGTCGCCTTGGGCGGCGAGCGGTGCGAACAGGCCCGCCGCCGTTGCATGCTCGCCCCGTTCATAGGCCGCGACGGCAGCCTCAATCGGCCCTTCCATCGTCAGGGCCGAAATATCAACAGGTGGCATCAATCTGGCCATTGGCAACCTTACACCACTTTGCGATGACAGGAACCCATATGGATCGTCTCCGCTCGGCCACGGAACAAGATCCGTCAAGGCGTTCCAGGCCGGAGCAAACCTTTTTGCCCGTGTTGCGCCGGGCATCGAACATGACGGCGTTTGCGGCCCCCTATTCAATTCCTCCCGTCCGGCTGTCATGTTAACCTGATTCCACCTGGGCAAATATGCGAGCGGACGCTCCTGGCGACGCCCTGTGGTGAAAGTTAGGGTCGTATTGGCGACGGAGAACATCGACGCGCTGCTGGCGCGTTACGGTCCCTCGTATCGATGGATTGTCACGGCGACGGGGATGATCGCCGCCATGACGATGATCCTGTCGTCGACCATGGTGAACGTGGCCGTGCCCACCATCATGGGAACCTTTGGCGTTGGCCAAAGCGAAGCGCAGTGGATGTCGACGGCCTTCCTCGCCGCGATGACGGCCAGCCAGTTGCTGGGCGCCTGGCTCATTTCGGTGTTGGGGCCCCGCGGCGGATACCTTGCCGCGGTGGCGCTGTTTTTCATCGGCTCCCTGGTCGGCGCCTGGGCCCCGAACATCGATATTCTGATCCTCTCGCGGACCCTGCAGGGCGTCGCCGCGGGCGTCGTGCAGCCGATTGTGATGGTGACGATTTTTCGCGTCTTTCCGACCCAGCAACGGGGCCTGGCCCTTAGCCTCTATGGCATGGGTATCATGTTGGCGCCGATCATGGGACCGGTGGTCGGCGGCATCACCATTGATGCATCAAGCTGGCGCTATCTGTTCTTTATTCCCCTGCCGATCGCCGGCCTGGCGATCCTGCTCGGTACCCTGTTCATGCCGACCCGCGACAAGGACACCCTTCGCCTGCCGTTCGATTGGGTTGGCTATGGACTGGTTGTCGGCGCGATCGTCTGCATGATGACGGCAATCGCAAACGGCCAGCGCGACGGTTGGGCCTCGGACAAGATCATGTTGCTGGGCTCGGCCGGTGTGGGCCTTGCCAGCGCCTTTGTCATTTCGCAGCTGCGTTCGGCGGCGCCTATTCTCGATTTCGCGGTTTTCCGCTACCGGCAGTTCGCGGCGGCGGCGGCGCTCGGCTTTGTTTTCGGCGCCGGCAATTTCGCCTCCACCTACATCATACCGGTCTTCGTCCAGACCGTGCAGAACTTTACCCCGACGGCCTCGGGCCTGGTGACGGCGCCGGCCGGCTTTGTGGTGATGCTGTTCTTTCCCATCGCCGGGCGCATGGTCGATGCCTTTCCGGCGCATTACCTGGCCATGGTCGGCCTTCTGCTGTTCGCCCTCGGGGCGGCATTGCTGCATCTGACCGACGTCAACACCGCGTTCTACACTCTGGTTGTCTACG
This sequence comes from Alphaproteobacteria bacterium, assembly GCA_021776235.1. Lineage (GTDB taxonomy): Bacteria > Pseudomonadota > Alphaproteobacteria. Next base: position 5,962 of record JAJFGG010000034.1, on the reverse strand, counting down.
TCATCATCGGGCGCATCGGCCAAAGCATCATGCTGCCCGCGATCAACGTCTCGGCGCTTGGCGCGCTGCCCCCCGACAAGCTCAACAACGGCTCCGGGACGATCAATTTCGTTCGCCTGATGGGCGGCGCCTTCGGCGTCAACCTTCTGGTCGTCTTCATCGAACAGCGCACGGCATTCCATGCCAGCGTGCTGACCGCGACCCAAACGCCGGATAACGCCGCCAGCCGGGAGCTCATGGGCCGCCTGTCCGAGCTGCTGTCCCAAGGCGGCACATCCGAGGCGCTGCTGCGTCCCGGTTCCCTGCATTTCCTCAGCCGCGTGATCGAGGCCCAGGCCACTACGTTGGGCTTCAAAGACGGCTTTCTGATCATTGCCGTGGTCTTCGTCTGCGCCCTGCTGCCGGCTTTGATGCTGGGGAAATCACGAAAGAAATAACGGCGTCCGCGCCGCAGGCAACTGTCTTCCAAGGCATTTCAAGATTGCGCCAGGACCGGGATCGGGGCGGACAGGCGGCACGACGGGGCTGTCCAGTATCATTTCGGCTGCCAGCTCCGGACACGCACGAGGGCGGCGGCGCGCTGGGCCGGGCTGATCTTATGGGTGGTCTTGTCACGTTGCGTGATGGCAATGCCCCGATAGGCCGCATGGTCATCCCTGAAATTGGCGGCCGCCAGACCGAACCAGAAATAGGCTTCCGCATAGTCCCTTGGCACGCCGCGGCCATTGCCGTACATGGCCCCCAGACAGTACTGGGCCCTGCCGTGACCTTGCACCGCCGCCTTGCGGCACCAATGCACCGCGGCGGCGTAATCCTTGGCCACGCCGCGGCCGTCCCGATAGGCCATGGCAAGGTTATATTGCGCCGCGTCATGGCCGCCCTCGGCGGCGCGGCGGAACCACTTCAGGGCCGCCGCGCGGTCCGGCGCCACGCCCCGGCCGAATTCGTATAAATAGCCAATGTTGTACTGGGCCAGAACATGTCCCTGGCCGGCCGCCTTGTGATACCAGGTCAGGGCCTGGGCAATGTCCTGGGGTACGCCCCGGCCCATTTCATACATCGTCCCCAGATTGTACTGGCCGCTGACCTGGCCCTGACGGGCGGCGCGGCGGAACCATTTGGCCGCCTCTGCATGATCCCGGCCCACGTCAAGGCCGTTGTCATAGGCGTAACCCAGCTTGTTCTGCGCCTCGGGATCATTTTGCGCGGCCGCCAGGCGGTACCATTTCAGCGCCGCCACGTGATCCCGGGGCACGCCTGTACCTTCGTCATACATATAACCAACGGCGAATTGGGCATCGGGATCATTCTGCGCGGCCGCCAGGCGGTACCATTTCAGTGCCTTGACAGGGTCCTGGGGCAGTCCGGTTCCCTTGTCATACATGAACGCAAGACTGTACTGCGCTTCGGCAAGCCCCTGATCGGCCGCTTTGCGATACCATTTTGCCGCCTCGGGCAGATCCTCGGGCAGACTGTTGCTATAGTAGTACATGTTGCCCAGGTGAAACTGGCCTCTGAAGTTGCCCTGGTCCGCAGCCCTGCGAAACCACATGATCGCCGCTGTATCATCCCGCAGCACGCCCTCGCCATAGCGATATAAAACCCCAAGTGAATTCTGCGCGTCGGCGTCACCTTGTTCGGCCGCCCGGCGATACCATTTCGCCGCTTTCTTGTAATCCTGCGGCGCGCCCTTTGCATGTTCATATCGGTACCCCATACTGTACTGCGCCCAAGCATCACCCTGGACGGCGGCCGCGCGGTACCATTTGGTCGCTATGGCGTGATCCTGCCCCACGCCGAGGCCTTTGTCATACATCCGCGCCAGATTATACTGTGCTTTATGGAAACCACCTTCAGCCGATTTGCGGTACCATTGCACCGCTTTGGCCAGATCACGTTGCACCCCCCAACCCTCGTCATAGGCCCGGCCGACGTCGTTCCAGGCTTTCTCATGGCCCAAGGCGGCGGCGCGGCGGTGCCATTTCAATGATTCATCGAGATTCTTGGGAACGCCGCGGCCTTCCTTGTAGGCGATCCCCAGAGAGAACTGAGCCTCGGCGTAATCCTGCTCGGCGGCGCGGCGGAACCATTTCACCGCTTCAACGTAATCCTGGGGCAGGCCGTGTCCGTTCACATACAGGTATCCCATTCTAAACTGTGCGACGGCATCGCCTTGTTCCGCCAAGGGGCGCATCAACTGAATGACGGTCGCGTAATCGCCACGATGATAGGCAGCCATGGCGTCTTCCAGCGGCCCCGCCAGGCCCGGCCCGGCTAGACCTAGGGACAATATGCATGCGGTGATTACTGCCTTCACAGCGCGTTTCATAGCAGATGCCTCTATATCTAAAAATTGTATGTTGCGCTAAACAACAACTATAGAATGAAATTTCGCCTGTTGTCGAGCATATATTCACCGTTTGTTCTGAATTTCGCCGGCAACTTGCGCGATGGGATCGGCGCTGGGTTTTGCTGATTGACATGTGAGTCCGAGCCGGACGAGAGTAAACGAGCGAGGCTAGGAATGCTTTGGCTTGGATCCATATTCGGAATAATCGCATGTGCGCCGCTGCTGTATGGTGCATGGCGGCTGGTTCGATCACTCGATGATTGAGACGAAGCACTGTCGGCACTCTGTCTATCTTGTCCGCACGTGCCCAATCACATCATGTCATGGGTTCAATCATTTGATCTATAAACATTGGCGAAAAAGGACCGAAATATGACTGCGGCGGGAGACGATACGTCCATGACCCCGGAAACGGTTTTGGCCAGGTTGGAAACCCTGCGGGCCAAACGTGGTTACTTGCTGCCCCATCACGGTCTGATGGCCGTGGGCGAGCCTGATCTGCTGGCCGCCTACGACCAGATGTACACCACGTTAACCCTGGGTACGCGGATATTGGACGAGCGTACCAAGGAAATCATCTGGCTGGTCGTTTTGACCACCACGTCCGAGGCCATCGCCACCCATCATATCCGGCGTATGCATGATGCTGGAGGGACCGATGCGGAAATCGAGACGGCGGTGCGCCTGGCTGCATACGCGTGTGGCGCCGATTACTTCAATTTCGTGCGCCAACACTGGGCCCCGCACCTCGCGGACTATGACGCTGTCAGGGCCTATCGTGACGGGCTTGACAGTCTGGTAGCGGGTAGTGGAATTGAGCCGGGGTGCGTGGAAATGGCCTTGGCCGCGGCCCATGCCTGTCAGCGGCGCTGGGAATGGGTGGATGAACACATTGTCGGCGCCTACCGCGAAGGCGTTGCCGAGCGGGCGTTGTTGGAAGCACTCAGCCTGATGATGTTCCCAGGAGGGATGCCCAATTTCGTGGATGCCGCGGCGCACTGGCAGCGGCTGATCCTTGACGGGCGGGTTTCCGCCTCGCCGGCCTTCGAAGCCTGGGCCCGTGCGCCCGGCCAGGGCGGCTATGACGAAGCCTCAACATAAGGCGTCTCACAAGACAGAGTGCATAGGTTTGATAATTCAGATTATCAAACCCTTAAATGACAGACCAAATCTTCCGGTTCTCCCGCGATGTAGGCGTACGCAACGCTTGGGGAGACTGTTCCAAAAATCTGAGAGGCGCTCCTATGAAACCCAAACCCCCAACAACGCCCCAAGGGCTAGGGGTAAGGTCATTTTTATTGAGGGCGGCATCCTTACGCCAAGAAGCAGGCCGGCGAGGATGCTGAAAGCAGTAATTACGACCGCGGTTGTTTCCCCATTCAAAATCGAAGGCGCGCTATATGTGCCGACGACAACTCCGACGGCGAAAATGACCAGAATAAAATAATGCACTGCCGCCCTCGCTCCCGTCGTCGCTAATAACCCTTGTTTCAATACTGGCAAATCCGCATGCGCACCATGGACGGCCACCCCGCCTCCAAGCGGCCGACAAGTTAGGTGCTTGAGGATCGCGCGGCCGGGTTGATCAGCCGGTGACGGAATTCCGCAGCATATTGAGGCGGCTTTTCCCTGAGGTAATCCCATGATCCTGAAACCAGGCGTCCGGGTGCGCGGCATCCGGCCTTAAAATCCACCCACCATTGCCCGTTTCAGTAGCAGCTGTCTATACTCGTGCTATGGCTAATGAAGAACATGTGGCGAAGCTCAACGAGGGCGTTCAAGCCTGGAACAATTGGTGCGAGGAAAATAAATACGTACGGCCGGACCTCAGCGATGCGGACCTCAGCCGTGCGGACCTCAGCCGGGCGGACCTCAGCGGGGCGGACCTCGACGGGGCGGACCTCACCGAGGCGAACCTCTGCGGGGCGTACCTCGGCGAGTCAGACCTCAGCGGGGCGGAGCTCAAAGGGGCGGACCTCAGCGGGGCGGAACTTCGCAATGCGAAACTCCCTGGGGTGGACCTCCGCGGAGCGAACTTCCGCGGGGCGTACCTCGGCAAGGCAGAGCTCCTTGAGGCGGACCTCACCGAGGCGAACCTCAGCCTTGCGGACCTCAGCGAATCGGACCTTCGCAGGGCGAACCTCCGTGGGGCGGACCTCGAGAATGTGATCCTCAAGGATGCGGCCTTACGCAATGCGGATCTTCGCGGTGCGATTCTCCGCGGTGCTCGCTTCAAGAATGCCGACTTGAGAGGTGCAGAGCTCTATGATGCAGACCTTCTAAGTGCAAACTTGCATGGTGTTTTTGGGCTTGTCTGCAACACCCTTCGGACAGCGCGAAACTGGCAATTCGCTTTCCGAGATGAAGAACTGGAATGCGGAGATCCGAATCGATATGGTCTTGAGAAAAATGATGATAAAGGCGATCCATCGGCGGATACGCCCGTTGAACCGGGCGCACAGCGACACTACGATATAGTAATCGGTCCGGACGATAGGCCTACAATATTGCCCAACCGGATCCGCTTTCCAACCCGTCGATCGGACGTCACCTGGGAACAACAGTTGGAGGCCGCCAATGACCTTGAAGCCAGCATAAAGGAGCTAGTCGCCAACGCGCAGAAGGCAATTTCGGAGCATGGCGATGCTGCTGAGAAACCCGGAATTGGGCATAATCAGCCGCCGGGAACATTTGAGATTCATGCCCAACTTGTCGCTGAAGCGGACACTGCGATTGCTCAATCTAGGGCACCCGTGCCCGACCTAACCGTTTTCCAGCGCTTCAAGATGCTAGTGACCGAACTTGGACCATTAATTCAAGGCGGCATCGCCATTATCGCCGCGGTGATCGTCAAGATCGAATTTTTCCTGTCACTATTCGGGATTTGAACTTCGCGCGGACGATGGCGCCAGGGAGTCACCGCCTGAGCCGAAACTCTGAAGAATGTGATCCGGCATTGCTATTAGCCGCGTGGTACGGTTCCATTTGCTCTAGCATCAAGGCCGTCATGTGGCGGCGAATGAAGTTGGCGACGATCCTCGGCCAATCTGATGTTGAAAAATCTCTGTACTGAGAAAATATGCACTGATGGAAATAGACATTCGACTCTTCTCTGATTTGGACCCTATTGCGCTTTACGCCGCCCTGGTTGCGACTAGCGTTCTCATTTGGGATATAGTGAAATGGGTAAGACGAGGACCGCAGCTAAAAGGAAAAGCCAGTTCGCACATGCTGTTTATCGGCGGCTACGATGACACCGACAAATTGTTCGTAGCTATAAATGTTACTAACGTTGGTTCCCAGCCCACCACAATTAGAACTGTGGGGCTACTGGGATACTCAAATCGGTGGTCTTGGTTTCGCAACAAGCCGGACAAAGCCGCAGTCATCAGTCACGACAGCCCGAGCTACCCGTTACCTTACGTCTTGAATGTTGGAGGAGAGTTCTCGTCATATTGCGATCAAGAAGCACTAGCAGTCTGTCGGATTTAGGTAGTTTTCGACTCGTTTTTGAAATAATCAGCAAGTATACCTTCGAAAAATATCAGAATATGATAAATTTCACCGATATTTCGGATGATTATTTCAAAACTCCCCTAAATCCGACAGACT
>JAJFGG010000033.1 GCA_021776235.1 Alphaproteobacteria bacterium | reverse complement strand
GGACACCGATAGCGCCGCCCGGTGCTTCAACCCCGGCGCATGATCGAGAAGCCGTGCGACCTCCTCGGGGCTGAGAATAACCGGCAGTCTGCGCGGCTCGCGCACCGTGGTCATCCCGACGCTCGCATCGCCCCGGCCCAGGGTCACTCCAAAGAAGAAACGCAATGCAGAGACGGCGGCATTCATGGTGGTCGCCGTGGCCCCGTTCGTTCGCATCTCCAACTGAAAACGCCGCAAGTCATCCGCCGCTGCCCGGTCCGGCGAGCGGCCAAGAAATGTCGTGAAGTTCGACACCGCCGCGAGGTATCCTCGCTGCGTGCCCGGCGTAAATCCCCGGACCGTCAGTTCCTCGATCATACGCTGGCGCAAGGGGCTGATAGTTTTGTCGGTCATGGTTCTGCTCCTGTGTTGAGTGAGGTTCGGAAACCACAAATCTCAACACAGGACAGGCCAACCCGTTATCGTGCAGTCCTCACCACACGCTGACAAAAATTATCGCGGGAGCGATTTAGTTCCTTGACCCGTTTCGGACCTCAAGGCCAATTCATTCGTTCCAAAGCCTGCGGTTTCGCCGATGAAGCGAGGCACCACGCATCCTAAGGCGTTTGACCCGTTCACTTCACCTTGACGATGTCGTCCGGCTTCCATGTCTGGTCGTAGAACTCGGTCCCGGCGCCGTACAGGCGGATGGCCACCATCTGCGCCCGCCCCGGGATCGACTGGATCCAGTTCTTCTCGTCGACTCCCGAGGGCTTCTTCGGACCGAACCACAGTTCGACCGAACCGTCATCGCCAGTCTTCACCTTATCGTATTGGTTACGCGAAGGCAGAAGCTGGGCCGTCTCAGGCATTGTGCCGTCGGTCGCGTTATAGAGCGTCACGGCCCAGTAGAGCGCCGCCGGAATGTTCGGCGGCAGGCGCAGCTTGTAGGTGTTGGCGCCGTCGAGAAGCGCGCCGTCCGCGTCCCGCATGGTGACCGGATACTTCGAGCCTTGGCCGATCAGGTCCACGACCATGGCAGGCGCCGAGGAATAGGCGTACTGGAAGTACTGGGCCCGCACGTCGATGTCAGTGAAGTTCGGCATGTTGTAGTTTGCGTCGGTCCCGCTCCAGGCGTTTTGATACTGCCGGTCGGCGTAGTAGTTCCCGCGGTTGAAGAAGCCCGGCGTAATGCGGTTGGCGTAGATCATCTTCGGCGCCAGTTCGACCGCTTCGGTCATAGCGGCCTTCGCGGCGGGGCTGGGCTCGAACGGCTGACCCTTGACGATGCCGAGCGAGGCGAGCATGCCGCGAAGCTCCATCGGGAAGGCGCCGACGGGCTCGTAATCGACGTACTTCTTCAGCTTCTCCCAATAGGAAAAGTCGGTCGGGTACATCATGTTCACCCGCTTGCCCGAGCCGTTCGGGAACTCCATCATCGGCCGCTTGCCCTGGTTGCTGCCGAGCGGATAGATGCGCACTTTCTCGGCGATGGCGACAGCTTCCTTGGTGCTCGGGCCGTCGTCGCCCTGGGTCAGCACGGTGCGGAAGAACAGGAACACGTTGTAGGTCGATGACCGGAAGGCGAAATAGCCGCCCGGCACCGGCCCCTCATAGTCCGGGGGCAGCAGCAAGTAGAGCCCGCCCCGCGCCCGGTCAGGCCCGGCTGCACCTACGTCGGTCACCGTGCGCTGGTAGAAGTCGGTGAACATGCCGATGACCTTCGGCGGCGCGTAAACCACTAGCGGACCGGTTTCTTTCAGGTCGAGATAGCTCATCGAATAGATCACATCGGCGTTCGGCGTGGGCACCAGCGCGCGGCTGTCCATACGGTCCTTCCATATCGGCAGGACGTTGTATCCGGCGCCGAACTTGGCCTCGGACCCGTCGCGCATGCCGATGACGTTCAGCGTCGGCAAGGTCATCATGTAGCTCTGCACCGCGCGCTGCAGCAGGAACTGCTCGTGCGCCGACTTGACCTCGTCCGCATCGGGCCAACCGCCGTCATACATCTGCTTGATGAGTGGCGAGGTGACCGGGCTGTCCTGCGCAAGAGCGGGCCCCGCGAACCCAATGCTGATAGCCGCAATCGCTGCCCCAAACCGTTTCATATCTTCTCTCCCCGACCCTGATTTTTATTTAGGCTAGCAATATCTATGGGGGCGGGCAATAAAGCTCGCAAGTCCGGTTGTGGCACTCTTCGAGGATCCGGGCCTGGTCGGCTCATTTCCGCTTAACACCTGACATCAAGCATCGCCGAAAACATCGGCAAACATCGATAGTGACCCTTACCAAAAATCTCCCCCAATCGCTTTTCTGCCTCAGCTTGCCGGTGGTGCTTGATTGAGACCGGTCGAAATATTTGAAGTGCTCAGTCCCGTGGTATGCGTCCCCAGGCCTGGATGTGCCGGGGCATGCTCATAACCGTTTCGGGGTCTCCAGCATAGGCGTAGAGTTCATCTGAAATTTCTTTGACTTCTCTGGCATTGGCGAGGCCATCGGCCACCACGGCCTCGGTAATATTGTCCATTGTGATCGGTTGAACTAGCTTGATCTCTCCTTGTGTGGCGGCGGCTTGTACGACCCGCATTTCAACGTTTTCCAAGCCGGCGGCTATCAAAAGACCTGGGATCTCGGGGCCAATATCCGCATTGCCCCCGCGCGCATGCATGGTTTGCCGCAGGAGGCTCAAATAACGGTCGAACGCCGGACATGGCGGATGACAGAAATAGCCACTGAAATCGACATCATCCACAGCGACCAAGCCGCCAGGCGATGCAAAAGTGATCATTTCCCTGAGCACGCGGGCAGGGTCTGGAACATGGCAGAGCAACTGCCGTGCAAAGGTAAAATCGAATGAGCCGGTTTCGTCTGCCTCATGCATGGCATTGGCGTTACGGAACTCGACATTATCAAGCCCTTTGGCCCTAGCTTCATCGCGTGCAATGGCGAGCTTTTCATTGTCGATATCTATGCCAAGCACACGACCGTTGGGTCCTACGACCACAGCGAGCTCAAAAGACGCATCACCGCCGCCGCAGCCCATGTCCAAACAAGTCATCCCCTCGCCTACACCGGCACTATGGAACAACGCCAGGGTTTGCGGCCTTAGCACCCGCGATATGAGACGCAGCCTCTCGCGCCCTGCCCGACCGCCTCTTATTGCATATTGCTCAATTGACATGCTGAACCCGCCCCTTTTGCTAATCGCAATCCCAGCAAACAATCTTGGTTTGCGGAGTCGGTTGTGTCTGCTCAATCATTTGAATTAAAACTTATCACGCTTGGCCCTTGCCGCGTGCCATGAAAGCACTGGCCAATACAGGAACGGCGATGTGGTTCGAGAGATGAGGGCGGCCAGTAGGAAATTTTGGATGTTGCCCTATGGCACACAGCGCTGATAATGGCCCCAATCGGCGACTTCCGCTTTTGCCCCGTCAGAGATCGATGCGCGGCAACGCGAACCTGCTTAAAGACAACCTCTCCTATCCAACCAGCCCGCAACCAAGCAATACCTCTCCAGCGCTCCTCGCACTATCCGCCGCCCATGCCCATGCCGAACCCCATGCCGTTCCTCCACCTCCCGCATCCCCACATTATCCAGCACCACATCGGTGACGATCGCCAACGCATGCCGGTAAGCGAACAGCCGGTTCCTGCCCTGCTCGAGCCATCGTAATGCCACCGGCTTGGTGATAAAGAATTTAGGCCAAGATGGGTTGATTGAGGCCCAGTGAGCTTGCCTCGGGACCACGGCCAGTCTAGCCGTCTTCACCTTGGGGAACGCCTGGGTCATACTGGCAGGGACGGGATGGCTGCGGGGTGGGTATCAACATGACGGATCTGCCGATTTTACCGACCATGGGGGTGGGCAGTTACGCCTTGCCGGGGTGGATGCATCTGTTCCGCCGGCATATGCGCGATGCGGCCGGGCCCATGGATGTGACCGAGGCCTTCGAGGACGCCACCCGGCTGGCCATTGCCGATCAGGTGGAGGCCGGGATCGACATAATTTCAGATGGCGAGCTGCGCCGGCAGCGCTTTGTCTATGAAATGTACGAACGGATCTCCGGGATCGAGCGGCAGCAACGTCCGCGCAAGCTGGGCGTGCCCGGCTATGACATGGCGCCGAAGTTTTTTGCCAGCGGCAAGGTGGGGGCGCCGGATGGCCTTGGGCTGGTGCGGGAATACGAGGACCTGGCCCGCCTGGCCCCGGGCCGCAAGTTGAAGATCGCCTTTCCCGGCCCGCTGACCTTTGCCGCCTCTATCCTGCCCAGCCCCCATTATGGCGACGGCGGCAACGCCGCCGCCGACCTGATGGCCGATGTCATTGCCATGCTGCGGGCCGAGGCCGAGGCCCTGCGCCGGACCGGGGCGGATTTCATTCAGCTTGACGAACCGGGCCTGACCTTCGTGCCCGAACGCAGAAGCCTGGCCGAGGCGGCCGATTGCATCAACCAGGTGACCCGGGGCCTGACGGAACACACGGCGGTGCATGTCTGTTTCGGCAACAACGCCTCGCGCCCGTCGTCGCCGCGCGGCCTGAAGAGGTTGCTGGGCGCCATGGACATTCTGGAAACCCGCATGCTGGTGCTGGAATTCGCCAACCGCGAGATGGCGGAGCTGGATATCCTGGGGCCGCTGTCCGAACGCTATGACATCGCGGCGGGGGTCATTGACGTGAAGTCGTTTCACCAGGAAAGCGCCGAGGATGTCGCCGTGCGCATCCGCCAGGTGCTGCGGCATGTCCCGCCATCCAGGTTGACCATTACCGCCGACTGCGGCTTTTCCGCCATTCCCCGTTGGCTGGCGCGCAGCAAGACCATGGCCATGGCGGCCGGCGCCGAACGAGTGCGGGCGGAGTTGGAGACCTAATTCATTAATTATCGAAACAAGCCCGACCTTTCCCGTTCGCGCTCCAGCGCCTTTAGCGCATCTTCCCCGATGGCGGCGCACTGCGTCTATGGCATTGAGGAAATGCCGTTCAGACAAACTGCCCGACGCCTCACACCACCTTGCGGTTCTCCTTCTTATTCCCATGGACGCGTGCAAAAGCAAATGAGTAAAATTCGGCAGTTCTTGTTTGACTTATCAATGTGGAAAATTATCCGTATCCTGTGCCTGCGCCAGTATCGCAATGACGTACCAGCACGGGAATTGCGATTGTGCAGGGTGGATCGCGGAACATTCATGCTCGAAAAATTTGGGAAATTCTTGCTTAAACTCCGCAGAATAATTTGCCTTTTCCTCTTGACCACCGTCCTGGGAACGCAGGCAGCGTCCGCCACGGACATTGGTGAATTCAGACTGCAACTAAAGACGTTCTATTTCAATCGCGACAAAGAGGAGGATAATCCGGATTCCGAAGCCTTGGCGCAGACAATGAAACTTGGCTACCAATCACCCTATTGGCGTGAACTTGCTAGACTCAATTTGGATTTTTTCGGCAGTTTGAAACTGATCGGCGATAGGGGCAAAGGCGGCACGGGTCTGCTCAGAGATGATGCCGACGGCAGCCAGAATTCTTATGCCAAATTTGGCGAGGCCAATTTGGAATTCAGGCTGCCAAATGAAGGCCAGTTCAAAGTCGGCCGGATGCAGCTCTCGCAACCTCTGAAATACGACGATACCAGCCGCGCCCTGCCGGCGACCAGTCAGGCGGCTGACATTTCGCTTAATCTGGCCGGCACGGTCGTTTATGGCCTGGCGACGGACAGAGGCTCCCCAAAGGCGGACGATGGTTTTGGGCGCTATCGGGACAATACCGGCGATGAGTTCGTCGTCTATATTGCCGGAGCCAAACACACCTTCGCTAATGGCCTCTTTGTGGAGGCCTCGGCCGGGCACGCCAACGACGTCATGAACCGTGCATATTTGAATGCCAGACTGCCGTGGAAAATCGATGATGACGCAAGCTTGTTGCTGGATGCCTATCAGTATTTCGGCTGGAATGATGGGGCGGGCGCCCTGACCAATGTTGGTCCGGACTATGACTCGAGTCTTTCCAGCCTGACGCTGCAATTCCGCAACGGGAACGCCAAACTGGCGCTCGGGGCACAGAAGGTCAGCGGTGATGCACACCAGATTTCCTGGGATGGCGGTGTGCAAGACGACGGTACTTATAAGAACTGGCTCAGTGTGACGCGGCTGGATTTTGACCGCGGTGGAGAACGGTCCTGGCAGGCGCGCTTTGACTACGATTTCAAGGATATACTGGACGGTTTGCGCGTCATGGCCCGTTACACCTCCGGCGACAACATCGATCGAAACGATGGGCGCGAGGGCTCGGAATGGGAGCGTGACCTTGTCGTAGGCTACAGCCCGCCATTCATAGAAAACCTCTCCTTTGCCTGGATAAATGCCTATGTCAAATCGACCGAAACCTTTGATTCCGAAGAAAATCGCCTCATCTTGAACTACTCACTGACATTCTAGCATTTTGGCGACGCCACCAGCCGCCATAAATCGCAGCGAAAGACGTTGATCGGCAGCGGATAAAGCCGGTCGCGTGGCTGTATACTTATTGGTGAGCTTACACGCATATATCAGGCTGTTCGAACGTCACCGTGCGGCACAAAGCCGCGCTCTTGCCCCTGCCGCCCTAACCCGCCGTTAACCATTGCGGTTAATCGGTTATTAGGGAGCGCTCGACGATAATCAGCAAATGTAATTGCGGCGAATAGCGCCGCTGAACTCGGTGATGGGTTAGATGATATCAAACGTGGTTGCATTGCCAGGCATTGGCCTTGGCCCGCATATCCCGCCGCGCCCGGCAGCCCAGGGGGCTGAGCAGGTCAGGCCGGCGGCGGAGAGCCGTGCGGAGCATCGCCACGCAACGGCCCGGCAAAACAACCCTGATGGCCAGGCCCAGGACAACCGGTCCACGGCCGCGCGGCCGCACTCACCGGTCAATCTGAACAGCCTGCTGGCGGCCCAGGAGCAGGGCAATGCACAGGCTGGCGAAGGCGCGCCCGCGGCCCCAGACGCTTCAAACGCCGCCCCCAACGCCGCTGCCGCCACTTCTGGCCAGGCCGCCGATCCAGCCGCCAGCCTGACCGAGGGCGAGCGCAAGCAGGTCCAAGAACTGAAGAAACAGGACGCCGAGATCCACCGTCACGAGCAGGCCCACGCCGCGGCGGGTGGGCAATACGCCGGTGCGCCGCAATATGGCTATACCACGGGCCCCGACGGCCAGCGCTACGCCAACAGCGGCCATGTCTCTATCGATGTCACGCCCGTGGCCGGCGATCCGAAGGCCACCATAGAGAAAATGACCGTGGTGCAGCGCGCCGCCAATGCGCCGGCTGAACCATCCGGTGCGGATCGTTCCGTCGCCGCCAGAGCCGCCGCCGCGAAACAGACGGCACAGGTGGAACTGGCCAAATTGAAGGCTCAGGAACTTGCCGAGCCTAATCCCGCCCCTGGTACCGAAGCTGGTGCCGCCCCTGGTGCCGCCCCGGATGTGGAAGAGGCCCCGCAAGCTGATGCCGCTACAGATCGCGCCACAAACCCCGCAGACGGTTTCGTCGCAGGCTTCTTCGCGGGCCAGAGCAGGGAAGATGAGCCGTCTGGAGATAGGCCCGCAAGATCCGCCGCCGGTGTATCCCATGCAGCAGCGGCCGCTGCCTACGCCGCGCCCCTGAACGCCATTACCGGAACATCGGCCATTTAATCTTTTCGGACTATCGTCCAGCCGCCACCGCGCTAATCCAGTAGAAGATCCGCCAGATGTTTGCGGTGATGCAGGGCATCGCCGTGCTGTTGTTCGCACCATAGGGCGCGGCGGCGGAACAATTGCGCATCGCAATCGTAGGTAAAACCAAAGGCGCCATGAAACTGGATCGCCCTGTCGGAGGCAAAGGCAAAGGCCGCCGCGGCCTGGGCCTTGGCCATGCGAACAGCCACTTCGCCCCGCCCACTGGGCATGTGGAAGACGGTGGCGGCATGATAAAGGTGCGAGCGGGCCTGCTCCAAGCCCACCAGGGCATCCACCATGGGGTGCTTCAGGGCCTGATAGGCGCCAATGAAATGGTCAAACTGGCGTCTGGTCTTGAGGTATTCCAAGGTGATGTTGATGACGCCGGCCATGCCGCCGCACATTTCCGCCGCATATAGCAGGCAGGCCGCCAGGTGCAGGCCTTTCAGAGCGCCGCCGATGTTCGCCGCGGGCAACAGATTTGCCGCCGGCACCGTTATGCCGTCCAGGCTGAGACCATAGCTGCGCCGGGTTTCGTCAATCACCACTTCGCGGTGCAAGGCCGCCTCCCCCAGGGCCGATTTCTCCATCAGCAACAATGCCGGCGTGCCCTCCAGGGCCACGGAAAGCAGGAATAAATCGGCCATGGCCGCGTCCGTGACAAAGGTCTTGCCGCCGCTCAGGGACAGCATATCGCCGCTGCGTGAGGCGCTGCAGGTCAGATTACATAGGTCCCAATCGCCGTGCGCCTCGGTCAAGGCCAGGGCCGCGACGCTGCCGCCAGCCAGTTGCGGCAGCCATTGGGACTTCTGGAGGTCGCTGCCGCCCCACAGGATCGCCTGGGCCGCCAGGGTCGTGGCGGCCAGGGGCGAGGACAGTAAATTGCGACCCATGGGTTCAACGATGGCCACCACCTCGCCCAACCCGAGACCGCTGCCGCCATATTCCTCGGGTATGGCAATCCCCAGCCAGCCCAGGGCGGCGATTTCCCGCCACAATTCCCCGGTGATGGCGTCCCCGGCCGCCAACTGCCGGCGCACGGCATCGATAGGCGCCTTGTTGGCCGAGAAGGTTGCCGCGATTTCCAACAACTGAGCCTGTTCATCGCTGAACAGAATGCCGGATGGCTCGGTTTGCTCCGTCATGACAGCGCCCCTACTCGGACTTCGGCAGGCCAAGGACCCGTTCGCCAACAATGTTTTTTTGAATTTGGCTGGTACCGCCACCGATGGTGCCGGAAAAGGCGTTGAAATAACCGCGCTGCCAACGGCCGCCGTCGATGGCCTGGGCATCATCCACATAGCGCGAGGCGTTGGCCCCCTGCAAGGTCACGGCAAACTGGTTCAGGCGCCGGCGCCACTCGGAACTGGTTAACTTGCGGGCCATGGCGATGGCGCCCGGCCACTCTGAATTCAGGCCTGGTATATCGGCGCGCAGATTGTTCAGTTCCAGGCCGCGTTCCTCCATCAGAAAGCCGACGAGTTGATCGCGGATCAACGGGTCCTCGATCGCCGGGCGGCCATCGCGCTGGGCCTGACGGGCCAGGGCAACCACCTCGCTGGCGAACACGGGCATGGAATGCACGCCGCCCGCCTGGCCGCCGCTGACCGCGCGTTCAAAGGTCAGGGTTTTCATGGCAACTTGCCAGCCTTTGCCTTCCTCACCGATCAGGCAGGTATCGGGAATGCGCGCGTCATCGAAAAAGGTCTGGGTGAAACCGTATTCGCCGGTCAATTTGCGGATCGGCACCGGGTCGATGCCGGGGATTTTCATTGGCGCCAGGAAATAGCTTAGACCTTCATACTTGGTATTGGTCTCGGTATTGCTGCGGGCCAGCAGGATCATGTAGTCGGCGTAGCTTCCCAACGATGTCCAGATTTTGGAACCGTTCAGCACGAACTCATCGCCGTCGCGGACGGCGCGCAATTGGGCATTGCCCAGGTCCGAGCCATTATCCGGTTCGGAGAAGCCCTGACACCAGATATCCTCGGCGCTTAAAATGCGTTTGATATAGGCCTGCTTTTGCGCCTCCGTGCCCATATTCAGGATCAACGGGCCGGCCCAGCTAAGCCCGATGGTGTTGGTCATGAAGGGCGCCTTCTGGCGCGCCATTTCGGCCGTCACGATGTCCTGAAAGGCCTGATCCCTGCCGCCGCCGCCGTACTCGGACGGCCAGGCCATGCCAAGATAGCCCGCCTCGTAGACCTTGCGCTGCCAATCACGCAGAAACTCGAACTGCTGATCCGTGCCCACTTCCATGAAGCTCTGGGGCAGCAAAAAGCCCGGATCGGCTGGTTTGTTGTCCGTGAACCAGGCCGCAACCTCGACCTGAAATTCGTTCAGTTCACTGGCGGAAGGACTCATGTGCGTTACCTGTCTTTGAAATTAGCCATATCTGAAGCTTTATGCTGGCGTGCGGACGCCGGAAAAAACGGCAATTTTCCACTCACCGCCGCGCTTTTGCAGGATATAGAACGCCCCCACAACCTCGATCGGGCTGTCGTCGGCCCGCAGGCGGGTGGCGTCGATCTGCACATGGGCTTTGGTTTCATCAACATGCACGACGTTGTAGGTGGAGCAGCCATGATGAAAGCCGGTCGCTTCGCGCAGCTTTGCCGGATCGAAAGGGTAGCGTTCCCGCAGTTGCACGCTGTCTTCGGCAATATAGGCGACCGGCAGATGCACCATGGTCTGAATGTCATCCCGGCTACCGGTCTCGATCGCGTCTTGATACCGGTGCAACAGATCCATGACCTCGGCCACCAATTCATCGCGTCTGCTCATCAATCGGCTCCCTGGTTCAAATTCCATATCTGCCGTGCCGGGCCCGACCAGCACTGCCGGCAAAGATAGCGAGCCCGGACCTGTTTGGCCAAGCGTTGATTGTTACTTCACATTTTTGGCACCCTATGGGCGCCCGCCGTTGCACCCCATGGCTACCGGGGGTACAAGGGTGCCGAAATTACCGGTTGATGATCGGCGCCAAGGCGGCGGAAGTTCTTGGCCTGCCAACGTCGACTTGAAACGCAGATAAAGCATTTTTGGAACATACGGGATGTATCCTGGAAAGGACGACAGATGGCACGTAGCAAGATCGCATTGATTGGCGGCGGCAACATTGGCGGCACCCTGGCGCATTTGGCCGGATTGAAGGAACTGGGCGATGTGGTGATGTTTGACATCGTCAACGGTCTGCCACAGGGCAAGACCCTGGATTTGGCGGAAGCCTCGCCCGTAGAGGGCTATAACAGCCGCCTTTCGGGCAGCAATTCCTATGCCGCAATTCGGGGCGCTGATGTGATAATCGTGACCGCCGGCGTGGCGCGCAAGCCGGGCATGAGCCGGGATGATCTGCTGGGCATTAACATCAAGGTGATGCAACAGGTCGGCGCGGGTATCAAGAAATACGCCCCGAAGGCTTTCGTCATCTGCATCACCAACCCCCTGGATGCCATGGTTTGGGTTTTGCGAGAGATTACGGGCCTGCCCACGAATCGCGTTGTCGGTATGGCCGGGGTGCTGGATTCGGCCCGCTTCCGGTACTTCCTGGCCGAAGAATTCGGTGTCTCGGTCGAGGACGTGACCGCCTTCGTATTGGGCGGGCACGGTGATACCATGGTGCCCCTGGCGCGTTATTCCACCGTCGCCGGCATCCCCCTGCCCGACCTGGTAAAAATGGGCTGGACCAGCAAGGAACGTCTGGACAAGATCATTCAACGGACCCGTGACGGCGGCGCCGAAATCGTTGGCCTGCTGAAAACCGGTTCAGCGTTTTATGCCCCGGCGTCGGCCGCGATCCAGATGGCGGAAAGCTATTTGCGGGATCAAAAACGGGTACTGCCCTGCGCCGCCAATTTGAACGGTGAATATGGCGTTAATGGCATGTATGTGGGCGCGCCCGTGGTGATCGGCGCCAAGGGTGTGGAGCGGATCGTGGAAATAGCCTTGAACCGGTCCGAGAAAAAGGCCTTCGACAGCTCTGTCGCATCAGTCAAGGACCTGATTGCCGCCTGCAGGAAACTCGATCCGTCGCTCGGCAAAAAAGCCAGGCGGGCGGCGCCAAAGGCGAAAGCCGCGAAGAAGTCGAAATAGCCGGGCCGTTCGTTGGATATCAGCCGCAGGCAATAGGGACAGTAATGAATATTCATGAACATCAGGCCAAAAGCCTCCTAAAAAACTATGGCGTCAGCGTACCGGACGGCGCCGTGGCTTATAGCGTGGATGAGGCGGTCAAGGCGGCCAAGGCTTTGCCGGGACCGGTCTGGGTGGTCAAGGCGCAAATCCATGCCGGCGGCAGGGGCAAAGGCGGCGGCGTCAAGCTGGCCAAATCCCTCGACGAAGTCCGCGACATCGCCTCAAAAATGCTGGGCATGAACCTGATTACGCATCAGACCGGGCCTGCCGGCCGGGAGGTCAAGCGGCTGTATATCGAGGACGGCTGCAACATCGCCCAGGAGCTGTATCTGAGCGCGGTGGTGGACCGGGGCACCTCGCGCATCGCCATCATGGCCTCCACCGAGGGCGGCATGGATATCGAGGCGGTGGCGGAAGACACGCCGGAAAAAATTCAGACTTTGGTTATCGACCCCATTGCCGGACTGCAGGGCCATCACGCCCGTCGCCTGGCCTATGGCCTGGGCCTGGAAGGCAAACAGGTCGGCTCCGCCGTCAAGTTGATCACGGCTTTATATAAGGCTTTCATCGATACGGACGCCTCTTTGGTCGAGATCAATCCAATGGTGGTGACCGGCGCCGGCGCCGTCATCGCCCTGGACGCCAAGATGAACTTCGATGACAACGCCCTGTATCGCCAGCCCGATATCGAAGCCATGCGGGACCCGGATGAAGAGGATCCTGCCGAGTTGGAAGCCGCCAAGGCGGACCTTAATTACATCAAGCTGGACGGCAGCATCGGCTGCATGGTGAACGGGGCCGGCCTGGCCATGGCGACCATGGATATTATCAAGCTGCATGGTGGGGAGCCGGCCAATTTCCTCGACGTTGGCGGCGGCGCCACCAAGGAGCGGGTGACGCAAGCCTTCAAGATCATTTTGTCGGACGAGAACGTCCAGGGCATCCTGGTCAATATTTTTGGCGGCATCATGCGTTGCGACATTATCGCCGAAGGCGTTGTATCGGCGGCCCGGGAAGTGCATCTGACCAAGCCGCTGGTGGTGCGCCTGGCGGGCACCAATGTTGAAAAAGGCAAGGAGATCATGGCCGCCTCCGGCCTGACCATCATCACGGCCGACGATCTGGGCGATGCGGCCGAGAAGGTCGTCGCCGCCGTGAAGGAGGCCGCCTGATGGCTGTGCTGGTCAATAAGGATACCAAGGTAATCTGCCAGGGCTTTACGGGCAATCAAGGCACTTTCCATTCAGAACAGGCCATCGCCTATGGCACCCAGATGGTCGGCGGTGTCTCGCCGGGAAAAGGCGGCGAAACCCATCTGGGCCTGCCGGTATTTGATACGGTCGCCGATGCAATAGAAGTGACGGCGGCCAACGCCTCGGTGATCTATGTCCCGCCGCCCTATGCCGCTGATGCCATCCTGGAGGCCATAGATTGCGGGATCGAACTGGCGATCTGCATCACCGAAGGCATCCCCGTGCTGGATATGGTCACCGTCAAGCGGGCCCTTCAGGCCTCGGGCAAGACCCGTCTGGTCGGACCGAACTGTCCCGGCGTGATTACCCCGGATGAATGCAAAATCGGCATTATGCCGGGCCATATCCACACCCGTGGCAAAATCGGCGTTGTTTCGCGATCCGGCACCCTGACCTATGAAGCCGTGGGTCAGACAACAGCGGCCGGTTTGGGGCAAAGCACCTGCATCGGCATTGGCGGCGATCCGATCAATGGCACCAATTTCATTGATTGCCTGGAAATGTTCCTGGGCGACAAGGAAACCGAGGGCATCGTGATGATTGGCGAAATCGGCGGCACGGCCGAGGAAGAGGCTGCCGAATTCATTCGACAATCCAAGGTCAAAAAGCCCATGGTCGGTTTTATCGCCGGCGTCACGGCCCCTCCCGGCCGGCGCATGGGCCATGCGGGCGCCATCATTTCAGGCGGCAAGGGAACGGCCGGCGACAAGATGGAAGCGATGCGGAGCGCCGGCATAGAAGTGGCGGATTCGCCCGCTAAACTGGGCAGCACCATGTTGAGCGTAATGAAGGGTTAACCATTCCACGCGCAGTATGCGCAAGGCTTGAAATCGCATTGGAGACGACGGCAGAAGCTGTCGGTGGAAACATGTCCGTAGTGGCCTCTGAGGGCGACAGCCCTGAAGGAGCGGACCTTGAAGGTTCGTCATTCCTATTTGGCGCCAACAGCGCTTTTATCGAACAGCTTTACCAACGGTTTCTAGACTCTCCCAGTTCCGTTGATGCATCGTGGCAACAATTCTTCAACGAATTGGGCGACGAAGCGGAGGCCGTGGTCGCCGAAGTCCGCGGGGCGCCCTGGGCCCCGCGCACCAGCCTGGAAAGCCGGACCGACCCCTATACCGGTAGTGAGGAACGGGACTTGGTGATCGGCGCCCAACGGGCGCCGGCGGCGCTTGGCGCGGTCACGCCGGCGCAGGTTCGCCAGGCCACCATGGACAGCCTGCGCGCCTTGATGTTGATCCGGAACTTTCGCGTCCGAGGGCATTTGCACGCCAAGCTGGATCCGCTGGCGCTGCAAAAAACAGTTTCCCATTCCGAACTGGACCCGCGCAGCTTTGGTTTTACCGAGGCGGATCTGGATCGGCCGATCTACATCAACTACGTCCTGGGCCTGGAAAACGCCACCCTGCGGGAAATTCTGGATATCCTGAACCGGACCTATTGCAGCAGTATCGGTGTGGAGTTCATGCACATCATGGGGCCGGATGAGAAAGCCTGGATACAAGAGCGCATTGAGGGCCGGGGCAAGGAAATCAATCTAACGGACCACGAAAAGCGCCAGATTTTACGCGAATTGGTTGAAGCG
Source organism: Alphaproteobacteria bacterium (assembly GCA_021776235.1). Lineage (GTDB taxonomy): Bacteria > Pseudomonadota > Alphaproteobacteria. Next base: position 34,641 of record JAJFGG010000033.1, on the reverse strand, counting down.
GAAGGTTTTGAGAGCTTCCTGCAGGTAAAACACACGGGCACCAAGCGGTTTGGCCTGGATGGCGGCGAGAGCCTGATGCCGCTGTTGCATTCGGTGCTGATCCGGGCGGCGCAACTGGGAACCCGGGAAATCTCGCTTGGCATGCCGCACCGGGGCCGTTTGAACGTGCTGTCGAACCTTATGCGCAAGCCATTCACGGCAATCTTTTCGGAGTTTCAGGGACAGTCGGCCCATCCTCAGGATGTCCAGGGCTCGGGTGATGTGAAATATCATCTGGGCACCTCGGCGGACCGGGAATTGGGCGGCCATATGGTGCATCTGTCCCTGGCGGCCAACCCATCGCATCTGGAAGCCGCCAATCCGGTCGTGCAAGGCAAGGCAAGGGCCAAGCAGGACCAACAAAATGACGACGACCGCAGCAAGGTCATGGCCCTGTTGATGCACGGCGATGCGGCGTTCGCCGGACAAGGTCTGGTGGCGGAATGTTTTACCCTGTCCGATCTCGACGGCTACACTGTCGGCGGCACGATCCATATCATCGTCAACAATCAGATCGGCTTCACCACCAACCCCAATTTGTCCCGCTCGTCGCCCTATCCCTCGGACGTCGGCAAAATCGTGCAGACACCGATATTTCACGTCAACGGCGATGACCCTGAAGCGGTCTGTTACATCGGCAAGATCGCGGCCGAATTTCGCCAGCAATTCAAAAAAGACGTGGTCATAGATATGTACTGTTATCGCCGCCATGGCCATAACGAAGGTGACGAACCGGCGTTTACCCAGCCCCTGATGTACAAGGCGATTGGCCAACACCCGACTTCGCGCCAGATCTACGCGGAAAAGCTGGTCGCCGATAGTATCATAAGCCAGGAAGAGGCCGACAACGGCGTGGCCGACTTCCAGGCCCGCATGGAACAGGATTTCGAGGCGGCGACGGCCTATAAACCGAACAAGGCGGATTGGTTGGAAGGCCGCTGGCAAGGCCTGGAAACGGCCCGTGGCGTGGCCCGGCGGGGCGAAACTTCGGTCAAACTGAAGACCCTGAACCATATTGGCAAAGTAATTACCGAGGCGCCGGACGACTTCAACGTGCACCGCACCGTGCGCCGCCAACTGGCGGCCAAGCAGGCCATTATCGAAAGTGGCGAAAATATTGATTGGGCCACGGCGGAAGCCCTGGCTTTCGGATCATTGGTGATGGAGGGCTTTCCCGTCCGCCTGTCGGGCCAGGACAGCGCCCGGGGCACATTTTCCCAGCGCCATAGCCAGTTTATCGACCAGACCGACGAACATACCTACACCCCGCTGAACAACCTGGACAAGAGACAGGCGCGGTTTGACGTCATAAACTCGGCCCTTTCCGAGGCGGCGGTACTGGGCTTTGAATATGGCTATTCTCTGGCCGAACCGCGCGGCCTGATCATGTGGGAAGCTCAGTTCGGTGACTTCGCCAATGGCGCCCAGGTCATAATCGACCAGTTCATCTCGTCGGGAGAAAGCAAATGGCTGCGCATGAGCGGCCTTGTCATGCTGCTGCCGCATGGTTTTGAGGGCCAGGGATCGGAGCATTCTTCGGCCCGGCTGGAGCGTTACCTGCAACTTTGCGCCGAAGACAATATGCAAGTGGCAAACTGCACCACGCCGGCCAACTACTTCCATATTCTGCGCCGGCAACTGCATCGCAAATTCCGCAAGCCGCTGATCCTGATGACGCCGAAATCGTTGCTGCGCCATAAACGCTGTGTTTCAACTTTGGCCGACCTGGGGCCGGGCTCCAGCTTCCACCGCCTGCTTTGGGATGACTACGATGGCGACAGCAAACGGCTGGCCTCCGACGACAAGATCCGTCGCGTCGTGCTGTGCAGCGGCAAGGTCTATTATGACCTGTTGGAGCAACGGGACGTGGCCAAGAAAAATAACATCTATCTGCTTCGTATGGAACAATTGTACCCCTTTCCCAAGGCGGGCCTGTGCCAGGAACTGGCCCGCTTCCCCAATGCGGAGGTAATCTGGTGCCAGGAAGAACCGCAAAACATGGGCGCCTGGTGGTTCGTGATGCCCAGGTTGGAGCAGGTGCTGGATAAAATCGGCCATAAATCAGGACGGCCGCGTTACATCGGGCGGACCGAAAGCGCCTCTACCGCCGCAGGAAACACGGCCACTCACCTGAAGGAACAGGCCGCCTTGATCGCCAAGGCGCTGAGTCTTTGAACGCGACCTTTAACTGAGTGAAGACAACAAAACGAGGGATCTTAGATGATCGATATTCTGGTTCCCATATTGGGTGAATCCGTGATCGAGGCGACCGTGGCCCGTTGGCTGAAGCAGGTCGGCGAAACAATCGCCCAGGACGAGCCGCTGGTGGAACTGGAAACGGACAAGGTCGCGGTGGAAGTACCCGCACCCACCGCTGGTATCCTGCGCGAAATTGTCGCGCCGGAAGAAGCCACGGTGGCCATGGGTGGCTTATTGGGCCGCATTGATGAAGCCGAGACCGCAAGCACGGCGCCGGCCGGGCAGGCCAGCGCCCCGGCGCCTGTTGCCGCGCCACCCCCGACCGTGGCGGCGCCGGCCGCTGCGCCGATGGCGGCGGGCGTCGCGACCGCTGCGCCACTATCGCCGGCTGTGCGCCGTTTGGTGCAGGAACACAAGCTTGATCCCGCCGCCATTCCGGCCAGCGGCAAGGATGGCCGGTTGTTGAAAGAAGATGTGCTGAATTACATGGGTTCCGGCAGCGCGCCGGTTATCGCGTCAGCGCCGGCAGCGGCCCCTGTCGCGGCCCCGGAGACGCCGGCAGCGCCCCCACAACAGGTCATTCCGGCCGCAAGGGTTGCGGCGGCACCAGCGGGACAGCAAGGCGGGACCCTGCGCCCCAATGCGGGCCTGGAAGAAATCGTCCCCATGACCCGCCTGCGCAGGACGATTGCACGGCGCCTCAAGGAGGCGCAAAACACCGCCGCCATGCTGACCACCTTCAACGAAGTCGATATGGGCGCGGTGATGGCGGCGCGCGCCAAATACCGCGATGTCTTCGAGAAACGCCATGGCCACCGCCTTGGTTTCATGGCCTTTTTCGTGCGTGCCTGTACCCAGGCCCTGGCCGAGGTGCCGGCTGTCAATGCGGAGATCGACGGCAACAATCTGATCTACAAGAACTATTACAACGTCGGCGTTGCCGTAGGCACGCCCCAGGGCCTTGTGGTACCGGTATTGCGTGATGCCAATGACATGTCATTCGCCGACATCGAAGGTGCGATCGTCGATTTCGGCCGCCGCGCCCGCGACGGCAAATTGAGCATTGACGAAATGCAAGGCGGCACCTTTACCATCTCAAACGGTGGCGTTTATGGTTCGCTGCTCTCAATGCCGATCCTGAACCCGCCGCAATCGGCTATTCTGGGCATGCACAAAATCCAGGATCGGGCCATGGTGGTAAATGGTGAAGTCGTGGCCCGGCCGATGATGTATCTGGCATTAAGTTACGATCACCGGATTATTGACGGCCGCGAGGCGGTGACCTTCCTGGTGCGGGTCAAGGAATGTATCGAGGAACCCGAACGCCTGTTATTTGAAATCTAGCGAAAGCTTGCCATGAGTGATGATAGATTCGATGCGGTCTTCATTGGCGCCGGCCCGGGCGGCTACATCGGCGCCATCAAGGCCGCCCAGTTGGGCCTGCGCACGGCATGCGTGGAGATGCGCGGCACCTTGGGCGGAACCTGCCTGAACGTAGGTTGCATTCCCTCCAAGGCATTGTTGCAGTCCTCGCATCTTTATCACGAGGCGGATGTAGAATTCGCCCGGCATGGGATCAATGCCGCCAACCTGTCTGTGGACCTGAAAACCATGATGGCCCGCAAGGACCAGGTTGTCGCGGATCTGACCACCGGCATCGCCGGGCTGTTCAAGAAGAACAAGGTGGAATATATCCCCGGCCGCGGGCGCATCGCCGGCCCGGGTCAGGTCCACGTCGCCCTGAGCGCCGGCGGTGAGCGGACCCTGACGGCAGAAAACACCATCATTGCCACCGGCTCGGACGTCATGGGCCTGCCCGGGGTGGAGATTGACGAAAAGACCATTTTGTCATCCACCGGCGCTCTGTCATTAAGCAAGGTGCCAAAGCATCTGGTGGTGATCGGCGGCGGCTATATCGGCCTGGAAATGGGTTCGGTCTGGGGTCGGCTGGGCGCCAAGATCACGGTGGTTGAGTTCCTGGACCGAATTACGCCGGGCATGGATGGCGAACTATCTCGTCACCTGCAACGCAGCCTGACCAAGCAGGGCATGGAATTCCGTCTGGGCACCAAAGTTACGGCCGCTAAGAAAGTTCAGGGCGGCCTGCAACTAAGCCTGGAGCCGGCCAGCGGCGGCGATAGCGAAACCCTAAAGGCGGATGTGGCTCTTGTCGCGATCGGCCGAAAGCCATTTACCGACGGCCTGGGTCTGGCCGAGGCCGGCGTTACCATGGACGCGCGCGGCTTCATACCTGTCGATGGTGACTACCAGACCAATGTCACGGGTATTTTCGCCATTGGCGACGTGCTGCCCGACCGCCCCATGCTGGCCCACAAGGCGGAGGAAGAGGGCGTGGTCCTGGCTGAAAAGCTGGCCGGCCATACGGCAGAGGTTAACTACGACGCCATTCCCGGCGTCTGCTATACGTGGCCGGAAGTCGCCACCGTAGGCAAATCCGAAGAGCAGTTGAAAGAAGCCGGCCGCGCCTACAATAAGGGCCGTTTCAGCTTTGCCGCCAACAGCCGTGCGCGCTCCAGCGGCGACAGCGAGGGTGGTTTTGTCAAGTTGCTGGCGGACAAGGAAACCGACCGGCTGCTTGGCGCACATATCATCGGCGCTGACGCCGGCACCATGATAGCCGAACTGGTTCTGGCCCTGGAAATGGGCGCTTCGTCCGAGGATATTGCGCTGACCTGCCATGCCCACCCCACCCTGAACGAGGCCGTCAAGGAAGCCGCCCTGGCCGTCACCGGCAAACCACTGAATAGTTGACGGTGATTGAATTCAATAGCCGTTGATAGTATCGCCGCGCCATCTAATGGCGGGCCTGATCCTGTTAATCTTTTGGCGACGGGCGCACGATGTTGCCCCAATAGCCGGAAAGTACCTTGGTAATCTCCAACAATTCCTCGAAAGCAGCCGGCTTTGAGATATAGGAATTCGCACCGGATTTATAAGCGGAAATTATGTCGTCGTCGGATGCTGACGTCGTCAAAATGACAACCGGCATATTGTGCAACTTTGGATCGGCCCTTATTTCTTTCAGCGCCACAAGCCCGTCCATCCTGGGCATGTTCAAATCCAGAAGGATCAGGTTGGGACGCACCTTGCCACCGCCATCGGCATAACGCCCGTCGCCGCGAAGCAGTTCGAGCAACTCCTCGCCATCCTCGACGAAATTCAGCTCATGCATGCCGTTGAGTTCGTTGAATGCATCTTCTATCAAAAATCGATCATCGGCATCGTCGTCGGCAATGACGATGTTCACGGTCTTCGCATTTTGTTCCATTGCCTTCTCCATCATTGTTCGATCGCGTAAATGGTCTTTTGGCGGCCATTCGACATTGCAGGCTGCCCTGGTCCGGCGCGCGCGCCCAAAGCGCTCCGGATCAGTTTGCAACTGTCCCTGGGACGCAGCCGCGTCGCCATGAACGGTCCCGATCAAGACTAAGTGGAATTCGTTAACAAACGGTCTGCGTTGGGAACTTCCGACAAAGGAATGGACCCCGCCAAATTAATGGCGGGGCGGTTCTTGGCTGGTCGCCGAAACCCCCGGGAAACTGCGCCATCGAAGGCCAACGATACCCGAAACCAGCCCCGACGGTCCTGCAGGCTTCCCGTTTTCGGGGTTCGCGCCAATAAGAACGCGATCCTTGCGCATGCCCAAATAGATGGCTGCGTCGTCCCGCTGGAATTTCGGCGACGGCCTAAGGCGTCGAGCACCAATGGTGCGAAGCGAACAGAAGCCTCGCTCTATTCGGTATCTCGCGCACGGCTGATCTCAAGAGTCTCGCGGTTTTTCGAATCTTAGGAACGCGATTCGCCCGTAAGATTTGGACCCTCAGGCCCGTTCAATCAATTGATACATCACACCGTGCCCGTCGCGGGGATGCACGAAAACCTGGGTTCCTGATTCAATGATCCGCGCGCCGTTGGCTTTCATCTCGGCGGTTGCTTCCGCCAAATTGTCTACGGCCAAGGCGACTAGATGCACACCTTCGCCGTATCTTTCGAGCGCCCCGGCAATGGCCCCGCCTTCCCCCAGGGGCTCGGCAAGTTCGATAAAGCGCCCCTCGTCACCCAGGGGCAAAATCGCCCGCGTCATGCCCAAAGCAGGTATTTCGTCCGGGCCTTTACTCGCCTTCATACCCAGCTTGGTCTCATAGTCCTCAAGGCTCTGGTCGAGATCCTTGACGCGCACCACAATATGATCGATCCATTTCGGCATAATTCTTCCTCTCAATTTTCAAGCATCTTGCTGATTTTGGCATATATTGTTGCGCCATGTCTGCATCCCGAAAGCGCAAATTATTCCTATTATCCGACCGTTCCTGCCGCCCCGCGCAAACAAACTGGCGAAAACCCAAGACTAACAATTGCATCTTTGCAACGGTAGCATACCTTATGGAAAGTTCGATCTGGATCGTTGGACCATGATGCAGGGTGATGTGAGAACACATGCCCTGTCGCGGCCATTGTCAGGACAGCGAAGGCGGAGGCCATGTTGATCTTTGCGACCCTTGGTCCCGCGGGCAGCAATCACGACTGGGTCGCAAACCGTTACCTGGAGTTCCACCGCCTTGACGATGCCCGCGTTGACCTGTTCGCAGACTTCGATGACGCGGTGAATGCCATGCTGCGTGGAGACGTGCGGCACGTGATACAGGCCGCCGTGCATCCCTCGGTCACCGGATTGGTGGCGCGGTACCGTAATCAGGCGCACATCATCGACACGTTTATATCGCCCAGCCAAGCCATGGCGGTTCTGACCCGCGCGGAGGTCCGTCTGCCGGCCAGCCTGGGTCTCCTTAAGGCTACCCGTGAGTACATAGATTCTTCACGTTGGGAGAACCTCGTCGCCGAGGCTTCCACCGTGGCCGTGGCGGAGGGATTGCTCAATTGTAAGTATGATTCAGGGCTCACCCTTTTGCGATACGCCACGTAACACCGAGGCAAATTCCGCGTCGAGGAAACCATTGGACCGGTCGTCGATCCCTGGCTCGTGTATGGAACGGAACCAACCTGCCGAAGTGGTGTGCTGGCCTGGCCCGATAGCCCGGCCGCAGGGTTGTTTTTTGAGGGCCGCGGACCGTGATGCCCATTACCTTTGCGTAAAGGATAAAGGATGAAGCCCCGGATTAGTATGATCGCCCTGGCCGTTGTTGATCTGGACAGATCCATAGCGTTCTATGAGGATGGCCTGGGTTTTCCGAAAATGGCATCACCTCCGGACGTTGCCTTCTTTAACCTAAACGGCACATGGTTAGGATTATCAAATCGAGATGCCCTCGCGAGGGACGCGACGGTTTCACCAGAGGGCAGTGGCTATAACGGGTTCAACCTTGCTCACAACGTGGCATCGGCTGCGGAGGTAGATGCCGTGGTCGAGCAAGCACGATCGGCAGGAGCGACCATCGTCAAGCCGGCCCAGAACGCATCATGGGGTGGCTACCATGGTTATTTCCAAGACCCGGACGGCCATTTGTGGGAAGTCGCTTTTAATCCCTTTGCATGGGTCGGACCAGAAGATGAAGATGCTTGACCCTGTATTCCGGTGTACTGATTCATTGCAAATTCCGCAGCAGACCTATTGAAGATTTCGGCTAGGTTTATCCGCTGCTTTTTGTTGGCCTATCCGGGCCGGCCGGGATACGACATTCGCCAGGTCAATATGTTGATTTATTGAGAGGCGCTCTCCCATTCCGGGCCGGACTTACGATGCGGCACCTGAAGCACGCGGACAAAATCTGATATGAACCCCTGACATAGATCTATTGTAATCAAAAAAACAAACTGTCACAGTGATGCCCCATGATCACAGCGCACATGCCATGACGGAAAGTCCAAAAAAGGAACATGCAATGAAACGTAAAAACAAACTGTTTGGTGAATTGACGGGCTTGACCACCGCGATCTTTATATTGGCCATGCCAGCCATCACAAATGCCGCCGACGAACCGAAAAACATGGACAAACCGATCAACTGTGCAACCGCGGAAGGTGATTTACGGGTTCTCGAGTCGGAGAAACATCATGTAAAAAAGCAAACAGTTTCAGGAATTTTTGCCATTACGCCAGCTGGTTTCTTACTTAACACTGTAACCAGCGGCAGTGACAAAGACGGAAAAGTTAAGGCCGACGATTACGATGCCCACCTGGATGCCCGCATTGCTGCGATCAAGAAGAAATGTAATATCAAATAGCACAATCTCGCTGCGAGATTGCTGATAGGGAGAATAGGTACCATCGGGTCTTGTTGTTGCAGAATCTGATGGCTTGGACGGACCCTGAGCGCTTGAGCGCCATAACGGGTCTATGGTTTTCGATTGCGGCAGGGTTGCCGGTCCAGGGTCAGACAGGACGTTATGTGACGCGAAGCTGTGGGACCATTTCGTTGTGCATAGCCAGCCATACATTCGCAAAGACGGAAAATAACGATCAATGTAATGAAATCCAGAGCAGACAATAGTATGTGCTGATACAATATTGAAATTGACGCATCAATTATAATTTGGATTATCAAAGCAACATGAAACTAAAGTGCCTAAAATAATTGCTTCCAGATGATTGTATTGCAATCCGGACACGGCGTAGTATTCCCGTTCGTAATAGCGTTCCGATTTTTGCAATGATCAGTGAACGCGTTCGTGCGGTCGGACATTCGCCGCACTGGTTCGGGATATCAATAGGGTTGGTGAAATATGACCCAGTTCAAGTCATCCTTGACGCGTCGCTCCTTTGTACAGACCGTGGCGGGGGTCGCTTTTACCGTAAACGTGATTCCGGCTGGACTGCTACGCGCGGATGAAAACAACGCTATTGCAGCGTTAGGTGATGAGAACCAGGGCTGGTCGGCGGAACCGGGCAAGGCCAGCTACCGCATCGACGGCCTGGCAAAGGTAACAGGGCAGAGCATCTATGCCCGCGATTTTCACGCCTGGACCATGCCTGGTTGGCCCAAGGGCGAACAGCCTGTGATGATCATCCGGGCCATTAACGTGGAGAAACCCTTCGTCGGGCTGGAACTTGGTTTGCTTCCGGACGAGGCCAAATCCACGAAAGTTCTCTACGGTGACGAGATTACGAACAAGGTCAGCCGCCCCAGCGGTGTAGAACATGATCTGGATGTGGACCGGAGAGAAGACATACTGCGCGGCGAAACCAATTTGCCGGGCGATATTCACTGGCCATTTATTGTACCGCGGGGCCAGTCCGCCGACTTTTACGGACAACCCGTGGCCTTTCTTATTTGCCCCTCGCGCAAGGTATTCCGCGCGGTGGAAAAAGCCGTGCAGTTCAACCCGGCCTTCCAGATCTATACGGGCAAGGCGACGCCCAAACCGGGCATGGCCTTGCAGCCATTGACCGACTATGTCCGCGTTGCAGATCCGGCGGGCGGCGACGATATCATCTCCTACGCGCGAAACGGTTGGGACGCGAATTACAAGAAAAATGCAGATGTGTATCGCCGGCGGATCAAGCGCGAGATCGGTTCCGGCAAGTGGAAGCGATATTGCGCCGATTGTTCCATGCAGGCGATGGATCCCATGTTCATGGAGCCGGAGAGCGGTTTGGCCTGGTACGATGCATCCTCGCTGAGCCTGACCCTGGTGGTTGGCACGCAATCACCGGAGCACGATGTTTCCGACACCCTGGCCATGTTTGCCGGGCCGCAAAACCCGGTGATGGTAAAGACGGTCAATCTGGTTTCCTGCTATCCGGGCGGTGGTTTTGGCGGCCGCGATAAATCGATTTTTACGCTCAACCTTGCCCTCGCCGCGGCCTATGGGGGCGGTCGTCCGGTCCGCCTTGCCTATGACCGTTTTGAACAATTCCAGGCCGGCCTTAAACGTCATGCCTGCGAACTAAGTGCGAAGCTGGCGGTCGACGACCGTGGCAAAATTCAGGCTATTGCCGTCGATATGGACTTCGACGGCGGCGGGCGGAAAAATCTGAGCCCCTATGTGGCCCAACTTGCCGGGCTCTGCGCCGGCGGTTCGTACAATATTCCAAAGGCAGCAATTTCCTCGCAGGCCAACTATTCATCCAACGTTTCCGGTGGCTCGCAACGGGGCTTCGGCGGCCCGCAGGCGTTCTTCGCCATCGAGACCTTGCTGGATGATGCGGCGCGCGATAACGGTTGGGATCCCATCGATTTGCGCCGGCGTAACATTCTCAGCAAGGGCGGCAAGACCGTGGTTGGCGGTCCGATCACCGAAACCTTGCGTCTGGACGAGATTCTTTCTCTTGCCGAACAGCACAGCTTATGGAGGGATAGAGACGCCGCTCGCGGGTTCTGGAGGCAACGGAACCTTCTCTATGGCGTCGGCTATGCCATGTCCATGCAGGCGTATGGCACCTCGGGGGATGGCCTGGTTGGCTACGTTGGCATCAACCTGGATGGCAGCCTGACCGTTCGGACCGATGCGGTCGACATGGGTAACGGGTCAGCTACAACCCTGGCGGTGACAACCGGAGCGTATCTGGGCAACAACGCCGCTTCCATAGAAATGGGCGATCCGAACTTGTTCAGTCAGCTGCAAATGACCACGACCAACGGCAGTTGGAATGATCCCGGTTGGACCAAAAAGGCAACCGGATCCTCTAGCGCCTGTCTGACCGCCTTTCATCAAGTCCATGCGGTAGAACAGGCCAGCAAGGTCCTATTCGATACTGCCATTCTGCCTGCCGCGCGGCGGCTTTGGCGTGTGGACGGGATCACCGCCCAGCAGACACTATGGACTGACGGGGCATTGACGGCGCCACATTTCGGCCTGCCGCCGCTATCGTTGAGAGACCTCGCAGTCGATATTTATGGCGACGGAGGCAATGTGCGTGCCTCCCTGGTGCACGCCTATTTTCAGGAAATCTGGGTCGAGGCCGATTATACGGTGCCCAAATCGGGGCAGTTCCATTGGTCCATAGACGGCGCGGCGCTCTTTACCGTTGGCGCGGCACAGCCCACCCTTGTCCGCCGCGCTAATGGCCGTTATCCCGACGACGCCTCGGCACGCTATGCCCGGACAACGTTTGCCCCCTGCGGCAACCTGCTGGCCCTGACCGTCGACGGCAAAAGCGGCGAAGTGGTCGTGCGCAATTCAGTAAGTATCCTCAATGCCGGGCGCATTATCATCCCGGGCCTCGTCGCGGGCCAAAGCCAAGGCGGCGTCGCCATGGCGATCGGTTATACCTTGCTCGAAGACATGCCGCCCGGACCGGCAGGTCCCGCGCTTGGTAACTGGAACCTCCATCGCTATCATGTGCCCATGGCCCGCGACGTGGCGCTTAAAGGTCAGGAACTGATCACGCTGGCGCCGTTGCCCGGCGACCGCACCGCCAAGGGCATCGCAGAAGCGGTGATGTGTTCGGTTGCGCCGGCAATTTCCAACGCTCTTTACGATGCAACGGCGCGCCGTTTCCGTGATTTGCCCATTACCTCCGCAAAGATCAGGGAGGCACTTTAGATCCATGGCCGATATTTCCTTCTCCGTGAATGGCAACCCCGTTAGTGCTCTGGCGGCGGACGGCGACATACCCCTGGTCGATTTCCTGCAAGAGAACTTGAACCTGACCGGCACTAAATTCTGTTGCGGTATTGGCGTGTGCCGCGCCTGCACTGTGTCGGTCCGACGCCAGCCCGGCGCGCCGCCAGAACCCATGATCGCCTGTTCGACGCCACTTTCACAGTTGCGGGGCGTAGCGGTCACTACGGTGGAAGGGGTGGCGACCGCTAGCGGGCTTCACCCTTTACAAATGGCGTTTTTGGAGCATTTCTCTTTTCAGTGCGGCTATTGCACGCCCGGCTTCCTGATGGCTGCAATTACGCTGTGGGAACGGTTGCAGGTCAGTCCCATCCCTGCAGGTGACCTGGACAAGGCCATTGACGATGCCCTGGATGCGCATATCTGCCGATGCAGCGGTTACGTGTTGTATTACCAGGCGGTGCGGGCGGCAATCCTCGAACAGGGGGGGATGGTTGTGGCGCCATGAACAGGTATTTCAATCCGCACTTGGCCAGGCGCCTGCATGCAGTTTTCCTGCTGATAATCTTGTTCGCCATCCCGGTCGCGCCGGCGTGGCCCGACAGCCAGTACGAGAGCCAGGATATCATCGCCTATGGAAAGATGTGTGCGCTGGCGATACGTGAGATTCCGGCGTTCAATTGTCAAAGCGGCGAAGTCATCCCGATAACCGTCGACGGCGGCAGGACACCGGACCGCTATAGCCCGGACATGAACTGCGACCGCCCGTCTCTGCTTGATAACGGCGCAAACTCCGATGGCCAGTGCGTGCCTTTTTCGCGGGTCCTGAATTTCTCCCAGGGCGACGACCAGATCGTGGCGTTTTGCCGTCGCAAGTACATCCGCCCCGCCGGCGATTTACTTTTCGACGAGATCGATGTCATTGCCCACAGCGCCGCGGACGGCAGCACCTGCTGGTTTCAGGCCACGGGCAGGAATGGGCAGCCGCTGAATGCCGAACGGGTGCCGCCGCCCAACGAGGAAACCCCGCCTCCGGGCCATATTTCGGCCCGCGCATTTTGGCAAAGCCCGGCCCAGGTGGCCGCTGACCGCTGCGGCGAATGTCATGACAATGACCCCTTCATGTATAGCCCAAATATAGGCCAGGTCTGGCACCTGGTACCAACCGACCCCTTTGGCTGGTACAAGCATATCGGGCCGGACTTTCAGATATGGGCCAAGCCGATTTCTTTGCGAACCCGCAACAATACCTGCGTCGGCTGTCATCGTCTGGGCATCGGTTTTACCTCGGGCTGGGCAACCAAAGAGGCCGCCGGCCTGGTGCCGATCAAGAATGCAGACAATTGGGCGCGGCGCTATCCGGCCAACCATTTCATGCCGACCGGAAATTTCTACGCCAAGGCACAGTGGGACGCTGTCTATGCAAAATCCGTGCGTGAAATTCTTGCCTGCCACGATGCCCCGGCATCGCCGGGCTGCCTGATCGCACCCATAACCGGCAAGCCCTAGAGTAATACAGTCAACCATTCGGGTCGTTTTAGTGATCCCAATTAGTTGGCCTCTGTGTTGGGAGCAAACCGCAGGTCCATTTTCAAAGGCCCACGACGCAAAACCAAATCAAGACCAAATGGTTTGACACAGCCGTGACCAGGGCCGCCACCTTCATAATTCGATAGTCGCGCCAGGCGCCGCAATGCACTAACGAGTTTGGTGTTATTCATCACCATCCGAACCCTGGACGGCTGCCTCCGCCCTTGCCTCGGCAGGCGCCGGAATTCCGGCGAAACTACGCAGAGAAAAGCGGGCGTTAAGGCCTTGTTCACCAATCATCGGTATATATTTAGGGTGCTGAAGTGTCGCGAGGTCGCATGGAACCGCATTTCGTAAATCAATCTAGGCCGGTTTCGGTAGCTAGTCGTTTTGCCGTTACTGCCGGCGGTTCTTACGCTTCTGCTTTCTCTTATTCCGCATCGAGCTTTGCCAAGTTCGGCAAGAGGCCCCATCTGGTCGCATTGTATCGCTGCGGTAGCACGCCTTCAATGGAGCCAACAGCGTTCCGTCTGACTGGCCGATTGCCACATCGTTATCCGAACAATCCCTAGTCGAACGCTCCGACAAAACAAGCAATGAAAGAATTCCAAATGACCGGTATTGCGGATATCAGATGTCTTGTTATTGAAGACGACGATGATGATTTCGAGCTTGTCCAAGAAATTTTCGCGGATATTGATGACGCCAGTTACGAAATCTCGCGCGCCCATGATTATGACCAGGCCGCAAATATTTTGAGCAGTACGGACCTGGATGTCTGCCTGGTCGACTTTCTTATCGGCACGCGAAACGGTCTTGACTTCATTCGGACAAACAGACTGCAGGGCGAACATCTGCCCATGATACTCCTCACTGGTCTGGACGATCCCAGTATTGATCAAAAAGGCAGCGAGGCCGGCGCAAACGACTTCATAAGCAAGGCGGATTTGACGCCCGCGATTCTGGAAAGATCAATACGTTATTCAGTGACACACGCAAATCAGCTCCGGTCCCTTGATGAGCGGGCGAACTCCCTAAAGACAATCCTGACAACCATGGTCAGGCCCAAATGAACACCAGGGTTTATCGTGTTGGGTTGCTTTTCCGCACCTGATTGATGAAAGCTGCCACGCCCGGGCAGCCGGCTTGTTCCAGGCCCTAGACCAGTTTCGATATTCATCAAATCAGGTCTAGCTGTTGTCGCTCACGCTCGTGCGCCAAAGCGCACCGCTCCGCGTGGGCGGCGCGTTAGCGCCGGGCCGCCGTCGCAGCCTGTGTTGCGTACTTCGACATCGAATTCGCTCTAGAGGCGATATCGCTACAAAAGCCCTTATGAACCTGGCTTGGAATGGCACATCTTCCGTGCCGGCCGGATGCCCGAAAGGGCCGGGGAGAGGATGTATCCGGCAATCTCGACGTTGCGCTAGCGGAACTGGTCCGTGACCTGACGGCACAGGGTAAGAACCCGCGGCGCGATATCGTCCAGCCGTTCCGCCGCCTGGCGTAAACCAGACGAAGACGACAGGATCATTGTTTGGTTAAGGCGGTTTAGCGACGCGGACGCCAATAGTTCCTTGGCCTGATCGGCCACCATCTCGGCCTCGACCCAACGCTCTTCCGGCAAGCGGGTCAGGATGTCACGCACGCTGGTAAACCATCGACGCAGATCACGCCGCACCACCTCGTCGACATTCGGCACATCGTCGACCCCGTCGATCACCAGCTTCATGGTGCGTTTTATTTCGTTTTTACCCGACATTCAGTCTGCCCGAATTTCCCCCTGCATCAGGACCCAGTTTGCCAGCGCATCAGGGATGTTGCGAGTGAAATTTGTCCCTGCGATCCCGATGCCGCATCGTTCTACGGCAATTTGCCATATTGCTAAAGCCCCATGCGCTTGCCAATGACATTTCTGAGAATTTCCGAGGTACCGCCGCCAATGGGTCCCAGGCGCGCCTCGCGAAACAATCTCTGCATTTCCCCCGCCATATAGCCGGCCCCAGCCATGATCTGCATACCCAGATCGGCGACCTTGAAATTGTTCTCGGTCGCCACGATCTTCGCAGTGGTGGTCTCCAATACAGCGTCTTCACCCGCGTCCAGCATCCGCGCAGCGTGGAAGGTCGCCATGCGGGCCAACTCGGTCAGCATATGCATATCAGCAAGTTTGTGGGAGATCGCCTGATATTCCGTGATAGGTTTACCGAAAGCCTTGCGGTTGATGGCGAAATCCTTGGCCAGTTCCAAAATACGCATGCAATGTCCCGCCGATGTCGCGGCCAGCAACAGCCGCTCTTGATTCAGTCCACGCATCAGCATGGGCCAGGCGGCCCCTTCCCGACCCAGCAAATTTCCGGCCGGCACCCGAACATCATCAAAGAATACTTCATTCGGCAAAGAGGTGCGGGAACCCAGGGGATCCATGGGCTGGATCGTCAGCCCGGGTGTCTTGCTGTCCACCAGGAACAAACTCAATGCCTTGTGCCCGGCCCCGGGAGCGACTGTGGGGCCGGTCTTTGCCGAAACCACCATCCAGTCGCTGACATGGGCATTGGTGATATAAATTTTTTGCCCGTTGATCACGTAGGCATCGCCATCGCGAACCGCGCGGGTGCGAATACCGGCAGCATCGGAGCCGCTGTCGGGCTCCGAATAGGCAATGCACATCTTTAACTCTCCCGCGATCAGCCGGGGCAGCATTTCCTGTCGCTGCGCCTCGGAGGCGTGATACTGCAAATGCGAGGCGCCGTAGATCGCCGTGGTCATATAGGCTGACCGGATACCGTAATGGTAATAGCCCATCGCCTCAATAAAGACCGCCATATCCTTGTTGGAGGCACCGGCACCGCCATATTCAGACCCTATGGGCAGGCCAAGCCAACCGTCCGCCGCAACGGCCCGGAAGGCTTCGTCGGGAAAGGCCGAGGCTTTGTCCAGTTCCAGCATCTTTTCCGCCGGCAACACCCGCCCCAGCAGGCCCAGGATGCTGTCACGCATCAAAATCTGCTCGGGCGTAAAGTCAAAGGATTTGTAGGACATGCCGTAAACGATCTCCTGCTCGCAAATTGATAAATGCTGCCCCATTGACCGAAACACGAGGATGAGATCGTGGCACGCGCAAGAGACAAAATCGTCAGCCAGGGACTATTCACTTGATAGACATACTGCACCAGGGGGTGTCGATATTATTTCGTCAGCACCGTCCGGCCACTATCCGTCAAGCGGCAGACCAGCCAATCAGGCTTCAACGGATTGGCGAACCAGGGTTCGGACCAGCCGGCCTTGATGCAGGCGCGAATGGTGCGGCTATCGATCTCCTGCCCCAGTTCATCAAACAAGGGCAATTTGCCGCCCGGCTGGGTCAGCCCCCGCTTTAAATAGCGAACTTGGCTTTCACTGGGATAGCTCATGGCGCCTAAAGTATCTCATAGCAAGCGGTACCGAAAGGCAGGGAATTTTTTTGACTTATCCACAAGGCGATTCAAAAAAAGTGAAAAATGATGATTCATTAATGATACTCACTACTTGACAAAATGGTGCGCCGCAACATATAACCAATGTGTTCCACAGTTACGTGTCCTATTCAATAACATGATGAGAGCGGAAAATGCTTGATATCAGGCCCCGCAGAGGGTGTCTTTGGCCCATGTGGCCCCACGGCGATCACCCTAGCCACGAATACTGCGGGGAAATTCGCGCCGACGGTAGTTCGTACTGCGACGAACATAAAGCGAAATCGATCCGTGATTTAGAGGTCGAGCCTCGCCAGCCGTTTATTCCGCGCAGGAAGGCCGCCTAGGGCGCCTTCCCTGTGCTTCGGCATCGCTGGATAGATTGGGCGGGCCGAAAAGCTAGCATATTCGAGTTTGAGGCAGCGAAGCTTGAACCGCCGTCGCTAAGGTGTGTGGCTTCGTGTCCGGTGTGGTGCCAGGCCGGCTGAAGCCGCGAGGCACCCTTGCGTTCGCCTATGCGGCGCCAGGATACATCGCACTGGCCTTCCGATGGGTGCTTCAGACGATACCATCAATATGCGCGACCATGGCTGCCAGGGTCTGTTTGAACTGATCCTTGTGCGGGGCGTGGCCGCAATCAGGTAAAAACAGAGTTCTAGTTTCCGCCCCAATGCCCCGTTCAATGGCCTGGCACTGGGCGATGGTGCCGTATTCGTCGTCAGTACCCTGGATCACCAGGGTTGGCACCGGCTTGCGGGCGCAGATATTGGGTAAATACTCTTCCAAATTCCAGCTGCTGAAGCCCTTTCCCAACCAGGGTTCTGACCAGCCGCGAAAGGCGCAATCCACATTGTCGCCGTGATATTTCGCCAGACGCTGTCGCAAATCTCCGGTGGCATAGGTTTCCCGCACCCTGGCGATACTGGCCGCATTGCATTCTTCCATGAATACATGGGGCGCCTCGAGGATCAAACCGTCCAACGCCGTGGCCGGGGTGCCGCCCGCGTAGATCAGCGAGATGGAAGCGCCATCGGAATGGCCGACCAGGATGGTCCGCTTGATGCCGGCGGCGGCCAACAGCGCCGGCAGAACCCGCAAACCTTCGTCATGCATATAGGTTATGGGCCGTGGCAGTGCGCAGGGGTCGGAGCCGCCATAACCCTGGCGGCTATAGACAAGACCGCCAAGGCCGGTGGCGGCAACCAATTGAGCCGGGAAATCACGCCATAGGGCGACGCAACCCAGGCCTTCGTGCAGGAAAACCAGGGTCGGCGGACCGGCGGGATCGGTGCATGGGGCGGGCCCCAGCCAGGCGCATTCCAAACGCTGGCCGGCCGCCTCTATATAGTCAAAGTTGCTTACCATGAATTGATCGTCAGGCCCGAATAGCCATTAGCCGCGCAACTTGAAACGTTGGATCTTGCCGGTCGCGGTTTTTGGCAGTTCGTCGACAAATTCCACCCAACGCGGGTATTTATAGGGCGCCAAACGGTCCTTGACGAATTGTTGCAGCGCGGACGCCTGATCCGCGTCGCCGCCACCCGCCTGAAGAACCACAAAGGCCTTCGGCTTAATCAGTTGATCGCTGTCGGCGTGCCCGACAACAGCTGCTTCCAAAACGCTGTCATGGGCCGTCAGGGCTGATTCCACCTCGAACGGTGAGACCCAAATGCCGCCTACCTTCAACATATCATCGGTGCGGCCCGCATAAACGAAATAGCCGTCCTCATCGCAGAAATATTTGTCGCCGGTACGAGTCCAGGCGCCTTCAAAAGTGGCGATGCTTTTTTCCCGGTTGTTCCAATAATAGGGAGACGATGATGGTCCGCTGACCAACAAATCACCGATCTCGCCCGGGGCCACGTTCACACCCGCATCATCCGTCAGGCGGCAGCGATAACCCGGAACCGGCATCCCAGTGCTGCCGTAACGCACCTGTCCGGGCCGGTTGGAAACGAAGATATGCAACATCTCGGTTGAGCCGATACCGTCCAGAATTTCCACGCCAAAACGTTCTGCCCAACGTTTGGCGACATCTTCCGGCAAGGCCTCGCCGGCGGAAACGCAGTGGCGCAAACGCGGCGAGGACGCTTCGCAGCCGATGCCGTCATCGGCCAGAATGCCCGCATACAGGGTGGGTACGCCATAGAAAATACTGGCCTCGTTGTCCTTTATACGAGCCATCACGGCCTCTGGCGTCGGCCGGCCTGCCATCAGAACGGAGGTAGCCCCAACCATCATGGGGAAGGTCAGAGCATTCCCCAGACCATAGGCAAAAAACAACTTGGCAGCGGAATAGACCACGTCATCCGGTCGAATGCCCAATACGCCCAGGCCATAGAGAACCGCTGTGTTGATCATATCGCTCTGCAGATGCGGCGCGCCCTTGGGGCGTCCCGTGGAACCGGAGGAATAGAGCCAGAAAGCCACGTCATCCGCGGAAGTCGCAGCCGCCTGCAACGCCGGGTCTGCGCCCGCCAAGGTGGCGGCCATGCTTGCATGCCCTGCCAACTCACCCGTACCCGTCACGATGATATGGCGCAGATCAGGCAATTGATCCAGGATTGGTGCAACGACAGGCAACAGTTCGGCGCTGACGACCAGGGCACGGGACCGGGAGTCCCGCAGCATGTATTGATAATCGTCGGTGGTCAGCAGTGTATTGACGGGCACCGCCACCAGGCCCGCCTTGATGGCGCCAAAGAAGGCAATGGGAAAATCAATACTGTCCAGCTGCAACAGCATGACACGCTGCTCCGACTGCAGCCCCAAATCAAGCATCGCATTGCCAAAGCGGTTGGCGCTGTCCTGCAACGCACCGTATGTGTGGCTGCCCTCAGCATCGATAAAGGCAACCTTATCGCCAAAGCCCTCGTCAATCCGCCGGTCGAGAAAATCCACGGCCAGGTTATAGTCTTGCGGCACGGTGACCAAAGGTGGATCCTGGGACAAATCAAAGGTGCTGTAGCCGCTCGTCATGTCAATGTTCCTCCCACGGTTGCAAAAATTCTATTCGGCCAGAATTTCGACCCATTGCCTGGCCCAGACGACACCTGCTTCTTCCGGCAGTTCATCGCTTGACGCATTGTGGCGCATGACTTCGCCGATCCGTTGCGCCCCCAATTCCCGCAACAGAACGTCGAACCGCGCGCTGCCCTGGTTGTAGGTATCAGCGTAAGTGCTGTCGCCCAAACCGATCATACCATAACGCAAGTTCGACAGGTCCGGCCGCTGTTCGGCCAACGCCTCGTACAACTCCATGGCATTGTCCGGCACATCGCCCTGGCCATAGGTCGAAGTACAGATCAGGACCAGATCGTTTTCGCACAACACATCCGGCGTCAGGCCGTCCATATCCAGCATCGCGGCATCGTAACCGGCTTCTTCCAACACCGGCGCAACATCTTCCGCCACCAATTCAGCGGTTCCCGTGATGGTGCCTATCAATATGGTGATGGATTTCGCCATTCGTCCCCCAAATTCTATTGGTCAATTTCCAGAGGCAGAAATGATTTATACTGCATTTTCTATTCGATAAACAGAAAAAAAGAAATATAATGCATATTTTGCGAGCTTATGCTCCAATGCCTAATCGGTAGCGAATTCATGGCGACGAGGCAACCATGCAGCATCGTATGGAACAGGATCAGGCAGAAAGAGCCGACGACGATGGCCGCTATCTGGCCCTGTTGGGCGACCGGGTGCGCGGCGCCAGGGCCCGGCGCGGCATGACTCGCAAGATTTTGTCCACCGAATCCGGGGTGTCCGAGCGCTATCTGGCGCAACTGGAAAGCGGCCGGGGCAATGTCTCGATCATCCTGTTGCGGCAAATCGCATCCGCCATGCATCTACCGCTCTCGGAACTGGTTCAGGACGGCCCGGACCGGCCGGTGGAAATGGCCTTGATTCTAGAGCAACTGGCCGAACTGAACAGCGACGACCTGGCCGATTTGCATCGCTATCTGCGCCAGCGTTATACGCCAGAGGCCATGGAAAACGGCCGCATCGCCTTGATCGGCCTGCGTGGCGCAGGCAAGAGCACCCTGGGGCGCGCCCTGGCCGAGCGCCTGGATCTGCCCTTCGTGCAGTTGAACAGACAGATAGAGGAAGAGGCCGGCATGGGCCTGGACGAGATCTTTGATTTACTTGGTAGGACCGCTTATCGCCGGCTGGAACGGCAATGCCTGGAACAGGTGATCGAGGCCTATCCCAGGGCGGTGTTGGAGACAGGCGGCGGCCTGGTCACCGAACCCGGCACCTATGAACGCCTGCTCTCTTCTTGCTACACCATCTGGCTACAAGCCTCACCCGAGGAGCATATGGCCCGGGTGGCGGCGCAGGGCGACCAGCGCCCCATGGCCGGCAACCGGGAAGCCATGAAAGATCTGCACCGCATCCTGGATGGCCGCGAAAGCCTGTACCGCAAGGCCGATACCACCCTGGACACCACGGCCCGCGCTCTGGACGCCTGCCTGGACGAATTGGTCAAAATGGTGCCGAACAGGGACAAGAATAATCCCTAATTGCCACCGGTCCGAACGCCGATACAGAGCATGATTAACTATTGACCGGCCGCACCTCGACAAAGTTCGTGTTGTAGGTAGTCGCACCGCTGGGTGCGGAGCGGTCAAGGGTCACGGCATTGGCGCACCCTTCGGTGTCGATGCCCTCTGCGTCCGGAGTGAACCAAGCGCCTTCCTTGATGGAAACCACCCCGGGCGCGATATTTTCCGTCACCTTGGCCGGCAAGGCCGTCGCGCCCTGGCCGTTGAAGACCCGGACCATCTGGCCATCGTGTATACCCCGCGCCGCGGCGTCACCGGGGTGCAGCCACAGATCATCCGGGTCAACCCTGGCCAGCTTTTCCTGATTGCCGTGAATGGAATGAGTGCGGGCCCTTGATTTCGGACTGCAGAGGCGGAGCGGATAGGCGCCGTCGTGATCCAAATGTGGGACCCAGGTCGGGATTGGCGCAATGGCGCCCAGGCCATAAGGATTGGGGTTTTCGGCAATGGCGCTGGCGTAAATTTCGATCTTGCCCGATGGCGTGGAAAACTTATGCGTCTCAGGTTCACGGATCTGCTTGGCGAAGGCCACGGCATCCGCTGGCGCCGGAAAGCGGGCCACGCCCTGCGCCTTGAAGGTATCAAAATCATCCACCGTGCCCTTGGTCAGTTGGCGCAGCCAATCCCCTTCCTCTCTGTTGTTATAGCCTTCGATGCCCACGCGTTCGGCCAAATC
The DNA here is from genome assembly GCA_021776235.1 of Alphaproteobacteria bacterium. GTDB lineage: Bacteria > Pseudomonadota > Alphaproteobacteria. The sequence goes on along the minus strand of JAJFGG010000033.1, from coordinate 12,698 downwards.
CGAGAAGATATCCAGGTCGTTGCGGCATTCGTACATCGGCTCTATGGCCTGGCCCATGAAGATCGCGTAGTGACCCGCACCGGCCCACGGCGTGTGAACGTCGTTGCGTTCCCAAAATGTCGTGGCCGGCAATACGATATCGGCATGGCGGGTGGTCGGGGTAAGAAAATGGTCCTGGCCGACGATGAATTCGACGCTGTCCAATGCCTTGGCCGTTTTCGCGGCGTTCGGACATTGATTAAACAGATCGCCACCCGCCGAATAGATCAGCTTGATATCCGCTGGATAGCCGCCGCTTTTGCCGCGCACCAACAGATCGGCCAGCAGCGGCGCGGAAACATTCGACGTTACCGGATTTCGTCCCACTGGAAAGGCCTGAAAATAGCTGTTCCCAGTGGCGCCATTGCTGACGCCGGAATTGCCCCCGGTGACGCCCACGTTACCAGTGATCGCTGCCAGGGCATAAGCCGCTCGATGGAACTGTTCGCCAAAGGCCGTTCGCCCCGGCGCGTATCCAGCCTGCAAGGCCGCCGGCTTGGTGCTGGCGAATTCCACGGCCAGGCGTCGGATCGTCGCGGCGGGAATACCTGTAATCCCGGCGGCCCATTCCGGTGTCTTGGCGATACCGTCGCCCTCGCCCATCAGATAGGCCCGATAGGAGGCACCGGCCGGTGCGCCGGCAGGCAGGGTGGCCTCGTCAAAGCCCTGGACGTGCCGGTCGCAATAGGCTTGATCATGCAAGCCTTCGCTGACGATCACATAGGTCATGGCGATCAGCGCGGCGGTATCGGTGGAGGGGCGAATGAAGATATGCTCGTCCGCCAACTGGGCCGAGGTGCGGGTCCGGCGCGGATCGATACAGACAATGCGCACGCCTTGTTCTTTCGCGTGCTTTAGATACTGCATGGTGCCCGTGCCAAAGGTTCCGTCACCCGGCGACCAGCCCCACATCCAGATCAACTTCGAATTGACATAGTCGGTAGGTTCCCGGCCGGCCGCCTTGTAGGAGGTTTCCGGGCCATAGGTGGCGCGCACGGCGAAAATCTCCGCTTCACACGACATATTCGACCACAAATTCGTGCAGCCGCCGAACAGATGCAAAAAGCGCTTGGCGGGGCCCCTGCCATGCAACATGGACAGGGTGCCCGAGCGTGAACCGTCGAGTATGGCCGCGTTGCCCCAGGTCTGGCGCACGCGCAATAACTGGGCCGCCACTTCGTCCAAGGCCTCGTCCCAGGAAATGCGGGCGAACTGGCCGGACCCACGCGGCCCCGTGCGGCGCATGGGATATTGCAGCCGGTCGGGGTGATATGTGCGCTCGATCTGACCCACGCCACGGGCGCAAGCCGGCAACGGCGGATGTTCCGGGTTCCAGCGCCGGGCATCCGTGGAAATTCTGGTTATCCGGCCCTGACGCACGTGGGCGTTGACCACACAACGTCCGCCGCAATTATGGCCGCAGGTACTGGTTACGATGGTTTCCTCCGGCCGGGCCGCCGGGCGCGGCGCCTCGTATATGGTCCGTACGGTCATTGCCTGCGTCTCCCCCATTGGGGCGGACAGGTCGTTTCAAGCCAAGTCCACCGCCGTGACGGGACAGTTTAGATGCCTTCCTCAGGTATTGATAGCCGCCACGCGCCACCGACACCTTTGGAAACAGCACTTCGCGCGGCCAAGCCATGCTTTGACCTGAGGCCCACAGTCAGTGACAATGGGGCATGCCTATACGACTGACCATAATCCCCCGCATTTATCTGGCATTGACGGTGCTGATCCTGGTTGCGGTTCCTGATCTAGAGGGGGCGGCGGCCAACCGTATTTCCTTGCCGGGGATTAGTTTTTCCGTAGCGTCGGGCAACTTTCGCCTGCTCGCGGCATCAGGCACCGGCAGCCTGGACGATCCTATTGTGCTGGTTGAAGAGGTTTTTGGCGACGGCGAGGTGGTGCTTGCCATCAACGTCGAGTCGGCCGACTTTGGCAGCCGGGTGCAAACCATGCACGCGGTTGGTTTCGCCTTGCAAAAGGTGGTGATCAACCGCACCGACATGATTTGGGATTATTATGCCCTGGAGTTGGAGTTCGAGTCCGGTCGCGGCAGCGATTACTACGACGGTCTGTCCTTTGCCCAAATGGCAACGGTGAACCGGCCTTTCCGCTCGGACAGTTTTGCGCAGGTTGAGGACCTGACGGAACCGCGCGACGTGATCCGCTTCAGTCAGGGGCAAGTCAATCCGGGCGAACGGGCCCGCTTTGCGGTGGCCGTCACCCATACAGGGGTAATGCCGAAGTTTTTCCTTGTTCAGCACGTACGCCCACCTTATGCCCAATTGGATATACCGCTTCATCCAGGCCACTTGTAAAATGTGCTGTAATCATGGGTCCTGAAGGGATAGCCCAATGCCGCAGATAGAAACACAGATTACCCAATTGCCGATCCCGGCCGAGGCTGTCGAGCGGGAGCGTGAGCGCGACGGGCGTGGCAGCGGCTATGGCGGCGGGCCAGGCGGCGGCTCGGGCGCGCCGCCGCCAAGATGGTGGTCCCCACGGGAAGTCAATTTCCACCGCGGCTTGATGATCGGTTTGGTGATCACCCTGGTCTGGCTGATTGTTTGCGTCAGTTATGTTACCGGCTATGTCGGTTGGGACGCCCTGGCCTTTCTCCTGCCCCACGAACTGGCTTCGGTACTTAGCGCTGTCTTCGCTCCGTTGGGTGTCCTGTGGCTGGCATTATTTTATCTGCGTCGAGGCAGCGAAATGACTGACCATGCCGCCGCGCTGCAGGCGGAACTGCGGCGTCTGACTTATCCCGACGATCAGGCAGGCGCCCGCATCGAAATGATCTCGACCGCCCTGCGCCGCCAGGCCGAGGAATTGACCCAGGCGTCAGAGCAGGCCACCGATCAGGTGCGTCAGGTCGAAAGCCTGTTGCGCCAACGGGTCGAAGATATCAGCCGCAGCTCGACCTCTTCCAACGCCCGCACCGCAGCCTTGGTCGAAGAATTGGGCGGGCGGGCGCGGGCCCTGGAAGGCGCAGCTGAACGCCTGACTGAACAGGGCGGCCGGATTAACGGATTATTATTGGAACAGTCCGGTAATTTCGAGGCCTCGGTTACACAATCGCAACATCGCGCTGAAGACGTGGCCAGCGTCCTCAACGCACAGTCGGAAGCATTGGCCGAGGCCATGGACCGGGCCGAGGCAAGGGCCACGGCTCTGACCGAAAGCACCATGGGCCAGGCCGACCGTCTGGGCCAGCATTACGACGCCCGCTTGGCAGAAATAGAGCGGAACGCCGAGCAGGCGCAGCAAAATTTGTCCCAGCGGGTCAATAAAATGGCCGATGGCATCAGCCACAACGCCAATGAAATGGATCAGAAGTTCGCCCAGACCATTGATCATATGGATAACCGGGCGGGGACCTGGAGCGAAGAAGCCATGGCGCGGGCCGATCAAATCCGCCAGCATTATGGCGCCCGCCTGAACGAGATCGAGCGCACCGGCCAACAGACACAAACGACCATCGCGACCCGCAGTGCGCAGATGGCGGCGGACCTGCAGCAGAATCTGGCCCATGTGGAGACTGATTTTGACACCGTCATCGACCACCTGACAGAGCGGGCCGGCGGCATGAAGGACGAGGCCATGGCCGGGGCCGATAGCATCGGCCGGCATTTTGAAGCCAGACTGAACGCCATCGGCCAAAGCGCGGACGAAAGCCAAATAGCCATTTCCGAGCGCGGTGAAAAACTGGCCCAGGACCTGACCCAAAGCCTGGAGCAAATGGCGAAACGCTTCGATCAGAACATCGATGACCTGACCGGCCGCGGCACCAAGATGACCGAAGCCGCTGCCGCAAGGGCTGATGAAATGCAGCAGCATTATGGCGCCAAACTGGCCGAGATTGAGAAGCAATCGGCCCAGATCCAGGCCGCCATAGCAGGACAAAGCGAACGTATGGCCGGCCATATGCGGCAAAACTTAAACCTCATGACCGAGGCCTTCGATCAATCCATCAACGGCCTGAACAACCGCGCCGACGACCTGCGTGACACCACCCTGGAACGGGTAGAGCAATTGCGTCTGCAGTATCTGGAAAAATTGGCCGCCATCGAACAATCGACGGACCAGGCCCACGGCGCCTTGGCCGGCCGCGCCGACCGTCTGGCCGATGGCATCGAACAAAATCTCAACGATCTTGGCGATCACTTCAATCTTTCCGTCGACCGCCTGGAATTCCGTACCGGCGAAATGACTTCCAACGCCATGGCCCAGGCCGAACATATGCGCCGGCATTTCGGCGAGCAGATGGCCGGAATTGACCAGACGTCGGTCCAGACGCAGAAAACCGTCGTCTGGCGCTCCGGTGAAATGGCCGACGGCGTACGCGACGTCGTGGATCAGATGGGTCAGGACTACAGCCACTCCCTGGACCAGTTGCTGGTGCGTACCGGCGAGATGACCGACCAGGCCGTAGCCAGCGCCGAACAATTGCGACAGCATTACGCCCGGCAATTGCAGGGCATCGAAGCAACCTCGGCCGAGACCCAAAAAACCGTCGCCGGCCAGGCCGATCAGATGGCCGACGGGGTGCGCCAGACCGTCGGCAAACTGGGACAGGAAATCGATCTGACAATTGACCGGCTGGAAACCCGTGTGAGCGATACCGGCGACCGTATTCGTGCCCAGACGGACGATTTGCGCACAGCCACCACCACGGCCACGGAACAAACCGTGCACCGCCTGGAGGAATTGAGCGCGACCCTGCTGTCGCGCATCGAACGGGTCAGCGGCGATATGAACCGTACCATCGACGGGATCGATCAGGACTGGTCCAACCTGCAATCGAATGTGGACGCGCGCGCCACCGCGCTGGCGGATGTGGCCAGGCGCATCACTTCGGATGTCTCGCAACACGCCGAGGTGATTTCCGAGCGCCTGCGGGAAGAAGAATATGAGGCACGGCGGACCGCCGACCGCATGACCGATCATGCCGCCGAACGGATTGATGCCTTGCTGGCCGACCTTGACGCCCGGCGCGGACAACTTTTAACCCTTGCCGAGGGTACGGTTGATGACCTGCGCGCCACGGTGACCAAGGTTGAAGCCGAATTGCGAGGCCGGGCCGAGGCCTTCAACAATGCTGTTGAAGACAGCGCCCGCCTCGGAGAATCCAAGGCCGATGCAGTGGCCCAGGCGTTCAAACTACGCACGCTGCAAATCGCCAGCGAGACAGACAAAATTGCCAGTTTCGTCACGCGCCGCACCGAGGAAATCGGGCAATCCTTCAAGGACGGCGCCGCGGTGGTCACCAGCTATTCCGAGGATGCCTCGCGTCAAGCCGCCCTGAATGCCTTGGCGTTGAGTAATGCCTTTCAGCAACGTATTGACGAAATTGGCAAATCCGTCGCGGGAAACACGGATAAAATTGGCCAGGATGCCAGCCAATCCGCTGAGGCCATCCGCCAGGAGTTCGAGGCGCGGATCACGGACATCGTGGAAAATCTGGAGAGCCTGGCGCAACGCACCATCGGCCAGGCCAGTACGATGGAAGCCGGATTGCAGGCCCAGATCGCGGATTTGAGCCAGGCGGTTGATGATATGATTAACCGCGGCGGCGAGATGCACCAGAACTTGCATCAGGAAGGTGAATGGCTGCAGGAAGTCTCGGCCCAGATCGGGGCCGAGGCCAAGCGCACGGGCGAAGCCATGCGCCGGGACGGCAGCAGCCTGCGTCAGCTTTCCAGCGAGGTGGAGACCATATCCCACGGCATAGAGGCTCGGGTGCAACAAAATCTGGAAATCCTAGATGCTACCACCGGAAAGGCCGGGGAACGGATTGCCGACGCGGGCGGCCAATTCGCGGCAACGGCGGAAGAGGTGGTGCAGGCCGCCAAGCAAGCAGACCAGCAGATTGGCCAGGCCAGCCAGCATCTGAACGCCCGGGCCGAAGCCATCGCCGCCGCTTCACGGCAATCGGCGGCAACCGTGGGCGAGGCCGGCGAAGGCCTCGAACAGGCCATGCGCCGAATGCAATCCTCTACCGACGCCGCGTCCGGGCAAATTGAGGACCTGACAAGCAGCGCCGAGGACCGAATCGATGCCATGGCCGGCACGGTTGAGGAACGGATCGATAACTTTACCCAACGCACGGACTTGCACATTGACGACCTGACAAGTACCGCGCAACGACGCCTTAGCGAACTAACCGAAGGTGCGGAAACCAATTTGCGGCAGATCGCCCAGGCGACAACCGATCGGGTGGCCAGCACCGCGGACACCGCAGGGCAACGTATCGAGGCCGTACAATCCGTTCTGGACAAAGGCATCGAAGGCGTAACGGCCGCGGCCGCGCGAACCGAAGGGGCGGGGCGGCAACTGGAAGAGCGCATTGCCGGTCTGGCCCAGACCGGGACTGCGGCGGCGGCGGAAATGCGCGCCACGGAAGCGGCATACCTGGAGGCCGCCGACACCCTGGCCGTCGAAGGCGAGCGTGCCTTGACACAAATACACAATACCACCGCCAACCTGCGGGAAGAGGCTGATGGCGTCACGGCGGCGGCCCGGCAGGCCAATGCGGCGGTGGACGCCACCGGGGAAACCCTACGCCAGAACGCGCAACACCTGACCGCGGCCACGGACCGGGTTCAGGCCGAAGCGACGGCCCTGGGCGCCACCATGCAGCAGCATGCCGCGGTGCTGGAAGAAACCGCCGACATGGCCGAGAAACGAACGGCGCGTCTGAGCCAGGATCTGAGCGGCCGGGCCGAGGCCTTGCAGAAAGTCACCACTGCGATTGCAGAACGGGCCGGCCAGATAGAGGCCATTTTGGAGAAAAGTACAGATGCCCTGGACCAGGCATCATCCTCGGCACTGGATGACCTGGCCAAAGCAAGCAGTGCGCTGCACGGGGAACTCGAGACCCTGGGCGCGGCTACCACCAAGGGCGGGGTCTATCTGAACCAGATCATGGACTTATTGAGCCAGGGCAGCGCACAAGCGGAGGGCACCTCCACAAAGGCAGTTGAGAACATGGCCGGTCTGGCGCAGTCCCTGCGCGGGCAGGGCGATCAACTGAACGACGTGGCAGCGGCGGCGACGGCGCGCATCGAAACATCCCTGGCCCGTTTCGTGGAGCAAAGCCAAGCCCTGAGCCAGCAGTCGGGTGGTGTCAGCGATGCGCTTCAGCAGCGGGCCAATCAAATGAGCGCGGTGGCGGTCCAATCAAAGTCCGATTTGGCCGAAGCCATTGATGTCTTGGGCCGGGGCACCTCCCGCGTGGCGGAGGCGGCGGACGAAGCGGCGGCCCGTTTACGCAGCGCCCATATCAGCTTCGACAATGCCTCCACCGCCTTGAATGAAACCTCTGATCGTGAGGCAACGCGAATTCTGGGCGCCGGCATTGCCTTTCGCCAGGAAATACAGAATGTCGCGGCGGCGGGTGAGCGTGGCGCCGAAAGGCTAAAAGCAGCCGGTCAGGACATGGCTGGTCAGGGCAATGAGCTGCGTAATGAATCCAACCGGCTGTCGCAGCAAATCGCCGAATTGAGCAAGGATTTGCGTCTGGCGGTGAATGAGTTGTCCGATCAGGCCAAGGGCAGCGAAAAGCGGCTGTTGCGCCTGGGCGAACAATTGGCCCAAAACGCCGGTGAATTGGAACAATTGACCGAGCGTACCGGCCAGGCCGCGGAATCGGTCAGCGCCACCTATCGCCGCCAGGTCGACGAATTGCGCCAGATCAGCGAACAAGCTATGACGGATGCGGCCAATATCGAAGAGAACAGCGCCTCGAACCGGCGCAAAGCCTTTATGCGCAATATGGCTTTTGTGACAGAGCGCATGAATTCCCTGGCCATTGATCTTGACCGGGCGTTGGAAAAGAATGTGCCCGAGGATGCCTGGGAACGCTATTTGGACGGCGACCGCGGCATTTTCGCCCGCCGCATTGTGCGCAACCGCGACCGCTTCTCCCTGGAGGCCATCCGGAACAATTACGAAGATGACGACGGTTTCCGCGAGCACGTAGACCGCTATCTCGTCCAGTTCCAGGAAGCATTGGCGCAGGCCGAGGAGAACGATCCCGAAGATATCCTGGCGGCGGTGCTGTTATCCTCGGATGTGGGCAAATTATACATGCTGATGTCCAAGGCCCTGGGACGTTTAAACTAGGTGACCGCGCGAGGCACCCGGGGGACCACAGGAGCTGGTGCCGCGGTGAAGCCCGCCGTGACGGGGCAAAATCAGCTGGCGGGCATTGTGCTGGCATTGTTTGCGATGTTTCTGCTTTCGCTGATGGATTTGCAAGCCAAGTATTTGAGCCAGAGCCTGCCGGTGATGCAAATCAGTTGGGCGCGCTATTTCTTCCATTTCGCGTTCATGGCCGTGATCTTTTGGCCCAAACGCGGTCGCAGCCTGTTGCGGACAAGCCGCCCCGCACTGCAATGGTTCCGTTCTCTAATTCTGGTGCTGTGCACGGTCGCCTTTTTCACGGCGATCCAATACATGCCCTTGGCCGATGCCGTGGCCATCAGTTTCATTTCGCCCCTGCTGGTCACCGCCCTGAGCGTACCCTTGCTGGGAGAAGTGGTGGGTCGGCGGCGTTGGACCGCCGTCGCCATCGGCTTTGTTGGTGCCATAATTATCGTCCGCCCGGGTCTCGGCGTGATGCATTGGGCCGTGTGGATATTGCTGCTGATGGCGCTTGGTTTTGCCCTTTACCAAATCACCACGCGCATGTTGTCCACCACAGACGACCCCATTACCACCTTGTTCTTCTCTGGTCTGGTCGGCGCCGGTGCAATGACATTGGTGGTGCCGTTTTTCTGGCGCAATCCGGTGTCGCTGGAACAATGGCTGATGCTGGCCGCACTCGGATTGATGGGCGCGATCGGGCATTACGCCCTGATCCAGTCGTTTAAGTTTGCCCCCGTCGCCGTGCTGGCGCCGCTGTCCTATACGGCACTGTTATGGAACACCTGGTTTGGCTATTTGGTCTTTGACGACCTGCCCGACCGTTGGACCGTGGGCGGCGCCGCCATCCTGATCGCCACCGGCATCTACATCATTTATCGCGAGGGCGTGCGCGGCAAACCAACGGTACAGACAGTGAAACATGCGAAATAATTCTTGAACTTTCGATATTATGCATTATAATGCCTATTGCAATTGGGGTGCAGAACCGGACAAACGAGATATTGGGGACCAGACCGAATGATTGAATTCCGCACGAATCCGGAGTCCTACCGCCATTGGCAATTGTCCATCGACGGCCGCGTGGCCACCCTGGCCATGGCCGTTGATGAAGGCGGCGGTCTGCGGGACGGTTATGAATTGAAGCTGAATTCCTACGACCTGGGCGTAGACATCGAACTTTACGATGCAGTGCAGCGCCTGCGCTTTGAGCATCCGGAAGTGGCGGCTGTTGTCATGACCTCGGCCAAGGACAGAATTTTTTGTGCCGGCGCCAATATCCGCATGCTGGCGACCTCATCACACGACCATAAAGTAAACTTCTGCAAATTCACCAACGAGACCCGCAATAGTATCGAAGACGCCTCCGCCCATTCGCGGCAGATCTATATCGCCGCCGTCAACGGCCCCTGCGCCGGCGGAGGCTATGAGCTGGCCCTGGCCTGCGATCAGATTGTCATGATCGACGACGGCGCCACCACCGTGTCTTTGCCCGAAGTACCCCTGCTGGCGGTGTTGCCCGGCACCGGCGGACTGACCCGTCTGTCCGACAAGCGCAAGGTGCGGCGCGACCGGGCGGATTTCTTCTGTACCCTGGAAGAGGGCATCCGCGGCCAACGCGCCGTGGACTGGCGCTTGATTGACGAGATCGCGCCACGCTCCAAATACGATGACGCCGTGGCCGCCCGCGCGGCCCAGGCGGTGGCCGCTTCGGACCGTCCGGCCGAAGGTCAGGGTATAGCCCTGACACCGTTGCAACGCACCATCGATGGCGACAGCATCCGCTATTCCACCCTGGCGGTGGAGATTGACCGAATTGCCCGCACCGCCAGCCTGGCCGTGCAGGCGCCGATCCAGGCGCCGCCGGCAGATACGGATGCCATCCAAACTCAGGGCGCCGACTACTGGCCCCTGCGGCTGGCGCGCGAACTGGACGATGCGATCCTGCATCTGCGCAGCAACGAGAACGAAATCGGCACCTGGCTGTTCCATACCAGCGGCGATAGCGAACTGGTCGCCGCGCATGATGCAATCATGGCCGCCAACCAGGATCATTGGCTGGTGCGCGAAGTGACCCTGTATCTGAAACGCACCCTGAAACGCATCGATGTGACATCCCGTAGCATCTTCGCCGTAATCGAACCGGCGTCCTGTTTTACCGGCACCTTGCTGGAACTGGCCCTGGCCGCCGACCGCAGTTACATGCTTGATGGCCAGTTCGAAGGCGACAACCGGCCCCCGGCCACGATGTCCCTGACCGCCATGAACTTTGGTTCCTATGATATGGTCAATGGGCTGACCCGGCTGCAGTCCCGTTTCCTGGACGATGCGGATACGGTCTCGGCCCTGGAACAGCGCCAGGGCGAGGCCATGGATGCCCTTGCGGCGGAAGACGCCGGCCTCGTCACCTTCGCCCCCGACGATATTGATTGGGAGGACGAGATACGCATAGCGATTGAAGAACGCGCCGCCTTCTCTCCCGATGCATTGACCGGCATGGAGGCGAACCTGCGCTTCGGCGGACCGGAAACCCTGGAAAGCAAAATCTTCTCGCGCCTCTCCGCCTGGCAGAACTGGATATTCCAGCGCCCCAACGCGGTCGGCGAAACCGGCGCTCTGCCGCTGTATGGCAGCGGCCAACGTAGCGAATTCGATAAAAGGAGGGTCTGACCCCATGGCCATTGATTATCAGGAACGCATTCCCAATAACGTCGATCTATCGGAAGACCGCCGCCTGCAACGGGCCTTGGAGGCCTGGCAGCCGAACTATCAAAAATGGTGGGCTGAAATGGGGCCGACCGAATTTCAAAAACACGACGTCTATTTGCGCACCGCGATCAGCGTCGATGCCAAAGGTTGGGCGAATTTCGGCTATGTGAAAATGCCCGAATACCGCTGGGGCATTTTTCTCGCCGAGCCCGAGGAAGGCCGCAAGGTCAATTTTGGCGAGCACAAGGGCGAGGACGCCTGGCAGGATGTGCCTGGCGAATACCGCGGCATGCTGCGCCGCCTGATCGTCACCCAGGGCGATACCGAGCCAGCTTCGGTGGAACAGCAACGGCAATTGGGCTTTACGGCGCCGTCCCTTTATGACCTGCGCAACCTGTTTCAGGTTAACGTGGAGGAAGGACGGCATTTGTGGGCCATGGTTTACCTGCTGCACGGCTATTTTGGCCGCGATGGCCGGGAAGAGGCCGACGAGATGCTGCAACGGCATTCGGGTGACCCGGACAAGCCGCGCATTCTGGGCGCCTTCAACGAAAAAACCCCCGACTGGCTGTCCTTTTACATGTTCACCTACTTCACCGACCGGGACGGCAAGTACCAGTTGGCTTCCCTGGCCGAAAGCGGCTTTGACCCCCTATCGCGCACCTGCCGTTTCATGCTGACAGAGGAAGCCCATCATATGTTCGTCGGCGAGACCGGCGTCGGCCGGGTCATCCAGCGGGCCTGTGAATTGATGAAGGAGCATGGTGAAGACCAGGTCCGCAAAATGGGCGGCATCGATCTGCCGACCCTGCAGAAATACCTCAATTTCCATTTCTCTGTTTCTCTTGACCTGTTCGGTTCCGAACGGTCAACCAATGCGGCGAACTTCTATTCCATGGGACTGAAGGGCCGTTTCGAAGAAACCAAGATCGACGACGATCACACCCTGGGTGATGCGCTGTATCCCATCCTGGAATTGGAGGGCGAAAAATTCGTCACCAACCAGGATAACGCCCTGACGGTCATCAACGAACGCCTGCGCGATGACTATGTCACTGATTGTGACCGTGGCGTCCGGCGGTGGAACCAGATTATCAAGCGTCAGGGTATCGATTTCCAATTGAAACTGCCCCATCGTGCCTTCAACCGCCAGATCGGCAGTTTCAATCTCGCGAATACCTCAGGCGTGCGGGTCAGCCCCGAGGGCCAGGTCATTACCGAGGCCGAATGGACCCAGAAGCATGGCGACTGGCTGCCCACTGAGGCCGACCGCGCTTATGTTATTGGCTTGATGCAGCCGGTCACGGAGCCAGGCAAATACGCCGGCTGGATCGCCCCGCCCGCCCGCGGCATCAATAATCAACCCATCGATTTCGAATATGTCCGGCTGAATTAAGGTCTGGCGCAGCGCGGCAGGCTCCTCTGCTCGACTTGTCGGCATTTCGGACCGGAGCGGTGGTCAGGCCGATAGGCTCCGACGACCGCTTCGTGCCTATTTTGTTGAGAATGCCTAGCGCAATTTCCAATCAATTGGAGTCGCTAGTGTGGCTCGAGTGATTGGTTCAATTGCTCTATCTTGAAGAGTCTGAACACATTTGGATTAAATGTGCTCTAGCAGTCTGTCGGATTTGAGCGTGTTTTAAGCTGTAATTCTGGTCTGGTCTGCTATGATTCTGGATGCCTAATTTTCGCTCTTATGACCGCTCGCAATGGATGCTTCTGCCGCCTGATCTTAAGGATTGGGTGGCCGATGATGATCTTGCACATTTTATTGCCGAGGCTGCCGAGCGTGTAGATATGCG
>JAJFGG010000032.1 GCA_021776235.1 Alphaproteobacteria bacterium | reverse complement strand
GTTGTTGCCGTTGTTGCCGTTGTTGCCGTTGTTGCCGTTGTTGCCGTTGTTGCCGTTGTTGCCGTTGTTGCCGTTGTTGCCGTTGTTGCCGTTGTTGCCGTTGTTGCCGTTGTTGCCGCTGTTGCCGTTGTTGCCGTTGTTGCCGCTGTTGCCGCGGCTATCGAGGATTGTCTCTGCGATAACACTACGCCGCCCGGATGCAGCAACCGCAACGGCTGGACGCGAAACCTGGTTGGGCCCATTGCCATTTCTATTGCCATTATTGCCGCCGGCGTTTGAATTCCCATTGCCAATGCCGCCGCCGGTTGCGTTGCTGTTGTTATTGGCGCTGCTGGCATTGCCGGCGAATCCGTTAGTCAACTCGGCGAAATTGTACGGTCCAGTGCCCAATGCGCTTGTCATCATATTGGTCGAAGCACTACCGCTTTCGCCGCCACCATTGTCAGTCTGGGTCGCCGTCTGCTCGGCGATATCAGTCTCTGTGGCCTCATCCGTAGACGGGGTGGTATTGCCTTCGCGCTTGCGGACCTCCACTTCGGATCCCGGCGTGGAAGAGACCGAACCGGTCTGACCCGGACGCACGATTACGGCGCGTTGGCTACCTCGGGCGACGACTTGTACGGCACCGTCCGTCACATGCACCGCCGCGCCTTCCGGTCGCACGCTCACGGTAAACGTCGTACCTTTAATAGTGGCGACCAGATAAGGAGTTCCGACCTGAAAGCGTTGCCGTGGATCTTTCACCACCTTGAACAAAAGGGTGCCAAGGGATTGAAGGATATTTGTGAACAGGTTATCGCCTTTGCTCTCGCCCACCTTGAAATCGCTGTTCTGCGACATCGAGACTTCGTCCTTGCGCCGGGCCAGCAATGCCTGACCGCCGGGCCCGGTTATCAGCCGGTCACCGGTCGCAATGCGGTCGCCAACCGTCACCGCCTGGTCGGTTCCTTCCCGACGCACGGGGGGGGTTAGTTGACGCACGACCCAGCTATCACCAGCCGCTTGCGCGACACGCAAAACCTTGCCTGGTGGGGATTTTTTCCGATTGGCCGGATCGCCATCCGTAGACTGCGCTCTTGACGCCGCAGCATCGGCGCCTTCATTAGCTAAAACCGGAAATGAAAAAGTAAACACGGCACCTAATATCGCGCCCGCGATGGCGATGCCTATGCTGAAACGCTTCAAAGAATACAACACGTTGCGGTTTCTAGCTCTTCTTGCCAATGTTTGGCCGCCACCAACGTCCCACGTTGCTCTATTACCCAGCCACAAGTTTTAGAACTTAAATTTATATTGAGCATCTGAAAAGTCGCCATTTAGTCATCATGCTAACTTCGTCAGGTTATACGGGACTTTTACTATGCCATAGGGCATATGGAAGTGCGGGCCAATGCTGCGCGCGACACAGCAGGAATGAAAGTTGACAGTTGAATAGTTCTGTCGGCGCAAATATTTATACCTATCATGGGTTGGTTGCAGAACATTTCATTGTTGCAAAGAAAATGCTGGTGTTTGTCGCTGCAGAAACCGATGGCCTGATTGGACGGCATGTCCTGTCGTTCATTGTCACGACCGCCGAGCATCACCTCGGTGACTTGAATGACCGAGAAAAAGTGACCCAGACCCCATGTCCAATATTGGACATGGGGTCTGGGGGATTGATCATGGTGATGCCGTCGAAACTGCTTTCGACTAAACGGTGCATCGACTTCGGTTAGGCGAGCTATTATGCCTAGGTGGATGCCGTGACCGGTAATTGGCATGAAAGTAGGCAAGCTGAGCCGATGTTTTTTCAACTGCTACAAAAATAACTGATGGCACGCTTCGCGTTGCAACAACGCAAGGTGCCATTTGATCAACGAATTCTTAGCGCTCTCCGGGCCGCCCACGAAATGGATCGCGGCAACCATATCCCTGACAGGCAAGCTTGGAATCTATCACTTCGCTTTGCTCAAGTCCCGCGTCTGCCAGGCATCAGTATCTGTGATTTATGGCACAAGGCCGGGCTGTCTCGTCCGACAAATTGAACTGTTACCGACATGCTCTAAGCACCGAGCTGCCCGCCCCCCCCCCCTCTCGGCCACCCATTGATCATAATGTTGTGGGTGGTCGGGCGGGAGCACGGCCTGCGCGGTGATATCAGACTGGGCACTCTCGCCCGCGGATGGGGTGCTTTTGCCCTCGCGTCTGCGGATCTCAACCTCGGCACCCGGCTTGGAAGAAACCGAACCGGTTTGCCCCGGACGTACGATAACGGTGCGTTGGCTTTCCCGGGCTGCGACCTGGACAGCACCGTTCGTCACATGCACAGCCGCACCCTCGGGGCGGACGCTCACTGTAAATGTCGTGCCTTTTACGGTGGCGGCCGGGAATGGGGTTCCGACTTGAAATTGTTGCCGTGGATTATTCTCCACCTGGAACAACAGGGTGCCAATGGTTTGAACAATATTGGTGAAAAGGCGATTGCCTTTGCTGTCGCCCACTTTTATGTCGCTGTTCGGCGACATAGAAATCTTGTCCTTCCGCCGCACCAGTACGGCCCCGCCGCCGGGGCCGGTTATCAGCCGGTCACCTGCGGCAATACGGTCGCCAGCCACCACGGCCCGGTCGGTACCTTCCCGGTGCACGGGGGCAGTTACCTGGCGCACGACCCAGCTACTACCTGCCAAGTTCGCGACCCGCAAAACCTTTTGGGAGGAAGATCGTTACTAGCCGGCCGGTTTGCCGTCCACAGACAGCAATATTGAAGCGGCATAATCAGTGCCTTCATCAGCCGACACCGGAGTAGATGCGGAATCAATGGAAAAGAATATAGCAATCGCAGCGCCTATGACGCTGGTACGCTTCAAAATATTCAACACAGTATGGTTCTTGACATTTCTTGCCAATGTTTCGCAACCGCCCTCATCCCACGATTGATTTGATTTGTCTGTCCAGCATGGAATTGAGTGGCATCCAAGCGATCACGTGTTAAAGCTTCGTTAGCGGATGCTTTCTGTTACACAATGCGTCATGCGTGGCGGCCCGTGCAGCCTGCCATGCAGCAGGAACCCCAGATTGACTTGTTTCGTGGTCCGAAGATTTATACATTTTGCGATGGTTAAGGATATTTCCAATATTGCCGAACAGCCGGTCTCCAGCGCAGCACTGGCCTTTGCCGTAATATGTTCTGCTCTCGTTTTATTGCCGGACGCCAGGGCGCAGACTCCGCCGGCGCCCGTTCTACCCAGTGCTGCCAGGCAGCTTCAGTCGACCGCACCCTCGGTTATGGAGCAACGTGCAAGACCGGAGCCGGAGGCGCCTGCTGATGTGGAAATCCTGTTGCCGGATACGGGCATACCTATGGCACCCGAGCCGGAAGCCGCGGCGACGGCAAATGTGGTTCTAACAGGGGTGCAGATATATGGCGCCACGATGTACCCCGAGGCCGAATTGGCCGCGATATATGAATCCTATCTGGGCCGCTTGATTGCCGTTGCCGATGCCGAGGAAATCGTCGCTGCGATTACCGCGAAATACCAGCAAGACGGCTATATCCTATCTTTTGCCACGGCTCAGCCGCAGGACATGGAATACGGTATTCTGAGCATAAATGTTATCGAGGGCTTTATCGAGCGTGTGGTGTTCGAGGGTCCCATGGAAGCGCGGAAGAGTCTGTTATTGGGCTTCGCCGAGAAGCTGAAGGCGGCCCGTCCATTGACCCAGGACGCGCTGGAACGTTACGTCATGTTGATGGACGATCTGCCGGGACTCGACGCCCGTCCGGCTCTGCGGGCCCTGGATGAGGCATCGGGCGCGCATGAACTGGTCTTGCGTCTGGCGCAGGATGATTTTGACGGCTTTGCCAGCATCGATAATAAAAGCACCCGTCCCGTGGGCCGCCATATCACACAGGTTGCCTTGAATTTTAATTCCCTGTTCGGGCAATATGAACGCACGTCCGTGATTGCGTACACGGTACCCGACAACAACCGCGAATTGCTGTTTCTCGAGGGCCAGCAGGAATATCCCTTGAGTTCCGAAGGTACCCTGATAGGCATTGATGCGTGGCATAGCGTCAGTGAGTCAGGGGCAAACAACAAACCCCTGGATTTGGACAGTTATGACACCCGCGCCGCCATTTATCTGGTGCATCCCCTTTACCGAGGCCGTAAATTTTCCCTCTTTGTGACGGGAATGTTCGACTACCACGATACCCAGGAAACGATCGCCGGCGCCAATATTTACGACGACCGCATCCGCTCGTTGCGCCTGACGGCGCGGAGCTTTTTCGTCGATCCACTGGCCGGCGAGAATATTCTCATTGCCACCGCCAGCCAGGGGATAGATGTCTTCAATGCGTCCTCGAATAACGCCGTCAATATTTCACGCGACGGAGGCCAGACCGATTACAGTAAGATAGAAGCATACTATACCCGCTATCAGGCACTGCCTGGACCCTGGTCGGCGCAACTGGGACTGAAGGGCCAATATATGTCTGACGGCGCGCTCTCTGGTGAGGAATTCCGCGCCGGCGGCGGCAACTTTGGCCGCGCCTACGACCCTTCGGAAATTTCCGGCGATTACGGTGCTGCCGGGTATCTCGAACTGCAGCGCAATATTGCCGCTCACAACGAATTTTTCCTCAGCACTCAGAGCTTTGCTTTCTACGATCTGGCGGGGGCCTGGAATAAAACTCGGCAGTTCGGAACTTTCAAGGCTTCCATTGCCTCCGCCGGTGCCGGCGTGCGCACATTGTTGCCGAACAACGTCCGCATGACCCTGGAAATGGCCAAGCCCCTGACCGCAGATGTCTTCGCCGAAGGCACGCAGGGGGATCATATGCGATTCTTCTTTAGTTTGAATGTTAATTTTTAGAGCGAATTTCGATCACCTGGAAGCGCGGCACGCTCTCGACTATCAGGGCGCAATCTGCTTTAGAAAAACTCGTGAGTCGCTATTCCAGGAAAAAGTCACATGACCGAGGATATTACCACGCCGCTGAATTTATCGGATCTTACCAGTCTGGACCTGGATGTTGATATTATTAACGGTCATCAACATCTGTTCGACTTGCAGACCGTTTGCTCTCCCTGGCTGACGGACCAGCCCGTGCCGCACTTTCTGCCGGGCAACTACGATGCCGCCGATTATCGCGCCGATGCGGGCCCGTTGCGGGTGGTCAAGACCGTGCATGTGGAGGCGGAGTCCAACCGCGAAGATCCGGCGGCCGAGACGCGCGGGCTGTCCGCCAGCATGTTGGATACCGGCAAACGCCGTCATGGTCACTCTCCTTCTTTTACCCAGTGGGGCGTTGCATTGCGAACACGCATCATAGGCTCGGGAGAGTGACCAACGGAATTGCACTATGTATTAGGATGCGTGTGGCAACGCGATCGCCACGGTCTCCAGCCGCTCAGGCGGAAAACGGCAGGTTACTGTCGTGCCCACGGTCTCGATGCTTTCGATGAGTAATTCGCCGTCATGCAGTTCCATCAATGATTTTGACAGAGCCAGGCCAAGTCCGGTGCCCTCGAATTTTCGGGCCAGAGAGCTGTCGACCTGGTAAAATGGCTGCGTCAGATTTTCGATTTCTTCTTGTGCGATACCGATGCCGGTATCTGACACCGCAATTTGCAGCCAGCCATCCGCGGTCGTGGCGATTTTTACCGTTACCGCGCCTTTGTCGGTGAATTTGACGGCGTTGGACAGCAGGTTGAACAGAACCTGCTTCACCGCCTTGTCGTCTGCCTTCAGGGCCGGCAGATTGGCCTCGCTTTCCATTGTGATAGCCAAACCCTCGGCCTCGGGGCGCGCGGATACTAAACGGACCGTTGATGCCACCAGATATTCGGTATCGATGGCATCCTCCTGCAGCGTGGTATTGCCAGCCTCTATCCTGGAGATATCCAGGATATCGTTGATAATGGCCAACAATCGGGTGCCGCTGGAATTAATATCCGCTGAGTAAAGTTTGTATTGCTCGTTCTCGATGGGGCCAAGCAATTCATCCTTGATCATTTCCGAGAAACCGATAATGGCGTTCAAAGGCGTGCGCAATTCGTGGCTTACAGCCGCCATGAATTCCGACTGGGCGCGATTCGCGGCGATCGCCTCTTCCGCCGCTTGCCGTTGGGTGTCTTCCAACAGGCGGCGCTTGGTGACGTCGCGGATCGTAAGAAAATGATGGGTTCGAGGCACGTCGCGTCGTTCCAGGGGATTACGGCTGATCTGCAGAACGGCCCGTTGGATCGCGATTTCCATGACGAAAGTGGTGCCGTCCTTGCGCAATGCCAGTCCTTCGCGCATTGGCGGCACGGCGGTCTCCAGGTCCTGTAATTGGCGAATCTGGAATGGATCGTTGCCGTCGCCGCTGAAATCAAACAACCGATCAGGCGGCTTGTCCACAAGCTCGTCGCTGCGATAGCCCAGCATGGCCTCGGCGGCCTGATTGAACAGCGAGATATTACCTATGGGATTGATCACGATGATGCCGTCGAAACTGCTTTCGACAAAGCGGCGCATCATGGCGCCGCGATGCAGCACAGCCATTCGCTGATGAAACAGGCGCAGCGTCTGGCGGTCAATCAACGCGATCATGCTCTGCCCATAGCAGAGCCAGGGGGCCAACAGCCAAGGCACAATGTCCAGACTGATCGGCGTCGCCATTTGCAGGCCCACCGTTGCGGCGACAAGGCTGATAGAGCCGCCGCCGAGTACCATCAGGCCTTGATGCCAGGACCATTTCGCCAGAAGCGGCGCTAACAGAAAAGTCAACAATGCCATTATGGCAAGGGTCGGTATCGCGCCCGTGCGCCGCAAGGCCCTATCCTGGCGAAGGGTCTCCGCCGCCAGTGCGATCACGGCGGAACCAGGGATCGTCACATGCAACGGCACTGACATATAGTCGCCCAGTTCCACGGCCGATGCGCCGATGATTACGTCGCGGTTCTGGAACATCCGAGGCGGAAATTCGCCTCGTAGGACATCGACATAGGAAATACGCGGGATGGTGCCGGGCCGGATACCGTAGTCGATGTAAAGCGCGGCAGACGACAAACCGATGGTGTCGGCCAGCAGCACCGGAAAACTGGGCAGGTCCAATCCACCCCAGGAAAGCGATGGCATTGCGCGCCGGATCAGGCTGTCTGATTCGGGTTGCATTACCACCGACGCCAGGCGTGACCGCTTTGCGAAGCGCGGCAAGGGGCCGGTTTCCGCCATGGCCGAAGAGTCGCGCTCCCACCCGGTATACTGCTTGAAGGCCGGCAGGATGACCCGGCCCCCGGCCCGTTCCAGGGCCCGTTCCAGCAAGGCATCGTTGGCCGGCGTCGAACGGGAGCTGAAATCGATGTCGATGGCGATATTCCGTGCGCCGGCACTGTTTAGGCGCTCGATCAGTTCCGCGTGGTGGGAACGGGGCCAGGGCCAGACGTCGATCAGCCGCAGGCTGCGCTCGTCGATCTCCACGAAGACAAGCTGTTCGCTGGCGTCGCGTTGTACCAACGAAAAGCGCAGGTCCATCAACGAAAATTCGACGCCCTCCATACCGCCCAGAAAATAGACGGCGGTAATCAGACTCGTAATAAGCAAGCGTGGAATAAACCGCCTCATTCTGATCACGCCTCCCGCTCACCACGTGCCAAAGGCCCGGCCATTATGGCCGGGCCTTCTTCACGATTTAGCTCCCAAAATTTCCGCTCATCTATTTTTTGCCTTTCGCCTTTGGCGCGGCCGGTGCCTTTGCCTTTGGCGCTGCTGTGACCTTTGCCTTTGGCGCGGCCGCGACTTTTACCTTAGGCGCTGCTGTGACTTTTGCCTTAGGCGCCGCCTTTACCGTTGTCGGTTTCTTCGCGGTTGCTGCAGTAGCACTGGTGCCCTTGGACTTGGCAACGCTGCTTCCACTGTTGCCCTTCAACGCAGCAGTGACACGGAGAGCCGACTGCTTGTTCGAGGCCCTAATGGCGCTCTTGGGCTTGCCGCCGCCACCGCCACGTTTGCCGACGGAGGCGTTCGCCCGGCGGAAGACAACACCGGCCTTGGCTTTGCCCTTCGGGCTTTTGGCTATGCCATTCTTCCCGCCTTTAGACTTGCCGCTCTTGGCCTTGCCGGCATTTTTCTTGCCGCCTTTAGACTTATCGGCATTTTTCTTGCCGGCATTTTTCTCACCGCCCTTGGCCTTGCCGCTGTTACCACCGGCGTTTGCATTCCTATTGCCACCAGCTTTGCCCTTACCAGCGACATTGACAGCGAAACCTTTTGTCAATTTGGCGAAGTTGGACGGTCCGGTGCCCAATGCGGCGGCCAATCCCTTGGTCACCCCAAAACTACCTTCACCGCCACCGCTGCTGGCCTTGTTTTCGGCCTGTGCGGCGATCTCGGTCAGGGTACTGTCAGCCGTAGCCGGGGCACCTTTGCTTTCGCGCTTGCGAATTTCCACTTCGGCACCCGGCTTGGAAGAGACCGACCCGGTTTGACCCGGACGCACGATAACGGCGCGCTTGCCGCCTCGGGCCGCCACCTGTACGGCGCCATTTGTCACATGCACCGCCGCGCCCTCCGGGCGCACATTCACGGTGAAGGTCGTACCTTTTACGGTAGCCGCCAGGTAAGGGGTCCCGACCTGAAAACGTTGCCGTGGATTCTTCTCGACCTGGAACAACAGGGTGCCGAGGGTTTGAATGATATTGGTGAACAGGCGATCGCCTTTGCTGTCACCCACCTTCAGGTCGCTGTTCGGCGACATCGAGATTTTGTCCTTGCGCCGGACCAGCACGGCCCGGCCGCCCGGTCCGGTTATCAGCCGGTCACCGGTCGCAACGCGGTCGCCAACCGCCAGCGCCCGGTCGGTGCCTTCCCGGCGCACGGGCGCGGTTACCTGACGCACGACCCAATTATCGTCCGCCAATTGCGCGACCTGTAGAACCTGATCGGATGAAGACCTATTCTGAGGGGCCGGACTGGGGTCCGTCCACGGCACCCTTGATGCGGCGGAATCGGCGCTACCATCAGCTAGTGCGGGAGTTGAAAAGGAAAAAAGAGAACAAACAAAGACTATCACAGCGCCGACGACGCTGGAACGCCACAAGGAAACTAACACAGTACGGCTCCTGACATTTCTTGCCAATGTTTAACTACCGCCCTCGTCCCACGGCCAGATCCTTTCTTCTGCCTAGCGTGGAATTGATTGGGTTATAAAGCGCCGTAGGTTAAGAATTCCTTAACAGGGGTTTTGCTACATTGCTGATCGATGATGTGTGTCAGCCCATACAACCTGCCATCCAGCAGGAATGAATGGTGATTTTTTGACTTGTTGAGCGGCCGGAAAGTTTATGCATTCCTGCGATGATTAAGGATCTATTCAGTATTGCCAGAAGCTTGCTAACCGGCGCCGCCTTCGGCGTTGCGGCAACTGTTTCCTTGGCCGCGTTTTTTCCAAACGCCTCGGCACAGACCAGCGTCGGTGGAATTCGCGCCAACATTGCGGGGGAAACGCGGGCCAGTCCCCCTACCGTCCTGGAACAACGGGTGAAACCGAAGCCGAAGGCGCCGCAGGATGTGGAAATCCCCCTCCCGGAAAAGGATAAGCCTGCCGAGCCGGAAGCGGCGGGAACCCCCGAAATAATTCTAGGTGGCGTGCAGATATACGGCGTCACGGTTTACCCGGAAGCCGAACTGGCGCCGATCTACGAATCCCATCTGGGCAACATCTTTGGAATAGCCGATGCCGAAAAGATCGTCGCCGCGATTACCGCGAAATACCAGCAAGACGGCTATATCCTGTCTTTCGCCACCGCCCTGCCCCAGGCCATGCAGTACGGAATTCTGACCATCAATGTGGTTGAGGGCTATATCGGGCGTGTGGTGTTCGAAGGCCCGGTGGAAGCCCGCAAGAACCTGCTTGCAAGCTTTGCGCAAAAGCTGAAGGCAGCCCGTCCGTTGACCCAACGGACGCTGGAACGTTATGTCATGCTGATGGACGATCTGCCGGGGCTCGACGCCCGTCCGGCCCTGCGGGTCTTGGACCGGACATCGGGCGCGCATGAACTGGTCTTGAGTCTGGCGCAGGACGATTTTGAGGGCTATGCCAGCATCGATAATAAAAGCACCCGTCCCGTGGGCCGGCATGTGGCGCAGCTTTCTGGAAACTTCAATTCCTTGATGGGCCAGTACGAGCGCACCACACTGGTGGCTTTAACGGTACCCGACAACAACCGCGAGCTGATGTTTCTTGAGGGCCAACAGGAATTCCCCCTGAACTCCGAAGGTACAATATTGGGCATTGACGCCTGGCACAGCGTCAGTGAGTCAGGGGCAGGCAACAAACAGCTCGATTTGGATAGCTATGACACCCGCGCCTCCGTCTATCTGGAACATCCCATTATCCGGGGCCGCGATCTTTCGCTTTATCTGACCGGTACTTTTGACTATCACGACACCGTTGAAACAATCACAGGCGTCAATATTTACGACGACCGATTACGCTCATTGCGCTTGACGGCGCGGGGCTTTTTCGCCGATCCGGCGGCCGGCGAAAATGTTCTGGTTGCGACCGTCAGCCAGGGCCTCCAGATCTTCGATGCGTCCTCGAACAACGCCGTTAACATATCTCGTAATGGTGGCCAGACCGATTACGCAAAGATAGATGCGTTCTATACCCGTTATCAGTCTTTGCCGGGGGCTTGGTCGGCAGAACTGGGCCTGAAGGGGCAGTATATGTCCGACGGCGCGCTTTCGGGCGAGGAGTTTAGCGCCGGCGGCGATAATTTTGGCCGCGCCTACGACCCTGCGGAAATTTCGGGCGACTACGGCGCCGCCGGCTATATAGAGTTGCAGCGCAATATTGCCGCCCATAACAGCTTTTTTGTCAGCACCCAGGTTTTTGCATTTTACGACCTGGCGGCAGCTTGGAACAAGGATCCGCTGTTTGGCACATCGCGGTTTTCCATCGCCTCCGCCGGTGCCGGCGTGCGCACGTTGCTGCCCAAGAACGTCCGAATGACCCTGGAAATGGGCCAGCCCCTGACCGCGCCGGTGTTCGCGGAGGGCACCCAGGGCGATCACGTCCGGTTTTTCTTCGGTTTCAATGTCGGCTTCTAGGGTAAATTAGGATCGAATGGAAACGTAACTGCGATAGGAAGGCAATCTGGTCTAGAATATCTCCTCGCTATTGGCTGTTCCCGCAAAGAGGCCACATGACCGGCAACCTTTCCATGCCCCTGAACCTGCCGGACTTTACCGGCCTGGATTTGGCTTTTGATATCATTGATAGTCATCATCACCTGTTCGATTTGCACGCTGTTCACTATCCCTGGCTGGTGGACCGCCAGGAGGAACATTTCCTGTTGGGCAATTACGACGCCCTGAAACGGGATTACACTACCGCCGATTATCGTGCCGATGTGGGTCCGTTGCGGGTGATCAAGACCGTGCACGTGGAGGCGGAGTCCAACCGCGATGATCCGGTGGCGGAGACACGCTGGCTGTCCGGCGTGATGGACGAGGCCGGACTGCCCGATGCCATAGTGGCCCATGCCTGGCTGCACCTGCCGGATAGCGAAGGCATGCTGGCCGCCCAGGCCGCGTTCCCCGTGGTTCGCGGCATTCGCAGTAAACCAAGAACTTCGGCCAGCGCCGATACCCGCGACAGGGTGAGGGGCCAGCCAGCCAGTATGCAAGACCCCGCCTGGCGCCAGGGGCTGGGCTTGTTGCGGCAATTTGGTCTGTCCTGGGACCTGCGGGTACCGTTCTGGCATCTGGGAGAGGCGGCGGAGGTTTGTGCCCTGTACCCTGATTTACCCATCGTTGTTGAACATACCGGGTTGCCCTGGGACCGCAGCGAAGAAGGGCTGGCGGAATGGCGTCGGTGCATGGCGGCCTAGGCGGCCATGGATCATGTGCATCTGAAAATCTCTGAACTGGGCCTGGCCGGGGCGGCCTGGGATTATCTCGACAATCGGCGCGTGGTTCGCGAAGCGATCGAGATTTTTGGCTTCGCCCGCTGCATGTTCGCCTCCAACTTTCCCGTCGCCGGTCTGCGCATCGATTATGTGGCGCAGGTCAGCGCCATTGCCCACATGATCCAAGATTGCTCGTCAACGGAACGTAGCGCCCTGTTTCACGATACCGCGAAACGGTTTTATCGCCTGTAATCCTGTCAGGCTTCTTATCAAATCCGGTCGGAACTAAAGGGTGTTCAATCCGTCTTCAATGCGGTCCATGGCGGTGGAAAGCTGCGCCTCGGACTTCGCGAAACACAGACGCAGGAAGCCTTCGTTGCCGGGGCCAAAGGCGGATCCGGGCGCCAGGCCAACGTGGTGTTCCCGCACCAGTCGTTTGGCGAATTCCAGATCATCATCCAGGCCGGCGATCTGAGGGAAGGCGTAGAAAGCCGCCTTCGGTGCGGCCAGGTTTACCCGGTCCAGGCCGCCCAGGCGTTGATGCACCAGATCGCGGCCGCGCCGGCAACGTTCCACCATCTCGGCCACGAAATCTTCGCCGTCGCGCAGCGCCACGGCCGCTGCGTGCTGCACGAATGTGGTGGCGCCGGTGTTGTTGATGCCCGACAGATCGCCCATGCGGTCGCCCAATTCCGCCGGATGCACCAGCCAGCCGCAGCGCCAGCCGGTCATGGCCCAGGCCTTGGACATGCTGTGCACCACGTAAAGCGCATCGTCGGGCTCGGCGATGGACAGGAACGAGGGGGCGACGGGGCGGTCATAGACGATGCGGTGATAGACCTCGTCGGCAATGATCCAGATGCCCCGTTCGCGGCAAAAATCCAATACAGCCTGCTGTTGCTCTGGCTCCATCATCCAGCCGGTGGGATTGGAAGGCGAGGCGATGAACATCGCCTTGGTCCGTTCGTCGCAAGCATCGAACAGTTTTGCCAGATCGAGCTGCCAGCCGGTCTCGGTCGAATCCAGGCGCACGTGCCGGCTCTCCCCGCCCATGGTCTGGACGCAATAGAATATGTTCGGCCAGATCGGTGAGACGAGCACCACATTGTCGCCGTTGTTCACCAGGGTTTCGGTGGCGATCATGATGGCCGTCATGCCCGAACCGGTTACCGTGATACGCTCCGGATCCAGTGTCACGCCGAATTGGGCCTGGGTATAGTCCAGAATATTCTGGCGCAGTTCGGGGATGCCCCGCTTGTTGACATAGCGCGTCTGTCCCGATTGCAGGGCGTCCATGGCCGCCTGGCGGATAAACTCAGGCGTGTCCAGATCCGGCTCGCCAAACCACAGTGGGATGACATCGGGGTCGCCGATGGCTATGCGCGAAACCTCACCGATGCGCTGGGTCTGCATTTCGGATATCGCTGTGCGTACGGTTGGCATGGCGCGGTCTTTCAAAAGGGCATTGGACGGGTAACTTCAAGCGGCTTTTAGAACGGAACGCCGTCCGAGGGCAACCACCCCCGGCCGAACGGTCGTCCGGCAAATTCCGGTCTTTATCGTCCGCTGAAGTCCGGGGCCCGGCGTTCGACAAAATGTGCGACGCCTTCCTTGAAATCCTCTGATTCAAAGCTGGCCGGCATTTCGCTGTTGGCCAGCAGCACCGCATGTTCCAACGATTGCAGCAGGGCCTGATAAATTTGCCGCTTCATCACCCGGATTGAACGGGGTGAGGCGAGCGTGGCCATTTCGGTGGCATACGCGCGGACCTCGTCCATGAAGCTCTCCATGGGAAAGACCTTGCTGACCAGCCCCATATCCTTGGCCTCGGCGGCATCGAACTTTCGCGCCGAGAGGGTGATGTCCAAGGCATTGGCGTGGCCCACCAGTTTTGGCAGCATCCAGGAAATGCCATGCTCGGCGATCAGGCCGCGACGTGAAAATGCGGTGGAGAAGACCGCCGCGTCCGAGGCAAACCGCACATCGCAATACAGCGACATGATCAGTCCCAGACCCGCTGCGGGGCCGTTGATCGCGGCAATGATTGGTTTTGGCACGGTTGGAAAATAGGTGTAACGCAGGCTGAAATCGTTGGACAGGGACAGGCCGTCGGGTATTGCATTGTCGACCGCCCGAACACTGTCTGATGTAGGCCCGCCGCTACTGGCGCCTTGCTGGATGGAGTTAAGGTTATTCATATCGGCCCCGGAACAAAACCCGCGCCCCGCACCGGTCAGGATAATTGCGCCCACCCCTTCATCGGCCGAAGCCTCGGTCAGCGCGGCGCGGACTTCGCCTTCCATCACGGTGGTCCAGGCGTTCAACGCCTGTGGGCGGTTCAAGGTGATGGTGGCGATCCTATCGGTGACGTCGTAAAGAATTTCGCTATAGGCCATGATGCTCTCCTCTATCGTTCCGCTTTCGCGCCAGTCTATCGCCTCCGCGGGCAAAATGCGAAATGTCATGCGGGAAAGCGTTTTGCCCCCTGGTCTGGAACTATTGGTCTTGCCAGCCGCGCTAATCTCCACAATATTGCCCTGTTGGATTTCACCTTACGGCCAGCCTGACTGGCGGTTGACGCCTGAGGTTGAGGGAAACGCATTATGACGGAACTGGATGCCGTGCTGTTCGCCAACGAGGCCTTTTACCGCGCCTTCGCGGACCGGGATTTCGGTGCCATGGCCGAGGTTTGGACCAATGGGGCTAACCTTACCTGTACCTGTATCCACCCGGGTTGGGGCCTGTTGGAAGGCCGGGACGAGGTGCTGGATAGCTGGCGGGCGATCCTCGGCAACCCGGACTCGCCGGCCGTTCGATGCCTGGCCGCCCAGGCCCATATGCAGGGCGAAATGGCCTACGTGGTCTGTTATGAAGAAATTGCCGGCAGTTACCTGATTGCCAGTAATGTTTTCATACATGAAGGGCGGCGCTGGCACCTGGTGCATCATCAGGCCGGCCCGACCGCCGAGGCGCCGCCGGCGGAGGCCGAAGGCGAAGGCGGCTTGATCAACTAATCAAAAGTCCGGACCGGTCGCATCCAGGGCGCCGATCGGTGCCGCCAAAAAGAGAGACGGCGCTGATCACGTACGCGACCAGCGCCGAATTTTAGTCGGCCACCTGAGGGCACTGGCAACCGACTAGAAAATAAGAAAAGCAATGCATCGTTGTATCGTTTCGAGTCGCGGGGCATTGCGCCACACGGCCGTCATGGTTGATGTTGCAAGAGCCATGCCAATGGCATATTGGCGGCCTAAATGGCGGTTTACAGCTTATCCCCACGCCTATGCTTTGCGATCTTGTGCCGTTTTGGGGCGGCTCGGTGTTTCAAAATGGGGATTGGGACAAGGCGGTGTCGCCGCCGCGCCGCCGCCGGGTCTTCGCTGCTCGTCCGGCTGCGGCAAGAAAAAAAAGGCGCGGGCCGCTCGTGCGGACCGCGCCTTGAGTATAATCGGTTGCTTGAGGGCACGAACAACCAACTTTAGAAAAACGTAACATGTAAATACCAAGTCGTCCGGCTCATCGCCAATCGACTTACATTCCATATGTAGCAAGCCCCGTGCCAACTGGACGGCAACGATCTAAATGGCGGAATTTAGCCATATGCCTTGGCTCGCGGCAGGTATTGTGTGCCAATTTGACCCAAATTGTTGTGTTGATTTGGGACGATGACCATTTTCAAACGGATGGGACAAACTGTTGCTCAGGGCGGCGGCGGCAAGAGTGGCCGGTCGGGCCGATTTCGCTCATCAGCTAAGCCCGCTGCGCCAGGGTTTCCATTGTGTGGATCAGGCGGGCGATGTCGTCGGGTTCGGAAAGCCTGTGATCGCCGCTTTTCGAAAAGGTGACGACGATATCATCCCCTTGCAGGCGTTCCACGATCTCCAAAGACCGCTGCCAGGGCACGTCCGGATCAGCCATGCCATGCAGAATGCGGACGGGATAATTCACGACTAAGGTGTCTTGCAGGACCAGATGCTGGCGGCCTTCTTCGATCAATTGCAGCGTGATCGCGTAAGGTTCCTCGGAATACTCCGAAGGGGCGTAGTAAACCCCATCCTTATTCAAAGCCGCTTTGATCTTGTCCGGAAAATCATCCCACATTGCTAAAACGAAATCCGGCGCCGGTGCGATGCCGATCAGGCCGGCGATCCGGTCGGGCCGGGCCCTGGCCAGCAACAGCATGATCCAACCACCCATGGAAGAGCCGACGATGATCTGCGGGCCCTGGGCAACCTGATCCAGGACGGCCAGGGCATCTTCTGCCCAAAGGCCGATCGTGCCGCTTTCAAATGCGGCGCCCGATTGGCCATGGCCGCGGTAGTCGAAGCGCGTGTATGATCGCCCGGATTCCTGGCAGGCCGCTTCCAAGGCCAGGGCCTTGGTGCCGGTCATGTCCGACATGAAGCCGCCACAAAAGATCACACCTGGTGTGCTGCCGGGCGTATGATGATAGGCAATCCTTGTTCCGTCTTCACGGGTCAGGTATGTGGGCTCAGTATCGATAGTCATGGACGTGCCGATCAGAATGGAAAGTATGCTGCAACCTAACATCCAAGCTGATGGCGCGGAAGCGGCAGGGCCTTTGGTGCTGCAGGTACTGCCGGCCCTGGAAATGGGCGGCGTCGAACGGGGCACCGTGCAGACCGCGGCCGCCCTAACGGCGGCAGGGTGGCGCGCCATGGTGGCGTCCGGCGGCGGTCTGATGACCCACGAAATCAAGCGGGCCGGTGCCCGGCATGTGGAGATGCCGCTGGCCGTCAAGCGGCCTTTGCGGATGCTGCGCAATGCCGAGGCCCTGGCTGATCTGATCAACCAGCATGATATCGATCTGGTGCATGCCCGCAGCCGCGCGCCGGCCTGGTCCGCGCTAAGCGCGGCGCGGCGCACCGGCAGACCCTTTGTGACCACCTTTCACAATGCCTATGACCATAATTGGCTGAAACATTTTTACAACGCGGTGATGGCCAAGGGCGACCGGGTCATCGCCATATCGGATTTCGTGGCCGAGCATGTTCGCGAAGTTTATGACGTGCCTGATGATCGTCTGGTGACGATCCATCGGGGTATCGACACCAATCTGCATGATCCGGCCCGGGTCAGTGCCGAACGGATCATCCAGATTTCCCGGGCCTGGCGCCTGGAAGATCACCGCCCCGTGGTCATGTTGCCCGGCCGCCTGACACGCTGGAAGGGCCAGGCGGTATTGATCGAGGCGTTGGGCATACTGGGCCGGCGGGATATTTGTTGTGTCCTGGTCGGCGGCGATCAGGGCCGCACTGCCTATCGCGAGGAACTGGAAAAGGAAGTGCGCCGCCACGGCCTGGATCAGGTGGTGCGCCTGGTCGGCCATTGCCGTGATATGGCGGCCGCCTACATGCTGGCCGACGTCGTCGTCTCGGCCTCGACCCAGCCGGAAGGATTTGGCCGGGTGGCGGTAGAGGCGCAAGCCATGGGCCGGCCGGTGATTGCCACCGACCACGGTGGGGCGCGGGAAACCGTGTTGCCTGAAGAAAGCGGCTGGCTGGTGCCGCCCGGCGACGCGGAGGCGCTGGCCGCCGCCCTGGACTGGGCCTTGAGCCTGAACCAGGTGGAGCGCGAGAACATGGCGGCGAATGGCCGCGCCAACGTGGAACAGAATTTCACGGTGGAGCTCATGTGCCAGCGCACCCTGGCCGTGTATCAGTCCCTATTGCCATAAAATGACCACGGATCGCGTTCTGGTCATTCGCCATGGCGCCCTGGGCGATCTGGTGCAGTCCATGGGCGCTTTCAAGGCGATCCGGGCGCATCACCCAAATGCGGAAATCACCCTGCTGACGGCGCCGGCTTTTGTTGCGTTCATGGCGAAGTGCCCCTGGTTTGACCGGGTCTGGCAGGATCACCGGCCCGGATGGCACCAGGTCGCGGACTGGTTAGCGCTGCGTCGCCGCCTGCGGCAGGGTGGCTTTGACCGGGTCTATGATCTGCAGACCTCGTCCCGCTCCAGCCTTTATTTTTATGCCTTCCCGCGCCGCCAACGCCCGGAATGGTCCGGCATCGCCCGGCGCTCCAGCCATATTCATGGCAACCCGGAGCGCGACCAGATGCATACCCTGGACCGTCAGGCGGAACAGTTGCGGATTGCCGGCGTCGCTCCGGTCCCGGCGCCGGACCTGTCCTGGGTCGATACGGATGCTGCACGCCTGGCGCGTTTGGATTTGCGGCAACCCTATGCCTTGGTGATGGCCGGCGGCTCGGCGCATCGGCCGGGCAAGCGTTGGCCGGCGGATTACTATCTGGCGCTTTGCCAGCGGCTGCTCGGGGTTTTCATCCAGCCGGTGTTGATCGGCGGCTCGGCTGAAGTGGTTCTAAACCGGGTGCTGGCCGAACGATGCCCCGGTCTCCGCGACCTGGCGGACCAGACCAGTATCGAGGATCTGGCGGTTCTGGCCCGGGAGGCCCGACTGGTGGTGGGCAATGACACCGGCCCCATGCACGTGGCCGTCGCCTCGGGATGCCCCGCCGTGGTCCTGTTCTCGGATCAGTCCGACCCCGATCTGTGCGCCCCGCGCGGCGACAAGGTCAGCATCCTGCGGGAAGCCGATCTGGCGGCGCTTAGCGTCGACCGGGTCTGGCAGGCGGTGGAAGGGCTTTAATCGCAGATGTTCTGCAATGCCTGCCAGGCCGCGGCGTCCAGCGCCGGTTCGCCCGCCTCGTCTTTATCCGCTACGGCGATACGTTCTTCCAACGGCGGGTGGCTGCTTAGATAGCCCAGTAGCTTGCCGCCCCCGGCCGTCGGCGCCTCGGCGGCGAGGTGGGCAAAAAACCGGGCCAGGGCCGCTGTTGATAGGCCGGCCTTTTGTAGCAAATCCCGGCCATAGGCGTCGGCCTGCCGTTCCATCTCGCGGCTATAGCTCAACAGCAACAGCATACCGCCGACCTGGCCGGCCAGTTCCGCCAGGGCCGAGCCGTCGCCGGTCAGCAGATCGGCGAACAATCCGATGCCTGCCACGCGGATCGCCATCTGGGTCGGATGGCGATGGCGCACATGACCGATTTCATGGGCCAGAACGGCGGCGACTTCATCGGCGCTCTGGGCCTTGTCCAACAGACCTTGCAGGATGACGATATGCCCCCCCGGCAGCGCGAAGGCATTAACCGTGGCGCGGTCGGCGACCACTACGGTCAACGGCGGCGGCCGGGCCAGGCTGGCGGTCAGGCGTTCACTCAACTGTGACAGAGCCGCCGTGCCGGCAACGGATTGGCAGGTCCTGGCACCGGCCAGCAGGCGGTCGCGAAAGGCCAGGCCGAATTCCTGTTCCCATTGCATGGGGATCAGCCGCGCCAGAGGCGCCGACAGACGGGGCACACCCTGCCAAAGCGCCAGCCCAAGCACCAGCAACGTGAGAATTATGATACCGGCGTTCCTGCGTACATTTGGCTGGGCCAGGCCGCGCAGGAAAAGATGAGGCGCCTTGCGCCGCAATTCTTCGACAAAGGCCGGATCGCCCAGCCGCAAACGGGCGTCCGGGTTGGCGCGGGAGGTCAGGCGCAATGGCGCGTCGGCATGCGGTGGGTCGATGGCGCGCAGATCGGCATAGGGCCAATGCTGTAAAACACCGGCGCCCTCGGACGTGATATTCAGGCCATTCGTGTCCAGGCGCACCGCCACCTGGTGCGCTGCGGCGCTGCGGCCATCGTTGAAATCGCCGAAAACCTCGCGCACGAACTAGACCGCGCCCAGGTCGAAAGCATCAGCCAGACCCTCTCCCATGGACGGTACCGCGGTGCTGGATTGCTGGATCGCCGCCACGTCCACTTCTCCCGTTATGCTCAAGCGGTCGCAGACATAGCGAAAGACGCGAAGTTGCGCGAAGGGCCGACCAAAACCCAAAGTCAGTATAGTGATAAGGCCGTTGACGAAAATCAGGCTCACCAAATTCCAGGCCGTGGCGTCCATGCGGAAAGATAGACCTTCGAACGTTGTGCCACTTGCCAGGAGATTTATTTCCCGCGCCTTGTACCAGGCCATTCCAATCCAAAGAATCAAGGGTGCTAGCAAGAAGGCGATCTGCGCAATCGAAAAGGGAAAATCCGGACGGGTGCTGACTGCCGTATCGGCGAAAGTGATGCCCCAGATCAGAAGAGCGACCGCCAACATCCCGAAGAGCGAGCCAAACCAGAATTTAGCGAAAGCCCCATAGAGCGGTTTCAATGACCCGTCGAACTGGAAGGAGCGATTGCCGAACGTGGTCTCTGTCATAAGGCGCTTGAAAAGCGTGAACTGCATCCAGGGATAGGTCCATCCCAGGGTGATCGCATTTGAAACCCAAAACAGCAAACTCCGCAGGGCGTACTGGCTGGCAGAGCCGCGCATGCCGCCCCGGATTCCCCGCCAGACAGTGCGGCTGAGCCGATAGCGACGGGCCCGGTAGATTGCGAACCCAATTAGGAAACCGATTGTCATGTAAAGTATGACCGGGAAAAAGAGGCTCGCCGGGTTTTCAGGATCCAGGTAAATATTCGCCACATTGCCGACAATGGCCAAAGGTAGCAGAATCAGGAAAAACACCACCAGGAAGCCCTTGAACAGTTCGCCGCCGGTACCGGTGTATTCCAATGGCTCGGCCATGAAGTGGGTTTGCCGCCACAGGTATTGCCGTATTTTGGTTTTGCCCCAGAATCTATAAATCGACAGGGTTACAATATTCAGCAGGGTGTTGAGCAGAACAACCGGCAGTAATTCGCTGGCTCGCCCGCGTTGCTCCAGTCGCAATGGAGCCGATGCTTCTGAAGGCGTAGAATCGTCATCCATGAGTGTGAGATTGACGCGAAGTTGGCGCATTTTCAAGCTATTCAAAAAAATAACCAGGGTTTGAATCAGTTTTGGCGTGTATAGCGTTGCGTTTTCGGTCCGGCTGGCCCATGGGTGCCGAAAAGCCTATCACGGTCATTACCGACGCAGGCTGCTTGACAGCACGGCCATTCCGCCTAAGTTGCGCCAAAGCCGTCGCCTGGCTTGCAGTTGGCGGCGGTTTCAGGGTCGATTACTTAGATTGGTTGGAAAATGGTTGCCATCTCATTGCCGGACGGCTCGATACGTCAATATGACGGCACCGTGACGGCGGAACAGGTTGCCAATGACATTGGTCCCGGCCTGGGCAAGGCCGCTATCGCCGCCCGTATCGACGGCGCGCTGGCCGATTTGCGGTTGCCTATCGAGGCCGATGCGGCGCTTGAAATCGTTACCCGGCAAAGCGACGAGGCGCTTGAAATTCTGCGCCACGATTGCGCCCATGTATTGGCCGAGGCGGCCAAGGAATTGTGGCCCGATTTGCAGGTCACCATTGGTCCCGCGATTGAGGACGGCTTCTATTACGATTTTGCCAAGGCGGAACCCTTCACGCCGGATGATCTGGTCAAGCTGGAAGCGCGCATGGCCGAAATCGTGGCGCGGGACGAGGCGATTGAGCGCCAGGTCTGGGACCGGGACCGGGCGATTGATTATTTCAAATCCCTGGGCGAGCATTACAAGGCGGAGATCATCGCCGATTTGCCGGCGGCGGAGCCCATCAGCGTCTATAGCCAGGGCCAGTTCACCGACCTGTGCCGCGGTCCCCATCTGCCTTCGACCGGGAAACTGGGCGACGCCTTCAAGCTGATGAAAGTGGCCGGTGCTTATTGGCGGGGCGATTCCCGCAACGAGATGTTGCAGCGGATTTACGGCACCTGCTGGCGCAACAAGAAAGAGCTGAATGCCTATTTGCATCGCTTGGAAGAGGCGGAAAAGCGTGACCATCGCCGCCTGGGCCGGGAGATGGACCTGTTTCACTTCCAGGAAGAGGCGGCCGGCATGCCCTTCTGGCATCCCAAGGGCTGGGCCCTTTACCGCACCCTGGAACGATACATGCGGCAACGTCTGACCGAGGGCAGTTACCTGGAAGTCAAGACGCCGCAGCTTTTCGACCGCAAATTCTGGGAAGTTTCGGGGCATTGGGAAACCTTCCAGGAGCATATGTACACGACGGAACAGGAAGCGCGCATTTTTGCCCTGAAACCGATGAATTGTCCGGGTCACGTGCAAATTTACCGGCACGATTTGAAAAGTTACCGCGACCTGCCGCTCCGCATGGCCGAATTCGGTTCCTGCCACCGTTTCGAACCGTCGGGTGCGCTGCACGGCCTGATGCGTGTACGCGCCTTTACCCAGGATGATGCGCATATCTTTTGCACTGTGGATCAAATCACCTCCGAAAGCATGGTGTTCTGCGACCTTTTGCAACGGATCTACCGCGACCTCGGCTTCGAGGACGTATTGATCAAATTTGCCGACCGTCCGCCGGTGCGGGTCGGTTCGGATGAGATTTGGGACCGGGCCGAGGACGCCTTGCGCACGGCGATCGAAGCGACAGGATTGCCCTATGCCATGAACCCGGGCGAGGGCGCGTTCTATGGTCCGAAGCTGGAGTTCGTCCTGCGGGACGCCATTGGCCGCGATTGGCAATGCGGTACCCTGCAGGTCGATTTCAACCTGCCCGAACGTCTCGACGCCTCTTATGTGGGCGAGGACAACCAGCGCCACCGTCCGGTGATGCTGCACCGCGCCATTCTTGGCTCGTTCGAACGTTTCATCGGCGTCCTGATCGAACATTACGCGGGCCGTTTGCCCCTATGGCTTTCGCCGGTACAGGTCGTTTTGGCGACCATCACCAATGATGCCGATGGCTATGCCGAAGACGCGGCTCAGGCGATGCGGGCGGCGGGATTGCGCGTGGAAACTGATCTGCGTAACGAAAAAATCGGCTATAAAGTGCGCGAGCATTCCCTGGCCAAAATTCCCGTTATTGCCGCCGTGGGACAGCGTGAGGCCGAGGCGGGCAGCATTGCCGTACGC
Organism: Alphaproteobacteria bacterium; assembly: GCA_021776235.1. Classification (GTDB taxonomy): domain Bacteria; phylum Pseudomonadota; class Alphaproteobacteria. The sequence goes on along the minus strand of JAJFGG010000032.1, from coordinate 4,155 downwards.
CGTTTGGGGGAAAAAGGGCAGAAGGTGGTTGCCCTGTCCGATGCCATCGCCGCACTATCAAAGGAAGGCGCCATGCCCGGTGCCTGAATGATGTCTCGATTAACAACTTGATCGCCGGGTCCATTGGGTGCTTTATTAACCGGTTGAATACTATTTCCGGGCTAACGTAACGAGCCCTGGTGGCTGGGTTTGCCGGCCGTGGGCCGAACATGGACGCTGAACGACAGACGGACGCCGAACAACAGACGCTGAACAAAAGATAAGGAGACTACGACAATCGCTCGCCGATTTTATCCAAATACACCGCCGGCCCAATCCGGGCCGCGGGTGAACGAACGGATCGAAACCGATTCCGTTCGACTGGTCGATGAAACAGGAGAAAACGTCGGTGTCGTCAGCCTCGACGACGCACTGGAACGTGCCGAAGACGTTGGCCTCGACCTGGTGGAGATCGCTCCCGAAGCCAAACCACCTGTCTGCAAAATCCTCGACTATGGCAAGTTCAAGTACGAGGCGCAGAAAAAGGCCAACGAAGCCCGCAAGAAACAGAAGGTCATCGAGGTCAAGGAGATCAAGATGCGGCCTAACATCGATCATCACGATTACGATGTGAAGATGCGGGCGATGAACAAGTTTCTGGGCGAGGGTGACAAAGTGAAGGTTACCTTGCGCTTCCGCGGCCGAGAAATGGCGCATCAGAATTTGGGCCTGAAAGTTCTTGAACGGGTACGCGATGACCTGGAAGCCGTGTCAAAGGTGGAACAGTTCCCCAAAATGGAAGGCCGCCAGATGACCATGGTTATCGCGCCGCGTTAGGGCAGGACGCCCGGCGCCGGACCACGGCCGGCAATGATCTGGCGAATATGTGGTGATGTTGCAGGTAGACGATCTGCATCGGCCGGGCCTGGGCCCAATATCTTTGCAAATTGACGAAGGCGAATGCCTGGGCCTGACGGGACCGTCGGGGGCGGGCAGGACCCTGTTGCTGCGCGCCATTGTGGATCTTGATCCCAATCAGGGACGGGTCATCGCCGCAGCCCGGGAGCGCGCCGGTGTGCCGGCCCCCGAATGGCGCCGCCTGGTGGCCTATTTGCCGGCGGAGCCCGGTTGGTGGGCGGATCGGGTCGGCGATCACATGCCGGATCGGGAGGTTGCCCGCGAACTGTTGCGCGGCCTGGGCTTCGTCGATCCCGAGTTGGTCCTTTCCTGGCCGGTGGCGCAACTTTCCAGCGGCGAACGGCAACGTCTGGGGCTGGCCCGTGGCCTGCTGGCCAAGGCCCGGGTTCTGCTCTTGGACGAACCAACATCGGCCCTGGATCCGGAAAATTGCGCCCTGGTCGAAGAGCTGCTGCGCGCCCGTCCGGCCGCGGGAGCATCGGTCTTGCTGGTCAGTCATGACGCCGCCCAGGTGGCGCGTCTGGCCAGGCGCAGCCTGCGCCTGGAACAGGGCCAATTGGTCGCCGTTTCATGAGCGGCTATATAGAACTGTCCTACCTGGATTTGGCCCTTGCGGCCCTGTTGCTGATAATCAACGCGGGGCTGACGTTGCTTCTGGGCCTGCGCCTGGAAGGGCGGATGCTGCTGGCCGCCCTGCGCATGACGGTGCAATTGCTGCTGGTCGGTCTGGTCTTGCAGACATTGTTCAGTCTGGTCTCGCTTTGGCTGACCGCTCTGGTTGCTTTGATCATGGCCCTGTTTGCCGGGCGTGAAATTCTGGCCCGGCAGGAACACCGCCTAGCCGGCTGGTGGGGCTATGGTATCGGCTCATCCACGATGCTGGCGGCCGGGATGATGGTCACCATGTTGGCCCTGAACGGGCCCTTGCAGTCCGAACCCTGGTACGATCCACGCTATGCCATTCCCCTGTTCGGAATGATTCTGGGCAACGCCATGACTGGTATCAGCCTGGGGTTGGACAGCCTGACCAGTCTGGCCCGGCAGGAACGCGCGGGCATCGAGGCGCAATTGATCCTGGGCCGATCGCGCTGGCAGGCCATGCGGCCCATCGCCCGGCGGGCCGTGCGTACCGGTTTCACGCCAATGCTGAATTCCATGGCCGCCGCCGGCGTGGTCTTTCTGCCCGGCATGATGACGGGGCAGATTCTGGCCGGGGCGCCCCCCGAACAGGCCGTGAAGTATCAAATCCTGTTGCTGTTTCTGATCGCCGGCGCCACCGGTTTTGGGACCTTGACCGCCATCATGGGCAGTGTGTGGCGCCTGACCGATAGCCGCCACCGTCTGCGTCTGGACCGCTTGCAGGCGCCGGCAGCGAGGGATGCCAGTGCAGCTTGAACAGGCTCTAGCGGCTTTCGGCCAGGCGGGTCAGTGAGCGTGTCGCGGCGAAGAGCTTTCGCGTCTTGCCGTGGACGGCCTGAAAGCGCGCCAATTCCGCGCCCTTCAGCTTGCGGCCCGTGGGCAGGTTCAGGCGGAAGGGATTGATGCGCTTGCCGTTGACCAGGATTTCATAATGCAGATGTGGCCCCGTGGAGCGCCCGGTCGAGCCGACATAGGCCACGATCTGGCCTTGCTTCACGCGCACGCCCCGTTTGATGCCGCGGCGAAAGGCGGACAGATGAGCATAGGCGGTCTTGTATCGGCCGTTGTGACGAATGCGTAAATAGCGGCCATAGGCGCCGTACCGGCCGGCTCTTTCCACGACGCCGCCACCGGCCGCCATCACCGGCGTGCCCTTTGGTGCCCCGAAATCTACGCCCCGGTGCATTTTTCCATAGCCCAGGATGGGATGCTTGCGCCGCCCGAAACGCGAGGTCAGCCGGGCCCCGTCCACCGGGGTCTTCATCAAGGCCTTGCGCACACTGTGGCCGGCGTCGTTGAAATAGTCGATGTTGCCGTCCTTCAATGCAAACCGGTAGAGGGGCAGTTCGGTTTTTCGCACCCGCAGCTTGGCGTACAGGATATCGCCATATTTGGCCAACTCGCCGCGCTCGTCATAATGAGCCTCGAACAGCACCTCGAAATGATCGCCAGGCTGGATGTCGCGCTGAAAATCCACATCGAAGGAATACAGCCGGATCAATTCGACGATCATGGTCGGCGGCATGCCGGCCCGCTTGGCGGCCAGGTACAGAGAGTCATCGATCGCCGCGTCGGTCCGGTGCAGGCGCACTTCCAGCGGCTTGTGAATGGTTTTGGCGGTGAACCGGCCGCGCTCGTTAAGGCTGACCTGAATTTCCTCTTCGACGCTCGCGGCAAAAGCCAGCCGGACCAGGGGCGGGCGCTTGGGATTGGCGCCTTCGCGCAGGGGGTCGAACTGCAAGGTCAATGCCTGGCCCGGGCGCAGACGGCGCGGGTTGTATTCCTTGGCCAGGGCGGTGATGGCGGCGTGCGCCGTTGTCCTGTCGCTGCCGCTGCGTGTCATCACCGCCATCAAGGTATCGCCCGAGGCTATGGTCACGGTGCGCCGGATGATGGTCGGGGGAGCATTTTCCACCGCGATCGGCGCTAGGGGCAGTGCGACCGGCTGCTGTGGAACATGCTCCGCGACGGCGGGTGTCGCCTCAGGGACCGCGGGGGTTTGCTCGGCGACGGTGGAGTGGTGGGGCTGGCCTGTCCATAAGGCAATTATCACCGCGCCACCGGTCAGCAGACCGATGACAGCCGCCACGGCACTTAGCCGCGGCCGCCACGCCAAACCCAATAAACGCACGCTTCGCCCTCCAAGTCTTCGCCGCGTGTCTTAGCAACCTTGTCGACCGCGCGCATTCACACTTTACGGCCCTGGTCTGTTCCGCCACACGGTACCGGCCACGGGCCGGATATACGCAAATCAAGTAAATGATTCTATTAAATAATTCAAGGTATTCCAAAGTTTTCTTAACATAATCACCGGGTCGTCCGTTTGCCCTCCCAAGGGCGCGTGGTTAATTTGCGGTTTATTTGTTGAAATTGGGTAAAAGCTCGTTGACTTGCCCTATGGGCCTCTCTATACAGCGGCTTCGCATCGGGGCGGGCGGCTTCAGGGTTGCCCGGCTTTTGGTGTGTTTGTGTGCTTATCTATTCGTTCTTTGACATTGTGATTTTCGGAAGAGAAGCGTGGGCGGCGGTGTTTTTTGGACCGGTGCCTTACGTTTAAGGCTTTGCGTTGATTGGGCTGATTTTGCTGGTTTGTGGTGCATTTGCATTATGGCTCGGCTT